>JAJVIH010000006.1 GCA_022072125.1 Myxococcota bacterium | reverse complement strand
TGGCCCGCCGGTGGAAATCGTCAGCGGCGTGGGCGTCCGCCAGCCCGACGCCATTCTGGCCGGCGGTCATATTCTGGTCGCCTACCTGAAGGAAAGCGGCGGACAATTCACCGCCCGCGTCGCGGCGGTCCGCCGGAACGGCAAGGTCGTCAAGGACAGCCTGATCTCTCCCTCCGGAGTGAATGTGAAATCCGTTCGCCTCGGCTGGTCTGGCAACGAAGCGCTGGCGGTGTTTGATGACGACAGTTCGGGCGTCCTCAAGGTGTACGCCCAGCGGCTGACCCTCCTGGGAGATACCGTGGGAACGCCGTTCACGACCGGCGACGATGTCAACCGCAAAACCCCCGTGGCGGCCTGGGATGGATGCGAATGGTATGTCGCCTGGACAAAGGGAAACAACCTTTCCACCGAGGATATCCAGTACGTCCGGTTCGACAGGAACCTGGTTCCGCTGGACCCGGCTTTCGTGATGGCCACGGACACCGAATTTTCGGTTCTTCCCGGCGCGCGCGAGCCCTGGCTGCACCGCGGCGCCGCGGGCATGTTCCTGCTGTATGAAGGGCTGTCGGATGGCGGATTCCAGGGACTCTCCCAAGGCATGGCTCCGCGCACCATCACCACTTACAAAACCGTTTTCCTGAAACGGATTGAATGCATGAGGGACGCCGTCTGCGATCAGGAATTTTCCGCGTCACAAACCGCCACAATCGTGGCGGCGGGGTCGAATCAGCAGGACAAACCCTCCCTGACCTGGAACCCGGTCACCAGGCGGTACGCCGTCGCGTGGGTGGAGAGCACGGGCTCCAATTTCGACATCAAGGCCCAGGAACTGAACGCGGACACCATGGCGCCCATCGGCAGTCCGAAGCTGCTGGTCAACTCCGGCAACCCGTTGACCATCCGCAGACATTCCTTCCACGCCAACAGCCGCGGCGAATACGGTCTGGCCTGGCAGGAAGAAGTCAGCGCCACGCCGCAGGTGCTCTTCGCCGTGTTCAAGCCCAACCTGACCCAGCTCAGCACCACCGTGAACCTGGGTTCGGTCAATCCATATCAGGACCCCGCGCTCACCTGGACCGGGTACAACTGGGGCATCGCGGCCATCGAAAACGGGCATCCCTACCTCTATGTCATCAACGGCTCCACCTATGCGGTCAGCGAAACCTACCTGGCGGGCGGGCCAACCACCTTCACCCTGCCGGATATCGCGTGGGGCGAAGGGGCTTTCGGCATTGTGTACCGGGTGGACAACTATTTCCGGTTTGACGCCCGCACCGCGGCGGGAAACCGGGCGAGCTTCCAGGACTTTAACAATTTCCCCTCCTCGACCCCCATGGAGTCCTCGATCGCGTGGAATGGCAAGGAGTTTGGAATCGCCTATCTGGTGAACAGGGCCGGAACCTATTCGCTGGGCTTCCATCGCGGTTTCAGCAATGGCACGGGATCTCACGTCAACGTGATCTTTGAAAACAACGGCAACGCCATCCGTTCCCCCACCGTGGAATGGGCGGGCGATTCCTGGCTGTTGACCTGGACCGAGGAGATAGACACGCTGTTCACCGTCCGGATCGCCCGGCTGGCGCCCGATGGTTCGATTGTCCAGGGCCCCATGTCGCTGAATTCCGTCCCCGGAACCGCTGGAATCGAAGGTGTTCTCAAGTCGGCGCCGGGCAAACGTCCGGTTATCGCCTGGACCCGCGGCGATATCGGAAGCGGAGATGTCCATGTCGCGCCGTTGGGTTGCCCCTCCCCATCCGGTTGCAGCCACGAATGTTCAAACCTGGGGGCCGCCTGCACCGGCACGGACCAAGTGCAGACCTGCGGATTCTTTGACGGCGATGTCTGCCGTGAATATTCCGCGCCCGTGACTTGCCCGGAGTTCCAGTTCTGCTTCAACGGACGTTGCGTCTCCGGAAGCTGATCCCCGTGTATCAGTCCCGGATCGCAATCGAGGATATTGACTCCCTCCGGGTGGTGACCATCAACCGCCCGGAGGTTCGCAACGCGGTGGATCGCTCCACCGCCCAGTCCCTGGCGGAAGCCTTCCGCGAATTTGACGCCCGCGAAGACCTGAGCGTGGCGATCCTGACCGGCGCCGGTGGAACCTTCTGCGCCGGAGCTGATCTCAAAGCCTTTCACACCGGCCAGGGCAACCAGTTGGAGCCCGACGGCGATGGCCCCATGGGCCCCACCCGCATGGCGCTGTCCAAGCCTGTGATCGCCGCCATCAGCGGTCACGCCGTGGCGGGCGGACTTGAACTGGCCTGCTGGTGCGACCTGCGGGTGGCGGACGAAACGGCGGTATTTGGAGTCTTCTGCCGCCGCTTCGGCGTTCCCCTGATTGACGGCGGAACCGTCCGCCTGCCGCGCCTGATCGGCGCCTCCCGGGCGATGGATTTGATCCTGACCGGCCGTCCGGTGGAAGCGGCGGAGGCCCATGCCATGGGGCTTGTCAACCGGCTGGTTCCCCAAGGTCAGGCGCTGGACGCGGCGAAGGAATTGGCCCGCCAACTGGCCGCCTTCCCGCAAACCTGCATGCGCAATGACCGCCTGAGCGCCCTGCGCCAGTGGGGAATGGACGAGCCCGCCGCCCTGCGGGAGGAATTCGCGCTGGGCCTCAAGACCATCGCCAGCAATGAGACAATGGAAGGCGCGGGACGTTTCGCCAGGGGTCAGGGGCGTCATGGTAAATTCTGAAGGGGAATTGTCCCGTTCATTTCCGCGAAGAACGGCGTCAAACTCAATACAAGCCGCTCCGGTCCATTGAATTTTTGCCGCCGTTGTGTTTGATGTGAACCAGCGCTGGCGCTGGTTCTTGGTTGGGGGAACGCGCTTGGCCGGAAAGTGCGGCGCAAGCGGGTGCGTGATTTGGGGTCCATGGTCTGGCGAAACCGTATGACAAAAATTCTCAGGCAGTCGAGCAATCCCGTGGCCGGAAAAATGACCGCTTTCAAACAGGTTTCCGGCCTGTTTGTCTCCATCCTCTGGTTGAGCGGATGCGGAACGGCCGATTCCCCCAAACAGCGGGGAGAAGAATGCAACCCGGCCAATCCCAACTGCGTAACCAACCTCATTTGCGCGGGCATTCAGGGCGGAGTCAGCGTCTGCACCACCACCTGCGACCCCGCTTTTCCCAACTGTTTCCAGAATGAAATCTGCATGGCGGTGCCGGATGGACGAAACCTGTGCATCGTGAAGGAACGGCCCAAACCCTTGCCCAAGGCCGCGCTGGGGAATCCCTGCGGCCCGACGACGGCGGAATGCGACAGCGGACTGGTTTGCACCGGCGACGTGGCGGGAGCGGCCACGGGAACCTGCCGGAAGATCTGCGCGCCCGGCGCCAACCCCTCCGGATGCGCCGGCAACGAAGCCTGCCGGACGATCAACGCCACTCAGGGCGCGTGCTATCCTGTCACCCAGGCGGCCATTGGCGAGGAATGCGACAGCATCTCGCGAATCTGCAAAAGCGATGCGTTGTGCATCCGTGAAAAACCCGACTCCACCGCCGGCCAATGCTACGCCAAATGCCAGGGAAAACAGGACCCCAACTGCAACCCCGCCGCCGGATTCCTCTGCAAGGAGTTGTCCAACAATACCTTCGGCTGCGTGCCGGAGGATTTTGGCGCCCAGAAACGCTACGAAGCCTGCGAAGCCGGCGCCAATTCCAAACTGTTCTGCGCTCCCAAGCTGGTGTGCATCCGCTCGCGCGGTTCGGTGAAACGCGGGAATTGCCTGGGCGTCTGCAACCCCCTCGATGACATTCCAGACAACAAGGAATGCCTGCCCGATGAAATCTGCGGGCCGCTGGAGGTTCCACCCGATGCGCCGCCGGAATATCCGCGCGGGGCCTGCTACAAGGAGGACCGGAATCTGGACGCTGGTCCGCTTGAACTGCCATCGGCTCCCGACGTGGACTTCGGCGATGAAGACGCCGGGGGCGGCGGAGCGGAAACCCCGGCCACGGGCGGGTAGCCTCTTTCAGCCCTGGATGACGCCGGGCCGCCGTCCGCCGGAAAACGCGGATGGATACAGAGGTCTGGCATCGCCCGCAATGGGCGATGGATTGGCTATCCGCTCAAGAGCCCGGGCAGGCGAGCCCCTGAATCCCTTGCGGCGCGGCGGTGATTCAGGGGAAACGCGGCGGCGCGTTTGAAATTACTTCTTCGCGCGGTGTTCCTTCAGGGCGTTCTGAATTTTGTCATACAACGCCCGGGGAATCACGCCGTCCTTGATCAGTTTCTCGGCGGCGCCCTGGGTTTCCTTGTACATGCGTTTGAGCAGTTCCGGATCGGCCTTCTTCACCTTGACTCCCGTCTTGATGAAATTCTTGAACAGCGCCGCATCCAGTCCGCGCACGTCCTTGCGGGCTGAACTCTGCAGATCGCCCTGGTAGCCGGCGACCAGGTTCTTGAGGTCGGGGGCCAGATCCTGCCAGGCCTTGAGGCTGAACACCACGCCGGCGGGCTGGAACGAATGGCGGGTGATTGTCCAGTGCTTGGTCTGGGTATACCACTGCGCCGCAAAAGCGAAGATGGGCGTGGTGGTGTAGCCATTGACGTTGCCGGTGCTCAGGGCGCTGAAGAAATCCGGCACCGGCAGCACCTTGGGCGTCAGCCCCATGGATTCGAAAATTCCCCGTTGCACCGCCGAATCCTGGGCGGCGAAAGTGATCTTCTTGAGGTCGTCAAAGGTGTTAATCTCGGTTTTCGCCCCGATATCCAACCAGCCGTTTTCCGCCCAGCAGTATAGATACAAACCCTTGGCCTCCATCAGCTTGCGGATGTCCTCCAGAATGACCTGATCCATGATATAGTCGGCTTCTTCCGCATTGCGGAACAGGAAGGGCAATTCCAGCACCTGCAGTTCGGGAACCACCGCCGCCAGCCCGCTGGTGGAAAAACCGCCGGCGTTGAGTTGGCCCGCGCGAATCTTGCGGAGCATGTCCTTTTCATCACCCTGGACGCCGTTCAGATAGAGTTTGACCTGAATGCGGCCCTTGGAATCGGTTTCAACCTTCTTCTTGAAGGACTGCAGGAGCCGCGCCCACGGCGTGCCGTCGGGCGCCAGGGTTCCAAACCGGACCACCATTGGATCGTCAGCGGCGATGGCGGCTGGCAATACCGCGGTCATCAATGCGAAGGCGGGCAGGAACAACAAATGTTTCATCATCTTCCCTGTTGTGGCGGCCAAAAGCGATACCGGTTTATACGCCGCGCCCCAGCGGCGGTTCAAGCGGGCTCCCGGTTTTCCGGCGAGGATTCCCCTGCCCCTGAAGTGTTGGTCTCCCCAGGCTCGCCCGGAGACAGCAGGTACAACACGCCCATCACGATGAAAATCACCCCCGCCCCGCGGCGAATCCAGACCAGTGGAATCATCCGTCCGATGAGTTCGCCTCCCGCCACGGCCATGGCGGTGGTCGCCACCAGCGCCAGGGAAGCTCCGGCGAAGACCGTCCAGCGGGAGGCGCCGCCAGCAGACAGGGTCATGGCGGCCAACTGGGTCTTGTCGCCGATCTCCGCCACGAATATGGCCGTGAATGTGGACAGGAAAAGCGTCCAGTTCATCTGTTCTTCCTTTCATTCATCTTTTGTTCCGTTTGTCCTCTGTCCGGGGAGAATTCCCGTGGGATGAAGCCCCGGGGACCACGCTCCGGCCATCCACTCCGCAACCCGGACGGGATTGAACCCCTTCCGCCGCCAACCCGCAAACCCGGACGCCAATCCATGCGGCGCGCCGGCGAAGAGCACCCCGGATATCCCCCCTGCGGCGGGATGATTCCTGCCATTCCCGTCTGCTTGGATTCCATGGATTCAGGGAATAAATTGCACCCATGAAGCCGCTGGCCCCAGCGCCCCATCCTGTGTATTCCCTGCGATTGTCGTTGACGGATCGCTGCCAACTCCGCTGTCCCTATTGCCTGCCGGGCTCGGTGGCGCCGTGGCCGGAAAAGACCCGCTATCTGTCTCCGGAACAGATCGCCCGCGCGGTGGAAAGCATTGGCCGGTCGAGGCCGGTGAAAATCCGGCTGACTGGCGGAGAACCGCTGTTGCGGGCCGGAATTGAAACCATCGCCGCAAGGCTTGGCTCGTTGGAATGCGTGCGGGAAGTGGCGCTGACCACCAATGCGCTGACCTTGAACAAACACGCGGAACCGCTGCTGGCGGCGGGGGTGAGCAGACTCAATATCCATGTGGATTCCCTGCGGCCCGGACGGTTCCGTGCATGGACCGGCGGAGATCTGGAAGCCGTGCTGGATGGCTTGCACACCGCCCGCGGCGCGGGATTCCGCCATATCAAGGTCAATATGGTGGTCATGCGCGGAATGAACGATGACGAGTTGATGGATTTCTGTGAATTCGCCCGCCGCGAACAGGTGACCGTGCGGTTCATCGAACTGATGGACACCGGATGCGCGCGGGATTTCCATCGCGAACATTTGCTTCCGGTGCGCGAGTTCCGGGCGAAAATCCGCGAACGCTTCACTCTGGAGCCCATGAACGGCCATGATCTGGCGGCGCCCGCGCGCGAGTTCCGCATTGTGGAGACCGGCGCACGGATTGGTTTCATCGGCAGCGACACCGAGCCGTTTTGCGCCTGGTGCAACCGCATCCGCCTGAGCGCCCAGGGACGCCTCTACGTCTGCCTGTATGATCCCTATGGCGCGGACCTGGCGCCGCTGCTCCATTCCGGCGGACAGGAGGAACTGGACCGCCTGGTGGAGCGGACGCTGAAGGGCAAGGTATCGTATCATCCGCTGACGGCGGGCGGCTGGCGGCCGCGTTTTTCCATGAGCGAGATAGGAGGCTGAGATGTCCCTGTACCAGCGTCACGCATTTGTCTGCATCAACGAACGGGACGCCGGGAATCCGCGCGGTTCCTGCGCCGCGAAAGGGGCGGCGGGCGTTCACGCGGCGCTGAAATCCGCCTGCGCGAAGCTGGGGCTGGACGCCGTGCGGGTCAACAAGTCGGGCTGCCTGGATTTCTGTGAAAACGGCGTCACCGTGGTGATCTATCCGGAAGGCGTCTGGTACCGGGGCGTCACGGAAGCGGACGCGCGGGAAATCGCCGAGCGCACCATCCGCGATGGCCAGGTCATCGAACGGCTGCTGCTCACCCGCGGAAACATGATCCCGCCAAAAAAGTAACCGGTCTCGCTCCGTCCGGAGAAACGCGGCGGGCCGGCGATCAGGAAAAAGCCCGGACGCCGTCCTTTTCCCTCCAGGCGGCGGTGATCTGGCGGGCGGCGAAAATCAGGTCCTCTTCGCCGTGGCTGGCGGAAATGGAAAACCGGATGCGGCATTTGCCCGCCGGCACCGTCGGCGGACGGATGCCCTGGGCGTAAACCCCCCGGCGCAACAATTGCTGACACAATTCCATCGTGGGACCTGGATCGCCGACGATCAACGGAATGATATGGGATGGACGTTCCGGCGCGGGCAAATCATGTTCCCGCAACGCCTGGGCAAAACACTGGATATTCCGTTTCA
Organism: Myxococcota bacterium; assembly: GCA_022072125.1. Taxonomy (GTDB): domain Bacteria; phylum Myxococcota; class JAJVIH01; order JAJVIH01; family JAJVIH01; genus JAJVIH01. The sequence continues at coordinate 83,391 of JAJVIH010000006.1, read as the reverse complement.
GGCGCTGGCGCAGGTCTTCCCCGCTCCGGATGATGCGCAGGGCCTCCAGCGACGCGCTCATCAGCGGCGGCGGCAAGCCCGTGGTGAAAATGAAGGTGCGCGCGCGATTGATCAGAAACGCCCGCAGGTCCGCGCCGCCGCAGACAAAAGAGCCGAAGGTCCCAAAGGCTTTGCCCATGGTCCCCACCCGCGCCACAAACGCGCCGGAAACCCCGGCTTCGGCGGCGGCGCCCTGCCCTTCCGGACCGATGGCGCCCACGGCGTGCGCCTCGTCCACAATGGGCCAAACGCCGTGGCGCACGCACAATTCCGCGAGAGCGGCCAGATTGGGGATGTCGCCATCCATGGAGAACAGGGATTCGGTCGCCAACCAGCGCACCTCCGCCGGATTGGCCTTGATCCTGTCCTCCAGGTCGCCCAGGTCGCCATGGCGGTAGACAACCGTGCGGGCGCGGCTGAGACGGCAACCATCCACGAGGCTGGCGTGGTTCAGTTCGTCGGAAAAAATGACATGCCCCTCGCGCGCCAGCGCCGGCAATATCCCCGTATTGGCGTGGTAGCCGGAATTGAAGAGCAGGCAGGCGTCTTCTTGTTGCCATTCCGCCAGCGACTGCTCCAGGATTTCGTGCAGGCGGTTGTTGCCGGCGATCAACCGGCTGGAACCGCTGCCGGAACCCGATTCACGGGCGCCGGAGATCATGGCCTCCGCCAGCCGCGGATGGCTGGCCAGCCCGAGATAGTCGTTGCCGCACAGGTTGATCACCCGCTGGCCATCCAGGCTCATGACCGCGGCATGCGCGCCGGCGACCCGGCGCAGGCGGCGCTCCAGCCCGGCGGCGCGGATGGCGTCGCACTGATCGCGGAACCATGCGTTGGCGGATATCCTGCTCATGCCGCCGGATAGAACGCGGGGCCCGCCGGGGTGTCAAGCATGCGCCTGGATGAAAGACTTTGCGCGGCTTCAACCCGGAGATTTTCGTGGCGCGGCGGCGGATGGCCCCTGCGGCTTGCCCAGCCGCGCGGACTTTGGCTATGGTCCTGCCCGTTTCAACACGGACAATCCCAAGGAGCAGAGGCCATGTCACAGCAGGAACACAACAAATACAAAACCCGGCTGGATGAAGCGATAGACGCCTTCAAACGCGAGTCCGGGAAGTTCCGCACGGGGCGCGCCAACACGGCCATGCTCGATCACATCCGCGTGGATTACTATGGAACCTCCACTCCGCTGAACCAGATGGCGGCCCTGCATATCGCCGATCCGCGCACCATCACCATCAAGCCGTGGGACAAGGCGGCGCTGGCGGATATCGAGAAGACGCTGCAGAAATCCGAACTGGGCATCCAACCGGTGAACGACGGTGAACAGATCCGGCTGGTCATTCCTCCCATGACCGAGGACCGCCGCAAAGACCTGGTCAAGCAACTCAAGAAAGCCGAGGAAGACTGCAAGGTGGCCATGCGAAATGCGCGCCGCGACATCAACGAAGACCTCAAGAAGCTCCAGAAGGACGGCGCCATGACGGAGGACGACCTCAAGCGCGATACCGAGAGGGTGCAGAAGGTCCTCGACGAGTACACCAAAAAACTCGATGATCTGTTCAAGAAAAAACAGGCCGAATTGATGGAAGTCTGACGCGGCTCCATCTTCCTGACCGGATGTTGCTCAAGCGCATCGTTTCCGCGCTCGCCATATTGCCCATCGCCATCTGGCTGTTGTGGCAGGGCGGATGGTATTTCGGCGGACTCGCCGTTTTGGTGACGATGCTGGTGTCATTCGAGTTTTTCCGCATCGTCTTCCAGGACGGGGATGCGGCCTTCTGGCGCGGCGTGGGCATGGCCGCGACCGCGCTGGCGTCGGCGGCTTTCTATCTGATGCGCGATGGCGAGCCCGCGCAAATGCTGGTGCTGTTCCTGCTCTTCGCCGGGGTGTCGCTCACCGTGCTGATGCGTCCCCAACCCATCGCGCGCGCGCCGGAAAAGCTGGGTTTGCTGTTCTACGGGGCGTTCTATACCTCTTTCATGCTGTCGCGGCTGCACCAGATGCGGCAACTGGAGTTCAACGGCGAGAACATCGGTTTTGGCCTGGTCATGTTCGCCTTCGCCGCGTCCTGGGGAACCGATACCGGGGCGTATTTCACCGGCAAGGCGATTGGAAAACACAAGCTCTATCCGGAGGTCAGCCCCAACAAGACCTGGGAAGGCGCCTTCGGCGGACTCGCCTTCGCCACGTTGTGCAGCCTGGGGTTCTGGTATTTCTTCATGCCCTCCTTGCCGGTCATCCACCTGCTGGTCATGGCCGTGCTGGCGTCGGCGATTGGGCAGGCGGGCGACCTGATTGAAAGCCTGTTCAAACGCGCCTGTTCGGTCAAGGACTCGGGCGGCATCATGCCCGGCCACGGCGGCATGCTGGATCGCATTGACGCCCTGCTCTACTGCGGTCCGCTGATTTTCTACTACGTGACATACGCCGCCGGCGCGTCCTACGGAGCGGGCTGAACCGGCTTTCCGGCTTTCAACGGCGCACGCGCTTCGCGGATTCGCTTCAGGTTCAGCAGACCCCGCCTGATCACCTCCATCACGGCTTTTCCACGCGGCGTATACCCGCCATCGCCCACGCCGCCCGCGCCAAACCAGTTCCACAGGGTCACCCGGCGGACGCCGGCTGCGTCAGGCAACGCCGCGAACAACGACTCCAAGCAAGCGTGCTGAACGGACAAATCCACCGCCGCCGCATGATCTTCCGCCCAGGGCTTCCACAATCCGTTGGCGCGCGCGGGGCAACCGGTTTCGGTAATCTCCAGGGGTTTTCCCGCCGCCGCCGCCTGATGTTCCAGCCGCCGGAAAATGGTCCGCCACCTTCCGGTCAAGCGCTCCAGGGAGGGTGCGTCCCCCTGCTCCGCCAGCGGAAAATAGGCCGAGACCCCCAGCACATCCATGGCGTCCCAAAACTCAATGGGCTCCACATGATCCCAGTTGGCGGAATAGATAAGTTCGCCCGCGAACCGGCGCCGGACCAGCCTGGCGGCGCTTCGCCACTGTCCAGCGGCGCCTTCCAGCGAAACCATTTCGCTGCCAATGATCAGCGCCCGGGCGCGGACGCCCCGGGCCAGGCCGGCCATCCGGGAAAGATGATGGGTGTATCGGGTCCAGAACTCCTCCGGACGTTCCGGTTTGAGGCCGCCGCGCCAGGAAGGCCGCCCCGTTCCGTCTTCCAGAACCAGCAGGGGAAACAGCGTCACCGCCATGCCTCGGCGCCGGATTTCCCGCGCCCATTTCCGGATGGCTTTTTCATCCGGAGTTCCCGGACATGCCCGGATGTGACGTCCCTCATTCATGCAATAACGGACCACCAGGGTGACTTCATCGAAGCCGTGGCTTTCAATCTCCCGGATCATCTCCGAGTAGTCATAAGCGGGATCGGAAGCAAACAGGCCCAGCGCGGCGCCGGCTTCCGGAACGGCGGATTTTCGCGCGGCGGCGAAGACCGGAATGGAGACGAGCAAAAGCACGCCCAGCACAAGACTTGCGCGGGGATTGCGAAGAGCCGGCCGCGGCCCCGGGAGATGAAACGCATCCGGGGCCGGGACGTTCATACCGGCGCGGGCACGGATTCCACCAGTTCGGCGATCGCCGCTTCCAAGTCCCGGCGGCCCCCGCCGCCATTCCGCTGCTGCGAGGCCAGCACACGGTGGGACAACGCCGGAACCGCCATGCTCTTCACATCGTCCGGCGTGCAATAATTCCGTCCCTTGAGGTACGCGCGCGACTGCGCCGCTTTTTTGAGCGCCAGCGTCCCGCGGGTGGAAAGGCCCAACTCCAGCAGGCTGGATTCGCGGGTCTGGCGGGCGATGGCGATGATATAATCCAGCACCGGCGGGGCGACATGGATTTTGTCCACCTCCGTCTGCGCGGCCACGACCTGTTCCGCGGTCATGACGGGCTGCAGTTTCTCCAGCCGGCGCTGCGGATTTTCTCCCGCCAGGATATTCCGTTCCGCGCGCTCATCGGGATAGCCCATGGAAATCCGGAAGAGGAAGCGATCCATCTGCGACTCGGGCAGCGGATAGGTGCCGTAAAATTCGTATGGATTCTGGGTCGCGATCACCATGAAGGGCCGCGGCAGCGCGTAGGTATGATTATCCAGCGAGACCTTGCCGTCGGCCATGGCCTCCAGCAGGGCGCTCTGGGTTTTCGGGGTGGTGCGGTTGATTTCATCGCCCAGCACGATGCCCGCGAAGATGGGACCCGGCTTGAAGCTGAAGGCGTTGGCGGTCTGGTCAAAGACCATGACGCCGGTGATATCCGACGGCAACAGGTCGCTGGTGAACTGGATGCGGCGGAACGGCACGTCCACACTGCGGGCCAGCGCCAGGGCCAGGGTGGATTTGCCAACGCCCGGCACGTCCTCGATGAGGAGGTGGCCGCCCCCCAGCAGGGCGATCACCGCCAGTTCAATGACATCATCCTTGCCGGAAATAACCTGGCGGACGTTCTCCACCAGCACGCGCGGACTGGACATACGGCGCTCCGGTTACGCGGACATGGATTTGATGAAGTCGGCGTTGGTGGTATTGCGTTTCAGCTTCTCCAGCATGAACTCCATCGTATCCACGGCGTTCAGCGGATGGAGAAGCTGGCGCAGAATCCACATGCGGTTGAGCACGGTCTCGTCGAGCAGCAGTTCTTCCTTGCGGGTGCCGGACTTATTCACATCCAAACACGGGAAGATGCGCTTCTCCATGAGTTTGCGATCAAGGTGCATTTCCGAATTGCCGGTGCCCTTGAACTCCTCGAAGATCACTTCGTCCATGCGCGATCCGGTATCAATCAGCGAGGTGGCGATGATGGTGAGGCTGCCGCCCTCCTCGATATTGCGCGCGGCGCCGAAGAAGCGCTTGGGCTTGTGCAGCGCGTTGGAGTCCACGCCGCCGGAAAGAATCTTGCCGGACGGCGGAACAACCGTGTTGTAGGCGCGCGCCAGGCGGGTGATGGAGTCGAGCAGAATCACGACATCGCGCTTGTGCTCGACCAGCCGCTTGGCCTTTTCAATGACCATTTCCGCCACCGCCACGTGGCGGCTGGCCGGCTCGTCAAAGGTGGAGCTGATGACCTCGCCTTTCACGTTGCGCTCCATGTCCGTGACTTCTTCCGGGCGCTCGTCAATCAGCAGAACAATCAGGAAAATCTCCGGATGGTTGTGGCTGATGGCGTTGGCGATGTTCTGCAACATCACGGTTTTGCCGGTGCGCGGCGGCGCGACGATCAGACAGCGCTGTCCCTTGCCGATGGGCGTCAGCAAATCAATGATGCGGGTGGTGAAGTTCTTGGGATCATATTCCAGACGCAGCCTTTCCTGCGGATACAGCGGCGTGAGGTTGTCGAACAGAATCTTCTCGCGGGCGACATCCGGATCTTCGTAATTGACCTTCTCCACCTTGAGCATGGCGAAGTAGCGCTCCGACTCCTTCGGAGGACGGATCTGCCCGGAAACCGTATCGCCGGTGCGCAGGTTGAACCGGCGAATCTGCGACGGGCTGACGTAAATATCGTCGGGGCCGGGCAGGTAGTTGTAGTCCGGCGCGCGCAGGAAGCCGAAACCGTCGGTCAGAATCTCCAGCACGCCTTCGCCATAGATGACGCCATGCTGTTCGGTCTGCTTTTCCAGCATGCCGAAGATCAGTTCCTGGCGGCGCAAACTGGAGGCGTTTTCGATGCCCATGTCTCTCGCCTTCCGCATCAGGTCGGCGATCTTCATGTGCTTGAGGTCTTTGAGATTCAGGATATTCCCGCCATCGGCCGGGGCGGGGGGGACATATTCCTCCTCTTCCTCGATCTCGACGGGCTTGGCGCGGGCCGCCCGGCGCGGTTTTTCTTCCGGGGCGGGCGCCTCCAGTTCGGGGGGCACGGGGGATTCGTCAGTGATTTCGGGAGCCGGGGCGGGAGCGGATACGGGTTTGCGTCGCATGGGTGCAGTTCGCCTTGTGGTGTGTAGGACGTAAGAAACGGCCTTCAGGTGGGAAAACGAAACTCTGACAAAGCGGTCAGATCAGTTTCACTCAGTTGTTTGTGAATCCGCCAACATGAACCGATTGATGGGGGATCGGAGAGCATCCATTCATCCCAACGCGGATCGTCAGCTTATGATTGATAGTAACCAAGCTTTCGGACTTGTCAAGCATTGGATGTGACTGGTTCAGCCGGGTTTCCCTTTCCCGGCCCTCAAAAACGGGTTCTGAACAGGCTCACCGGGAAGCGCGGGCCGCTTGACGCCTGGGTTCCACGCGGGACCTGTTGACCATCACTTGGCCCTGCACCTACAATCCAGCGGTCATCACAGGAGCGCCCCATGCGTTTGCCCACCGCCCTTGTCATTGTGTTCACCATTTCCGGCGCCGCAGCGGGCGCACAAAGCCCCGCGGCGAAACCGGTATTTGAGTTGAAAAACATCCGCCCGCTGACGCCGGAAGGAAAATCCTTCATGGGCCCTGTCTGGTCGCCCAACGGCCTGGAACTGGCGGTGACTCAGGATCAGTACACGGGGCTGTTTCTCGTGCCCGCAAAGGGCGGCGCCCTTCGTGAACTGACGGGGGATTTTCGCGCGGGATACCGTCCGCGTTTCTCGGCGGACGGCATGAAGGTGTTCTACAGCACCACCCTGGGCAACCAACCTGTCGTCATGGAGGCCAGCCTGACCGGCGGACGGACCCGCACCAGCTTCACCGCCGACGAAGAGGTCCACCCCTCCGGCGTGCGGGTGAAAACCATTGACGACGCGGTATTTGTCACCACCCGGGATGGCCAGACCAAACGCATCACCCAGGGGGAAGACCGCTATTTTGCTCCGGTGTTTTCTCCGGACGGCAAAAAAATCCTGTTCAATGGTCTGGCCACCGGCCTTCATGTCTACCATATCGAAACCGGCGCGCGCATGGGGTTGGGCAAAGGCTCCAATGGCGTCTGGACGCCGGACAGCAGCCGCGTCATCTTCGATGTTTCCGACGATGACGGCCACAATATACTGGCGTCCGATCTATACCTTTTCGACATCAACCGCTTTGGACGGCTGCGCATCACCAATACCCCCAGGGAACTGGAGATGCGTCCGGCCATTTCGCCCGACGGCAAAACCCTCGCCTGGGATTCCGGGGGGCGGGTGTATGCGGGCGTTCTGGTGGAGAAACTACCCGGAAAATAAGCCATTTTTCCGGCTCCTTCCGGTTTCCGGGCGCGCAAAAATCCGTTCCCGCGCCGGGGATTCCTCGCATCGCCCGGCTTACTGAACAATGTTTCACGTGAAACATTTCTCCACCGGGGGTGGCGCGCCAGGCGCCGCTCGCCCCGCGGAGGGGACAGCCGCAGCCCCCGCGCTAGGAGCCCGGGGAAGACGGTTCCCGGCCTGAAACACGCGCGGCGGGGTCAGGATCGTCCGGCGGAGCCCGCATTGAGATAACGCACGGTTTGAGTTAAGTCACAGCCGCCCGGCCGGAGCCAGTGGCATAATGGACCGCCGTCTGGCGGTCTGTTTTCAACGATTATCCTCATTATTTCAGGAGTTGCATCATGGCCAAGCGTATCGCCATCAATGGATTCGGACGTATCGGACGCTGCGCGCTGCGCGCCGCCGCGGAGTCAAACGATCTGGAAGTAGTCGCCGTCAATGACATCGCCAAACCGGAGATCAACGCTTACCTGCTGAAATACGATTCGGTGCATGGCCGTTTCCCTGGCTCCGTGGAGTTGAAGGACAATCACCTGCTGGTCAACGGCAAAACCGTGCGCATCTGCGCCGAGACCGATCCATCCAAACTGCCCTGGAAGGAACTGGGCGTGGATGTGATCCTGGAATGCACGGGCCGCTTCACCTCGCGCGAAAAAGCCTCGGCGCACCTGCAGGCCGGCGCCCGCAAGGTCATCATCAGCGCCCCCGCGAAGGACAAGGATGTTCCCACCTTCGTGGTCGGCATCAACGATGAAAACTACAACCTCGCGGAACATCATGTGGTGTCCAATGCTTCCTGCACCACCAATTGCCTGGCCCCGGTCGCCAAGGTGCTGCTGGAGAAGTTCAATATTCTCAAGGGATTCATGACCACGGTGCATTCGTACACCAATGATCAGCGCATTCTCGACCTGCAACACGAAGATCCGCGCCGCGCCCGCGCCGCCGCCCAGAACATGATTCCCACCACCACCGGCGCCGCGAAGGCCGTTGGTCTCGTGCTGCCCGCCCTCAAGGGCAAAATGGACGGCATCGCCGTGCGCGTTCCCACCGCCAATGTGTCGCTGGTGGACCTGGTGGCGGAAGTGGAAAAGACCGTCACCATCGAAGAAGTCAACGCTGCCTTCAAGGAAGCCTCCCAGGGCGCCCTCAAGGGCATTCTCGACTTTTACGAGGAGCCGCTGGTGTCCTCCGACTTCAACCACCACCCGGTTCCCAGCAATGTGGATGGCCTGAGCACCAACGTCATGGGCGGCAAACTGGTCAAGGTGCTGTCCTGGTATGACAACGAATGGGGCTTCACCCATCAGATGCTCAAACTGGCCCGCCGCGTGTGATTCTTTCCGGGACTTCGCCATGGCCATCAAATCCATCGAGCAACTGGAACTGAACGGCAAGCGGGTATTCATCCGGGTGGACTTCAACGTGCCGCTGGAAAAGGGCATGGTCACCGACGACACCCGCATCCGCGCCGCCCTGCCCACCATCCGTTACGCGCTGGACAAGGGAGCGAAGGTGATCCTCGCCTCCCACCTGGGGCGTCCCAAGGGCGGACCGGAACCCAAATACTCGCTGGCCCCGGTGGCCAAACGGCTGGAGTCATTGCTGGAACGCCCGGTGCAATTCGCGGCGGACTGCGTGGGACCGGACGTCACCCGCGCGGTCTCGGGGCTTGCTTCCGGCCAGGTTCTGCTGCTGGAGAACCTGCGCTTCCACCCGGAAGAGGAAAAGAACCATCCGCGCTTCGCCCAGCAACTGGCCGACCTCTGCGACGTCTACGTGAATGACGCCTTCGGCACAGCCCACCGCGCCCACGCCTCCACCGAGGGGATGGTGGGCCTGGTCAAGGAAAAGGCCGCGGGCTTCCTGATGCTGCGCGAGGTGGAATACCTGGGCGGGGTGCTGCGCAATCCGCCCCACCCTTTCGTGGTGATCCTGGGCGGCGCCAAGGTATCGGACAAAATCGGCGTGATCCGCAACCTGCTGCACTCCGCCGATGTGTTGTGCGTGGGCGGCGTCATGGGGCTGACCTTCCTCAAGGCCCAGCGCGAAAACCTGGGCGCCTCGCGGTATGAGGAAGACGCCCTGACCATCGCCCGCCAGATCCTGGCCGAGGCGTTCCAACTCAAGAAAAAAATCCTGTTGCCGGTGGATCACGTGGTCGCGGAAAAGCCGGAGCACAGCCAGCCCAACTGGGTGGTGCGCAACGGCGAATTCAGCGACGCCGAAATGGCGCTGGATATCGGCCCGGAAACCCGCAAACTCTTTATCAGCGCGCTGGAGAACGCCGGATGCATCTTCTGGAACGGACCGGTGGGCCTGTTCGAGATCACCGAATACGCCGCCGGAACCATCGCGCTGGCGCGCGCGATCGCCAATAGCAAGGCGGTCAGCATTGCCGGCGGCGGCGACTCGGTCGCGGCGGTCAACCTGGCGGGAGTGGCGGATCAGATCACCCATATCTCCACCGGCGGCGGCGCCTCGCTGGAAATGGCGGAAGGCCTGGTGCTGCCGGGCGTCAAGGCGCTGGATACCGAATGAAGCCCTCCACAAGAAAACCGCTGATCGCGGGCAACTGGAAGATGTACAAGACTCCGGCGGAATCGCGGGCGCTGGCGCGCGGCGTCGCCGATGGCGCGCGCGGATTGGGCGCCGTCGAACTGGCCGTGGCGCCGGTGTTTGTCTCCATTGGCGCGGTGGCGGACGCCCTTGCGGGATCCGCCATCGGCGTGGCGGCTCAGAACTGCCATTGGGAAACCCAGGGCGCTTTCACCGGAGAAGTATCCGCGCCCATGCTCAGGGCGGCGGGATGCTCCATGGTCATTATCGGCCATTCGGAACGCCGCCAGTATTTCGCCGAGACCAATTCAGGCGTGAACCGGAAGACCAAAGCCGCGCTGGCGGCGGGGCTGGTTCCCATCGTGTGCATTGGAGAAACCCTGGCGGAGCGGGACGCTGGAAAAACCCTCGACATCGTGCTGGGCCAGTTGCGCGAAGGACTGGACGGCGTGGCGGGAGACGCCGGCGTGGTCATCGCCTATGAGCCCGTGTGGGCGATTGGCACGGGCCGCAACGCCGCCCCCACACAGGCGCAGGAAGTTCACGCCGCCATCCGGAACGAATTGAGCCGGATATGGGGCGCCGCGCCGGCCGATGCGGCGCGCATCCTGTATGGCGGCAGCGTGAAACCGGATAACGCCCGCGAGTTGCTGTCCCAGACTGACGTGGATGGCGCGCTGGTGGGCGGAGCGAGCCTGACTGCCGATTCCTTCCTCGCCATCGCCAACGCCGCCCAATCGCTGGCGGCCTGATCCCGGCCATTCAAACACCCGATTCCGCCGCGTCGCGCAATTGAACCGGTTGGGCTTTGGGACAACCCGGAATGGGTCCGCTTCCGGCTAACCCTCCCGGAGGATGGCGGCGATTTGGCGCGCGGGATGCTCCGCCACCGGGCCGCCATGGGCCGTCAACACGGCGGTGATCGGCAATTCCGCCAGCGGGCGCAATGATTCCAGCGCCTGCTCCCTGTTCATGGTGAAGATGGAACGGGGCGGCCTCAATCGTCCGTGCCGCTGCGACAGCACGTCCCCCGCGAAAAGGACGCCGCGCGCCCGCTGGAAATAACATACGGAGCCGGGCGTATGGCCCGGACAATGAATGACCTCCAGTTCGTGGGTGTCCGGCAGGCGTTCGCCGCCGTGGACCGGCGCGTCCACGCGTGCGGGGACATATCCAAACACTGTGTTGTCGCTGAAGCGGATGAGCGAGTCCACCAGTTCCTTCAGCGGATTCCCGGGCGCGGCGCTGGTCAGGGGCTCCCGGCCTTCAATGGCGGGGGCGTCCCAGGAATGGGCGATGAGCGGCGCGCGCACCACCTGTTGCAGCGCCGCGAAGGAGCCGCAGTGGTCCAGGTGACGGTGCGTGCAACACATCGCCTTGACGTGATCCGGCGTGCGGCCCATGGCTTGCAGGTTGGCGAGAATCGCGCTTTGCTGTCTGGGTACGCCCGAATCAATCAGCACGCAGCCCCATTGGAAATCCCATACCCAGACATTGGCGCCCTTGACCCCGCTCATGCGGAAAACGCCTGTCAAAACCTCGGCTGGCGTGAACTGGCTGCTCACCCGATCATCCCTTGGCTGGAGACACCTGCATGATTCCCATCACCCGGCGGCATTTCCTGATGTGGGGCCTGGTGTTTTTGCTCCCTCTGGCGGCTTCCTGCAAGTCCTGCAAGAGCGGGGAAATCACCCCCGAGCAGGAGATCAAAAACACCCTGACCCAGGCGATCAACGCCGCGCGCGAACGCGATGTATCCGGAGTCATGGAATTTATCGCGGAGACCTACCGCGATGTTCAGGGACACAGCCGCAAGGATGTGAAACAACTGCTGGCGGGGGCGCTGCTGCGCTTCCAGAATATCGCGATTGTCACCAAAAACGTCGAAGTCAGGATGGTTGATAACAACAATGCGGACCTTTCATTCGAGGCGTATGCGTTCGCGGGCCGGGAGACGGAAATCATCCCCACCAGCGCGGACAAAATCACCTTTGTCACCAAGGTGACGCGGGAGGATGACAAGTGGAAAATCCAGTCGGCCCGCTGGGTGCGGTTGGGTCAGCAATAACCGGTCATTGGGATGAATGACGGCCGGTCGCGCCGCCGGGGGAGAGGCCGCATTCAGCCGCGCCGGCAGGAGTCCAGCCCCTCACCGGACTGCCTGCCATTGCGGACGAACCATCATGCCCCGTCAACCGCTCCCGCGGCCTGACGGGAAGGCCGTTATCGCAAAAACTCGTTGAGGACAATCAGTCCGTAGAAGGCTCCGATACCGACTAGCAGCGCGTTGATAGCGGTGCGTGCGAAGCTGGTGTTGGGCATGGTTCACTCCGTCAATCTGTTCACAGGGGAAGCTTGCCAGAATCGTGCCAGCGCGCCGTGGCTGCGATCACACCAGGCCAATCATTTGATTTGACAAGAAAAATCAACGGGACGTGCGGCGGCCCCGCCTGCGCACGTGATCCTGGCCACAGGGGGATTTTGACAGTGGGCGATTCCGTGTCCGCAATTTTGTGCGGAATGGAGGTTATCTCACGCGCCCGCGGCAGGCTGGATCACTTCGCGGGCCCGCGGTTTTCCCGCTGCATATGCGGAGAGAAGTGACGAAATCCGCCATATCCACCCCATGGGCAAACCGGAGGCGGAACATGCATCAATCCATCCGGCCAGTTGCATCGCGGTCAATGGGCGCGCCTCCCTGCACGGCGAGTTCCGGACCGGAACCGCCAGGGAGCGTGTCGCATTTTCCAGATTCACAGGCATGATTATCCCCCACCCAATCGCGGATGGAGCCTCCGGCCCGTGATCCGCTTCTTCCCTACCCGCCGAAGGCGGCGGTCAGGCGTTTGCGGATGGACGCCTCCAGCCGCGAGGGATCAACGCCCGCCGCCCTGGCCAGCAAACCCAGCTTGATCAGCACGCTGACGTTGTTGGGGCCGACCTCCACCCCGCCGGACACGCCCGTGCCCTTGAGTTCGGCGCGGTGGCCATTCCAGACCAGCTTCACGCCGTACTTCGAGACCATGTCCTCGAAATCCTTGAGCTTCTCAACGGCCTGGTCCACGGGCAGGTTATGGGCCTGATTGACGCGCACTTCCGACATTGCAACATCCTCCTCAATGGAAATCCGCCCCAAATTATCACGCGCCAAAGGCCATGCCAAAGCCGCCGGACGCTCCGCCCCGGCTTGTCGCGCTGCATGGCGGCGGATATGTTGCCGCGCGATGGCGCCTCGTCCATTTCATGTCTGGAAGCTGGCGCGGGCGTTTCTCTCCATCGCGCCCGGATTGATGGCCTTCGCCCTGGCGGGGTGTCAGCCCGATTCCCCGCCTTACAATCCCCAGCCGATGAAGGAAGCGTTGTCCATCGCCCGCGTCAGCCTGCTGGCGTTGGGGGAAGACGCCAGCGCCATTCCCGCCGCGTGGGAATTTCCCGCGGGCGCGCTGTGCAAGCCGGAGAACGAACCGGATTTGTGGAAGCTGATGTCCGGCGTCAGCGAAGACGATCTGCTGAACGCCCTGCGTCAGCGGAAAATCCGCCACCTGCTGCTCGACCGCAAGCTGCCCTGGACAAAAGCCAGCCTGGGCGCGGCGCTGACCAGTAACACCCGCCTGAGCCATTTCCATGCCTCGGCGGTTTCCCGGCGATTTGTGCTGATCACCCGGCAGGAACAGCCGCCCGATCCAACCCCCGCCGCGCTGAAACTGATGTTCGCGGCCATCCGCGCGGAACTGGCGGGCGCCGGCGCTCCGGACACCAGCGGCCTCGACCCGCTCTGGCGCAAGCCCTGGCAATCCATGGCGGGGCTGGTGATTCGCCGCGACGGCAGGCAGATCATTTTCCGGCTGGGGGCCGGCCCGGATATGCGCTCGGCGGCGCTGCAGGCGGTTGAACGCATCCGCGACGGCTATACCGGCGATATAGCCCTGCCCGGACTGCTCAAGACGGCTCGCATCGAGTTGCATTTCTTTTCCCCGATCACACACCTGGACGAGCCGGACGAAGAACTGGTCAACGAATGGCTGATTCCGGGCGAACAGGGGCTGGAATTGCAACGCTGGTACTCCCGCGAAAAAGGCCGGGAATTTCCATTCATCAACCGTTCGGTGCTGCCTTCGCTGGCCCCCATGCGGAACCTCTACCCCGGCTCCGCGGTGGCGGCCCTGTTGTGCAAGGAACTGACCGCATACACCCCCCCGGCGGACTGCTGGAACGACCGCAGCCTGCGGTTTGGCGTCTTCCGCGCCCGCACCTGGATTGACGGCGGCGGCGATGGAGCAGACGGCGGGACAATCACCGAACTGGACCGTTTCCATCACCCCGCGCCTCCCATCAACGCTGTGGTGCTGAAGCAGCGGCTATCCGCCGCCGCCGCGTACCTGACCCGCGTGAAGGCGGGAAACAACGGGCTTCCACTGGTGAAAAACCCGTTTTCCGTCCAGCCGGCCGCGGCGGCGCCCCCCGATTGGACGCCTCTGCGCCTGCTGGCCATCAACAGCGCCGCACGCCATCTCAACGACCCGGCGCTGGATTCCGAGGCGCTGAAACTGGCGGGGCAGATCATCCAGCAAAGCCGGCGGAACAACGGCGCAGCCTGGTTCGCAGTCGATCAGTTGAAGAATGGCGCGGCGGAAAAGGCCAATCTGGAGGCCGCCGCCGCCCTGCTGACCCTGCCCCGGGCCGTGCAGTCCGACGATCAGGTGCGCGTGGCGGGGGAACTCATGGCCGCCGCGTTCGCCCGCGGCGTCATGCCGGAGGTCCGCCCCGCCGTGCTGCGGGCGCTGCTCGACGCCGAAGCGCGGTACGGGGAGTTGCGGCGCCACGAGGTGGAGGATCCCGGAACCATCGAGGAGGACGCGCCGGTCACGGGCGCCGCCCTTTCCACACCGCACTCGGCCCTGATCACGCCGGACTCCGCCGCGTGGTTCGAGGAGCGGATGAATCGCACGCGCGATATGCTGAAGCGACAGCTTCTGCACAATCCCTTCGCCCCGCCGGCGGCGGCGGGGGCGTTCTGGTCTCCAAACGGGCAGGCCCCGTTGGACCCCGTCGCCCACGCGGAACTGACATGGGACCTGGCGTTTTTCGCCCACGACAGCGCGTCGTCCGGCCACGCCCTGCTCTTCCGCAAACCGGCGGAGGCGGCCCTCTCCCATCTGCTGGCGCGGCAATTCGCCCCCGATGCGAATAACCACCTGGCGCCGCGAAGCGCCGGAGTCACGGGCGGATTTTTCCTCGACTTCACCAACCACGCCATCCGCCTGGATCATCATATCCTCGCCATGCTCGCGGTGAGCGAACTGCTGGACGCCATGCCGCAACCATGAACAGCGCGGTTTCATCCGCCCCCAGCGCCATCCTGCATGGTTCGCTGGGCAGGGCGATTGTCTTCCTCGCCGGACCGGCCGTGCTCTCCATGGGGCTGCGATCGGCGCAGATGATCCTCGACACCTGGCTGGTGGGCCATCTCGGCCGCGATCCCCAGGCGGCGCAGACCTCCGGCGTATTCATCCTGTGGATGCTGATCTCGATGGTTCAGATGATTTCCACGGGCGCGGCGGCGGTGGTGGCGCGGCGCGCCGGGGAGGGCGATATCAGTTCCTCGGCGCATACCGCCCGGCAGAGCATCCGCCTGGCGCTGGCGTTCAGCGCCCTCTACGCCCTGCTCATTCTGACTGGCGGCCCCTGGATGTTGCGGCAAATGGGCATCAGCGGCGCGCCGCACGCCATCGCCGTGGATTATACGCGCGTGATGGCGCTGGCGGTTCCCGGCATATCGCTGTCCTACACCACCGAAGCGGTGTTCCGCGCCTCCGGCGATACCCGCACGCCCATGAAGCTGCTGATCGCCGCCTGCCTGACCTTCATCCTGGTCTCGCCCGTGCTGGTTCTGGGCGTGGGCGGGTTTGGCGGATTTGGCTTGCCCGGTTCCGGCTTGAGCCTGTTGATTGGCCATGCTGTCTGGGGATTCGGCGGGTGGTGGCTGCTGCGCCGCCAGGGCATGCTGGGCGGATCGGGCGGAGGCGCGTGGCTCGACTGGGCGCTGACAAGGAAAATCATCTCCGTGGGCGCTCCGGCGGCGGCCAGCGGCATGGCCTTCAGCCTGATTTACGTGCTGCTGGCGCGCATCGCCACCCGCTTTGGCGACGCCAGCGTGGCGGCGCTGGGTATCGGCCACCGCATGGAATCGCTGAATTATCTCACCGCCACGGGATTCGCGCTCGCGGCCACCACCCTGGTGGGACAAAATCTCGGCGCCCGGCAACCTGATCGGGCGGACCGGGCGGCGTGGCTCACAACGGGCATCGTCACGAGTTATATCCTGCCGGTCAGCCTGATCATGCTGATCTTCGCCGGGGATATCGCCGCCCGCTTCAATACCGATCCCGCGGTGGCCCAGGCCGCCGCGTCGTATATCCGTATCGCGGCGTGGTCTCAGGTTTGCATGGGGTTTGAAATCATCATGGGCGGGGCGTTTGAAGGAGCGGGCGACACCGTTCCGCCCATGATCATCCAAGGCGTGTTCGGACTGCTGCGTGTTCCCCTGGCGGGCTGGATGGGTTTCGACAACTACCTGGGACTTCCCGGCCTGGGCATGGGACTGGACGGGTTGTGGTGGGCGATTTCCCTGACCACCATCGCGCGCGGATTGATCCTGGCGGCCTGGTGGTCGCGTGGCAAATGGCGCGAACGCAAGCTCTGATCGCCCGCCGGCCCCGGGACCGTGGTGAAGGAGGCGGGCTGAAACCGCCGGCCATCAATCCATGGGCGGAGGCGAATACAGGAATTTTTCCTCGGGCTGGAAATGAAATATCGAGGCGACGGCTCCGGTCAACACGCCAGTCAATGCGCCGTTGTATGTCTTTGAACTCTGGTTGTACTGCCTGACCAGCATCTGGATTTCCATGTGGCTGCCGGTCAACTGCTTGAACGCCTTCCGGACTTCCTTCCGCTCCCGGAGTTCCGGCGAGGCGCGAACGATTTCCAGCAGACCTTCCATGGCGAAACCCAACGCCTGTTCGGCCTGCTGAACCTGCTGCGCGCCATCCGCCCGCAGGGCCTCCATCAGCGCGCGCGCGCAGGCGCGGTATTCCTCCGGATGACTCGCCTTGACGGCGTCCTTGCAGCCATCCATCAGCAACTGGATGGCGTCGGCGCGGCGCTTGAAGGCCAGGCCCAACTGAAAAAAATCCGCCCGGGCCTCCTTGCGCAGGGCAAGCAGCAGATTGTAGGTGCGAAAGAAAGCGAACACCGCGATGGCGAACGCCACCAGCGCCGCGAACAGCAGATATACAGGGCCGGAATTCATTGGATTTTCACGTGGGCGGCGGCGGCGTTCCGGAACGCGATTCCCGGCAAATGTGTCCGTTGAAATCCATGAGGGCTTGATCCATAGTCCAGCCGCTCCGGTTCGACAACAAGGAGTCGCAGTCCATGTCTCAGGTTCGGGTGGAGATAGATACGGAACGTGACGGGTCACGGCTCGTGGAGACCGTATATGTGCCCGCCACGCTGAAAATGGTGAATGGGCGCGTGGTCAAGGAGATCGCCCCCGCCGGCGAAAGCGTGATTATTTTCGGCAGCCGGGCGGAGGCCGACCGGGCCATCCGGGAAGCTGGATACGAGCCGCTCTACGAGCGGATGTGAGTTTCATTGTCCCGGTTCCCCGACCCGCCGCCGCGATGACACGGCGTGCGCGCACGGGCCGGTGTTTTCAATCATCCGATCCATCCGCCGGGGGCTGAGCCGCCATTGCCGCCGGGGGCGGAAGTTTCCGGCGGCGACAGGGGCAGCGTCAGAAATACCGCCGCGCCCTCGCCCTCGCGGGATTCCAGCCGGACCGATCCGCCGTGCTCGCTCACCCATTTCCGGACCAGGGCGAGGCCCAGTCCCGTGCCTTTTTCCCGCGTGGTGAAGAACGGCGTGAACAGGCGCGGCAACTGATCCGCCGGAACGCCTTTTCCATTGTCGCGGATTTCCACCAGAGCCTGATCGCCCGATTTCTCCACGCGGATGCGCAACTGGCCGCCCCCGGACATCGCCTGGATGGCGTTGAGCGCCAGATTGAGCAGCGCCTGGCGCAGGCGGCTGGCGTCGGCGCGCAATTCCAGGGACTGCGGCGCCTCGGTCACCACCGAAATTCCGCGTGAAGACAATTCGCTCTCGACCAGATCCAGCACTTCGTTGACCAGCGCCACCAGATCGCAGGGAGCCATATTGGGCGGCGTCTGCCGGGCGAAATCGAGAAATTCATTGACCACCCGGTTCAGGTAAGCCAACTCCTTCTGAATCTTGCGCACATGGTCATCCAGTTCCGGATGATTTCCCAGTTCCTCATGCAACAAGCCGGCGTAAAGCTCGATTCCCCCCAGCGGATTGCGCACCTCGTGGGCGATGCCCGCGAGCATCATCTGCATCTGTTCGTTGCGGGCGTTGATGCTGGCGCGCATGGTTTCCATGGTCGCGGCGAGGTAGCCGATCTCGTCGCTGCTGGATGATCGCACGGGCTGGCGGTAATCGCCCCGGGCGATATTCTCCGCCGCGATCTTGAGTTCGAACAGCGGTTTGGTCAGGCGCAGCGAAGCCCAGATGACCACCGCGGCCATGCCCAGCAGCACAATCGCATTGAGCACCACAAGCTGGTTGAGCAGGCGATCCAGCCGTTCAAAATACATGGGAGAGCCCTGCACGGCGACCATGGCTTCGCCCAGTTCCCCCGCATCCAGCCGTGCGTACCCGGTTTTCAGGTAACGCCCGTTTTCGTCCTGAAACAGCAGCGAGGACGCGGCGCCGGCCTCCCACGCGCTCCGCAACTCCAGTTTGTCCTGCTCCAGCCGGAAAATCCGGTCGCCAATGCGCAACTGCTTTCCGCCGCCGCTATCGGCCAAGGCGCGGCCTTCCCTGTCGAATATATACGCCCGTGCAACCCCGGTGGCCTTGACCGCGCGGGTCAAACGCTCCTGGATATTGCGGGCCGTATTCACATCGTCGTCGCCCGCCGCCAGGGTTTTGACATACTCAATGCCCTTCTGCGTGGCGATGGAACGGGCCACCGCGATCAGCCGGGCGCCCAGTTCCTGCTCGAAACCTTCACGCACCACGCCGTAGCCCAGCCACGAAAGCCCGGGAATCACCACCGCCAGCGGCAAAACAAAGGCCAGCAACAGCTTGGCGCGGATGGACACCTGCGTTCCCGACATGTCATAACACCGTACGGACTGATCTCCCATGAATACGCAGCGGCTGCAAAACCTGCAGTTTATCGGCCCCTACAAGGTGATTCGCCCGCTCGGCGCCGGCGCCATCGGGGACGTATACCAATGCCTCGATGAAGCCCTGAACAAGGAGGTGGCGGTCAAGCTCATGGACGCCGCCATGTCGCTGGAGGAAGACCGCGCGCAGGCCTTCCGCCGCGAAGCGCAAATTGTCGCCGGGCTGGCCCATCCCAATATCGCGGCGGTCTATTTTTCCGGCGTGCATGACGGACGTCCTTTTTACGCCATGGAGTTCGTGCGCGGCCCCACTCTGTCCGAGTTGATCCGCATCCATTCGCCCATGGATGGCGACACCTTTCTGCGCATCGCCCAGCAACTGGTGCTGGCCCTCGACAGCGCGCGCCAGAAGGGAGTGTACCACCGCGATGTCAAGCCGGGAAACGTGGTCATCACCGCCATGGACACCGTCAAACTGCTTGACTTTGGCCTGGCGGAAGTGCTGACCCGCGGCCGGGGGCGGGAAACCCTGGGCTTCGGCGGCACCCCCTACTACGCCGCCCCGGAACAGATTCAGGGCGAGCGCTGCGACCACCGCGCCGACATTTATGCGCTGGGCGTCAGTTTCTACGAGATGCTGCTGGGCGTCAGACCCTATGAGGGCAACAGCCCGGAAGAGGTCATGCGCAAACATATCGTGGAGCCGGTGCCCATCCTGAGCGCGCGCGTTCCACAGTTCCCGGCGATTCTGTCGCGGCTGTGCGAAAACATGATGTCCAAATCGGTAGGCGAACGCCCGCGCACCTACGAAGACATTCTCTTCCAGCTTGATCAGGTGCGGCTGAATCATCCGGATTTTGTCCAGTCGGGCATTGTCTGGTGCTCCCAGGACAAGGCGAACGTCCCCTCCATGGACGGCAAATGTCCGCTGTGCGGCTCGCGCCTGAATCCGGACAATTTCCTGACCAGTTTTGATGTCCAGCTCAAGGGTTTTCACGGCGCCGATGGTCCGGCCAAAACCTCTCAGTACCTGATCTCGTACATGCGCAAGGATCGCGCGCAGGTCGAGGCGATGATCCGCAACATGCCCACCATGATCGCGCGCGGCCTGCTCTACCAGGAGGCCCGCGGCGTGCAGGAGACCTTTCACCTGCTGGGCGCCGAAACCCAACTCACCGCCGCCAAGGGACTGCCGAAGTTCACCAACCCCGTTGTCTTCAAATCACCCGCGCGCACGGGCCCGAAACCCGCCACCGGCGTCATGCCTTCCATGCCGGTGGTGTCGCGGCAGGCTTCCATGGCGGGCTCCCTGCGTTTTCCGGCTGGCGGGACCAACAACGCCGCCGCGCGGAAAATCAGCCCGCTGATTCCGCTGGCGATTGTGCTGATCGCCGCGCTGGGGGGAGCAGGATGGTGGTTTTTCCTGCGCAAGAACCCCGATCAATTGATGCGCGAGGAGTTCGCCAGCGCCCACGCTGCGCTGGATGAAGGCCGGTACGAAGACGCCTTCTCCCATTACGACAGGGCCGCCATCCTGGGCGGAAAGTCCTCGGTGGTGAAGGAAGACATCGCCAAATCCTCGCGCGACATCATGCGCCGGCTGGTGCGCGAAAAGAATTTTGAACAGGCCAATATCGTCGCCAAGCTGGTGCGGGGCCAGGGCGTCAACGACGCCGACATCTTCCGGCTGGAAGGCAAGGCGCTGATGGCCATGAACCGCCACAAGGATGCCGTGGAGACGCTGGAACAGGCGTTGATGCTCAAACCCAGGAACAACGGCGTCATGCTTTCCCTCGCGCGCGCCGCGGGCATGGCGGGCGATCTCAAACGTGCGCGGGAACTGATCAACATCCTCTACGCCAACATGGGCAAGGACAACGAAGTGCTGGAACTGATCAAGCTCTTCGGCGTCGAACTGGAGGAAAAAAGCGAACTGCAAACCAGCCATGGAACCATCCGGCTGACCTATACCGGGGCCGTACCCGACACCTTGCGCGACACCATCCAGATGCGCATGAAGCTGGCGCTGGACAATCTGATGAAAGCGGTTCCCAGCGGACGTTTCGAGCCATTCTCCTTCCAGATTCACGGCAACCGCCCCTGGAAAGAACATGACTGGGAATGGGATCAACTGGATCCCGCCACGGGTCCCGTATTCGTGGTCACAGGCAAAACCCTGTTCGATGACACCCTGGCGAAACGGCTGAAACACCAGCTCGCCCAGGCATTGATCATCAATATCAGCGGACCATCCGCGCCGGTATGGCTGATCGAGGGAATGGCCCTGCACCTGCAGGATCCCGGGCTGGAACCCTATTCCGGCCCCTGGAAAGACGCCAATGCGCATATTGTCAGTCTGCAAGTGCTGCGATCCATCTTCGCGGGCTCGACCTCGCATCCCTACGCCCAGGCCCATGGCATGGTGACCTGGCTGGTGCGGTTGGGTTCGCGCGAACGGTTGTTCCAGATGCTGGCGCTGCTCAAGGGAAACGAAAACGAGGCGCCTCAATCCGTCAGCGCGGCCTTTGAAACCTTCTACGGGCGTTCCATTTCCGACATGGAAACCCTGCACAGGGAGTTCGCGCAGTCGGGCGTGTACAAACGCATCGAACTTCCCCCCATCATCAGCGACGCGCCGCCTTCCGTCGCGCCGGTGAGGAAGTAACCCGTCCCCGCCAGGACGGGCTGAATTTGTCTCCCATTTGTCACTTCCCGTTCCGCATGATCACCCCGCGGATGTGAACCTGCATGGTCCGTTTCCCTGGCGGCCGGAATGGTTCACCGGCGGAACACGGCAATCACCAGCACCCATCCCTGCAACTCCACATTGAATTACGCGGGCATTCGCCGGCCGGCTGGACACGAGGGGTGACAATAAACGCCTCCCCATGTTAGCGTGGGTGAACATCTGTTTCGCAGGACATGGCCCATATGGATTGTCATACCACCTTGCCTTCCCCATTGGGGCTGCTCACCCTTGAAGCCAGCACGCATGGTCTGAGCAAAGTGCTATTTCCCAACGAGAAAGCCAGCACAAGCACCAGGTTTGTCCACGCGGAGGAGCATCCCATCCTCCAACAGGCGGCGCGGGAGTTGAACGCCTGGTTCCGCGGCGAACTCCAGCGGTTCGAGGTTCCGCTCGATCCGCGCGGCACGGAGTTCCAGTCAAGGGTCTGGAGACAGTTGCTCGCCATCCCCTTCGGCGAAACCAGAAGCTACGCCTGGCTGGCGCGGGAGATCGGCAATCCGGACGCCGTTCGCGCGGTGGGGGCGGCCAACGGACGCAATCCCATCGCCATCATCATTCCCTGCCACCGGGTGATCGGCTCCAGCGGAGAACTCACTGGTTATGGCGGCGGATTGCCTATCAAACAATGGCTGCTCGAACATGAACGGCGGATTTCCGGCCTGACGGAACCTTCCCCGAGTTGGCGGCAAACCGCCCTGACCCTGGAAGGGTGATCGCCCGCGGAGCAGGACATGGCGCGGAAAACAGCCTCCACCGCACACCCCTCACCCGGCGCCCCGGATCAGCGGATCAAGAAAATCCTGCGCGACCTGAGCGCCATGGGCAGCAAGGAAAACCGGATTGGGATGGCCCGCTATGGCATCAATACGCAAAACGCCTTTGGCGTTTCCGTCAACGCTCTCCGCAAATATGCAAAGGGCCTGGGCCGCGATCATCAACTGGCCCTGGCCTTGTGGGACACCGGCAAACACGAAGCGAGGCTGCTCGCCTGTTTTGTGGACAATCCGCGCGAAGTCACCGAAGCGCAGATGGAAAGCTGGATTGCCGGGTTCAACTCATGGGATTTGTGCGACCAGGCCTGCATGAATCTGTTTGACCGCACGCCGTACGCCTGGAGCAAAGCCGCGGAGTGGATGCGGCGAACCGGCGAATGGGAAAAACGGGCTGGATTCGCGCTGGCCGCGGCGCTGGCCATGCACGACAAAACAGCCCCGGATGACCGGTTCATTGACCTGCTTGGAGAAAGCATCCAGTGGGCTTTCGATGAACGGAATTTTGTCCGCAAAGCGGTGAGTTGGGCCCTGCGCAACACCGGGAAAAGGAACCGCAAACTCAATCAGGCGATGACGGAAATCGCCCGCGATCTTCTCGCCAGGGCCAATCATCGCGCGGGCGGAGAACGCGGCGGAACGGCGGAAATCCGGGCGGCGCGCCAGATCGCCAACGATGTCCTGCGCGAACTCACCAGCGAAAAAACCCGGGCGCGGTTGAAGAAATAAATCCGGGAACCCCGTGGCCGCCGCGGGGCGGATATTCACGGCGTTAATTGCAGCATTCGCCGGGGAGAACACCATCGGAACGGGCTTCCACATCCATCACCCGGCCCCGCGAATCCACGGCGATGCGGCAACACGCCTCAATGGATTCCTTCAGCATCTGACGCCCGCGCCGCACCCGCGACTTCATGCCGGGAAGGGAAATCCCCACCAACTCCGCGGCGTCTCCCTGGGTCATGCCTTGCAGATCCACCAGCGTCAGGGCTTCCCGGTATGGCGGGGGCAACGCGGCCAAAAACGGAACGACAAAGCCCGCCACTTCCTGCTCCGCCTGGTTTTCCTCCTCGCCGCCCGGAAGATCATCCGCCTCTCCGGTTGTCTCCCCGCCGGTTTCGCCACGCCGGAACCGGGCCCGGTGAAAATCGGCGATGGTGTTGTGCGCCACCTGGTACACCCACGGTCCGAAGCTCTGCTCATTGCGAAGGCTATCCATCCCCTTGACGAGACGCAGGAAAATTTCCTGCGTCACATCATCCAAGTCGCCGGGCGGCACGCGGCGCGCGGCGTAACGGCGAATGCGAATCTCCAAGTCGCGCCAGGCGCCGCGTGCTTCCGGAGCGATCATGCCAAATCCTTTCCGCCGCAACAGGAGGTCGCGCAGCAACTGCCTGCCCCCGGCTTCACCGCCTCGATGCTGGCCGAGGCGACATAATCCTCCACACCAAGACCCGGCATCCACTCCCGGATGAACTCGCGGCTTTCCGGACGGGGTGTGATGCGGATTTTCTCAAAGCCCGCGTTCTCCAGCAACCGGCGCAG
Organism: Myxococcota bacterium; assembly: GCA_022072125.1. Classification (GTDB taxonomy): domain Bacteria; phylum Myxococcota; class JAJVIH01; order JAJVIH01; family JAJVIH01; genus JAJVIH01. Next base: position 59,334 of record JAJVIH010000006.1, on the reverse strand, counting down.
CGTGGATACATCCCCCGCGCCCCCGGCGCATCCGGTCAACGCCGCGATCTCCTGCATCGCCTCCGGGGGCAATTGACCGGTCGCCACCACATCGGAGATGGCGAGACGCCCCCCCGGCTTGAGCGCCCGGAACGCCTCCCGGAACACCTTCTCCTTGTCCGGGCTGAGGTTGATCACACAGTTGGACAGGATGACATCCACGCTTTCATCCTCCACGGGAAGGTGTTCGATCTCTCCCAGCCGGAACTCCACATTGGATACACCGGCTTTTGCGGCGTTGGCCCGCGCCTTCGCAATCATCTCCGGCGTCATATCCACGCCGATCACCATGCCCGCGGAACCGACTTGTTTCGCCGCCAGGAAGCAGTCGAACCCGCCGCCGGACCCCAGGTCCAGGACCGTTTCGCCTGGTCCGAGGGAAGCGATCGCCTGTGGATTGCCGCACCCGAGCCCCATGTTGGAGCCCTCTGGCGCGGCGGCCAGATCACCGGGGGAATAGCCGAGTTTGAGGCTGGATTGCGCACTGGGGCCGCAACATCCGGTGATGGTCTGGACATCGCCGCCGGACTGGGCGACGCGGCCATAAAAATCGCGGACAGCCTTGCGGATATCTTCTTTGGTCAATGAGTTGGGTTGGTTCATGTGATTACCTCCTGACCAGAAAGACGCCGCCCGGGGAAAAAGGATGCGGAATTTTTTCGCATCGGACTGGATTCGCCCCTTCCCGGTCATTTGATATGTACATGGCCCGCCGCCGTATATATTGTGGCGGCGGTTTGACTCTCCGCTTTCCTCCGGAACGCCATGTCCGAATCGCAATCCCCTGATGAATCTCCTGCGGCGGAGAACCGGCCCACCACGCTGTGGGAGTTGTGGCGGCTCTTCTTCCGGCTGGGGGCCACATCCTTCGGCGGCCCGGCGGCGCATATCGCCATGATGCGCGAGGAAGTGGTGGCGCGCAGGCGATGGCTCGGCGAAGCGCAATTTCTTGATCTGCTGGGGGCGGTCAATCTCATCCCCGGTCCCAACTCCACCGAAATGGCCATTCATATCGGCAGGGAGCGGCGGGGCATGGCCGGACTGCTGACCGCCGGCGCTGCGTTCATCCTGCCGGCGGCGGCGATCACCAGCGTGTTGGCGTGGCTCTATGTGGGGAGCGGCAAGACCCCCACCGCCGAATGGCTGCTGTTTGGGGTGAAACCCGTCATGCTGGCGGTGATTGCACAGGCCGTCTGGATGCTGACCCGCTCCGCCGCCCCATCCGCGCGATCAAAAATCGTGGCGGGGATATGCCTGTTCCTGGCGCTGTGGGGCGTACATGAGTTGCTCCTGTTGCTGGGAGCGGGATTGGCGGCGGCGCTGGCGGGACGGGTGATCAGGCCGTCTGGCGCGGGCGAACTGAAATCCCTGGCGCCGTTTGGGCCCGCCGCGGCGCTTGGAACCATGGGCGCCGCCAGTTCCATCACCCTTCCCTCGCTGTTCTGGGTGTTCCTGAAAACCGGATCGGTGCTGTATGGAAGCGGCTACGTGCTGCTGGCGTTTCTGCGCGCCGATCTGGTGGATCGGCTGGGGTGGATGACCAGCGCCCAGTTGCTGGACGCCATTGCGGTGGGGCAACTCACCCCGGGACCGGTGTTCACCACCGCCACGTTTATCGGCTATGTGCTTGCGGGGCCCGCCGGCGCCGCGCTCGCCACCGTGGGGATATTCCTGCCGGCCTTCATATTCGTCGCCCTCAGCGGCCCGCTGATTCCCCGGATCCGTCAATCCCCCGGCGCCAGTGCGTTTCTGGATGGGGTTAACCTGGCCTCGCTGGCGCTGATGGCGGCGGTGAGCCTCCAGCTTGCCCGCACCGCGATCGTGGATGGATTCAGCGCGGGAATTGCCGCGGCCGCGGCGCTGCTGCTTTTCCGTTTCAGGGTCAACACCACCTGGCTGGTGCTGGGCGGGGCGCTGGCGGGGTTATCCATGGAATTGGCAGGCCGGGGCTGATCAATCGCCGCGCCGCCGGGCGGAGTATCCAGCATGAGTCTTTACCGGGAAGACCTGGCGTATGTGCGGGCCGTGTCGTTCAGCGGATTCGCGGAGTCCGCCTGCATGGCCGTGGCGCCCGCGCGCGTCCACTGCGATCCGGAAAGCCTCCTTTCCTGGCTTTCAACGCCGCATCCCGTGTGTTTCTTGACCCCGGGGCCCGCCTCTATATATTGTCCGCCGCTTTTTTGGGGGGAGAACATCCCTGCATCCGATGCAACAGACAAACCCCATTCGCACCCTGCAGCGTGTCTCGCTCGGCGCCGCCGGCATTCTGGCGCTGGCGGCGGCCGGACGTGCTGAAGCCCGTTGGGAAAAGCAGTTATCCAAGCCCGCCAACGGGAATTTTGTTCTCGAAGTGGCCGCGGGCTCCGAAAACAATGTGATTCTGGCCGGCGCGGAGGCTTCGGCTTCGGGCCAGACACCCGTGGTCAAATTTTCAACCGACGGCGGCGGAAGCTGGTCCAACTCCACGGTGCCCGGCGGCGGGCGTATTCCCAACGTCATCCGCTCGATTGATTTTTCCGCTCCGGCGACCGCTTACGGGGTGGATACGCTGCGCGGGCAAATCCTGCTCTCCACCGACGGCGGCGCCAACTTTGCGGAAGCCGCATCGGGCCTGTTGCCGCGTGGAAGCGTTTTTACCACCATATTCATGCTGGACGCTTCCCACGGCTGGGCGGGGTCACGGGGCGGCAAGATCGCCCTCACCACCGATGGACGAAAGTGGACGCTCGCCGAAACCGGGCAAACCATTGACATGGCGGGGGTGCAGTTCGTCTCCGCATCCAACGGATTCGCATGGGGCCACCCGCCCAAGCCGGACGCCAACGCGCCAGCCACCACGCCAACCACCATCCTTCAGTCCGGCGATGGCGGTAAAACCTGGGCGGTCCTCTCCACCCTGCCCATTGGCGACGCCATTGTTCATTTTTACGATTGCTCCACTGGGTACGCCGCCGGCGTGGACTCCAGCGGCTCGCCCCAGTTCCACGCCACCAGCGATGGCGGAAAAAGCTGGAAATCGCTCTCCACATCGCTGGCGCCCATTGAATATGAAGTCTTTGGCCGGAAAGCCCAGGAGACCCTCAACAGCATCACCGGGCTGCATGCGCTGGGACCGGGGGAACTGATCCTGACCGGCAACAAGATTTACCCTGACAACCAGGGCACCCCCCTGGGCGGGGTTTTCCGCTCTGGCGACGGCGGCGCCACTTGGCAACCCGATCCTGAATACATGACCATGATGGGAGGCGGCGTGGGCGCGGCGGTCGCGGTGCTGTCGCTCACCTGCCCCAACGCCAACCGCTGCTGGATTGGCGGCGACCGTTTTCTGGTGGCGCGCTGGACCCGCGATGCTCCGGTGAACCAGCCCAACGCGGGCAAGGTGAAAGACTGTTCGTCGCCGGGCGGTCCTGCCGCGGGCGGCGGCCCCGGGCAGGATGGCGGCCCCAATCCACAATTCCCCGGAGTGGATGGGGGGCGCGCTTCCGCCTCCGGCAAGGATTCCACGGATGAAGAAGGCTGCGGCTGCGACACCGCGCCTGCCCGCAACGGTTTTCGCGGCTGGATAGCCGCTCTCGTGGCCGCGGTCCTGACCGCACGCATCCGCCTGAGGAAATCCCATGTTCAAGATTAACCGCATTGTCCTGTCCGTTCTCGCCCTGGCCGCCCCCCTTTGTCTGGGATGCGATAAAAAACCGGCTGAGGAGCCTTCCAAACCCGCGAAGACGGACACTCCAATGAGCGAACCCGCCACCAGCACCGGCGCCGCCGCTCCCGCCAATGAAGCCGGACCGGTCGCCCTGCCTTCCAACGCTGTCGCCCGGATTGGCGGGCAGATCATCACCGAAGATGATCTGAAAAATGAATTTGAACGCTACCCGCCGGAAATCTCAGCCACCCCAGATGGACGCAAGAATATCCTGCGGCACCTGGTCGAGCAGTCCCTGATCGTCCACGAAGCCACGGAAAAGGGTTTTGACAAGCGCCCCGACATCAAGGCGAAGCTGGATGAGTACCGCCGCCGCGTCCTGCAGGAAGAACTGATGAAGGAGGTTTACTCCAAGGTTCCGGAAGTCAGCGATGCGGACATGAAGAAGTACTATGACGACCACCTCTCCCAATTCAACCTGCCCGCGCGCGTCCACCTGAGCCACATCCAGTTTGACGCCACGGAGAAGGACCTGGCCAACAAGGTCATGGCCGAATTGCGCAAGTCCCCGGACAAATGGGCCGAGTTGTGCAAACAACATTCCCGCGACACCTTTACGAAGGACCGGGGCGGAGACCTGGGACCGCTGGCGGCGGATCAGCGCCCTTATGTCTCCCGCGAAGGTTTCAAACTCCAGAAGAAAGGGCAGATGGCGGGTCCAATCCAGAGTTCGCTGGGCTTCCACATCATCCGTCTGGAGAACCGTTACCAGCCGGAGTCGAAGTCCTTCGATGAAGCCAAAAAGACCCTGAAGGTCCAGATGCAGGGCCATGAGCGCATCAAGCTGTACACGGAATTGATGAAGAACCTGAAAGAGCGCCTGAAGCCGGAAGTCATGGAAGCCCGGGTTGAAGCCATGCAGGGCCGCAAGCCGCCCACCCCGGCCGCTTCCCCCACTCCCTGATCGCGTTCCCATGCTGGAAACGCTGACAAAAGGCTTTCAGGCGGCGGCCAACCGCTTCAGCGGCAAGGCTGAAATCACCGAAGCCAATATTGACGAGGCCCTGCGCGATGTCCGGGTGTCGCTGCTGGAAGCGGATGTCCAGTTCCAGGTCGTCAAGACCTTCCTGCAACGGGTCAAGGAAAAAACCCTGGGCGAAGTGGTCCGGCTGAAAGCGGATACCTCCGGAAAAAAAATCGCGGTCACTCCGGGCGACCATTTCATCAAGGCCTGTTACGACGAGTTATGCGCCCTGATGGGGCCGGTGGATACCTCGTTGGTCTATCCCCGCGGCGGACCGGCGATCATCATGATGATCGGCCTGCAAGGCAGCGGCAAAACCACCACCACGGGCAAACTCGCATCCAAACTGAAAAAGGAAGGGAAACGCCCCTTGCTGGTCGCGGCGGATATTTACCGGCCCGCCGCGATTGATCAGCTCCAGAAGCTGGGCCAGCGGGCGGGCGTGCCGGTCTTCGCCAAACCCGGGACGGCGCCGCCAGACTTGTGCGCGCAGGCTTTGAAGGAAGCGCGCGGTTATCAGGCCGATGTCCTCATCTTCGACACGGCGGGACGGCTGGCGATTGACGATGAATTGATGGCCGAACTGGAGTCCATCATCCAGCTCACCAATCCGCACAACATCTTCCTGGTCTGTGACGCCATGATCGGCCAGGACGCCGTGAAAACCGCGGCCGGGTTCAAAAGCCGTATCCCGCTGACCGGGACGATCCTGACCAAGCTGGACGGCGACGCCCGCGGCGGCGCGGCGTTGTCCATCAAGGAAGTGACCGGCGTGCCCATCAAATTCGTGGGCATGGGCGAATCCATGGACCGGCTCGATGAATTCCGTCCGGAAGGTCTGGCCAGCCGCATCCTCGGCATGGGCGATATCGTCGGCCTGGTCAAGGACTTCGAGTCCGTGGTGGATATCGAAGAGGCGGAAAAAGGCGCCGAGCGCATGCTCTCGGGCCGCTTCAATTTTGAAGACTTCCTGCAACAGATCGGCATGCTGCGCTCGCTGGGTCCGGCGCAGGACCTGTTTGAAAAGATTCCCTTCATGTCCGCCCAGATTCCCGAGGGCGGCGCCATCGCCGAATCCGAGTTCCGCAGGGCCGAGTCCATGATCCGCTCCATGACCATGAGCGAGCGGAAATACCCGAAAATCATTGACGACTCCCGCATCCGCCGCATCGCCAAAGGCAGCGGTCACAAGGAGTTTGAAGTCCGGGAACTGCTGAAAAAATTCAATATGATGCGGCAGGTCTTCGACGCCATGGGTCAGCAGGGACCGGGCATTCTGGGCAAACTTCCCGGGCTGAGCCAATTGGGCAAACTGAAGGACCTGGCGGGGCTCAACCTGCAGGAACTCTTTGGTTTCGACCCGGAAGAAGCCATGGCCGCCATGGAACCGCAGACGCGGGAAATCTCCCTGCGGGGGGGCGGCGGGGCTCATGACAAGCAGCGTCAAAAAGAACTGGACGCCCGCCGCAAGGCCAAACGCAAGCAGGAAAAAGAATCCCGGAAAAAATCCCGCAAACGGAAATAGGGCATGTCCCGGCCGGCCGCCGGGACATGGTCCAACCGCCCGATGGATTTTTCTTGCCACCGGAAGCATGATTTCGTTATGGAACCAGAACTTTTCTGGTTCATTGAAGGGTCTGGAGCAAAAGCATGCTGAACTTCGCCGTTTCCCCGCGACTGATTCCCTTGGCGATGGGATGGATGACCATCCTGTGTCTTGGCGCATGCTCGGGCCAGCCAACCACGGACTGCGACCTTCTCACCCCTCCCCGTCCCGGCGAGGCGACCATCCTGCGGACGGTCCAGCAATGCCCTGGATTCTACTGTCTGTCCACGCCAGTGGGCGTCAAGCCTTCAGTCCCCTACTGCAGCCGGGAATGCCAGACCGCTGAACAATGCACCGAAGGCTGGAAATGCGAAGTGGTCGTCACCAGCGAAGACGTGGCGTTTGAAGGCTTCAATTCCGAATTCGCCGGCAAAAAATTCTGCGTCAATCCCAATGCTCCGGCCATAGACAACCCCTCCACCGGCGTGGAGGACGGGGGAACCGCCGATGGCGGGCGCCGTGACGCCGGAACCACCCGCGACGCGGGAGCCACACGGGATGCGGGCGCTGCCCGGGATGCTGGAACAACCAAGGACACGGGCGGGGAAGAAGAGGATGCCGGAGAACCCGCTGACACGGGCGGCGGCGAGGATGTCACTCCCGCCGATTCCGGCGCCGCCGACGCCGGACCGGAGGACAAGGGCGCCGAAGACAAGCCCTAGTCCTCTTGAGCCGGGAAGGACGCGCCCCGGAGAAACCACCGTCATGAAAGCCGCTCCACTGTTCCACCGGTTGATCATCCTGCTGGCGCTGCTGGGCGGATGCAACGCCGCGCCACCCCGCACCACCGGCCCCGTGCAACCCGCTCACCTGGATGCGCCGTCCGCTCCCGTCGCGGATACTCCGGCAACCTCCGCCGCGCGGACGGAAATTCCTCCCTCTCCTCCGCCTGAAACCAGGAGCGGGTTGTTTCCGCTGACCATCCATATTCCCGGCGGCGCCAAGGTCCGGTTTCAGGTGGAGTTGGCGATCACGGAAGACCAACAGCGCACCGGTCTGATGCACCGCAAATCATTGCCGGAAAACCAGGGCATGCTGTTCATCTATGATTACGATGACATCCAGACTTTCTGGATGAAGAACACCCTGATTCCCCTCGACATGGTATTCATCGGCCGGGATCGCAAGGTCGCCGGAGTGATCGCCAACGCGGAGCCCCTGACGGAAACCTCCCGATCCATTAACGCGCCCAGCCGCTACGTTCTGGAAATCAACGGCGGGCATGCGGAAAAGCTGGGTGTCACGGCCGGCTCACTGGTTGACATGAAGGATATTCCGGGTGTGGCGCCGTGATCCGGAAGGTCCGGACATTGTCATGGTATTTGGGAGTCATCTGGCTGCTGCTATGGCTGTTGCAGTTTGTATGCGCCCGGAGCATTGAAAACGCCGAGGATGTGATTGGCGACTGGCTCGATGCGTTCAAGGACCGCGACAAAATCCGTGTGGCTTTCCGGGCGGCGGTCTCGCGCGAACGGGCGCTGGAGGTGGCGGAAAACGCCGGCCTGGATCGCTCCTCCCGCCGCCTGTTGACCCAGCCGGTGAACGCCCAGTTCTGCCGGCCCCTGAATAACCTGTTTGAACCCGACGGCGATTTGTACGACGCCTGGAACTGGCTGGGTCCGGAAGCCAAATACCGCTGGGTGGACCCACGCAAACGCCCTCTGGGCGAGAGGCTGGGCCGCCTGTGGTGGAATATCTCCGAGACCGGCAGTCCATGGAGCCGCCGCGAGGTGGAGATCGAGATCAACTACCCGGACATCAAAACCGCGCCCATCCACCGCACCTTCGGGGGCGGCAACAAGATCGTGGTGGAGGTGCTGCAAATCCGCAAGATTCACATGCGCCTGCGGGCGTCGCTGGCGGCGGAAACGGGATTCAGCACCAAGGTGTTCTCATTCCTTGATTTTTTCCTGCGCGACTTTTCCTGGCTCTTCCCGTTCGCCCGCGATTTGGGGACCTCCAAAGTCTTTGGGTATGACGATCCCGAAAACTGGGTGGTGCAAATCCTGCCCGGACACACTTCATTTGAATATTACTGACTGATTGAAGGATACGCCGATCACGGGACTTCGGCCTGATGGGCCGGGGGCTCGCCGGCTCGTCAGCCCGGAAACAAATGAAGGCGGCGTCATCCATTTACCGGCGCATGCCGCGGAGCGCTATGGCGCGGCCAGATCAATATAGCCCAGGAGTTTGTCGGGTTTGCGGCCGTTCTCTCCATTGCATTCCGTGAGCGACAGGAAATGATCCCGCGCGTCGCCCGGAAGTTCCAGATAGCAGCGATACACCGGAATCAGCCCGCCCCGGCTGGGTTCGGGGTAGATATACCCCAGCACGCCGCGGACCCGGGCGCCCTCCAGTTCGCAGTTGCTTTTCCGCGAGGGAAAATGGTCCGCCCCATAGCGCAGGCAATCGTATAACACGGCGGTATTGAGCGCCGGTCCCTGATGAATGCGCCCCAGCACCAGGTCCGTGGAGTGATCCGCGATGGACGTGGCTGTAGCAGGCCATAATTCTCCGGTCGCCGCGTTTTTGTACTGGGTCAGGGTGATTTGCGGCAATGACACCGGCTGTTCGCCAAACGCCACCAGTTCCATGTCCATCAACCACGGCCGGGCGCCCGGAATGGGCTGCATGAATCCATCGGCGGATGCGCTCACCAGCAGGCGGGCATTCCTGGCCAGCGTGTGGTGCTGGTAATTCTCCGGGTGGTACAATGACGCATTGGCGATGCGGATGGTGTGATCCTCGGCGGGCCAATGCTCCATGATCCGTTCCCTGGCGCCCCAGTTGATGGCGTCGCGGCTGACCCGCATCCACAAGCCTTTGTCGTCTCCGGTGATGAGGGTGTACACGCCCAGGTAGCTGTTCTCGCTCAGGATGGGGTTCCATTCGCGCTCGCCCGCCCCAAACACCACGAGGGGATCGCCCGGCTCCGAAGGAGTATAGGCGTTTTCCTTCACCGCCGCCGCCTTGAACCCGCCGCCGATATATTTGCGCCAGGCGCCGCGATCCCCTCCAGACGACACGCAGGCGCGCGCCGCGTAAATCCCCGGCCTTGGCGCGTCGAAATCCACATAATAAAGGAAGAGGTAGCGATCCGTTTCATGGATGGTTCCGGTCCCGGCGCCGAAATGGCTTGGTTGAGCGGGATTTTTGAAGTCCGGCGTCCCTTCCGTGGTCACCACGTGGATGCGATTGGAAAAATTGACGCCGCCGTCGGCGCTGACCGCGCGCATAAATGAATACAGAAATTGGTTGGCTTTCAGGCTGGCGTTGTCGCGGTTGGTGGCGCCATCGTAGAAGAGAATACGCGCGGCGCCGCCTCCCCGGACATGGATGGGCAATACGCGATCCTTGTCGGGATCAGCCCCGGCGCCGGGTCTCAACACCGACAGAATCGGCGAAACGCGCGCCGTGATCAGGTCCTTGCCTTCAAACCGGTAGACTGATCCATCCACGCTCAGAAATGCCTCCACGGTATTTCCGGAAAACAGCACGGGCGTTTTGGATTCCGGATAACGCCCGGCAGCGTCGAGTCCCGTCAAGGCGCGCACGGGAAGGCCAAACCGGACCGAGAAGCCCGGCAGCGGACCATTGCCCTTGCTGGGGATGCCAAAACCCGGCTCATCCGGCTGACAGGGCGGCGGAACACATTTGCCGTTGGAATTGCACTCCAGACCGGCGGAGCAGGTTCCGCAGCTTCCGCCCACGCCGTCATCGCCGCATTCCCGGTTGGTGCAATCGCGCTGCCGGATTTCCTCGCATTGTCCGGTGGCGGCCTTGCATTCCGACTTGCCCGGACAAATTCCGCACTGGCCGCCGCATCCATCCGGGCCGCATTTGCATCCCCCCGCCCCGCATTCCGGACGCGCGCATTTGGGCATGCATTTGCACGCCCCTGATTCGCAGGCCTCTCCGTCCGCACAGGTTCCGCAACTCCCGCCGCAGCCGTCATCCCCGCATTTTTTCCCTTCGCAGGATGGCTGGCAGGAGGTTTTGCAAACCCCGCTGGCGCATGCCTCTCCAGCTTTGCACTGGCCGCATTGGCCGCCGCATCCATCCGGACCACAATTCTTCCCCGCGCAATTGGGCTTGCAGGCGTCCTGTGGACCTGATTCAGCCGGTCCCGCATCCTCGACCGAAGCGGCGGGAGCGCAGCGGCCTTCGATACAATTGTTACTTTCGCAATCGTTGTTGAAGGTGCAGTTGGCCCCGACCGAACCATCCGGGATATCCTGCGGCCCCTTGCCTTCCTCGTAACAGGCGCCTTCGATGCACTGCCACCCCGCGCCGCAATCGCCATCGGACTGACAGGTGAACTGCCGGCCATCCACTCCAAAATCAGCGCTGCACGCGGCAAGCAGGGCGCCCGCGATCAGCAACAGCCAGGATATCTGATTGGCGGGCCGGAAGAATAAACGGAAGCAAGCTGGCATGAAATTCCCGGGCGAAGCGCTCAAACTGCCGGGGAATCTACAGACCACATCCGTGGATTTCAATTCCGCGGTGGAAAAAACAATACCCGCACATCTGTCAATATGCCTCTGTTCCTGACATTGCCGCGCAGGACTGAACTCCGGCATGGCCGATGATGGAAACCGGCCTGTTGCGCCGGTTCCGGATCAGGGAACGCCCTCAAACGCTGGAAAACTGGATCCCACGCCCGCGCCCCGGATCAACCGGGATCGGGTTTCGGGGTTTTGTCCGTGCTGGCGGGCAATACCGGTTCGCGGATGAGGGCGGCGGGAATTTCACCGGTCATGCTCTTCAGAAACGCCGCGATGGAGGCGATCTCGTCTGGTTTCAGATCCTTGTTGAGCTGGTGTTTGGCCATCAGGCGGATCGCATCTTCCAGGGTCTGCACGGAACCATCATGAAAATACGGGCCGGTCTTTTCCACATTACGCAGACTGGGCGCCTTGAACACCCCTTTATCCGCCTCGTTTTTGGTGATTTCGTAACGGCCCAGGTCCTTGTTGTCCGGCCAGGGAACCATCAAACCCAGCTTCATGAACATGCCGCCGCCCGCCAGAGCCCCGCTGTGGCACATGGTGCAATTGACCTCGATAAACTTGTTCAATCCGGCCTTCTCTTCCACGGTCAGCGCGTTCTTGTCGCCGGCGAGGAATTTGTCGAAACGGGAAGGAGTGACCAAACGGCGCTCGAAGGCGCCAATCGCCTTGCCCAGGTTGTCGTAGGTCACCGGGTCTTTCTCCCCGGGGAAAGCCGCTTCAAAAGCCTTCACATATTCAGGCATGGATTTGAGCACCGCCAGCACCGCCGCTTCGCTTGGCATGGCCATCTCCACCGGGTTGAGAATGGGACCCTTCGCCTGCTCCTCCACCGTGGGGGCGCGGCCGTCCCAGAACTGGGCCACATGACCCGCGGCGTTGAATACCGACGGCGAATTGCGGGCGCCCAGCCGCCCATTGTGGCCCGGAGATGTTTTTTTGTTGTCCACGCCAAAGTTGGTCAGGCCGTGGCAGGAGTTGCAACTCACATCCTGGTTTTTGGACAGGCGCTTTTCGAAGTAGAGCATGCGGCCCAGTTCGGCCTTGGGCTCAGACCAGGGGTTGCCGCTGGCGTCAAAATTGGCAGGCAACGGCTTGAACATGTCGTAAGCCGCCTTGTTGACTTCCAGCGCTTGCTGGGTGGCTCCTGTCTGGGTTGGGGCAGGGGTTGAGGATGGCGGGGTGGCCGGCCCGGTGTTGGTGCAAGCCACAATCAGCAATGAAATCAAGGAAATGGCAGTGAAACGCATCGTTATCTCCTAATGTTTTAGATCAATTCAAAAACTAGAATTTATTTATTCATTGAATATGCCATGTCAACAGCCATTCATGGACCGTGCCGCGCCAAAGCGGTTCAAAAACGATTGCGGTGACGCCAGTTCAAACGGAATTCCGTCTCGTCCTTCTCATGAGAAGAGACAGCAGGAGAATTATCCTGCCCGGCGATCCGGTTGGCGCCAGGTGGATATCTGAAACAGCCGGTGGTTCTCCGTCATCCGCTGAGGGCGGGAGAATCACGTCAACCTGGAAACTACCCGGAAAATCAATGCGCCGGCTCGACGGATGGATCCTTCCAGTCTTCGTAACCTTTCGACCGCCATTCGCCCGTGATGTGGGCTGTCAGCATATAGGCGCCAGCGCAAATCACCAGCGTGAACAGGAACGGAGCGGCGACGGAGGATTCCGCAGGCAGCACGCCCCACTCCGCCAACCCTGGCACTCCCCATTTCAGGAAGGGATAAAACACCATTCCGGAGATCAGCGAGGCCAGCGCCGAGGCGTTCCCGCCAATCCGCGAATACAGGGCGAACGCCACCACGGTGAAGGACCCGGCCGTGCCAATGGCCGAGGACTCCAGCACGATCCGGTAGACATTTTCGTTCTGATAGGCGAGCCCGAGCGCCAGAATGCCGCAACCCAACAGACAGGCGCGCACCAGCCAGACCTTGTCCTTCTCGGAGACATGATGCTTGCGGAATGGCAGCACCACGTTATGCGCCAGCATCGAAGACGCCGTCAGCAGACAGGCGTTGATGGTGGACAGAATCGCCGCCACAATCGCCCCAATGAAGATGATGAAAAAGAAGGAATGCAGATGATCACGGGCGACCGTGGGCAAAATCTGCTCGGAGCGGTCCAGATGCTTGACGGTATGGGCGGTGATCAATCCCACGAGCGCGGGCATGAACCCGGCGCAGAAATAAAATCCGGCGGCGATCATGGTGGAGCCGCGCGCCACCACGGGGGAACGGGCGGCGATGACGCGCGCCACCAGTTCGGATTGCACCGCCGATCCGAGAATTGGAATGATCCAGCGCTCCATATGTTCCAGCGCGGAATAATCTGACGGAAAGAGATGAATCTGTTCGGGTTTGATCATGGCCAGCGATGCGGATACTCCCCCCGCATCGGCCATCACGAACCACAACACCAGAAACAGACCAATGAAAATCGTGATGCCCTGCATCACATCAATGGTGGCGTTGGCCAGCAACCCGCCAATGGAGGTGTAGGCCACGGCGATCGCCAGTGAAAGCACCATGGCGTCGGCGACGGTGAACGTGGTGATGGTGGACAGCACATTGCCAAACGCCAGCAATTGCCCAGCGGCCCACATCAAGGAGGCGGGGACAAAGGTAAAGACCGCCACCTTCTCCACCACCGGCGAATAGCGGCGGCGGAACAGATCCGCGAGGGTGGTGAGCTTGAGTTTCCACAGGCGGGAAGCGAAGAAAAACGCCATGACCAGCAGACAAATCGTAAAACCGAACGGCTCGGCCACACTGTTGCCCAGTCCGTTCTCCCAGACGTTGCCCGATGAACCAATGCAGGTCTCCGCCCCAAACCAGGTGGCGAAGATGGTGAAGGAAGCCCGCGGATATCCCAGGCTGCGCCCGCCAACCACGTAATCCTCCTCGGTGGCGATCGCCCGGCGCGACAGGATGATGCCAATGACGAGCTGAACCGCGAGATAGCCAAAGAGCGCGACAACTTGCCAGTTGATCATATATGGAAGGCTTTCCGTCTGTTGGTGATGTGGAGTCCCCGGCCTAGTGTCAAGTCCCCGCTTCTCGCGGCCGGAGCGACTGGTTGATTAGAGCAAGCCTTGATCCCAGTCAAGGAGATGGAAGCGGCTGGAGATTGATGTAAAATACCGCATGAACATCTGGATCGCGGCGGATTTTTCACCCCCGGCGAATGGCCTCGGTGAATAACCTCACATCAACAATGATGGGAGTATCGCAGTGTGCGGATGCGCGCCGTGCGTGGTCTCCGGCGGCCAAAGTTCCGCCCTTGATGATGCGCCCGCGCGTTCCGGCCGCGCTCAGTCAACCGCGGTCATCAGCCAAGGAGGCAACCATGATCAATCCGCTATCCACCCTGGGCGATATCGCCGCCACCGGCCCCGAAACCCGCGGGGTGCTCCTTCGTTATCAACTGGATTTCTGCTGCGGCGGCAGGCGCAGTCTGGCGGATTCGTGCGAGCGGGCCGGCGTCCGGCTGGAACAGGTTATCGCCGACCTGGAATCGGCCTCGCAACGGCGGCCTTCTCCGGAAGACTGGCAAAACCGTCCGCTGGAGGAAGTGATTCAGCATATCATGAAACGCTACCACAACCCGCTCCCCCAACAACTGGAGGGTCTGATCGCCGCCGCCGGAAAAGTCGAGCGGGTTCATGGCGAGAAAAGCGCCTGTCCGGTCGGACTCACCGCGCATATTCGCAACATCCAGGGGGAACTCATGAATCATATGGCCAAGGAGGAACATGTGCTGTTCCCCGCCATTTTGTCGGGAAAACGAGGAGAGATGCTGGGCGGGCCGGTGATGGTGATGATGCGGGAGCACGACGCCCACGGGGAAAATCTCAGACGCACCCGCACCCTGACTAGGGACTTCGTGCCGCCGCCCGAAGCCTGCGCAACCTGGCGCACGCTTTATGACGAACTCGCACGGCTGGAGAAGGAACTGATGGAGCATATTCACCTCGAAAACAACATCCTCTTTCCGCGCGCGCTCCGGGAAAACTGAGCGCGGATCAGCCTGAAAACCGCGGTAAGGCCGCTCCCCTCCTTTCCGCGTGCAACCCCCTGACAATCTCGTGGTTGTTTGGGGGGTGATTTTCGCCCTCTCTTTCCGCTCCATCCGGCGAGCCCATCCGGCGCGGCGTGATTCAATCCTCATGAAACAATTTTGACGCCGCCCGGGATTGCGCCCGGAACGGGTTCCGGGCAAGATTCCGCCGCTGGCCTGCCTTTGCGCGAGGTAAGAACTTGGCGACGATTCTTGTGGCGGACGATTCACGCACCGAACTGGAGATTTTCCGGCGCATTCTGGAGCCCGCGGGTTATCTGGTGATCATGGCGTACGATGGCATTGAAGCCGAGGAGTTGGCCCTGAGCCGGAAACCCGATTTGATCATCCTGGATATTCTGATGCCGAAAAAGAATGGATACCAGGTCTGCCGCGATCTGAAGTCCATGCAGGCGTCCAAGGCCATTCCGGTGGTGATGGTGACATCCAAGGGCGAGGAGGCCGATGTCTTCTGGGGCAAGCGGCAAGGCGCCAATGAATACCTGGTCAAACCTTTCACCCGCGACCTTCTGCTTCAGACTGTCGCGCGCCTGCTGCACGCTCCCGCGGCGGGATAAAACCCTTTACGTTGACTCCGCGGGCGTAACTGCCCAAAATCAAGCAAATCTTATGGCGCGGATAGACAACTACCTGAAATACCTGAACGACCCTGCGGTCAACGATATTTTTCTGGTCGCCGGAAAAATGCCGGTCATGCTGCAGGGCAAACGGGTTCTCCCACTCTCTTCCACCACGCTCTCCAATGATGACGTGCTGTCGCTGTGTTCCGAAATCGCGGGAGACCACGAACACAAGCTGATCAGCCAGGCCGAGGCGGACTGGATATACGAGTTGGAAGGCGTGGGAAAAATCGAGGTCAGCGTCCGACGCCATCAGGGAGAAAGCCGGTCGCGCTTCCGCAAGGCGCCCGCTGGAGGATCATCGGGCGGCGGCCCGACCCCTCCAGGACCCGTCGCGGCGGGCGTCAGACCGCCATCCCATATCAATACCGCCGCGCCGCCGGTGGTTCCCGCGCCGGTGATTTCGGTGAACACCCCCTACGTGGCGCCCATGAATCCGCAGCCGGCGCAGACGCCGTACGTGGCGCCGCTCAATCCGCCACAACCGCCCGCCCCTCAGCCGCCGGCGCCAGTTCCTTATGTAGCCCCTCTCAACCCGCCCCAGCCGGCCGCTCCAGTTCCTTATGTGGCGCCATTGAATCCCGCCGTGGCGAACCAGGGAATGGAGATTGAGCAAACAGCCCATGCGCCGCCGCCGGCCCAGCGGAGGGGAACTCCCGCCGCCCAGGCGAGGCCCTCCCGCGAGATGAGGGGACATCAGCCCAAGGGCCGCTCGACCCTGACCATGGCGGCGATCCCCGGCGCGGCGGATCGCCCGATGTCGCAGGCGCGGATCATCCCCCTGCTGGCGCAGGCGCGAAAAGCCAACGCCACGGACCTGCACATCATCTCGGGCGAAGAGCCGAAGATGCGCATCTGCGGTCAGCTGGTCATACCCGTGGGGGCCGAGCCGATGGAGCCCGCCTACTGTCAGGAACTCCTGATGGAGATTCTGACCGAGCCCATGCGCAAGATGCTGATCGAGCGCGGCAACTGCGACTTCAGCTACGAAGTCTCGCGGGTCGGACGGTTCCGCGGCAATGTCAGCCATTCCCGCAATGGCCTGAATGGGACTTTCCGCTGCATTCCCGCCAGCGTGCCCGAACTGTCCCAGCTCAATCTGCCGGGCTCCCTGCGCGCAATGGTGGAACACCACAAGGGCATCGTGCTGGTGACCGGCCCCACCGGCAGTGGAAAGACCACCACGCTGGCCGCGCTGGTCAACCAGCTCAACATGACCCGTCCCCACCACATCATCACGGTGGAAGACCCCATTGAGTATGTCTATCCGGTGGGACGCGCAATAGTCAGCCAGCGCGAACTTGGCCGACACACCCTGGCTTTTTCCAACGCCCTGCGTTCGGCCCTTCGCGAGGACCCGGACATCATCGTGGTCGGCGACTTGCGGGATCATGACACCATCGAAATGGCCATTCACGCCGCGGAAACCGGCCACCTGGTTCTGGCCACCATGAACACCTCCTCGGCGCACAAAACCATCGAGCGCCTGATTGACTCCTTCCCTCCCAACGAACAACCGCAGATCCGCATCACGCTATCCACCGTGCTCAAGGGCGTTCTCACCCAGCGCCTGATCCCCATGCCAGACGGCAAAACCATGATCCCGGCGCTGGAAATCCTGATTGGCACGCCTTCCCTGGCCAACCTGATCCGCGAGGACAAGGTCTTCCAGGTGCCGCAGTTGATCGAGCGCTCCCGGGCGCTGGGCATGTGCCAGCTTGACGATTATCTGGTGCAGCTTGTCCGCGACAAACGCATCACGGAGCAATCCGCCCTGGACGTGGCGCGCGATTCCCCGCGGCTGCTCAAGATGTTGCGCATGCAGGAAGAACTGGCCGCCAAGAAAACGCCCCCGGCGGCCGCCCAGCCGCAGAAGAGGCACTGATGAACCGGATAGACTGGATATTCAACGCGCTGATTGACATGCAGGGCAGCGACATCCACCTAGCGTCCGGGGCGCCGCCCTATATCCGGAAAAACGGCGATCTGGTGGCCCTGGACAGGCCGGCCATCGGCCCCGATGAAATGGAGGCCATGCTGTTTGAACTGCTGGATGAAGAGGGGCAGAAAACCTTCCGCAAGAATCTGGAAATGGATTTCTCCCACCAGTTTGGCAAGGTGGCGCGCTTCCGCGGCAATATCTTCATGAAGCAGACCGGCATCGCGGCGGTGTTCCGGATCATTCCCTCGCGCATCCAGTCGCTGGAAGACCTCAATTGCCCGCCAGCCATCCACCGGCTCTCCAAACTGAAGCAAGGACTGATTCTGGTGACCGGCCCCACCGGTTCGGGCAAATCCACCACCCTGGCGGCGATGATTGACAACATCAACCGCAACCGGCATGGGCATATTCTCACCATCGAAGACCCGGTGGAGTTTGTTCATATGCCGTTCAAGTCCCGCATCACCCACCGGGAGATCGGCGCGGACGTTCCGGATTTCGCCACCGCCATCCGTTCCGCCGTGCGCGAAGACCCGGATGTCATCCTGGTCGGCGAGTTGCGCGGCATAGAAACCATGCAGCAGGCCATCGCGGCGGCGAGTTTCGGCATCCTGGTCATGGCCACGGTTCACACGAACTCCG
Organism: Myxococcota bacterium; assembly: GCA_022072125.1. Taxonomy (GTDB): domain Bacteria; phylum Myxococcota; class JAJVIH01; order JAJVIH01; family JAJVIH01; genus JAJVIH01. The sequence goes on along the minus strand of JAJVIH010000006.1, from coordinate 41,209 downwards.
TCGCGGAAACCGTGGACCGCATCGTCAATTCATTTCCCGCCAACCAGCAGGGTCAGGTGCGCGGCATGCTTGCGGAAAGCCTGGCGGGGATTATCACCCAACAGTTGCTGCGCACCGCGGATGGGCGCACGCGCGTGGCGGCGCACGAAATCCTGGTCAGCACATCGGCCATCGCCAACCTGATCCGGGAAGGCAAGACCTACCAGATTCCCTCGATGATTCAGACCGGCATTCAGCTTGGCATGCAGACCATGGACATGGCGCTGGAAAAGCACGCCAGGGAAAACCGGATCACGAAGGAACTGGCATACGAGCGGGCGGCGGATCGGGATAATATGGCCAAGGTGCTGGGCTACATTCCTCCAGCCCATGCCCAGGAGGCGACAGCATGAGTCAAGACCCTGCAGTCGTTGAATTCTTGCGTACGGCCTACCGCCCCACTGTCGAGGTCAAATGCGTCATGCGCGACAGCCGGGGGCAGGAATTCAACGGATCCATCATTGTTTCACGGGCCTCGCCCGTCCACCCCGGACCTGAACATCCCATCGAGATGTTCAACTCGGGAAAACGCTTCATCCCTTTCCGGCATGCGGACAAGGACGACCTCGACATCGTCAACAAGAAACTGACCGTGTGGGTGTTCATCCCCCGTCCGGAAATGGAAACGCTCGGGGTGGAAGACCCCGACCCGGAAATGACTCCCATGCATCAGGTGCGGGTCGTTTTCGCCACCGGGGATGTCCATCTTGGCATCATGGCGCTGGATGACAATACGCCGGCGCCGCGCGTTTCGGACCTGCTCAACTCCGGCAAGGAGTTTTACCAGATTCAGGTGGAGGAAGGGACGCTGGTCTTCAACGCGGATTATGTCCAGATGGTCAAGGACCTGGGCAAGATGAAACTCGACCTGTTTTGATCCCGCCGCCGGGATGGTTCCGGCCTTCCCCACGCCGCTGGCGGACGGCCTGCGCCGCGCTTCCATTCCCGTCCCGCGCAAACAGGCCGCCGGGAAAGCCCCGCAAGAATTTTTGGATGGGCCGTTTTACGCGGCGGCGGCGAAACCTGCTTTCAAATCGTCAATCAAATCATCCGCGTTTTCAATGCCCACCGATACCCGGATCAGGCCGTCGGTGATCCCCAACGCCTCGCGTTTGGGTTTTTCAATGCTGGCGTGGGTCATGATGGCCGGATGCTCGATCAGGCTTTCCACGCCGCCCAGGCTTTCAGCGCAGGCGAAAATCCTCACCGTTTTCAGAAAACGGCGGGCGCTCTCCAGGCCGCCCTTGAGATCAAACGAGATCATGCCGCCAAAGCCACGCGCCTGCCGTTTCGCCAATTCATGCTGAGGATGACCTGGGAGCCCAGGGTAAATGACCCGGCTGACCTGCGGATGCCCCTCCAGGAATTGCGCCACCGCATGGGCGTTCTCCTCGTGCTGCTTCATGCGCACGGGCAGGGTCTTCACGCCGCGCAGCACCAGGAAACAATCCAGCGGTCCGGGAATGGCGCCGATGGCGTTCTGCAGAAACTTCAACCGCTGGGCCAGATCATCCTTGCTGGTGACAATGACCCCGCCCACCACATCGGAATGGCCGTTGATGAACTTGGTCGTGGAATGCACCACCACATCCGCACCCAAGTCCAGGGGATTTTGCCAGTACGGACTCATGAAGGTGTTGTCCACCACCGTCAGCAGCCCGCGCGCCGCCGCCCGGGAGGCCAACGCCTCGATATCCAGCACCTTGAGCAGCGGATTGGTGGGGCTTTCCAGCCACAACATGCGGGTATTGGGACGGATATGCTGCTCCAGCGCCGCCGGATTGGCCAGATCGGCGAAGGTGAATTGCAGCCCCATGTGGGTCAGCACCTTGTCGAACAACCGGTAGGTGCCGCCATACACATCATCGCAGCAGATCACATGGTCGCCGCTCCTGAGCGTGTGCAGCAACGTCGTCATGGCCGCAAGGCCGGAGGCGAAGGCGAAGCCGTATTTGCCGCCTTCCAGCGCCGCGATGTTGTCTTCCAGCGCGAAGCGCGTCAGGTTGTGGGTGCGCGAATATTCGTATCCCTTGTGCTCGCCCGGACCATCCTGAACGTAGGTGGATGTCAGGTATACGGGCGTCATGATGGCGCCGGTAACCGGATCGGGTTTCTGCCCGGCGTGGATGGCCAGGGTTTCAAGCCGTTTCTTCATGAACTATCTCACGCTCCGGCGCAGGTGATTGAGCAGATCAATGCGTGTGACCAACCCCAGGAATTGAGGTCCATCGCAGACAATCGCCACCATTCCCGCGTTCAATACCTTGGTCAGTTCCTTCATGCTGTCGCCTGGCTTCAACGTAAGCAGATTGCGGCTCATGAAGTCGCGCACCGGGCTGCGGAAGAGGGCTTCATCGTTGCTGACCGCCAGCAGCACGTCCGATTCATCAATGATGCCAATGATCCGATCGTTCTCCATCACCGGGAGTTGCGATACGTCGTTCATTTTCATCAGGTTGTAGCTGCGCATGAGCGTATCGCCCGGGGCCACGCAGGCCACCGAACGCTGATCGTGACGGCGTGAAATCAGATCGCGCAGATCGCCATGGGTTTCCCGTTCCAGAAAGCCCTGATCCTGCATCCAGAAGTCGTTGAACATCTTGGACAGGTACTTGTTGCCGCTGTCGCAGGCGAAAGTGACCACCCGTTTGGGATCCGTCTGTTCCTTGCAATACTTGATGGCCGCGGCCAGCAACGTTCCTGACGACGAACCCGCCAGCACGCCGTCGCCGCGCAACAACTGGCGGGCTGTCCGCAGGCTTTCCGCGTCGGAGACGTAATAGCCTTTCTTCACGCGGCTCAGATCGGAGATCGGAGGGATAAAATCCTCGCCGATGCCCTCCACCACCCAGGAGCCCGCTTCGCCATGACGGCCCGTATTCACCCAGTCGGCCAGAATGGACCCCACGGGATCAGCCAGAACCATTTCGGTGGATGGAGACTTCTCCGCGAAGAAACGGCTCAATCCCGTGATGGTGCCGCCGGAACCGACGCCGCAAACAACGGCGTCCACCCTGCCCCCCATCTGCTCCAGGATTTCCGGCCCGGTGGTCAGGTAGTGGGCCAACGGATTGGCGGGATTGTTGAACTGGTTGACGTAGAACGACTTCGGCGTGCTGGCGGCGATTTTTTCCGCCAGGTCCTGGTAGTAATCCGGATGCCCCTTGCCCACATCGGAACGGGTCCAGATCACCTCGGCGCCCAGGGCCTTGAGGTGAAAGACCTTCTCCTGGCTCATCTTGTCCGGGATCACCAGGATGATGCGATAGCCCTTCTGGCGCGCCACCAGGGTGAGGGCCAACCCGGTATTGCCCGCCGTCGCCTCGATCAGCGTGGAGCCCGGCCCGATTTTTCCCTCCCGCTCCGCGGCTTCAATCATGGAAAGCCCGATGCGATCCTTGATGGACCCGCCGGGATTCTGGCTTTCCAGTTTGATAAAGAGCCTGCACAGCCCCGTGTCGAATGATTTCACTTCAACGATTGGCGTGCGGCCAATCAGTTTGAGGACATTTTCCGTGGCGCCTGTGTCATGCATGGGTGAATGCGTAACAAAGGTCCGTCTCCGGGGCAAGCGGGGCCGGGCGCTTTATCCGGCGAACGGCGTCCGCCACGCCTTTTCTTCGTCCGGCCGCCGTCTGGGCCGTGGCAAACCGGACTTCCGGATGCAGGGAATGCATCACAGAACGCGCCGCGGACAACTCACGGGACGCGACATGAAACCGCTCGCCAATTCCCGGGATTTACAACACCTTCTTCAGTCCGGCGCGGATTTCTCCGGCTGTGGAATATCCATACAGGCTGATCGTGCGAAAACCCGATTTGGTGTAGATGAACAACGCCGGAATGCCCCCGCTCCAGTACGGATCAATCGCGTCGCGGAGTTCCCCCACGGATTCCGGGTTGGCGATGACCTGGCGGAAATCCAGTTTCTGCCCGCGGACAAACTCCTCCACATCCCCGGCGGAATCCGGATCATCCAGCGACACGCCAAGCATGTGAACTCGCCCCTTCATCTCGGCGGCGATGGTGCGGATATGGGGCATCTCCCGGCGGCACCAGCCGCACCAAGTCGCCCACAGGAAGACCAGGGCGGGCTTGCCTTTGAATCCTCGAATGATGTCCTGATATTCATCGGCGCCCACTACATGGAATGTGTCCCCGCCTGCCGACAGCAGGAAAAAGGACATCACGCTCACCATGAATGTGGAAACAATTTTGCGGCGGAAGGTCAACATGCAAGAATCCCGGGTAATGGCTTCATGCCCGCAATTTAATGAGCCGCGAATTTCCTGGCAAACGCCTTCGATACGAAGGGAACGTCCATGAACTGGCTGTCCGGAGAATTTTGGAATTACTCCGTCCTTGGCAACCCGCTGCGGGACTGGCTGCATGCGCTGGGCATTTTCGCGGCGAGCATCGCCCTGCTCATCATCATCCGGAAAGTGGTGATTGGCAGGCTCAAGAAGATCGCCGAATCCACCAGCACCCTGCTGGACGACGCCATCTACGACAGCATTTCCAAAACCAGGATGTTTTTCCAACTGACGATCGCGGCGTACCCCGCCCTGGCGTACCTGCGATTCCCCGAACGGGCGGAGGCGATTCTCTCCCAGGTCATTCTGATCGTGGTGATCATCCAGTCAGGTTTGTGGATCACGGCGACGATAAATTTTTTTGTTGATCACCATTCCGGCGAGGAAGCGGACCCATCCCGCGGCACCATGATCAACCTGCTGGGATTCGTCGGACGGGTCGCGTTATGGACGGCTGTATTCCTGGTGGTGCTCTCGAATCTGGGGGTCAATATCACGGCGCTGGTGACAGGTCTGGGCGTCGGCGGCATCGCGGTCGCCCTCGCGGTGCAGAATATTCTGGGCGATCTGCTGGCGTCGCTGTCCATCGTGTTGGACCGGCCCTTCGTGGTCGGCGATGTCATCATGGTGGATACATTCATTGGCACGGTGGAGCACGTGGGGCTGAAGACCACGCGGGTCCGGGCGATCTCCGGCGAGCAATTGGTGATGTCCAACGCCGACCTCCTGAAGAGCCGCATCCGCAATTTTCAGCGGCTGAAAGAGCGGCGCGCGGTTCACCTGATTGGCGTGGTGTACCAGACGCCGCCGGAGAAATTGCGGATGCTTCCCGGCCTGCTGAAACAAGCGGCGGAAGGCAAGGAACTGGTGCGCTTCGACCGCGCCCATTTCAAGGAGTTTGGAGCGTCCTCGCTGAATTTTGAACTGGTGTACTGGGTGGAATCCCCCGATTACGCGGTGTTCATGGACAAGCAGCAGGAGGTCAACTTCGCCGTTGTCCGCCTGTTGCGGGAACACGGGATTGAGTTCGCCTACCCTACCCAGACGCTGTATGTGAACAACATCAAAACAGAGTAGGGGCGCGGGCGATGGCGGCGACGGAGACCGATCCGGCCCCCCCTTCCAGCAGGGCGCGGGCCGCGGCGCGTGCGGTGGCGCCGGTGGTCACCACGTCGTCCACCAGCAGAATGCGGCTTCCAGCCGGCAAATTCATGGCGGCGCGAAAGGCGGAGAGGACATTGCGCGCCCGCGCCTCCCTATCCAGCCCGGCCTGCGCCTGCGTGCGGCGGATGCGCTCCAGCCGGCCTGGCCAGAAGCTGAGTCCGCATTCCGCGGCGAGGACCCGCGCCACCAGATGGGACTGGTTGTAGCCCCGCCGGAACAGCGCCAGCCAATGCAGCGGCATGGGAACCACGCCATCCCAGCGTCCGCCGGACTCCATGACCGCGGGGGCGATCATGCGGGCCAGCGCCCGCGCCAGTTCGGGGTGGCCGGCGTATTTGAACGCCCGCACCGCGCCCATCACCGATCCGCTGTAGAGGTGACGGGTCAGCACCGCTTCAAAAGGCGGCGGATCGGCGGCGCAGACCTCGCACGCGCCGCCGGAATATCTCCCCGGCTCCGCGCATATCCTGCAATGTTCCGGGGGAAGCAACGGCAAATCTCCCTGGCATTGCCGGCAGACTGGGTACAGCGGGGTCTCTTCCGCCACCCCTCCGCAAACCGGACACGCGGCCGGAAACACCCTGCGCAGCAACGACCGGACGCCATTCGCGGAAATTCCGGAATTCATTTCAGTTCGCCTGCCCTTGAAGGACGATCCCGGTTCGCTGGGGCGCCTGCCGCCGCGCCGTTCCGGATGGCGATTGGCGCCGGAATCCGGCAGGCATTATTCCCCCTCGGGCGGTTCGCGCTCGCTCTCCAGCTTGCGGTAAATGGTCCGGCTGGTGATGCCCAGCAAATGAGCGGCCAGGCTTTTATCGCCCTGGGTCAGGCGCAAGGTTTCGTGGATCAGCATGCGTTCCACCTCCGCCAGCGGCGTGCCGGGTTTGATGCGCAGGTAGCCGTCAGTGGTGACTGGCGCGCTGGCGATATTCTCCGGCAAATCCGCGAGCGTGATATTGGGGGAAACCCCCAGCACCACCGCCCGCTCGATGGTGTTCTCCAGTTCACGCACATTGCCGGGCCAGGAATAGCGCTGCAACGCCGCCATGGCGTCCTGATCAATGCCCTTGCGGGGCCGCTGGTTGCGCGCGCAATGGCGGATGATGAAGTGGTCCACCAGCAGGGGGATATCCTCGCCGCGTTCGCGCAGCGGGGGCGTGCGTATCTGGATGACATTCAGGCGGTAAAACAAATCCTCCCGGAACCGGCCCGAACGGACATCCGCGGCCAGATCGCGGTGGGTCGCGGCGATCACGCGCACGTCCACCTGAATGGGCTCCCGGCCGCCCAGGCGGGTGATCTCTCCTTCCTGCAGCGCGCGGAGCAGCCTGACCTGGACATTGGGAGAAAGTTCGCCCACCTCATCGAGAAACAGGGTTCCGCCGCTCGCCCGCTCGAACAACCCCTCGCGCCGGGAGATGGCCCCGGTAAAGGCTCCTTTTTCGTAGCCGAACAATTCCGCTTCGAGAATGCCTTCTGGCAGGGCCCCGCAGTTGATGGCGACGAATGGACCTTCGGGACGCGCCGACATGGCGTGCAGGGCGCGCGCCGCCAGTTCCTTGCCGCTGCCGCTTTCGCCAATCAGCAGAACCGTCGCGCGGGCGGGCGCCGCCTGGGCGATGGTGGCCATCATCTTGCGGATGGCCTCGCTGGCGCCGACGATGGGCTGTTTTGAATCGGACACCAGGCGCGCCCTGAGTTCGCGGTTTTCGATCACCAGTTCGCGTTTCTCCAGCGCCTGACGGACCGCCTTGACCACCGTCATTCGCTTGACGGGCTTGGTGATGAAATCGTGGGCGCCCTCCTTCATGGCCTTCACCGCGATATCCACGGCGCCGTAGGCGGTGATCATGATGACCAGGCTGTCCGGGCTGATGTGGCGGCAGGCCTTCATCAACTCCAAACCGCTCATGCCGGGCATCATCAAATCCACAATCACCACATCCGCCGGGGCGGCGCGCAGCTTTTCCAGGGCTTCCGCGCCGGATGAGGCCCCCCGCACCCGGTATCCCTCGTGTTCAAGCACGCGGGTCAGGCTCTCCACATTGGCGGGATCGTCGTCCACGATCAGGATGGACGCACGATCCGGCCCATTATCGGTCAGGTTATCCTTATCCATGACAAACCCATGACACACCGGCGGGGCCGTTTCACTATATAAGGATGCGGGACAAACGGCGAGGATATGGAAACCCTTCACCTGCTAAGCTGGAACTTCAGAACGCACCAACGGGGCGTGTTTGAGTCCGTGCATGCCCGGGTGACCTCCATGCAGGAAGGGTTGAGCCGGTTGAGCGAGCGGTTTTCCTTCCGGGAGTTGGCGGTGCTGGTCACCTGCAACCGGGTGGAAATCATCTTCACCGCCTCCCCGCGGGAAAGCTCGTGGCTGTGCGCCGAGGTGGAGCGTTTCCTGCTGCCCGAAGGCGTGCGTTCCCCGGAAAACCAGGCGTTGCATTTTCATGGCTTCGACGCCCTGCACTGGCTCTGCCGGGTCGCCTCTGGTCTGGAATCCATGGCGATTGGCGAGCCGCAGATTCTGGGGCAAGTGCGGGAAGCGTACAAGACGGCCATCACCGCCGGAACCGCGGGCAAGGTGCTGCACCGCGCCTTCCAGACCTCCCTGCGCACCGCCCGCAACGCCCGTTGTGAATCAGGTATCGGCGCGGGCCGGGTGGGATTGTCCAGCCTGGCGGTTTCCGCCCTGGCGCAGCATATCCGCGAACACGGCCTGAAAGGCGACATTGTCCTGATCGGCGCGGGCGGCATGGCCGAAGCCGTGGTGGAAGAAGCCCGCCGGGCGGGGTTGCGCATCGCCATGGTGGTCAACCGCGGCGCGGAACGCGGGCAGGCGTTGGCCCGTCAGGCCGGCGCGGTCTACATGCCGCTCAACGACTGGCTGGCCTCCCCCCACGTGGCGGACGGTGTGATCGGCGCCATTTCGGGCGGAGAAATCATCCCTTGCGACACGCTGGCCCGGCGCCGGCGCAACCTGTTGCCGCTGATGGTGGTTGATCTGGGTCTTCCCGGCAATTTCGGAGAGCCGAAGGGATCGGTCAGCCCGGTGAAATACTGCGGCATCTTCCACTTGGAGCGCATCGCCGCTGGCCACCGGTTGCGCCGCGAACAGGCCGCCCAGCACGCCTCCGCGGTGGTTTGCGATTCGATTGACGAAGTCCGGCGCCGCGATCACATTCGCGCCAAGGCGGATCTGATCGCCACCCTGCGCGCCCATTTCGACGCGGCCTGGGAGGCCGAATACCGGCGCATCACCGCCAGCCCCGCCTTCCCCGGGGATGAAGCCGCACGCCGCACGCTCTCCCGCGATCTGCGCTCCGCCTACAACAAGCTCAAACATGAGCAAACCATCGCCATCCGCGCCGCGCTGGTGTCGGGCGGGCGGTCCTCCACCGGAGACCGCGTGCATCCGCTGGACATCATCCGCGAATTTGACAGCCGGATCGCCGCCTCCTTGCCCAGCCCTGTCAAACAGGCGTCATGAACGCCCCCGCCCTGGATTCCCGGCGGCGCTTTCTCAACGCCTGCCGCGCCCAACCCGTGGATCGTCCTCCCGTATGGCTGATGCGCCAGGCGGGCCGTTACATGGCCGCGTACCAGAAACTGCGGCAGCGTTATTCGTTCATGGACCTGTGCAAAATCCCCGAGGCGGCGCTGGAAGTGACCATGCAACCCATCCACGCTTTCGGCATGGACGCGGCGATCATCTTTTCCGATATCCTGATGCCGCTGGAGGCCATGGGTCTGCCGCTGCAATTCACCGAAGCCGGGCCTCGTTTTGAATGGGCCGTGAAAGACTCCAGCGATCTGTCCCGCTTGCGCGTCCCCGATGCTGGAAAAGACCTGGGATATGTCGCCCAGGCCATGCGCCTGGTCCGCAAGGAACTGGGCGAGGAGAAAGCGCTGCTTGGATTCGCCGGTTCGCCCATGACCCTGTTCGCCTATGCGGCCGAAGGCGGTTCCTCCCACCATTTTAACCGCGCCCGGGCGATGATGTACTCCAACCCCGATCTGGTTCACGCCCTGCTGGACCGCCTGACCCCGCTGATCACCGATCATCTGTTGATGCAAATCGAAGCGGGCGCCGACGCGGTGCAGATTTTTTCCTCCCACGCCGACCTGTTCCCGGTGGAGCACTACCGGCGCTTCAACCTTCCCTACCTGAATGCAATCGTGGAAGCGGTGGCGAAAACCGGAAAGCCGGTTATTCTGTTCGCGCGGGGAACCTGGTCGTTGCTGGAGTCCATGCTGGAAAGCAGGCCGCAAGCGGTATCGGCTGACTGGCGGGTGGGCTTGGCGGAATACCGCGCGGCATTGCCCGCCAGCGTGGCGGTCCAGGGCAATTTCGACCCGGCCATGCTGTTCGCGGCGCCTTTCCGCGTGCGGGAGGAAATGACCCGGGCTTTCAACAGCCTGGACGGCGATCCGCACGGGCTGATCATCAACCTGGGACACGGCGTCTTGCCTGGAACCCCGGAGGAAAACGTGGCGGAATTTGTCCGCGCCGTGAAGGAATACCCGTGGAAAGCGGCTGGCTCGCGCCATGAAACCGTTTGAAGTCAACGAACAGTTGTTGCTGAAATACGATCGCCCCGGCCCGCGCTACACCAGCTATCCAACCGCGCCGGTATGGAAGATGGATTTTGGCGCGGAGGGCATGTCGCGCGCCCTGGATGAGCTGCAAGCCAGCGGACACAACGGCGTGGCGCTGTACGTTCACGTGCCTTTCTGCCGGGAAATGTGCTCTTTCTGCGCCTGCAACTCCATGGTCACTTCGCGCGACAGCGCCAAGGACCACTACCTGGATGCGGTCGAAAGGGAAATCGCCGCCTACCGTCCCCGGCTGGAAAACAAACAGATCGTCCAGCTTCATTTCGGCGGCGGCACCCCCACCTTTCTGACGCCCGCGCAACTCGCCCGCCTGACGGACATGTTGCAATCCGCGTTCCATTTCGCGCCAGGCCACGAAAGCTCCGTCGAGGCCGATCCGGCGGTGACCCGCCGCGAACACCTGGAAGTGCTGCGGGAACGCGGATTCTCCCGCATCTCCTTTGGCGTGCAGGATTTCACCCCGGCGGTTCAAAAAGCCATCAACCGCGTGCAATCCATCGCCGAAACCGAAGCGCTGATGCAGCGCGCGAAAGAACTGGGCTACCGCAGCATCAACCTCGACCTGGTGTATGGGCTGCCCTATCAGACCGTGGAGAGTTTTTCCGGGACCATTCGCGCCGTCATCGGCCTGGGGCCGGGACGCCTGGCCATGTACAGCTACGCCCATGTGCCGTGGATGAATCCGCACCAGAACAAAATCCCGGTGGATGCGCTGCCCGGACCCCAGGAAAAAATCCGGCTGTACATGGCGGCTTACCATCTGTTCACGGAAGCAGGATTCCTGCCCATCGGCATGGATCATTTCGCGCGGGCCGGCGACGACCTCGGCCAGGCCCTGGAAAACCAGGGCCTGCACCGCAATTTCATGGGCTATACCACCATCCGGTCGGACAACCTGCTGGGGTTGGGCGTCAGTTCCATCTCGGAGATCGCGGGCAGTTTCGCGCAAAATCACCACAAACTGAAAGATTATTACCATGCGGTGGATTCCGGAGGGTTCGCCACCGGGCGCGGGTTTCGCCGCGGCCCGGACGACGAACGCCGCCGCTGGGTGATCCTGCGGCTGATGTGCGATGGCGAATTGTCTTTCGGCGCCTACCGCGAACGGTTTGGCGAGGATTTTCAAGCTGTGTTCGCCGGCGAACTGGCGCGCCTGCGGGAGTTCGTGGACGACGGCCTGCTCGCCGTGAATGACCACGGTCTCCGTATCACTGGCATGGGAAGACTGGTGATGCGGAATATCTGCATGGTGTTTGACGCCTATCTGCCGCGCAAGCCCGCGGACAAACCCATGTTTTCCCGCACGATATAGGTGTTGCAATGCCTCGCGTGGCCATCATCGGCGCCGGACTGGCGGGACTCTCCACCGCGGTTTTTCTCGACCACCTGTCGCGCGCGCGCCAGCGTCCCGTGGACCTGACCGTCTTCGAGGAGTCGAATCGCCCCGGCGGGCGTATCCGCACGTTCACGCGGGATGGCTACGCCTGGGAGTTGGGTCCCGAATCCATGCTGGCCGGACGTGAATCGCTCAATGTGCTGCTGTCGCTGGCCGGTATTCCCGATCTGGTGGAATACGCCCGCCCGGAAGCCAAGCGCCGCTGGATTCTGCGCGACGGCGCCTTGCGCCAGTTGCCTTCCAGCCCGGCGGAACTGGCGAGCACGCAAGCGCTCTCCAAACGCGGGCTGTTGCGGGCGGCCGCCGGACTCGCCGCCGCTCCGCTCAAGGCGCGGGAGGACATCAGCGTGGACGCCTGGTTCCGCCGGGTGCTGGGACCGGAAGCGACCGACATGCTGATCCAGCCCTTCGTCTCCGGCATCCATGCGGGCGACTCGGAACGGCTGTCGTTCGCGGCGTCATTTCCACGGCTTGCGCCGCTGACGGAAGGCCGCCTGGCCCTGCTCCGCCGGATGGCCCGGAAAAAACAGGGAGAGGAAAGCGGTGTGAACGCCATCCCCTACCCGCCCGCCACGAAAATCAAACGCGGAATGATCTCCTTTCGCGGCGGCCTGGAAACCCTGCCACGCAGCCTTGCGGAGGCGCTGGAGGGGTGCATCCGCTATTCCACCCGCATCACCTGGGTGCGCAAAAACGATGCGGGAAAATTCATCCTCGCCACGCTTTCCGGAGAGGAACTGGAATACGACGTGGTGATCATGGCCCTGCCCGCCAACGCCGCCGCGGAAATGATGGCGGAACTATTGCCGCGGAGCCTCGACAAGCTGGCGGGAATCAATTTCATTCCGGTGGCGACCGCGCACCTGGCGTACACACGGCAGCAGGTGGAACATCCGCTGGATGGTTTTGGCTTTCTCAATCCGCCGCGTGAAAAACGTCCGTTTCTTGGCGCGCTGTTCAGTTCGGAGTTGTTCGCAGGCCGGGCGCCGCGCGGGAACGTCTCCATCCGCGTCTTCCTGGGCGGCGCCAATGATCCGGGCCGTGTGGATCTGCTCGATGACAAAATCATCGAACTCGCTCATGGCGAACTGCGGGGATTGCTGGGCGTCCGCGGCGAGCCCGCCGCCACGCACGTCCACCGCTGGCGGGAAGCGTTGCCCGCATACGAACTGGGCCATCTGGACCGGGTGGGCGCGGTGGAGGAGGAGGCCGCCCGGCACTGGGGGTTGTATTTCACCGGCTTCTCGTATCGTGGCATCGGCATGCCTGATGTAATTGATGACGCATGGCGCACCGCCTGCCGGACCGCCGCCCTGCTGAAGTGGTGACGGCTCCGGCAAGCGGGCGCCGCCGTCAGTCACCCTTATTTTTCCCCATTTTCATACCAATAATCCCGGATTCACCGGAAGTTGACTCTCCAAGGCCGTTGGGGGGATGCTTAATTGATCTGGGAACGACAGGGTAGACTCCAGGGAAGGGTGACCAAGATGAAAAAAGGCGATCTGGGCCTGAATGGTCTGGTGTTCGTGGCGTTGGTGATGGCGGCGTTCGCTGGGTGCAAATCCAAGGAAGAGTCCGCCGCCGGCAAAGGCGATATGATGACGCCATCCGGACCTGGCATGGAAGGAAAACCCGGGGAAATACAGAGCGGTTTCCGCGACATCACCACGGAAATCGGATTCAAAACCCCGGAGGGTCATCCCCAGATCATCACCACCATGTTCGGCCCGGGCCTCGCCTCGGCGGATTTTGACGGCGATGGCGATGTGGATGTGTTCGCCCCTGGGGGCTATCGCCCGGCGGCGCTGTATCGCAACAATGGCGACTGGAAGTTTGAAGAGATCACCATGGACTCGGGGCTCGCCGCCGTTATCTACGGCGCGGGCGCGACCGCGGCGGACATGGACAACGATGGCGACCCGGACCTGGTCATCGCCGGTCAGGGGCGCGACTATATCTTCGAAAACCTTGGCGGAATGAAATTCGCCAACCGCAGCCACCTCAACAGCTTCGACCGTGACTCCAACAACACCCGTCACGCGGCGGTCTTCGACGCCGACGGCGACGGACTGCTCGACATCTTCTTTTCCAACTACACCGCTGACTGGAACTTTGAACAACTCGCCAATGGGTTCCTGCGGACGGAAATGGTGAACGAATCCTGGCTGCCCACCCCGCGCCTGTTCCTGAACCGCGGCGGCTTCCGCTTTGAAGAGCTTCCGCCGGGCGATCTCTTCCCCGCGAAAAAGGCTTCCGCATGGGTGGCCCTGCCGGTGGATATTGACGACGACGGCGTGCCGGAAATCTGGAATGGCACCGACTTCGCCGCGCTGGAAGCGGTCACGCGGCAGCATGGCAAACTCGGCGTGCAGAAACATTTTGACCATCTCTTCCGCCAGACCAAACAGGATTTCGACGATCCTGGCGTCGCATACAAGGAGGTGATGAAGGAGTCCGTCAATGTTCCGGAAGGCCATTCGCTGGATGAAATTGACAGCAGCACCATGGCCATCGCCGCCAACGATTATGATCACGATGGCGATCTGGACCTCGCCCTGGGCATGTTCTGGACGCAGAATCCCTACTTCATCAACGACAAGGGCAAATTCAATGTGGAGCCCGAGGCGTTGACCCATGAAGACGTCAAGGAAACCGAACAGCAGATTGACAAAACCACCAGCTTTCATGCGGTTGAATGCAACGCCACGCTGGACCTGCAACCGGGACGCCGCGTGCTCATCACCTGGGCGCTCCAGCCGATGGATTACGACCGCGACGGCCGGGTGGATATCCACTCGGTCAACGGCTGGCTTTTCCCCACGGACTGCCACCAGCCGGACGAACTGTGGCGCAACACCAAAACCAACATGTTCGCCAACGCGGCCAAGGGCGTGTTGCCCCGCGAGGTCATTGACTTCCAGGGCCGCGGAACCACCTACGCTGATTTCGACGGCGACGGCGACACCGATTACATGACCGCCAACCTGCTGGCCCCCATTTCGGTCATCAAGAATGACATCCAGCACAAGAACCAGAATTTCATCCGCATCAAACTCACCGGAACCACCAGCAACCGCGACGGCGTGGGCGCGGTGATCATCGCGAAGGCGGGCGGGATCATCCACCGCCGCGACATCACCACTGGCGGCAGCACCGGATCAAGCAACCCCTTGGAAACCGAAATCACCGCCGGCGATGTCTCCAGCCTGGATGAAATCCGCATCCGCTGGCCTTCGGGTTATACCCAGTTGATTCCCGGCCCCATCAAGCTGCCCACCCGGCAAACCTACGTGGAGCCGAAATTGGTGGAACTGGTGGATGCGGAGTTGAAGGCGGATTCCGCCCACAAATACCGCATCACGGTTTTTCCCCGGGACGAGCGTGGCGAGTTGCGCAAGGCCGTGGTGGCCGTCGAATCTCCGCATGTGAAATGGGCGGGCGAAGTTCAGACCGCGTCCGATGGCTCCGCCTTCCGCGAATTCACGGTGGCGGCGGATCGCAACTATGCACGCCTGCGGATCACCATTGACGGCAAGCCGTTGCTGGTGCGCCCCGTGTTGCGCAGGCCGCCCGCGCCCATGGCCCCCAAACCCATGATGATGGACAAATCCGGCGAACTGGTCGCCCGCTGGATTGACGTGCTGGCGGAACGCACCGCCGAGGACGCCCATTTCCCGCCAAACGCAACGCGTATCTTCGCCTATACCTCCATCGCCATGTACGAGGCGATGGTGCATGATTTCCCGGACATGCAATCGCTGGCGCCGCAGTTGAAAGGACTGACGGTTCCGCAAGCGGGCAAGGACCTGGATTGCATGACGGCGGGCATTTACGCCGCCACCGCGGTATATGAAGGACTGAGCAGTTTCGTCTGCCACAACAGCCGCGTCGAAATGGCAGGGCTGCGCGACGCCATCCGCCAGGAACAGGCCAAGGCGGGCGTGCCCCAGCATGTGATTGAACGCGGGGCGGAGCACGGCGACAAGATCGCGGCGGCCGTGGTGGCGTGGGCCAACAAGGATGGCTACCTGATGTACCGCTCCCAGAATTACCGCTTCAGCGTGAAGGGGGATGAGTCCGCCTGGGAGGCGACGGGGCGCGACAAGAACAAGCAGGCCCCGCTTGAACCGCACTGGGGCAAGCTGCGCACCTTCGCCCTCAAGGATGGCGAGGAGTGCATGCCCAAGCTGCCCTTTCCGTTCTCCACCGATCCCAAATCACCGTACTACGCACAGATGAAAGAGGTGTACGATGTTCACCAGAACCTGAACGCCGAACAGCGCCACATCGCCACCTTCTGGGCAGACAATCCCGGCCATACCTCAACTCCCGCCGGTCACTGGCTGGAGTTGATGGCCCAGTTCGTCCGCGACCAGAAATGGATGATTGACAAGGCGCTCGAAGTACAGGCGATGATATCCATCGCGCTGGCGGATACCGTCATTTCGTCCTGGGCAACCAAGTACAAATATTATACCATACGTCCGGAGACCTACATCGAGCGCTATATTGACAAGCGCTGGGAACCCTATATCCGCACGCCTCCCTTCCCCGACTTCACATCGGGACACTCCACGATGTCGGGATCGATGACGCGCATCCTGCCGAAGTATATCCCGGCGGGTCCCTTCACGGATCGCACCCGCAGACCGCTTGGCCTGGGCGACCGGACCTTTGAATCCGTCTATAAGGCGGCGAAGGAAGCCTCGACTTCCCGGCTTTACGGCGGCATCCACACCCGCATGGCCAATGAAGAAGGTTTCCACGGGGGCGAGTGCATCGGCGACGCCGTTCTGGCGCGAATCAAGCCCCGGAAATAACGATTTCGATATTCCGCCGCGAAAATATGGCTGGATTGCGGGCCGGCTCACCGCAATCCACCGGTGGGCAAGCTGTCATCGGCCAGACAAACCGGTCAATTCCCCGCCGGGCGTCAACCGGGAGGGGACCAGCCAGAACGGCGTATAAAGACGGCCGCGGCCGCCCTGCCGCCGGAGGTTTCCGCAATGACGGCCGGACGCACTCCGCCAGGAAGCCGCTTCACACGTATATGGCGGAATCCATTTTTGCCCCATGACCAATGAAAACGGCCTCAAATCAGACTGGCGCAGGGGCGCGGCGATGATCTACCAGCTTGTGATGTGAAATCGCCCGCCCTTGTCCGGTCCGGCTGAACGGGTCCAATGAAAGCGGACCGGGAAGACTCATATGCCATCCGGATCGCGGCGGGGAAGGGAATTATTCCCCATCGCAGGGTGAAGGCGTGCTGGCTTTCACATCCCGGCGGAGTTCCACCATGCCTTGTTGGGCCAGACCGGCCAGCGCCTCGCGGCTTTTATCCAGCGCCTGCCGGGTCATGTCCATCGCCGCCTGGCCGGGTTCGCACAACCCCTTGATCTGCTGGCCAAAAGCCTGAATCAACTCAAGCTGGCGGCGTACCCGCGCCTGGGAAACCGTGAGGAAGCTGCGGAACCGGTACGTGCTGATGCGCCCCGGGCTGATGATCAAATGGGTCAGCGGCGACGAGGAATCAGGGATGCAATGTCCCAGGTTGATATAACGGGTCTGCCCGCCGGCGAAAACCGCTTCCTCGGCGGCGTGGGAATGCCCCATCACAATCCATTGCACATCCAGGATGCCGGCGATTTGCCCGGCCGCCTGGCGCAGTTTGGGAGGCATATGGGAGTCGCGCCACGCCGACAGGAAGTAGCCCGTCAATACCGAGGCCACCGCCGTGATCAGCATCAAACCGATGCGGATCGCCCATGATTGATGGAGCAGCATGGCCCCCAGGGCCAGCAATCCGCCGATCATCGGCAACGCCACCTTGTCCGTGCAGAGCATGGTGAAGATGCCCAGCACGTTGTATCCGGCGGGCCGTTTGCGCAGGGAGTCAATGGCGCGGAGTTGTTCGGGATTCATGCCCTGCCGCTCCGCCTCTTCCGCCAGCAATTGCTGGTGGCGGGCCCGATACACGCGAAGATTGCGCTCCCGCTGCGGGGCCCGGCGAATCAATCCCCAGCACTGGCGGAAGATGGTGGTGAAATAGGCCGCCGCCAATCCCACCTGGCGCTTCAGACCCATGTTCAGAACCCACAGGAAATAATCCTTCGCGTTCCAGCTATCCATGTCGTGGGAGTCAATCTGGTGCTGGTTGGCGATGTAGCGCAGCGGACCGTGGGAAGCAGGCAAATCCAGATCCCCGGGGTCTTCCGGATGGCGCGGCTCCAGTTGGGAATCAAAGCTGGTGTATTCGTCGTATTGCTGCCCATGTTCGACGTAAATCAGGCCCGGCTCGTGGTAGAACCAGTCGCGGAAGCCGATGCGCCGGCGCAGGGCCTCCTCATCCGCGGAACTGCTCTCTTCCAGCGCAAGACGGACCAGTCCATCAGCGAACGCCTGTTTGAGCGAGGGCCAGTACATTTCCACGTCGTGATTGCCGCGGATATACACCAGTTCGTTTCCCGCCAGAACAAAGCGCGCCAACTCGCGGAACACGCGGTGGTGGTGCTTCATGACCAGCCGCAATTTGAATAGCGCCGAAGACTCCCGGCTGGAGGGGCCAAATTCGCGTTCCTCGCTGGTGAGGGTATGGGCGTCAGCCCCCCGGGGCCGGGCGGTGATGGCCGGAAAATCAATGATGTCGCCGTTCAGGATGAGCTTCCACGGCATGTCCGCGCGCGGATTCAGGCGATAGTGGCGGACCAGTTGCACCAGCCGTTCATCCTTGCGGATGGCGTTGCGCAACGTTCCGAAGGAAGCCCCCTCCTTCAGGTGTTCGCCCAGATGAACATCGCTGAACAGCAGCAGATGACTGGGAGTATGTGAAATCGGGGCAGGCATGGCTTGAATCTCTCCTCGAACCTCCTGGTTCCTGACCTGAATATATTCAAAAACAATGCCAATTCGATGGCTTCCGTGACACGAAATGTAAAATATTGATTTTTAACGATTTTTATTTCCGCCAGGGAGCAACGCCGGGTGGAAGTGACAAGCCTCACGGGCTGGCTTTGACGGACTGACACATCAGGTTTCTGAGGGAGGTCCGCACTCCACCTATAAACATGCGGATTATCAATTGGTTACATATGACAGTTCCCGTGACAGGAATGTCAGGGGACGGGCTCAGGAGGCGGGCTTCGCGTTTGCGGATTTGACTCCCACACCCTGACGGGCAGCCAGCTTCACCAAGTCTTCAGAAAATTTCCCGGGCCGGATGACCAGATGGCCGCGCAAGACCCCCGCCATGGGATGCCGCAGCAGGATCATGCGGCCCTCTTCCACGGCCAGGCCGGAGAACCGTTCCCAGGGTTCCGTCTGACGCATCCCCAGGCGGAACTGCGTGACGCCGCGGACGTCCGCGCTCCAATGGGTGGGAACCAGCCAGGACAGGGAAGACAGCAAGGCGGCGGCGGCGAGGACCGGGCCAAAGGTGGGACCGGCCAACCCGATGAGCATGAGTCCGGAGCATACCAGCAGCACGAAGGCCAGAACCGGCCGCAACCCCTTCAACCGGAGAGGCGGCCAATCGCTCCAATTGATGGATGCATTGCTTGCGGCTTCCTGTTCGTCCGGCGGCTGAATGATGGAAGCATCCCCGCTTGATCGAACCGCTCAGGATGCGGCGAGGAAGTTTCCCAGCACTTCCTGAGCGGACTCCAAAATCGGCTCGCCATCCCCGGGCAGAAAACGCTGAACTTCCAACCCCTTGAGCACGCGAACCCCCTCACGGGCCTTGTCCGGGTCGGGATATTTGTACGGCGGAAGCAACCGCAGCTTGCCCGGCGGATCGGCGATGATGGAATCGCCGACGAACAGCGATTTCTCATCCGCCCAATAGATGGCGCTTTCTCCGGGTGACTTCGAGTGCGGCACCTGAATCACCTGCAGGGAGTCATATAGACGTTCGCCATTCCGGAAGGTCCCGTCCACGGGGATATCCATGCTGGCGGCGTCGTCCTGATGGCACAGAATGGGCGCGCCAAATCGCTGTTTGAACCGCCAGGCCTGACGCCTGTGGTCGCGGTTGGTAATGATGATGGACAGAACCGGTCCCAGCGCCGCGATGCGGGTGAGATCTTCTTCCTCCAAGCGCAGCGGATCAATGATGACCAACCCCTGGTCCAGTTTCAGACACCACGAGTTGAAATTGTACATCCGCTCTTCATTGAAGACCTGCCACATCCAAACCCGGCTGGAAATCTGTTTTAGACCCATCGCCCGCCTCACCAAATGTTGCGTGCTATTGAACTGGCCGGAACACAAAACCCTGACCGGACATCACTCTGATTGAATTACTGCACTATAAACAATATGCATCTCCCCCATCACCGTGGCAAGCGAAAAATCACACAGAAACGAAAATTTTCCGTCAACGCCTTTCGCTGTGGAACCGGCGTCATGGGGGTGTTACAATTTGTATTCATTCAGCCCCGCGCCGAGGAGGATCAGATGGTGAACGAGACGCCGCATCTGGACAATGTGAATCTGAAGGAAGAAGTCCCCGGCAAGGACGCCTACGAAGCAGAACTCAAGGACCTGCAGAAGCAGATGCTGGTGGAGCAGATCCGCCTGTTCCACGGCCGGCGCAGGGCCATTATCGTCTTTGAAGGATGGGACGCCGCCGGCAAGGGCGGCAGCATCCGCCGGCTGACGGAAAGACTCGACCCGCGCGGCTGCCACGTGCATCCCATCGGCGCCCCCACGCAGGAGGAGAAACGGCATCATTACCTCTGGCGTTTCTTCCACAAGCTCCCGGAGCCCGGATGCATCGCCATCTTCGACCGGAGCTGGTACGGCCGTGTGCTGGTGGAGCGCGTGGAGAAATTCGCCCCGGAAAAGGAATGGACGCGCGCCTACCGGGAAATCCGTGAGTTCGAACGCTGGATGACCGACGACGGCGCCATTGTGGCGAAGATATTCCTGCACATCAGCAAGCAGGAGCAGCTCAAGCGCTTCAAGCTGCGTGAAGCAGACCCGCTCAAGCAGTGGAAAATCACCGGTGAGGACTGGCGCAACCGGAAGAAATGGAGCCACTACGAAAAAGCAGTCAATGACATGTTCCGCGAAACCCACACGGAAAACGCCCCCTGGCGC
The DNA here is from genome assembly GCA_022072125.1 of Myxococcota bacterium. GTDB lineage: Bacteria > Myxococcota > JAJVIH01 > JAJVIH01 > JAJVIH01 > JAJVIH01. The sequence goes on along the minus strand of JAJVIH010000006.1, from coordinate 20,575 downwards.
GCCATCTCCTCGGAGCGTAAATGGAACGGGCGGCTGAAAGTGCTTCAGACCGTGGTGCAGGCCCTCAAATCCGCGAAATAGAAACCGATGGAACGCATACGCGCCCCCGAACTCAACACCGCCCTCGCCTGGCTGAACGTGGACCGTCCGCTCACGCTCCGCGAACTGCGGGGCAACCTCGTCATTCTCGACTTCTGGACCTACTGCTGCATCAACTGCATGCATGTGCTGCCGGTGCTGCGGGAGATGGAGGAGAAATTCGCCGGCGATCCCGTGGTGGTCATTGGCGTGCATAGCGGCAAGTTCGACGCCGAACGCGATCCGGCGCGCATCCGCGAGGCGATTGGGCGCCATGGAATCGCCCACCCGGTGGCGGTGGATGACGATATGGACATCTGGTCGCGTTACGGCGTGCGTTCCTGGCCGACGTTGGTGATCATCCGGCCCGACGGCTCGCTCGCCGCGGTGGCGCCGGGCGAACCGGATCCGCGCATCCTGGAGGAGTTCATCCGCGGGGAACTGGCCCGCGCCCGCGCCGCGGGAACCCTGAACTCCGGGCCGCCCGCGCTTCCCTGCACGCCAGCCGCCAGCGAACGGACCCTGAACTACCCCGGCAAGGTCTCCGCTGCTCCCAATGGCGGACTGGTCATCAGCGACAGCGGACATCACCGGGTGTTGATCTGTTCACGCGATGGAACGGTGGAGCACGCCGTGGGCGGCGGATTGCGCGGATGGAAAGACGGCCCCGCCGCCGAAGCCTGTTTTGACGATCCGCAGGGAACCTGTTGGTGGAATGGCGCGCTCTTCATCGCCGACACGCGCAATCACCTGCTGCGCAAATTCGACCCGGCCGCCGGCGTGGTCAGCACGGTCGCGGGAACCGGTGAACTGGGCCGCGAAATCGTGCGGGGCCGGGGCCACGCGCTATCCACGCCGCTGCGTTCGCCGTGGGACCTGTGTGCGGTGGATGATGTGATTTACGTGGCCATGGCGGGCAGCCACCAAATCTGGCGGTTCTGGCCCGCGGCGGGAGAAATTGAAGTCTACGCCGGCACGGGCGCGGAGTCGCTGGCGGATGGTCCGGTGGCGAAAAGCGCATGGGCGCAACCATCCGGCCTGTCCCATCGCAATGGCAAACTCTATGTGGCGGACAGCGAGACCAGCGCCGTGCGGGTGATTGACCTGGACCGCGACGAGGTCTCCACGCTGGTGGGAACGGGGCTCTTCGATTTCGGGGACGCGGACGGCGGCGCCATGACCACCCGCCTGCAGCACGCCCTGGGCGTGGCCGCCATCGAGGGCGGCGTGCTGGTGGCCGACACCTACAATGGCAAAATCCGTTTCCTCCGCGAAGGCGTGGTGCGCAGCGAAACCCGGCTCGCCGGACTGCACGAACCGGCGTCCATCCAGATCGAGGCGGACGGTTCGTGGATCATCGCCGACACCAACGCCCACCAGGTGGTGCGGGTGCGCCACGGCCTGATGGAAGAGGTCGTCATCACGGGAGCGCCCGTTCCCCGGAATGGCGCATGGAACAGCCGCTCCGGCGGCGCGGCGCCCCCGGCCGGAACCGTGTCCTGGTTCAGCCAATTGTTGCGGCTTGGGGAAAGCGAAGGGCTGGCCCCCGGCGGGGGAGATATCCTGCTCAGGCTGCAGGCGCCGGAAGGCAAAAAATTCGCGGCCGGATCCCCCCTGCACGTGGATCTCGAGGTCTCGCGCCGTCCGGATTTGTTTTCAACGGCGGAGGAGTCCATTCATCTGATCTGTGAAGGCGGACCCCTGCAAACCCTGCCGATATCCTGCCAGGTGGCGGATTTGCCCGCGGACCGGGTGGAATCCGAACTGGTGGCCCGCATTTCACTGGTGCTCTGTGACAGCGGCGATTCCTCACTGTGCGAACCAGCGCGCCTGCACCTGCGCATTCCCGTCCGGCTGCTGCGCCACGGCGGCGGTCATCGCCTCGAATGGGAACTTCCGGTGAAATGACTTTGCGCCCCCCGGCTCCGGTTTCAGCGCCGGCTCCCTCCGCTTTTGTTCACGGCGGAGATATGGTCCCGGCCGGCGGAAGCATCAGCCGCGGACGGGCGGTTCAATCGCGCCGCTGACGGATTTCCGCGAGGATTTGCGCGCGTTCCGCCGCGTCGAGCCAGCGCTCCAGCCCGGGAAAGATGACTTCCTCCTCGATGGAAAGATGGCGTCCGAACTCGTCCCGCAGCCGCAACGCCATCAAACGCAGCGGCTCCCGGAGCGGAGCATCCCCAGGCGCGGCATGGACACGCCGCAGCTTCTCCAGAAATTCCGCCAGCAGTGGCTCATGCTCCGCATGCTGGGAGTGCATGGTTTCAAGCGCGGCGTCGAGATCCGGGTGTTTGCCCCGGAGCCTTGGCAGAATGCTGGACTCCTCGTCTGCCACGTGCAGGGGCAACGCCTCGCGGAAATAGCGTTCGCAACGGAGACTCGCCTCCATGGTCTCTTCCGCGGACGAATCGGGCCGTTCGCCAATGGTCACGGCGAGGTTGACGAAGCCGCGGATGCGCTCATGGCACGCCAGCAGACTGGAGAGAAGATCACCGGCAGGTTCCTGCCTGCCCCATGTCACATACATTCCGGCGCTCCGGGTCTGAATTGTTTCGCCCCCGGGAACAGGATTGTCCGCGCGGGCTCTCCGGCCAGTCTAACCATCCGGACAGGAAAAACACACGGCCTCCCGGAGGAGGCCGTGTGGAGAGAACGCAAATGCGGGCTGATGGGCTAGCGTTCAGCCTTCCAGGTGCCAGTCAGCTTGCCGCTGGAGATGATTTTGATCTTGCCGTTCCACTTGCCGTCCTTGAGTTCGACGCCATAGGGAATCGGCTGGGCGCCGTCGTCAATGATGGTGGCGTAACCGGCGAATTCCAGCGTGCTCCAACTGACCCCAATACCCGCAATGGCCTGTCCGACCTGCTGGGCGATGGTCCGTTTGGCGCCTTCGCACGCCGCCTTCACCGGAATGCTGCCCTTGAATCCGAAGTTCTGGGCGATGTTGTTGATCTCCTGTTCGATGGCGTCGCAGTCAATCAAATCCACAATCGCCTCTTCCAGCGTGTTGTAGCCCGCGACCGCCTGCACCACCATGTCAATCACGTACTTGATCAGCTTCTTGACCTCCCACTCGACCTTGCGTTCATCGAAGGTCACCGTGTGGCCGCTGATCACGCCGCGGATCTTGTTCTGCTCCTTGACCTGCAGGCCGATATCCTGGACCACCACGTCCACCTCGGCGCAACTCGGGAAGTTCGGATCCTTCCTGCCCAGCGGACACTGCTCAATCCAGTACATCACAATGGACTTCCATATCTCGGAGCCCGTGACGATGGTGCGGGGGTTCTCGTGCTGCAAGACCATCTCTCCTTCCACCCGCATGGCCTGAAGGATATTGGCGATGGCGTTCAGACCCGACACCAGTTTCTTCACCCACGGGGGGATGTACTGGTTGATGAAATTATTGATCATTCCGGACAACACGCCGCCAATCAGCGGAATCTTGCCCAGGTTGATGCCGTTCTTGAAGACCTGATCCACGAAATCGAGGGGACCCGCCAGCTTGGGAAAGCCAAGCAACGCATTGCGCAGATCAAACTCGTGATAGGTGTTCCACAAGCCTGAAATATCGGGAACTTCCGGCGGCGGCGGCTGGACGCATTTTCCTGTGTCGCAGACGTTGCCGTTGGGGCAATCCTTGTCAAGCACGCAGGGAGGCTTGCCGCCCGCGTCGCCCGCGCCAAACCCGCCGTCGGGGTCGTTGGGATTGACGGGATTTCCACCGCCATCACCTGGGTCGCCGCCGAAGCCCGCATCCGGATCAAAAACCGGCTTGGTGGGATCGGGGCTGTTGCGGTTGTCCCACACGCATTTTTCCTGGATGCACACAAAACCCTTGGGGCATTTGTCATCCGCATCGCAGGGGATTTCCTTGCTCACGTCGGCGGGAATCGGCCTGCAGGTTCCCGTGTCGCAGTATTCATCCTTCGGGCAATCGGTGTCGTAAACACATCCCGCGCCCTGCTTTTCCGGTTCGCACACGCCCTTGTCGGGGCCGGCCTTGCATTTGAAGCCGGCGGGGCAATCGCCATCGCCCTGGCAACCCTTGTTATCTTCCTGAGGCACACAGGAGTTGTTCTGGCAAATCAGCCCCTGCGAACAATCCGCCGTGCTCTGGCATCCGGATGCGTTGCCCTGGCGCTCTTTCACCCGCACAATGACCTGAACCGACGGCGCATCCTGGGTGGATACCTTGATGGTGTAATCAAACGGAACCGTGCCTGTCTCCAGGCTGGTGGAGACGCGGCCGGTCACGGCGGAACGATCCTTTTCCGGGCTCAGTTTGGCGTCTCCGCCTCCGCCGGCGATTTCAAAACGGATTTCCTCGTTGGGAACGGCCTTCTGCTCGCTGTCCACCAGCTTGGCGTTGAGCACGATGCGCTGGCGGGTGAAGGCGTTGATCTCATTCGCGCCGATGATGGAGAGCGTCTTCACCACCGGGTTGACGGTGATCGAAAAATAAACCGGCTCCGCCACGCCTTTGTGACGCACTTCCACCTGGAATTTCGCGGGCTTGGAGGGAGCGGTCAGGGTGACGGTCCCAAAACCTTCGTCATTGGTGAGGCCAACGCCCTCCGAGAGGACGGCGTCCTGGTGATCATCACCGACAAATTCAAATTCCAGTTCCTCGCCGCTGACCGGTCCTTCCTCGCTGCGGAACAACAACGCGGTGAGGGGAATTTCCTCCTTGGGGCGCACGTTGAGCCGGGCCCTTCCGGCGATGGAAAGAAACAGCCCATCCTCTGGACTCGCCGTCCCGGCATCCTTGCCTTTCCCGGCGTCCGCGCGGCCCGCGCCGCCATCCGTGGCATCCCCCGCTCCGGGTGGATTGGAATCTCCGCATCCCGTGACGCCCAGCGAGGCCACGATGAACAGGGCGGAGAATAAGGTTGTTGCCCGGAAACGCGCGGATGTTGACATCATGGGATTTCCTCGGTCGGGACCTGAACTTGCACCCTCAGGGCCTCCACTATACTACCTGGCGCGGGGGTGTCCATATCGGTAATCGGGCCGATGGAGGGGGATTCCGCCGGCCCGGAGTTCCCGTTCATACCATCGTCCGGCTGAGTTCCGTCCAAACCCCCGGCTCGAACATGGCGAGAGTCAGGGTGTCGCCGGGAGACATTTCAAAGGCATGGGGGCTCTTCAGACGCAGGGCGGGCGATTTTTCAATCTTGATGCGCGCGGTGGCCTGCAGGTGAATCACCATGCCGGGGCGCCCTCCTTCCAGAAAGCGGACGGGCGTTTTACCCTCACCCGGATCCGGAAGGAGGAACAGGGCGGTGGCGCTGTTTTCGGGCAAGACCGGGCGCTCTGACGCCTCAAGAACCGGCACCGGCGGTGCGGCGGTATTCAGTTCCGCATGCAGGGAGGGGCCGCCCAGGCGGAAAGGCGTCTTCCATGCGCCGTGCGCATGGTTGACGTGGGCGGCGCTGCGATCCCCGGCGGCGGAAGAAACGGCGTCAAATCCGGTCCCCAGGGGCTCCCGGGCCGGATTCACGGCGAGATTGCCAAGAATGACGTTATCAACGGACTCCGCTTCCCCGGGAAGATGGACAGCCCTCCCCCATTGGCCGCGGATATGGTTTCCCTGCACCAGGATATCGCGGCACTGGGAGATGCGAATCCCGGCGCTGTAAGCGGAAGATGGTTCTTCAGGCCCCCACAGCAGGTTGCCGCTGATCAGCGCGCCCCGGGCGAACTTGCCATAAATCCCCGCCAGCGCCGGATCGTGATTGGCCTCCGCGCAGCGGATGCTGTTGCCCAACACCGAAACTCCCTCGTTTCCATGCCCGCTGGGACGATCCAGCAGCACCCCGTACTGGTTGAAACCGGAGATGGCGTTGCCGGTGATCATCACGTTGCGGGAAGTGACCTGGGTGATCTGCACGCCGATTCTGCAGCCGTGAATGGCGTTGTTGGCGATGATCACGTCCTCGACCTTCCCGCCCACAATCACGCCCTTGCCATTGGATGGCCCCTGCCGGACCACCACATTGTTGGTGATGATCCAGCGGCGGGCGGGCGCGCCGGAATCGCCCGGGCCGCGCCACACCGAAAACGCCGTGGCGCCTTCCACCTGGGCGTCTTCGTGGCCGTATTCAATATGATTGCCATGAATCAGCACATCATCCGAATACTCGATCTTGGTGCAGTGGGCGCCGTTCTGCTTGCCGTCCGGATCCCCCCGCAGGGCGCGCGCCTGGTTGTAAATGACGCGCAGATGATGGCAAAAATTGATGCCGGACATCCCCTGCCGCATCCCAACCACGGAATTGGAGTCAAAGGTCACCCGCTCGTTGAGCACCTGGCCCTTGTTGTCCGGGTAGCGGTGCCCTCCAATGGCCCAGGTTCCGCCGGTTTCCCGTCCGTCGCCGGTGAACCAGCAATGATCCACGATCCAGTCCCGGCATCCGCGGATATGCACGCCCACGCCATCGAAGTAACCCTTGCCGGGCGACCAGCCTTCGATACGCAGGCCGGTGATGCGGATGCGATCACAATCATGTCCGGCGATCACCGCCTCGGCGACAACGGGTTGACCGGTTTTTCCGATGACTCCCTTCAGGAAGGATGCATAACCATCACCACGGATGGTCAGCGATTTGCGCCTGTGCAACAGAAACGATTCCTTGAGGAGATTGCCCCCATGCGGATAATCAAGGCGCAGCCGGTAAAAAGCCTTGCAGGGAGGAATATAGAGCACGCCGCCATCGGGAGTGGCGTCGAGGGCTTTGCGGAACGCGGGGGTGTCGTCGGCCTCGCCATCGCCATGGGCCCCATGATCCCGGACATTCACCCACATCGTTTCGTTCCGCATGGTTGACCTCCCGTCCATGACGGCCCGTGTTCGCGCCACGGCGCCCGGCGGCGCGGCAAGCTGAAAATCCGCGCCCGCAGCGGATACTCCTTCCCGTCCGCAGGAGCAATCCCCCTATTCCATCATGAAAGTGTCCCGTTTCAGGTCACCCCCCCTCAAATATCGCATACAGGTTTGATTTCCCGGCTTCATTATGGCATTGGCCCCCACACGGCTGGTTTTGCGCTACTGGCGGCCGTGATCCATATAACCTTTATCTTGTGGAGGGAACCCACACCATGCAGAAGTTGATCACCCTGTCCCTGATTGTCATGGGCGCCTTTTTTGTGACCGCCTGTGGCGATTCCAGCAACTCCAACGATGGCGGAACCACGGCTGACGGCGGCGCCTCCCAGTCCCAGCAACTGGCCACCAAATGCGAAGACCCCAAGGTATTGACCAATTCGTGTCTGAACGAACTGGGAACCTGCTTCAAGCCTGAAGGGGCCTGCACCGTCAAGGTGGACAAGACCACCGGCAATTCCACCGTCACCTGGGCCAACGGGGCCAAGGCGGAAACCAAGGTCAGCGTCAACACCTCGGGCATTGACCCGACCAAGATCAAGCCGGGAGAAGTTCCGAACGTGAACGTGTCCGCTGGCGCCGACACCACCTACTCCAGCGGCGGCAAGACCTGCTACACCGGAAAAACCACTGTCAACGCCACGGGCGGCGCGGGCGGCGGCTCCGGAACCTCCACGACCGAAATCAGCTACAACGGCAAGAAGTGGATCATCAAAGGCGATTCCACCGGCGCCATCACCATCACCTGCCCGGATGGAAAGACCGAGAATATTCCGGCCGCGAACGCGGGTTGCGCCAACAACCCGGCTGGCGGCGAGTGCAAGGTGGAAGGGATGTAATCCCCCTCCCCACCGGTTCATTGAACCCCGCCTGGAAAGGGCGGGGTTTTTCTTTTCCCTGGCGCGGCTATAAACAACGGGACTGGTTGTGGCCGCATGAGAACTCCTTCACACCGGAATCCCTTCTTCCCCCACGAACGCTCCATGGCGGTCTTGTGGCTGGCGCTGTGTTTGATCCTGCCTTCCACCCTGATGGCGCAACCGGCCCCTGAATCCCCGCAGCCAGTGGTCCACGCCCTGGGGGCGGCGGAACTGTTCCGTCCGCTGGATATGCTGGCCTCCAACGCGGTCCAACGGGTCGCCGCCGCCATCCAGACCGAACAGCTATCGGCCGCGCCCCGGCGGATCCTGCTGGTGGAAACCCTGCCCGACTCCAACGCCAATGCGGTGCTCCAGGAATTCGCGGCGGAACGCCTGAACGCCGAACTGGGGAAGGATCGGCGTTTCTCCCTGATCCGCCGGAAAGACACCCATGCGTCGTTTCCGGCCAGCGCCTGGTTTTTTGGCGCGCTGACCTGGGAATACCTCGAACCACTGGGTCTGGAACACCGGGCCGAACTGGTCATGCAGATCCGCGCCCGGCTGCGGGGCAGAATCATTTATCTCTGGCTGGCGGTGTACGATGTCCAATCACGCAAGACCATTTATCTTGACGAACTGGCCGCCGCCTCGGCCCCGGGGATGAGCGAGTTGATGGCCTCCACCGGCGATGTGGACGCCGCTTCGCAATACCGCCTGCGGCCGGCCGGCGCCGTGCCCGCTAACGCGGCCGGGTTCGCCCCCTATCCCGGCGGCCCGGGACCTCCGGGATTGTTTGTCTTCCTTGATGACGGCCGGCTGGTCCTGTACCGCATTGACAACGGACACTTCACCCCCGTGGTGGAGTCCTATATCCGCGCAAACCGGCGTGTTTACCAGCGCTTCCGCGAAAGGCAGGTCAATATGACCTGTGTCCCGGGTTCCGGGGGCGGCCCGGGAAAGCTGTTGTTGGGAGACGCCCATGAAAGCCTGGAAATGGAAGTGACGGGAACTTCCATTGGTCCTCCGAAGGATCGCGGGCCACGGGGAACGCCAATCGCCGAACTGGATGGCGATCCGGTTTTCGCCCAGATGGAGAACAGCAATTACGCCTTCCGCAACCTCGTGCTGCATGGCGTGCGCGTGGTCAATCTCGGCGCGCTGTTTCCATCGCCATTCATCCAGGCGGCGGTGGGGCCGGTGCGCCGTCCCGGACTGAATGAATGGGTGTTTTTGACCCTGGGACGTCAGCTCCGCGTGCAAAACCCGCGCGGAGAGGTTGTCTGGCAATCAGACCAGCGGCACGGATTCGGTCTGGTCACCGCCGATCTCGATCGCGACGGCATGGCGGAGATCATCGCCACTTCGGGCGACGCTCCGGCGGATACGGACCGGCTCACCATCTATGAATGGAACGGGTCAACCTTTACACAGGCCTGGAGCCAGGGACTGACCCGGCCCGTACGCCAATTGGCCGCCATCCGTGACAACCGGGGCGGCGGTGTGCTGGTGATCACCGGAGCGCCCGGGGACACGGTTCATCAGGTATTGAGGCTGGACGCCGCATGGAGGAAATAAGCAGGTGACGCGGTTGCTGACGGCGATGGTGTTGCTGATGTGCGCGGCCTCCGCCCGCGCCGCGCCGGTGCCCATCTACGGCGGGCAACTCACCGTGGCCGCCGACAGCGGTCTGCAAAGCCTGGACCCGGCGAGCGCGCGCACCGAAACCGACGCCCTGGCCATCCGCCTGATCTATTGCCGGCTCTTTGAAACCGGACCCGATGGCGCCGTGATTCCTTCCGTCGCCGCCGAGGCGAGAGGCGACGCCCAAAACTGGCGCGTCCGCCTGCGCGAGGATGTCCGCTTCACCAATGAAGAACCGCTGACCGCGTTCCACGTCAAGGCCGCGTGGGAGAAAACCCTGATGCGGATGGAGAGCCTCGATGGCCCTCTGTCGCTTATCCTCGGCGCGGATCAGGCGTGGAAACAGAAATCCGGCGGGGTCACGGGCTTGCGGGCCGCCGGACGCCACCTGCTGGAAATCCGCCTGACGAAACGGACGCCGGATTTCCCGGCCCGCCTGGCGCAGGCCAGCGCCAGCATTTACCTGCCCGCCAGCGGCGGCGAGGGGGTGGAACGGTTTTCCTATTGCGGGGCGTTTTCTCCGGGCTCTCCCGCCATCCGCGCGGAAATGTTGTTTGTCGCCAACCGCGGTCATTTCGCGGGCCGTCCTTATGTGGACAGCCTGTTGCTCCGGCACGGCCTGCGGGAAACCGCCGCGCGCTCGGAATTGCGCCGCAACCGCGCGGCGCTCTATGTGGGCGGTCTGATCGCCTTCGCCGCGCCATTCCAGATGGAGTTGCCGGGCCGCCGCTTCAGCGCGCGCCTGTCTTCCCGGCTGCGCGGCGATGACGCCATGGTGCTGGCGCGGCTGCTCGACACCGCCGTGGACCGGGAATCCATCGCCCGGGTCATCCTGCGCCGGCGCGGCGAACCGCCGGAAGGCCGCCCCGCCTATGATCCCAAGGGCGCGCTGGAATGGCTGCGCCGCGCCGCGCCGCGCATGCTCGACCGCGAATTCATCATCCTGACGCCATCGGGAATTTTTGGCCCCAACAAGGAAAACCAGCTCACCCGCATCGCCGAGCGCATTCAGGTCAATCTGGTGGACGTGGGCGTCAAAACGCGCCTGCAAACCGCCAGCGGTCCGGCCTGGCTCAAGGCCATGGCCAGCGGCGGATACGACATCGCCATCACCGTGGGCGCCGGAGAGATCCGCAACGCCATGGATCCATTTGGCGCGGTGGATATCCATTCGCCGGGCGGCACGGTCGAAATCCCCCTGTGTACATTGCGCCGGGTGTTGCTGGCGGGCGATTCGGTGCGGGGAATCGAGACCCGGCATCCCGCCATTGAAAATATCTGGCTGATGGCGTCCGAACCATGAATTTTATCGTCAAATTCTGGTGGACCAGCACCGGACTTCTTACGCTGGTGATCTTATTGCTCGGCTTGGTGGTGGACAACCTGTTCTCGAACACGACGCTGGAAATCATCGGCCAGCGAGTATCCGACGCCCTGCGCGCGATTGATAATGAATACCGGATTCTCCATGATCGCCTCAACCAGGCCGCCAGCGGCGCCGCCAGCGACGAGGACATCCTGCTCCTGCTGGGCAACGCCAGCGACGAAGCCGAGTTCGAACAGGACGAACTGATTGAACAGAGCGTCAATCTGATGCGCATCTCCCGGCTGGACGCGGTGGAGATCACGGACGCGCAGGGGGTGGTGCTGGCCCGCGCCCATGAGCGCGGCCGTTTTGGCGAGCCTAGCCTGAATGACCTGGATAACGTGCTCAACCGCCGCCAGGTCCGCGTGGAGTTGGGCGAGGAACAGGTGGCGGGACGCCGGGTGCGCATGCTGAAACTCAGCGCTCCCATCGTGCGCGAAGGCGAACTGCTGGGCGCGATTGTGCTGGGCGTGGAAATCAACCAGCTCGCCTGGAATTTTCACGAAGCTTCCGGCGCCGACATCTTTCTGGTCTCCCGGGGCGAATTGCTGGTCTCCACGCTGGAAGATGAAGCGCGGGCGCGGGACATGATGAAAGTCATTTCCCGGCTGGAGAAAAACACCCCTCATTTCAAATACAGGGGCGAACTATACGCGGTGGGCATGACGCCCCTGCTCTCCGGACAATCCGCGGCGGCCGGTCATGCCTACGCGACCATCTCCGAAGGACCCTTTTCCCAAATGCGATCCGAACTGATCATCAAGCTGCTCCAGGTCGGCCTGATCGGGCTGGTGGGGGCTATCGTGGTATCGGTTATTATTGGCCACGTCTGGCTGCACCGCCCTTTGAAACAGCTTGCCGATGGCGCATCCCGGATTGCGGCGGGCGACCTGGATGTCCGGATTTCCGTGGATTCGAGCGACGAGATCGGCTCCCTTGCGAAACGCATCAATGAAATGACCGCCCGGCTCCGCGAAAACCAGGAGCGCCTGCTGACGGCGGAGCGGCTGGGCGCCTGGCAGGACATCGCACGGCGCATGGCCCACGAGATCAGGAATCCGCTGACCCCCATCCAGCTTTCCGCGGAAAACGTGTTGCGCGTACACAACCGCCTGCGCGAAAGCGGCGAGTTCCAGGCCAACAACCCGCTGTTCGAGGAAATCCTGCATGACTCCATCCGCACCATTCTCGCCGAGGTCCGGAAAATCCGTTCGCTGGTGGATGAATTCAGCCGCTTCGCGCGGTTGCCAAAACCGCGTCCCGTGGAGTTGGACCTGCGCATGGCGGTGGAAAACGCGGTGCGTGCGTATCGCGAACCCAACCCCATGATCGCCTTCAGCATCACCGCGCCAGAGGAGCCCCAGACGGTTCTGGCCGACCCCGGTCAAATCAGCCAGGTGCTCAACAACCTGATCAAAAACTCCATCGAAGCCATGCCGCGCGGCGGGCGCATTGACATCCGGTTATGGACCAACACGGATTTGGTGCCCAAAAGCCCCGGCGACGGCTTCCGGGTTATCGAAGTCGCCGATTCCGGGTCGGGAATGGATGAACAGACCCTGGCGCGGCTGTTCACCCCGTACTTCACCACCAAGGCGGATGGCCATGGCTCCGGCCTCGGCCTCGCCATCTGCAAACGCATCGTGGACGAACACGGCGGCATCATTGACCTGAAATCCCGCCTCAACATCGGCGCCACGGTGACGGTGCAACTCCCCTTCCCCGGCTGGCATGGCGTGGCGCTGGAAGACACCGGAGCCAATCATCCGGCCTGAAGGAAGTTGATCTCGCCGCTACCGCGCCCGCAGTTCCACGGGACGGGCCTCCGGCGATTCAAACAGCGTTCCCGCGCAGGATGCGGGACCGTCTCCGGGAGATGGAATGGGGTCCATCCCGGCGGGGGTCCAGATGCTGATGTCATCTCCGCGCGTCCCGGTTCTGGAGTAGCCATGGCGGAGGAGCGCCGCGCGCAAGCCGGGAATCCATGGATTGCCGCGGTTGACCATGATGATGGGCAGGCGCCTGGACGCGGCGTCGCCCACCGGATCATCTCCCGCGCGAAACCAGTAGCGGTTGAAGCCGCTGCGCAGGTTGCTGAGGTAGGTATAATTGGGGACATCCGGCAAGACCATCACTGGTCCCCGGCCCGCCATGGCAGCGGCCATCCAGCAGGCCTTGTGCCGCGTGGACCAGTAATTGAACTGGTATTCCTTTACCGCCAGCCTCCATGGATCGGGAAATGGAGCAAAGAGGTAGAGGGCGGAGCCCAGCAACACCAACCGTGTCAGGCAGCCGCGGCGGCGGCTTTCGCGGAGAATCCAGACCAACCCGGCCACCGCCGGAGGAAGTGGATATAGCACATAATGACCATAAGTACGGAACAGCGTGGGGACCAGCATCATCAACCCCATTCCCGCCAGCACCGCCAGAAAGGCCGGCGGCGTCATGGTCCACGAACGGCGATCCCGGAGCAGGCGCACCCCCTCCGCCAGCGGCGGAAGTCCGCACAACACAAACAGCCAACGGCGATCCCAGGCCACATCCAGCGCATGGTCCATGGTTGTGATCGTGGGATCGGATTTGTTCGCGGCGTAACGGAACAGCAGAAGCACGTTCTGTTCAAAAAAAGGAACCACCGCCCCCGGATGGGAAGCGAAAAATCCCAGCCAGGGGAACAGCACCGCAGCGGCAAGCGATCCGGAACACCGCATGGCGCCGCGATGGAATCCCATCACCGCATGGATACAGACCATTCCAGCCAGGGGAAACAGCCACCCCACCTGCTTCACCATGGCGGCCACCCCGAAGAGCAGACCGGCGGGAATAATCCACATCAGATCGCGTTTGAGCGGGCGGTTTCGCCATGGCCCGGTCCCCGATGGCCCCCACAAGCCACGCTGAATCACCGCCAGTCCGGCCAGCCCGAACAGATTGGTGATTGGCTCCAGCACCAGATACCACGCCTCGAATGGGGCGATGAGAATGAAATAGCCGGGGATGATCAACAGGGCGCGTCTGACCCTCGCCACCGGCTGGATCAGGGCGAAAAGGCACAAGGCGGCGCCCAAATGCGTCAACAGCATCTGCACGCCAATCCCGTTCAAGGTTCCCCCTTCGAGAGAAAGCCAGACTGCGTGGAAATAGAAGGCGCCGGGCGGATACATCACCAGAAAATCCTGGTAAGGTGTTTGCCCCTGCAACACATTGATGGCGTACATCAGGTAAAAACCGCCGTCGGGCCCCAACGCATGATTGAGCCCGGGCGGAAGCGATCGCCAGGCGTAACGCGCCAGCACGGCGAAAAACGCAAACCACAGCAACCAGGAGATCACCCCCGCCCGCCGGTTTCCGCCGTGATGCTGGCGCATCCAGTCCATGCCGGTTGTCTGCCCGGGAATCCGCGGACGGTCAATGCCTCGTTTCATCGCCTTCCATCCTGTTCGTGGCGAATCACCACCCCTGGGGCGCATGGAAGGACGGAATGGTCCTGCTCCTGAGTTTCCTCCTATTGACTTGAGGGGAGCGGAGACTATAAATAAGCCAAATATTCCGTAACGGCACTTTTGCCACGGAGAAAACTCATGAGCGAAAAAATCATTATCCGGCCTACCCCAACCCCGAACCCGAGCACGGTCAAGTTCATTGTCAACCACAAATTCATGGAGTTTGGCGGCCGGGATTTTCCCAAAAAGGAAACCGCCGAAGGTTCTCCGTTGGCGGAAAAACTCTGGGCCCTGCCCGGCGTCGGCGGCGTCTTCATCGGATCGGATTTCATCACCATCACCGAGACGCCGGACTGCGATTGGGGCGTGCTTGGCGACGCGGTGATGGATTGCATCCGCAAGCATATCGAGAGCGGCGACCAACATGTGAAGGAACTGGAAAAGACCGCCGCTGAAATTCCCGCCAACATGAGCGAGATCGAAGCGAAGATCCGGGAGATTCTTGACGCGGAGATCCGCCCGGCCGTGGCCATGGACGGCGGAGACATCACCTTCGAGGGCTACGAACAGGGCATGGTGCTGCTGCACATGAAGGGCTCGTGCTCGGGTTGCCCATCATCCACGGCCACCCTGCGCATTGGCATTGAGAGCCGCCTGCGCGAGGTGATTCCGGAAATCCAGGGCGTCATCTCAGTATGAGTTGTTGTTGCTGCGACAACGGGCCTTTGGGCGGTCTCCGGACCGCCCTTTGGTTTTTCAGAACGAATGGTGATTGACGGCGTAACAATCCGCCATGGGCGCTTCGCCGCCCCGGGGTGACGTGGAAGACCAGCGAAAGCGGCAGGAATCGGCGGCGCCCAGCGTGCGCGCCATCGGATTCAATTTCCACGCGGGTTTTCTCTACCCCAGTTGGGCGGCGAGTTCCTTGAGGCGTTTGAGGGGCATCAAATCACCGGCCTTTTCGGCGGCGGCGATTCCCTGGGCTGCGGCTTCGCGGGCGGCCTCGTTGTCGCCCAACTCCAGCAGGCTTTCAGTCAGCGATTGCCAGGCGACCGAATAAGCGGGATCCGCCTGCACCGCCCGGCGGTAGGCGTCCGACGCCTGGGCGTGATCGGAGATTTTCCGGTACTCGCCGCCCAGCAGATACCAGGTCATGGCGTCGCTGGGGTCGGCGGACAGGAACTCGCGCAACTGATTAATCCGGCTCATCGCAGTCTCCAGATGGTGACGCCCGCATTCAAATAATCCACGGGCGCGGAATCAACATGCCGGGCAGGTGGTGGTGACGCGCGATGAGAACCGGAAACCGGCAAAGGCCATGCCGCGGCGCCGGAACGGGCCGCGCGGGAGGTAAAATTCGCCGCGCTTCCAGGTTCAACCGCCGCCTTCGCCCGGCCCGGGAGCCTTTTCATCGAAAGGCGCCTTGTCGCCGTTGGCCAGCAGGATTTCCACCCGCGCCTCGGCTTCCGCCAGCCGTTTCTCCAGTTCGCGGGACAAGCGCACCCCGCGCTCGAAAAGCTGAAGCGCCTGGTCCAGCGGCACGCCGCCCGCTTCCAGCGAGCGCACCAGATCTTCCAGTTCGCTCATGCTCTCTTCAAACGTGGGGGACTGCCCGCTCTCCCGTGTCTTTTTGTCTTTCTTCTCCATGGATCGCTCCGTCAAAACAGATTGCCCTGATCAGGGCCATCGCCGCCGCCCTTCTTGCGGACTGGTTTACCCGGCCTTTGCGCCGCCTCCGCGGACTCGCCATCACGCCCCAGCACTTCCGCGGTCAGCGTGCCCCGGTTCAGGCGGATTTCCACCAGATCACCGGCGCGCGCCTGATCGGAAGTAGTCAACAACTCCCGCTCCGGCAGGAGCAGTGCGATCGCATAGCCGCGGCCCAGCACCTTGAGCGGGCTCATGGCGTCCAGCCGGGCGGTCAGGCTGGCCTGCCGCAACCGCCTTTCCTGGTTGATGCGGCGCATTTGCCGCTCCAGACGCTGCTGGAACTGCCGCCGCTGTTCCTGCTGCCGGGCGAGAATCACGCCGGGATGCCGCCGCTCCAGGGCCTCGGTCAGGCCACGCAGCCCCTGCACGGCCCGGCGCTGACGGAAGAGAATCATCTGGGTCAGCCGATCGCGGGTCTGGCGGATGCGGCGGCTCCAGGTCTCCAGAATGCGGCGCGGATCATGCAGGCTGCGCGCCAGCATGGCGGATTTCAACCGGCGGCGCTGGAGGATATCGCGCATGGCGTTGGCCAGGAACTGGCGGCGCGCAGCCGCTTCGCGCAGCAGCACGGCGCGATCCCGCACCGCCGTCTCGGCGGCGGCGGACGGCGTCGGCGCGCGCAGATCGGCGGCGAAATCGCAGAGTGTGAAGTCAGTCTCATGCCCCACCGCGCTGATAACCGGAATTGGACACGCCGCCACCGCGCGCACCACCGCCTCTTCGTTGAACGGCCACAGATCTTCCAGCGAGCCGCCGCCGCGCGCGACAATGATGATATCCACCTCCGGCTCGCGGGACAGGCGATCGATCGCCTCCACAATGGCGGGACTCGCGGCTGTTCCCTGCACCTGCGCCGGGCAAATCAAAAGCCGCTGCCCCGCATCCCGCTTGCGTGAAACCATGATGATGTCGCGTACGACCGCGCCAGTGGGGCTGGTCACAATTCCGATGATGCGCGGATGGGGCGGCAGCGGGCGTTTGCGCGCGGGATCAAACAGACCTTCCCGCTCCAACTTGTCCTTGAGTTGGCGGAAGGCCAGTTCCAGCGCGCCGACGCCCCGGGGCTCCATCTGGTTGACGATGATCTGGTATTCGCCGCGTGGCTCATAGACGCTGATCTTTCCCTGAACGACAACCTCCATGCCGTCTTCGGGTTCAAATTTCAGTTTCGCGCCTGAATTGCTGAACATGACGGCGCGAATCTGCGCGCGGTCATCCTTGAGGGAAAAATAGCGGTGACCCGAGCGGTGATGGGTGTAGTTGGATATCTCGCCCGCCAGCCAGATGCGGCTGAACTGCCGCTCCAGCAGGGCTTTGAGATCGCTGGTCAGGTCGCCGACGGACAGAATGCGGCGATCATCGCCTTCATTGCCGCGCGATCCGCTGGTCTGAAAAATGGCTTCCCGGGTCAAAATGGCAGGTGGTCCTCTCCATAAACCATTTCACCGCCGATATGCCCCGAGTACGCCATGACCCCGGCGGCGGCCAACAGGATGACAAGGTAAACGATCCTGGGCGCGCCGGTGAACTCCCGGCGTTTCACAAAACGCAGGATGAACGAGGCCACGCAGAGCCCTGCCACAATAAACATCAGGCGCTCATGGGTTTCCGCCATCTTGTCGAGAGAGCCGAGGTGTTCCATTTCCTCCTCGCGCATGATTCCCGACATGATTGCAGGCGGAAAACCGGCCAGCAGAACGCCATGCACCCACAGACCCGCCGGTTCCAGTTCACGGCGTTTGAGCAGCAGCGCCAGCAGTTCGAGAATCAGCAGCACATTCAGCCAGCCGATGGGCAAATGCACCACCGCCGGATGCAAATGGCCCAGCAGGGTCTTGAGATCCATCGCCTTAGGGTCTTTCTTCGCCGGGGCGCTCTCCGCCGGACTGGCGGCTCCTCCCTCCTGCGCCACAGCCGGAGGAGCTTTCCCGGCGGAGGACGCGGCGCCCCCCGCCTTTGGATCAACTTCTTCTATCTCTTCGATTTCCTCGATGACCTCTTCCACGGCGGGGGCGGGCGAAGCGGCGTTTTGCGCCGCCGCCCCGGCCGGCATCATCAAGAAAACGGCCAGCAACAGATGACGGGTCATGGCGCGGCCTCCCCTGTCCGGTTCAACCCAGGTCAATCACAATCTGCTCGCCGCGCAACTCCGCCTTGAACTGCCGCAGCGGCGCGGGCGCGGGACCATCGGTGTTCTTGCCGTCGAGATCGTAGAACGACTTGTGGCATTTGCAGCGGATCCGCTTGTCATCCGGCAGATAGGCGACCTTGCATTTCTTGTGGGTGCAGATGGCGGTCATCGCCCGGATGCTGGCCTCTCCATCGCGGATCAGCAACACGGTCTCTTCCTTGATGGGTACGATGGCCCATCCGCCCACCTTCTGGAGTTCCGCCACCTTGTCGAGTTTCAGACCCACTTTTTTCGCCTGGGCCAGCCGGGCGGGAATCAGCGAAACGGCGCCCGCCGCCAATCCCACCATTTTCAAAAACACGCGCCGTGACGGCATAACGCCTCCTGTCAGTCGAAGTCGAGTTCGCGGGTGATCGAAAAGCCAATCACCGATTCACCATAGCAGCGCCAAGTATTCGCCACAACCCCATCGGCCGTCATGAACTGGTTGTTGGAAACCACAATGGCGAAGGTATGGCGGTTGGTGATGAACTTCACTCCGCCTGAATAAATTGGGCTGAATGTGCTGACCGGACTTCCATCAAATACAAACGGGGCCTTGAGCCCGCCCTGGCCGTATTTGGATCCATACCCCGCCACCGCCACCGCCATTTCGTAGTTGAGCGCGAGCCAGTCCAGGATGCGGTATTCAAACACGAAGGGAACCGCCATGGACCAGCGCTCATCCAGGTTGCTCTTCACATCGTTGGTGGAATTGGAATGGAACAGCAGACCGGTTCCGGTGGTCAGCCGGTTGAACCACACGCGGTCCAGCAACAACTGGCCGAAAAACCCCACGGAGTCCTTCACTCCCTTGCGCTGGGTGAACAGGGTCACCCCCGGCCGCACCGCCAGATTGAGGAACTGGCCATCCTGTTTCAGCACCCGGAATTTGGCGTCGAACTCATAGGTGTCGAAGGGGACGGTTTTGCCGTCGTTCAGGCGGTAGAGCCCCACGTCCATCCAGTCGAGCACGCCAAAGCGCAACCCCAATCCGATTTTCAGGTTGCCCGAGTCGAAACCCAGGAAATCCTCGAAAGGATTTTTGGTCAGCGGCTGATAGGTGCGGTGGTCCACCGAAAACAGCAGGGTATATTTCCGCACGGTGCGCGCCAGATGCAGGTTGATGCCCCGCTCCAGGGATGGATAAGCGTCCGAAAACCAGTCCCTGGCGTTTGAACTGGAGCCATCCCCATCGGGCTGGAGGGTTTCCACCTCCTCGATGGTCTCGATTTCCTCCTCCCCGGCAGCGGATGGAGCGGCGCCGGCGGCAGGAGATACGCCGGCGGCATCCTCCGCCAGGGCGGCGCCAGGCGGAACCAACAGGATCAGGGCCAAGCAAATGGCGCGGCGGAAATGGTCTTTCATATCCGGTTATTTCTCGGGGTATCCAGCGTTGATCCAGCGCTGGAGTATATCGCGTTCGCCCTGGGGAATTCCACCCGGCGGCATGCGTCCGGCCAGCACGGCGGCGCTGCCGGCGGGGGCGTTCTGTTTCGCCTGTTCATACGTGCTGAAATTGACGGCGGGAGGGGCGCCCAGGCGGGATGGTCCCTGGTTCTTCTCTGAATGACAGCTCAGGCAATGTTTCTCGACAAAGGGTTTGACGTTCAACTCCCAGGTGATGGCGCCGGCGCTCGCCGCATCTCCGGCGCCGCCTCCATCGGCAAGCTGGAATGGTTCTTCCTTGTCGCCGCAAGCGGACAACAGCGCCACGGCGGCGGCCATGGCGATCAACAACCTGTCCATGATTCCTCCCTTGCGAAACCGGATATGGGATCGGCAGGAGCCGCGCAATCTCCCTGTCTGGAAGATACGGCGTCCCCGCCAGATTCGTTGCAGACTCTCGCCCGCATAGCCATCATCCTTTCATATGCATCCTTCGGCCAGATGTCACCACCGGCCAAATCGCCTGCGCGCGTCAGTTCCCAGGATCCGTGTTCCAGACCACGGTGTTTTTTTTGTTGCGCGGGAATATAAGGAATGACAAATTCCCGGCGAAATTCCGCTCAAACATACTGGGTTTACAGGGGAAGGCACATGGACACACACAAGATCGTGCTGATTGAAGGCGATGGCATTGGCCCCGAAATCTGCGCCGCGGTAAAGAAAATCTTCGCGGTTTCCGGCGCGCCCATCGAATGGATCCCCGCCCGCGCGGGACTGGCCTGCCTGCAGGAGGTTGGCGACGCCTGCCCGAAGGAAACCATTGATCTGGTCCATCAATACGGCATCGCCCTCAAGGGTCCAACCACCACCCCGGTCGCGGGGGGCCACAAAAGCGTGAATGTCACCATCCGCAAGGCGCTGGACCTGTTCGCCAACGTGCGGCTGTCGGGATCGCTTCCCGGAGTCTCTATCCGTTACCCGGGCGTGAACCTGATCATCATCCGCGAGAATATCGAAGACACCTACGGCGGC
>JAJVIH010000031.1 GCA_022072125.1 Myxococcota bacterium | reverse complement strand
ACCGGGCCGATGACGTGCAACCCCAGCGCGGAGAACAGATCGCTGCCGCTGGTTTCCCCGCCGTGCGCGCCCTTGTACATGGATGCGATCGCTCCCACGTTGGGCGAGATGGACATGCCGTTGTCGTTGAACAACATCACCAGCCGGGAAGACGAAGCCGCGATGTTATTGAGCGCTTCCAGACAAACGCCCGTGGTGAGCGCCCCGTCGCCAAAGATGGCGCAGACTTCATGCCGGCCGCCGGTCCGATCGCGCGCCGCCGCCATGCCGGAGGCCGCTGACAGGGCGGTCCCTGCGTGCCCGGCGCCAAAGGCGTCGAAGGGACTTTCGTCGCGCCGCAAAAATCCGCACAAACCTCCTGCCTGGCGCAGGGTATGAAAACGATCCGCCCGTCCGGTCAACATTTTGTGCGCGTAGGCCTGGTGCCCCGTATCCCAGATGATCTGATCGCGCGGGGCGTCGAAGACGCGGTGAACCGCCACGGCCAGTTCGACCGCGCCAAGGCTGGCGCCCAGGTGCCCGCCGGTTTTCGCCACGGTCTGGATGATCCGCTGGCGCAGGGCCGCGCAGAGCGTGGGCAGTTGGTCCGCTGGCAGGGCCTTGAGTTCGGCGGGCGAGGAAATGGTTCCGGAAAAATTCACGCGCGGCAATGTAGTGGAGCCTTGCCCCCGGGGCAATGCGACAGGAAGGTGGGGGGCCACGGAGATTTTTCCCGGACGGCGAATCGTGTTAATGGCTTCCGCGTCAACCGTTTTGCTGGTGGAACACACATGCTGAAACCCCGTCTGGTGCGGCTTGGCTTGGTGCAAATGCCCGGAAGCGCCGATCGTGAAAGCAACTGGCGCGTGGCGGAAGCGGGCGTGCGCGATTGCGCCGCGCGGGGGGCCCAGATCATCTGCCTGCAGGAATTGTTCACCACCCTGTATTTCTGCCAGACCGAGACCCACGCCCATTTTGATCTCGCGGAGCCCATTCCGGGACCGACGGTGGAGCGCTTCGCTCCGCTGGCGCGGGAACTGGAAGCAGCGCTGGTGCTGCCGTTCTTCGAGCGGCGGGCCGCCGGCGTATACCACAACTCCGCTGTTGTGCTGGACGCGGATGGCTCCATCACCGGGACGTACCGCAAGATGCATATCCCCGATGACCCGGGCTTTCTGGAGAAGTTTTATTTCACGCCCGGCGACCTGGGTTTCCGCGTGTTTGACACCCGTTATGCGCGCATCGCCGCGCCCATCTGCTGGGATCAGTGGTATCCGGAGGCGGCGCGGCTGTTCGCGCTGGCGGGCGCGGAAATCCTGTTTTATCCCACCGCCATCGGCTGGAAGCCGGGCGCGCCGGAGGAAGCAGACGCCTACGCCGGCGCCTGGGAGACCGTGCAACGCGGCCACGCCATCGCCAATGGCCTGTATGTGGCCGCGGTCAACCGCGTGGGCCGCGAGGGCGATCTGGAATTCTGGGGCCGCTCGTTCATCGCCGGGCCTTTCGGACGCATCGCCGCGCGCGCGGCGGCGTACGCCCCGGAAAACCTGGTGGCCGAGATTGATCTGTCGCTGATCGAGCAGACCCGCCGCGAATGGCCCTTCCTGCGCGACCGCCGCATTGACGCCTTCGGCGGACTGCTCAAGCGCTACCTCGACGACACCTGAAACGGAGATCGCCGTGCCACGCAAGAATTTTCCGCCGCCCGCGCCGCCGCGGGATGAATCCGCGCCCACGCCCGCGGCGCTGGGCTTCCGCATGCCCGCGGAATGGGAGCCCCATGAAGCCACCTGGCTGACCTGGCCGCGCGATCCCATCACCTGGCCGGGCAAGGTGCCGTTCGCCGAACAGTGCATGGCGCGCTGGGTGCGCGAGATCACCGCCGATTCCTTTGGCCGCAGGCCGGAAATCGCGCGCATCAATGTCCATTCAAAGGAACTGCGCAAACGGGCGAAGGAAATCCTGGATGACTGGGCCATCCCGCTGGAGCGCGTAGAGTTCCATCTCCATCCCAACAACGACGTGTGGATTCGCGACTATGGCCCCAGTTTTGTCACGCGGCGCAAGGATCCCGGCGACGGCTACGGAACCCGGGCGATGATCCACTGGCGTTTCGACGGCTGGGGCGGCAAGGGCGCGGACTACTACGGCTCCGAAAACGGCCTGGACGCGCGCATTCCCGGACTGATTGCGGCCCGCCGCAATATCCATCGTTTCACCCCGGATGTGATCCTCGAAGGAGGCTCTTTCGAGGTGGATGGCGCGGGCACGCTGCTCACCACAAGCGAATGCCTGCTGGATCACCGCCTGCACCCCGGCGTCTCGGCGGCGGAAAAACAGAACCGGCTGGAGGCGGACCTCGCCGCCCATCTGGGCGTCCGCAATTTCATCTGGTTGCGCGAGGAGTTCGCGCTGGATGGCGACGACACTGACGGCCACGTGGACAACATCGCCCGCTTCGCCGGGCCGGGGGTGATCGTCACCATCATCGCTCCGGAGAGGCGGCATCCGCTCTACCAGGTCTTGAAACGCAACCGGCAATTGCTCGACAAGGCCCGCGACGCCCAGGGCAAGCCGTACGCCATCGCGGAGATTCCCCTTCCTCCCAACCTGGAGTA
Source organism: Myxococcota bacterium (assembly GCA_022072125.1). Classification (GTDB taxonomy): domain Bacteria; phylum Myxococcota; class JAJVIH01; order JAJVIH01; family JAJVIH01; genus JAJVIH01. Next base: position 96,441 of record JAJVIH010000031.1, on the reverse strand, counting down.
CCGCATCACCCTCCGTGGCCGGAGAACGCGGCGGAGGTATCCCGCCAGCTACGCCAACTTCTACATCGCCAACCGCTGCGTGCTGGTTCCGGTTTACGCCTGCCAATACGACCTGCCCGCGCTGGATGTGCTGGGCAAGCTGTTTCCTGATCGCCAGATCATTCCGGTTGACTGCTGCGACTATATTCTGGGGCAGGGCGCCATTCACTGCTCGACCCAGCAGGAACCCGCGGTGTAAGTCCCGGCCTCGATCCTTCTGGTTTTTGCTGGATGGATTTTCCTGATCCGCGGGGAAGACCGCTTCAGTGAACAGGATTAGGGTTCGCAGGAGCGGCGGTTGCTGTTGAAATCCAGCAGGCACAAATAGGACAGGCTGCGGCAGCATTTGTCGCGGATGCTCGTACAGGCTTGGCGGCACTTCCCCCGGTTGGTCACAAAATCCTCGATGCAGATAAGCCCCTTCTGGCAATCGGAATCACGGGCGCAGACCGCCCCTTCCTTGCCGGGCTGGCTGTCGTCCCACGGCGGCGGATTGCAGGTATTGGGACCCGCGCCTGCCGAAGTGCAGACACTGAGGCTGCGATCGCAGAATTGCCACGGCTGGCAATCCAAATCGCTGAGGCATACCACCAACTTCTCGACACAGCGGTTGGAGGTGCGCTCGCATTCAAATCCCGGATTACAATCGGCGTTGGTTTCGCAATACGACTTGCTGCGGCAGGTTCCCGTGCTGTCACAGCGCTCGCCCACTAGGCATTCGCTGTCCTTGGAACACTGCACGCACAGGAATTTCTGCGGGTGGCAAACCTTCTTCGTGGCCGTCACGCAATCGGCATTGACTCGGCAGCCAATGCAATTGCCGGTGCGAACATCGCAAAGCTTGCGTTCGGGATCCGTGCAACTGGAGTCGCTGTTGCAGGTCCCCGGACGGCCGCGGCATTGTTTATCCTCGCAAATCCAGTCCGGCGCGATGGACTTGCAATCCGCATCCGCCGCACAGGGGGTCGGCTTGACGTTTCCGCACAGGCCGGTCGCCTGGTTGCAGGTCTGGTTGAAACCACACCCCGCGCATTTGCAATGGCCGTTTTCGCATTTGCCCTGGTTGTTGCAGAAAAACTCGCCTTCGCACACCGCGGCGTCCGCGGAACAATCCACCACCTTGGGACGGCATTCGGCCGGCAATGCATCGAAGTCCACACCGCTGTCGGTTGGGCCCGCATCCGCGACGGCGTCCGCCTGGGCGCCATCAACAGGGCCGGATGCATCCAGCGCCGCATCACTGGCGATATCCGGCGCTCCGCCGCCATCCGCGTCCGGAATCCGCACATCCGATGGAGCCGCATCCACCGCGCCGCCCGTATCCTCCGGAAGGGATTGATCCGTGTCACTGGCTTCGCGATCCGCCAGCGGATTGAACAACTCCTGCCCGGAAGCGTCGAGCACATTGTAGTCGCCGGGATTGCCGGCGTCAGCCGCGGTGGCGCTTGCCGCATCCGCGCAGCCGGCGCCGCCGCCCAGGCAGGGAAAGCCGTCCGTGAACGGGGCAGCCACGCAACGCCGGTTGTCGCAAATCTGTCCGGCGGAGCAATCGTTATCCGACGAGCATCCGGCGATGGATTTGACCGGCGGCAGGGTTTCTCCAGCACAGGCGGTCATCAGCACCGGCATCACCAGGAGAAGCAGGATCCGGCAACCGCCGCGGGCCCCGGCCACACCAGGACCAAGCTTGGGGATTGTATGGCCAGACGCTGACATCGTTTTGACATTGCCGCAATGCGTTATACCGGTCAAGCAAACCCGGCGCCCGCGCCCGTCCGCCGCATGCACATCCCCACCGCGAGGTTGGCGCGCGGATTGCCGCCCGCCAAACATGGGGGTCGTCCGCTCTCGCATGAGGAAGTGCGATCATCCCCCCGCGCCCGATCATCCATTAGCAATGGACGCCGGAACGGGGGCGGACCTTCAGCCGTCCTGGCCGGGAATCAGGCCGCGCAGGCGGCATTCTCCGGCGAAGGGAAACAACAGTACCTCGTCAATGGACGCGGCGCCCGTCAGCAGCATGGCCAGGCGATCCACCCCCAGCGCCATGCCCGCACAGGGCGGCATCTGATCGAGCGCGGCCAGAAACAGCCGGTCCAGATCACCGGAGGTCTGTTCGGGCCGGACCTCCAGGATGCGGCGGGCCTGCTCCGCCGGGTCGGAAAGTTCGGTGAATCCGTTGCCCAGTTCCAGGCCTGCCACGAAGGGCTCCACCCGTTCCGCGAAGCCGGGGGCCTCGGGCTTCAGGCGGGCCATGGCCGCCATGGGGGCAGGATAATCCATCAGGAAAACCGGTTTGTCCCACCCCAGACGCGGCTCCACGTGGACCAGGTAGAGCCGGAAGAACAGGTCATCGTAGCCGTCATCGGGGCTGAAATTTTCGCCGCGGGCGCGAAGTTGATCCATCAGCGCCTCGCGGCCGTGGTCCAGGGGCAATTCCACGCCGGCGTATCGCCGCATGGCCTCCACCACGGTCAGGCGCTCCCAAGGCGGGGAAAGGTCAATGCGCCGTCCCTCCCGCTCAATCACCGGCTCCCCGTTCAACTCCCGCGCCGCGTGGGACACCAGTTCCTCGGTGACCGCCATCAGATCCAGGTAGGTATGGCCCGCGTGATACCATTCCAGGCCGGTGAATTCCGGATTGTGGCGCGCCGTGCTTTCCCCGTTGCGGAAGAACCGGCACAACTGGAAGATGCGCGGCAGGCCGGCGGCGAGAAGCCGCTTCATATGCACTTCCGGGCTGGTGATAAGGGTCAGGGGGATTTCCACCCTTCCCTGAACATAGCGGGTGAAAAATTCCGCCAAGTGGGCGTTGGGATCGTGGCCCGGGTAGAGCGCGGGCGTTTCGGTTTCCAGGTATCCGCGCGCGAAAAAAAAGGCCCGGATGGCTGCATGCAACTCATGCCGGACCCGTGCGATATCCGCAAGGTTTCGTGGCTCCCGCTTCATTGCCCAAGGTTTTTCAGATAATTGCAAGCATTGATTTCTCCGCCATTACAGGCTTTATCATAATATACCCGGGCGCGTTCCAGGTCCTTCTCCAGCCCGCATGGGCCACCCTGATAACATATGCCCAGGCCGGTACAGCCCAACACCGTTTCTTCCATTCGCCTGGCCATGAGAAAATGCTGGTTTTTGGAGCACTTCTCCATGCGACCCGTCAACCAGAGCATCCTTGCGTAGCTCTTGATGAAAACCGGTGATTCCTTCATGAACATTCAATTCCAAAAAAACCGTGGCCAGCGGCTCCGCTCTGGACCTCATCCAGAACTCAGGGGGACGGCGACGCGCAACGAATGCCGACACTGACGTACCTGACCGCCGGGTCGAAACTGAGGCGGGAACCCGCACGCAGGGCGTACGGGTGATTAAGACCCCACGACCCGCCGCGCAACACGCGCATCGTACCCGAAGGCGGCCCAGGCGGATTCCGCGAGGGCGCGGATGCATAGTAACCCGGGTCGTACCAATCCTCGACCCATTCGTACACATTCCCGCCCGTGTCGCACAGCCCATGCGGGCTGTTCCCCTGAAGCTTCGAGCACACCGGCCACGTCGAATTCCTCCCGCAGCCATCGGTCCTTCTTCCATCGCCCCAAACCACCAGGTCGCAGGATGGCGGCTGTTCACCCCAGGGGTACAAACGCCCGTCCGTCCCACGCGCCGCTTTCTCCCATTCCGCCTCCGCCGGCAGCCGCTTCCCCCTCCATTCACAGTACTTCCTCGCCTGTTCCCAATCCACGCAGTTGACCGGATGAGATCCTTCCCGCTCCGAACCCCAGTTGCAGGCGCGATTGGAGGATACGTCGCCGGGTTTCGTGCAGCGTCCCGCATCCACACAGGCCCGGTATTCATCCACCGTCACCTCGTGCCAATCAATGTAGAAGGCGTCCAGAACCACCGTCCGCCGCGGCTGCTCATCATCGAACCATTTCCGATCACATGGGTAATCCAACGCCTGTTGATGGCGGCAGGCCTGATTGATTCCGGAGTCATCCGTTCCCATCGTGAACTCCCCGGCGGGAATCAAAACCATGCCGGGGCAGCCGGATTTATTCTCTTCCGGGCAGTATTTCACGTGGCTTTCGCCGGGAAAGGCGCCTTCATCATTCAATCCACAAGCACCCAGGCTCAAGGCCAGGCCGCACCACACCAAGGCCGGGAAAAAGCGTTTCATCTCGAACCCCCCTCTGGCGGTGGACTTCAATACAACCAGTTGGATGTTCGTACCGCCATTCGCATGGGGCGGCAAGCACCGCGTATCGTGGGGACGCGGAGAAGGAATTTTTTCTCCCGCTGTCAGGAACAGGAAGGGAGCCTCCACCCGGCGTGGATGACAAAGGCGCGGGGGGGGGGCGCCGCGCGTCCACGCTCACCACGGGCATGATCAATCTTGCGTGACTTGTGACGCCGCGGCAGCGCTATCAGCAGCCTGGTGGATTGCGGGCGGCCTGGCGCCGCGCCATGCATGGCTCAGAAGGTGTAACGGACGGTGGGGTAGATCGAGATCGCCGGGATATTGTACCCGATGATGAACTGACCCTGAAGCTCCAAGCCCACATCCAAGTGGCGGACCATGGTCGCCCATTGAATGCCCGAGCTAAGACCGGCGTTGAAATTCATGGATTTTTTGGGGTCGGTGATCTGCGGGGCCACAAAGGAAATGCCCGCCACCAGTTCCACCGGAACATACAGGCGGCGGCCCACCTTGAACAGGTAACGGCCCAGCAAATCCACGTTGGTGACCGTGAAACCGGTCGCCTGCACATACAGGCTGGACGGATTCTTCTCCCGGCCGGCGCCGGCGCTGGAGCCATGCATCACTTCCAGGCCCAGCGAGAAAGCCTCGCCCAAATCGTATCCAAGCTGGAAGGCCATCATCGGCGAGGCGTTGGAGATGAATTTCGAGCCGAGGGTTAAGCCATCCGCCGCCAGCTTCTTGCCCGCGAGGGTGAAGAACAGCCCCGGCTTGACGGTCATGAAGAAACCGCGCTCGTGCTCCCAGCCCACCTGGTCAATCACTTCGCCCTGCGGGCCCGTAGCGGGGGCCGGGGCCGCCTGCGGTGCGGGGGTTGGAGCGGGAGAAGCTGGCGGGGCCGCCTGGGCGAAGGCGTTCTGCGCGGCCAGCAGTCCGGCGAGGAGAAGAAGGAGCGGGAATCGGGTCTTCATGCGTGCCTGATCAGCTTGAAAGGGGCGGCCGCCCCGGGTCATTTGGTTGCCTGAAATACGAAGGGATAGGTCACCTGTACGTTGCCGCCGCCCTTGGGCTTGGGAAACACCCAGCGCTGAATCTGCGACACCATGCAGCTTTCCGTGGCGGCGTTGTTCAAATCCGACTGGGCGATGGACGCGGTCTGCACCGTCCCGTTGGGACCGATGATGAAGAAGGTCGTCACCTTGCCGCCCATGTCCGGATTCTTCGACAGTTCCTTTTCGTAGCAGTATTTGATCTGGTTCCAGTGGCGCTTGATGACCGCGGCGATGACCGATTTGTCCAGGCCGCCCTTCATCACCACGCGGCTGGCGTCCACCTGCTCCATGCCCTTGCCGGTGCCGCCCAGGTTGATGCCGCCCGATCCGCCCGCGCCGCGTCCGCTGCCGCGCCCGCCCAGGCCGAATACGCCGGTGCCGCCGCCGCCCGGTCCCGAGCCGCGGCTGCCCAGACCGCCCAGGCCGCCCGCGGTGCCCATGGATGTGCCGTACAGGCCGCCCAGCGCGTCGTTGATGCCGCCGCCCAGACCGCCCGGACCAAACACGCTGGCCGAAGCGCCGCCGCCAGGGGCGTTCAACGCACCCAGGATGCCCGACTGCATGACGATGCGGCGGTTTTCATCCTTATTGGGCGCTCCATCCTTGGAAGGCGCCTTCTGCTCCTTGGGCTTGTCCTTCTTGCCGAACTCGCCTTCCTTGTCCTTGGCCTTGGCGCCTTCTTCCACGCCGGAGAGCTTCTTCTCTTCCTTCTTTTCCTTCTGCTTCTCCTCGACAAGAGCAAGTTGCGCCCAGGGATTTTCCGCTTCCTTGGAACCTTCGTCGTCTTTCGGAGCCTCGTAAAACACCACGAGGATCAGCAGCAACGCCGCTCCGTGCAACAGCGTGGAGGAGATCAGTCCCAGCCAGTAATCCGGATCATTGCGGCGGCCGTAGCCAATCACCGGTCCCGGAGCGCGATACGCCGCGCGGAAGGCCAGTCCATCGCCGAAATCCAGCACCCCTGTTTCGCCAATATCCAGGGCGTAGCTTTTCTGCCCGGTGATGGTCTTGCTGGAGCCGTCCTTCGTGATGGTCAATCCCTTCGCCTTGTCGGGAATCACAAAGCTGTGCCGGGAGCCGTCACTGTCCAGAATGATGTGATCGCCTTCGCCGAGGATGCCCGGCGGAATGGTGAAGCTGGATGACTTGGTGGTGCCCGCCCGGACTTTCTGGCCCTTGCTGAAATAGCCGACATCCACGGGACCGCCGTGCCACAACTGGGCGACTTCCAGCGCCTTGTTGGAGTCGCTCACCGCGGGCAGGTTGGCTTCGCCCACCTTGGGCGCGGGAGGCGGCTTGCCCAGCCATTTTTCGGGCATTTCATGGCGCTCGCGGACGCGGATATCCACGATGTCGTTCAGGAAGTCAGGTTCTTTTCTGGCGGATTTGGACTTGCCGCCGTTCTTCGGGGCTGCATCCGCCTGTTTCCCGTTGTCCTTGCCCTTCTTTCCCGCGTCCGCGCCGGACTTCTTGTTGTTGGTCTTCGCGACGGATTTTTCTTCCGGTTTGACGGCGGACTTTTCCCCGGCCTTGCTTTCCGCTTTCGCGGGAGGTTCTTCCGCCTTTTTCTCCGGGGCTTCTTCCGCGGTCTTTTCCTGGGCTTTTCCGGCGGACTTCTCTGGAGCATCCGCCGCGGCGGATGCTCCGTTGCCGCTGAAATGGACCTTCCAGCCGCCGACGCCGATCACATCGCCGTCGTTGAGATCGGCCTTGGTGGTTTTTTCACCGTTGATGGTGAAGCCGGCCTCCGAGCCCATGTCGAGCACGGAGTACTTGCCGGACTTGGCGTTGAACTTGACCAGCACGTGGCTGTCGTCCACGCCCTCGCCGGACAGCTTCACATCGGCGGATTCGCCAGCGCCGAGGATGAACTTCTGCTGATCCAGTTCAAGGGACTCGGTCTTGCCATCGGGCGACGTCAGCCGCAGGGATACCTTGCTCATGTGTCATCAACCTTTCCGCCGCGTCCAGCCGGGCGAGAGTTTCGCCGGTTGAACGCCCGGGAAGGGAGTTTTGTCTAGCCCCGGTGGGCTGGTTGTTGGCCGGACCGGATAACCGGACCGGCGGCCAATGGATCTCTGAAACGGCGGGATTCTCCACCGGACCGGGCCCGATTTCAACCCTTTTTTTTCACCAATCGCCACGCCGCCGGAGCTTTGGCTTCAAAACCGGGCGGCGTCCCCCGAGACCGGGCTCAGAGGTTGTCGACCGATAACTCCATTTCAGACACGAAATTTTCGCGCTCGCGGATCAGCTTGTTGAAGCTCGCCTGCTTGCGCGCCGAGATGTACGAACCCTGTGGCTTCGACAGTTCGCCTTCGATGATGGCGTCCGAGAAGTCAATGGTCGTGGTTTTCTTGTAGATGACCTTGGTGTTCGGGTCGCTTTCGTCCATATCCTGGGCGAAAGCCATGGACGCGAATCCAAAGGTCAACACACCAGCCATCAGGGCCAACAGCAGTTTGCGGTTCATCTTCATTCTCCTTGTTCTCTTCACTGGGCCGCCCGGAACTGGGGAATTCGCACCAGTTCGCCACGATACCCTTCTCCGGGAAAATGCGCCACCGTCATTTGACCGATGGCCCCACGTCAGGGGGATGCTCCTCCCGTGGGGGAGGCGCTGGCTGTATCCGGTTTCTTTTCTTCCGGGGCTGCCGCTGGAGCCGCGGCGCCTGCCGGAACAGCCGAAGGATCCGCCGGAGCAGCGCCGCCATCCGCCGGTTTCGCGGCGGGAGGAGTTTCCGCTGGAGCGGCCCCGGCCGGGCTGCCCGCCGGAGCGGGTTCGGGCTTTTTCTCTTCCGGCGCCGGAGAAGGAGCGGCTGCGGGAGCGGAACCGCCCGCGGGCGGGACCGCGCTGTCCGTGGGCGTGGCGGCGGCCGCGGGTTGATCGCCCGCCTGCTCGGCCAGTCCTTCGAGGGTCAGGCCGGCGGCCTTGGCCTTGCGGGCGGCTTCTTCTTCCTTCTTGCGGGCGGCTTCGGCGTCGGCCGCGGCCTTGGCGGCCATGTCGAGACCTTCGATCTTGGCTTCCAGTTCGCTGACCTTGTCCTGCCCTTCCTTCCTCGCCTTGGGATCGCTGACCAGGGCCGCGTATTCCTTGTAGTAATTGCGGGCCTTGATCATATTGGTCTTGGCGTCGCCGCCGACCACGTATTCATAGGCGTTGGCGGCGTAGTAAACGGTCATCGGATCACGGCGCGTTCCCTGCTCCTTCAGGCGCTCTTCCAGCAGGGTCGCGGCTTTGGCGTAGTCCTGAAGCCCCAGATAGCACAGCGGCAGGTATTCCTTCGCAACGGCATTGTTTTTATCCACCTGCAGAATGGCTTCATAGTGCTGGCGGGCGACATCGTAATCACGGTACTTGATGGCGAACGCCGCCAGGTTGATGCGCGGTTCCACGAATTTGGGATCCAGGCGCACTGCTTCCAGGAAACGCTCGATGGCCAGGCGGTAGTCCTTGTAATCACCTGTCTTCTGCCACTTGCCGGTGTGAATCATTCCCAGGTTGTTGAGCAGCGAGGCGTCGTTCACATCGTATTTGCGCGCCTGAATGATGGCGTGTTCGGCCATCAGATAATCCTTCTTCTGAATATAGACCAGAGAGAGGGTCTTGTAGGCGTCCATATTATCCGGCTCACGGGAAAGAATGCGGCGCACCGATTCAATCGCCTCATCCAGCTTTCCGCTCCGGCGCTGCGCGCGGGCCTTGATGTTGAGCAGGCGGGTGTTGTACGGGTCGTTGATCAACCCCTTTTCCACCCAGCTTTCCGCGTCCTTGGAACGGCCCAGATCGTTGTAGATCAGCGCCATCTGCAAAATGGCCTCCTGATCCTTGGGATCCAGCGAGTTGACGCGCTGGTATTTGCTGATGGCCTCTTCCTTCTTTCCCATCGCCAGGTGCGCGCGGGCGAGCAGGCGATAGGCCTCGGTGTTGCGGCCCAGCTTGTTGGCCGCCAGGTCCAGCTTGACGATGGCGTTGGGCATGTCCCCGCCGTCAAAGAGTTTCTTGCCTTCTTCGAGCAATTCCTCGCCGGTGGGCTCCTTGACCACCACTTTGGGGGTGTTGTCCACCGGAGGCGGAGGGGGGGGCTTGGCCGCGCAGGCGGCGATGGCCTGGGCCAGGGTCAGCGCAAGGACGGCCAGAATCGGTGTGCGGAAGTTCATTGGTTTCAACCTTCCCATCAATTGGAGGCGCTGTCGCCGTCGCTCTCGCCAGAGGATTCGCCCGCACCGCCTTCGGACTCGGGCTTCTTTTCGCCATCGCTGGATGAGCCCTCTCCCGTCGAGCCTTCGGCGGGGGCGGCGCCATCGCCTTCCGGCTTGATCGGGTTCGGGGAGATATAGTCGCCCTCGCTGAACTTGAAGTCGTGGCTCGGGGGATCGCGGAAAGCCCGGTTTTGCAGCTTGCGCAGATGATTCTGCGCCTCGATGGTCCACTGATTGTAGACCGCCAGTTCAGAGGCTTTCTTCAACACCACTTCGTAGGCCTGAATCGCCTTCTCCTGAAGCGGCAGCGCCTTTTCCGTCAGCAACTGGATATACATTTCCCGTTGCTCGATGTTCAGGTTGGCGGGAATCGGGGCCTTGAACAGCGATTCGGCGAATTCCTCGTACAACATGCCGATCATGAAAAGGGCGGCAAGGCCCCAGTCCGGCTGCTTGAATTCGAGAATCTTGAGGTAGTCGGCCTCCAGGCGCTGTAGCGTGGTGGCCTTTTCCTCCAGTTCCTTGGCGACGTTCTTGCCCGCGGAGATGCGGAGTTTCTTGAACTTCTGCCATTCTTCGTCCATCAGCTTGAAGCGCGCCTCGGCGACCACATAATGGTTGAACGGCGTCATCTCCGGATCGCTCGCCTCGGTTAGCGACAGAGCCAGGGTCTTCAGCGCCTTGTCCGCATCCTTCTGGTTTTTCAGGTTGCGGTCGCACTCCATGATGTAATAGTCGGACTCCAGGTTGGTGCCCTTGGGGGTGCGGCCCGCGAATTCCTTTTTGTAGTCCTGGAAGGTCTTCTTGGCCTTGGCCCAGTCCTTGGCGCGGTAATGCACCAGGGCGATCTGGTATTTGATGTTCGGCGCGTCCTTGGCCTTGGGGTATTTGGCCAGGAACTGTTCGTAGAGATCGAGGGCTTTCTTCTGGTCGCCCAGGCGATCACGGAACAGCGCCGCGTTGAACAGGGCGTCTTCATAGCTCTTGGATGCGGGGAACTCCGCCATATAGCGCTCGTACCAGTCGGCGGATTTGGCGAAATCAGCCATCTTCTCCCACGCTTTGGCCATGGACCAGACAGCCGTTTCGTACATTTTGGGAATGTCGAAGGGCTTGCTGGGGTCTTCCTTGCCCTTTTTGGGCGGGGGCGGCGGAGCGGCGGGCGCCTTGGCGGCCTTGGCCCCCGGCTTGGGAGCGAAATTCTTTTCATGGCGCTTGATGAACTGCTCGCCCAGGGCGACGGCGAAATCCAGTTTGTTGCCCTCGCTGTAGATCACCATGGCGTTGAACAGTGCGCCGTCAATGAACTTCGATTTCTTGTATTTCTCGGTGTAGTCGCGGAAGTCGTCGGCGGCCTTGGTCAGCAGCGCCTCGCCCTTTTTCCGGTCGGAGTCTTTCACCTTCTTCGCGGCGGCGTAGTCATCGGTGATGATGTTGAAGGCGCTGCGCTCGATGATCTCATCCAGATCACTGTGGAATTTCGGCTCGGCCAACCCCTTGTTGTTCCGGAACTGGACCGCGTAAGTGTAGAGTTCCTTCCAGTTCTTCTTGACCTCGAAGGTGTCGAGGATCAGCAGCACCGAACGCTTGGCCAGGGGATCTTTCGGGTATTTTTCGATGATCTCGCCCAGGCGGCGGGCCGCTTCGGAAAACTTGTTGTGCTGGAAGTACAGGAAGGCGCTCTTGTACTTGACCGGCAGGTAGTTCGGGTCCTTGTCGTTGACCAGACTGATGTATACGTCGTTGGCTTCCAGCAGCTTCTGGGTGCAGTCGTTGAAGGAACGCTCTTCCAGGTTCTCCTCGATCTTGCCCGGCTTGAACTCGAAGCGCTTCAGCTTTTCCTTGTCCTCGGGAATCTTCAGGCTGCCTTTCTTGGCGTCCTGGGCGCGCTTGAGGGCTTCCTTCGGATTTTCACAGTTGTTGTCGGCGAGTTTTTCGTAGCACAGCACCGCGGCGTAGGATGACTTTTTCTTGTAATCCTCCAGGCCCTTGGGCGGCGTCATTTTGGTGACATTCACATACGCCACCGCCCCCTTGTCGAACTCGCCCAGGGTGTACAGGATTTCCGCGTAGAGATAGGCCATGTAGTAAGCCTCTTCGCCATCGGGGAAAGCCTTCAGGTATTCTTCCAGGATGTCGCGGGACAGGGCGAAGGTCTTGTAATCGCGGGTTTTCTGGGCTTCCTGCAGGTAGAACTTGGCGAGAAAACGCAGCTTCTCCTCGGCGAGGCCGCGGGCCCGCTCCACGGCGGCCTTGTTGCTCTGGTTGGAGGTATGCCATGCGCTGCCCGGCATGTAATTGGCGACCAGGCGGCGGGTCTGCTTGATGACCTCGGCGCGGTTTTCCAGCTTGGAATAGGCGTCAACGATTTCCGCCTGATAGGCCGGCGCATTGGGGTGGTCGAGATCCATGCCTAACAACAGCTCGTAAGTGCGCACCGCCAGTTCCGCGCGGTCCTGGGCCGAATAGGTCGAGGCCAGGGCGGAGATGTACTTGTGGGTGTCCTTCTTGTCGCAGACGCTTTCGTAGTATTCCTTGGCCACGTCCACCGCCTCGACGGCGGCGAAGCTCTGCACCATGTCGCGCAGGGCTTCCGCCTTCAGCCGGATGCGCTCCTTGTCGCTTTCGGTCTGCGACAGGGTGACCACCTGCTTGAACTTCTCCAGCGAACGGTCGTACTCGCCCAGGTTGAAGTCGCACCACGCCAGCTTGTAGAGGCAGAAGGTGCGGGTCTCCGGGTTCTGCAGTTCGTAGCACTTGGTGTAGGCGGTGATGGATTTGTTGAGGTCGTTGGCCTCGAAGAAATATTCGCCCAGCCCCAGGTAGGCGTGGGAAGTCCATTTGGAGTTGGGGAATTTCTTGGTCAGTTCGTAATAGTACTGGATGGACTTCTTTTTGAGCGCCTCGTTGTTTCCCGCGGACTCATAGTAGTTGTGGCCGAGGATATAATAGACCTCGTCCACGCGAGGGTAGTCGCCGTACTTGGCGACGATCTGCTCATACACCGACAGCGCCTGCTTTTCGTACACCTGGCTGCGGCGCAGGTCGGGCTTCATCTTGTCGCATTTTTCCGGGTTGGCCTTGTTGGCGTCGAAACAGGCCTTCTGCGCCTGGTTGAACTTGTCCATGTCGTCCAGCCGCAGGTACGACACCTTCTGCCAGTACAGTTCGGCGAGCTGGAAGAACAGGTTGGCCTTCTGCTCCTTCTGGGAGTCGGGCGTGCTCTTGATGATCTCCTGCATCAGCTTGATGGCCTCGTCGCGCTTGCGATCGGCCTCGGCGTCCTTGCCGGTCCCGGCGGTGTCGGTCCCGGGTTTGAAATCAAAGCTGGCGGGACCCGTGCGGGCGTCTTCCTTTTCCTCTTCCTTGGCCGGTTTTTTGACGTCCTTGGACGCCTTCTTGTCATCGGCCTTGGGGGCGTCTTCCTTTTTGCCCTTGGCGGGGGCGGCCTTTTTGGCCGGGGGTTTCTTCTGGGCCAGCAGTTCCACCGGCGCCGCCACGGCCGACAACGCCAGAACCGCCACAAGCAGTTTCATCCAGTTACGCATGAGGCTCCTCACCCGGTGTAGACGCGCATGATCCGCATTTAGTTTTGTTTGCACATGTCGCGGACGGAAAACTCGTAGTAGCCGAGTTCATCCAGCCACCATTCGTCGTTGAACGCCCAGTAATCGTGGTTGGTTCCCGGCACCTTGGGCTTGGGCAGTTTGGGATATTCCTTCGCCGGGGCGGCGGGGGTCTGGCTGTCCGCGGCCTTGTCATCCTTCGCCTGAATGCTCTGCACGGGGCATTTGCCGCTGGCGAGACATTCCGCCTGGCCTTTCTTGATTTCAAACTCAATGACCAAGGCCTGCGCCTTGAAGCCCTGGATGACATCGGCCAGGTACAGCAGGCGGGTCTTGGCGAAGGCGCCCGCCACCTTGAGAATCTGTTGTTCGTCGTTGGTGATGAGCTGGCGCATGCGGCCCTGGAGGGGGCTGTTGTTCCACGCCTCGGTTTTTTCCAGCAGGTCCTTTTCCCGGCGCAGTTCGGTGACCAAGCCGTGGAAACGCTGGAAGCGCGGGTTCTTGAACATGTAGTTGCGCGGCTCCAGCGGGAACGGCCCGCCCGGCTTGTCGGAAATCACGATGATTTCATAGAGCTTGAGGGGATCCGGGGTGTTGGCGATGACCGTCTGAATCTGGGCGATCTGGGGCTCGTAACGCGCCTTGAAGGTCTCCAGGGCCTCCAGCGCGGCGCCGTACAGGCAGTTCTGGTAGTAAGTGATGGCTTCCAGAATGAAGGTCTCCGGCTGGTAGACATCGTCGAAATGCGGCGAGTGCAAGGAGTGCAGGGTTCCCAGGGTCTTGCCGAAATCCTGTTGTTTGTAATGGGCCCAGCCCCGCTCGAACAGGGCGTCGAACCAGTCTTCGGTGAAGCGCGGAATCTTGCCGTAATAATCCGACGCCTCCATGTAGCGGCCCGCTCCATAGTGGGTGCGCGCCATCGCCATGTAGGCCAAGCGGCGCACGCGCTGCATGCGTTTGTCGTTCAGGCGCTGGGAGGTGTACTTGTCCACCTCGTTGAAGTGGGTGATGGCGTCCTGGTCCCGGTTCTGCTTGAACTTGACCAGGCCCAGGTAATACTGGGCCTCGGGGTATACTTCCGAATCGGCGGCGACGGCGTTCAGGAAGAGTTCCGCGGGCTGGAACTGGCTGCGGCGGTACTGGTAGGCGCCGACAATATAGTTGAGCTTGTAGAGCAGTTTTTTCTGGGCTTCGGTGCCGTTGGCCAGCGCCGAGAATTTGTCCGAGGAGTACGACTGGGTGATCAGGTTGGGGATCAGGGTGTCGTCGTTGAGCTTTTCCTTGATGGTCACCAGTTCCTCGACGGCTTCGAGGAAGTGGGGATGAGCCGGACCGGTGCGGATGATCTTGCCCATGTACTGCAGGGCGGGCTGGTAAAAGGTCAGGCGCACCAGCGCGCGGCCCAGGTAAAACTCCGCCGCCTGTACTTCCGTGGGGTTGTTGGAGTTATTGGCCACGTCAAAGAAACGGGCCGCGGCCTGGGTGTATTTGCCGTCCTTGTAATCAATCACGCCCTGCCCCAGTGTCTGCTGGTACTGGGCATGGGCGGCGAAGGGGACGGTCAGCGCCGCCGCGAGGATTAAGATCAGAAGGTGGCGTTTCATCATGGGAGAGTTCCGTTGGCGCTTCGCCATCTGCATTGGTCAGCCGTCAGAAGGGGAAAAAGCTCAGACCGAGCATGAAATAAATGGTGCTGTTGACATCGGTGACCTTGCCGGCGTCGGGAGCGTCTTCGTTGGCGACGCCCTCATCGCCGTACAGGTAGTCGCGGATTTCCAGGCGGACGGCCATCCAGTCGGCGGCGAAGACGCGGAATCCGCCGCCGAAATTGCCGGTCAACCGCAGGGAGCCGGGAATCGGGCGGCCGTCGTAGGTCTTCGCCACCGGATCGTAGTCCAGGTTGAGGGAGTCGGCGGCTTCCTTGCTGTACTTGACGAATTTGGGGTCGCGGATATCGGTGAGGAAGGTGTCGGAAAGCCCCACGCCCGCGGTCAGATAGAAATCAAACTGGATATTGAACTGGTTGAACAGGGCCAGCTTGCCATTGAACGGCACCACGGTGGCGTTGAGGGCGCTCAGCCACTTGAGCTGCCGCCGGTCGGTTTCGCGGGGGGCCTGGGCGTAGTTGCTGCGCAGCCCGCTGGTCAAATTCGATTCCGACGAGAAGGAGTAAAGGAAACTGCCTTCAATCGCCAGGCGTTCGGAAAAGTGGTATCCAATCGCAATGCCCGGAGCGATGGACGAAGTGAACTTGTTGTTGAGCGAAAAGGCGCCCAGGGGGGTCAGTTCCAGGCGGTTGGTGACCGTGTGGGTCTTCTTCTGGATGACGTGTACTTCGTAGCCCCGGTCCTGCGCGGCCGCCGATCCCGCCCAAGCGGCGCCGGCCATCAAGAGGGCCCCTGCAATCAGTCGCTGAATCTTCAAGTCGCACCCCTTTTCAGAACAGGAAGCCGAGTCCCATCATCAGGAAGAAATTGTTGGTGACGGTGGAGTTCTTTTCCGGCTGGTCCTTTTCATCGTCGCCGCGATCGGCGGCCGGTTTCTGGTTGAACAGACCACTGTCGAAATAGGCGATATCCTTGAGTTGCAGGCGCAGGCTCATGAATTTGGCCAGGTAAAAGCGGAATCCCACGCCCACGTTGTACCCGAACGCCACCTTGTTCACGGCGGGAAGTTGCGGACTCGCCTCTGGGGTGCCGTCGGTTTTGATTCCCTGGGCGCCGCCGCCCACATCGAACAGAAACTCCCAGTTAAGGTCATGCTCCGCGAACAGGCTGAACTTGCCGTATACGGGACGGAACTGGAGCACCGGATGGGCTATCCAGGTGGTGTACCGGCGATCGGTCTCACGCGGGTGGAAGAACAGGTTGGAAGGAGACGACTTGCCGCGGACTTCGCGGGTCAGGCTGGTTTCACCTCCCAGGGCGTATCCGGCGTCAAGGCCGAACGAAAACCAGTGGTTCAGGTGATACAGATACTCGAGCACAAACGCATTGGAGCGCGAGAAATTCGAGTTCATGTGCAGCAGGAAGAACGGCGCCAGTTCGTGATGGCGGTCGCCGGGATGTTTCCGGTCCACCACGAATCGGTATTTGGAACTGTCGCCTTCCAGCTTCTGCAGTTCGTCCCGGGCGTGCGCGGCGCTTGAAACAAGGCTGACCGCACACACGAGGATGCCAATGACCCACGTCTTCATGTTGATGGCTATCTCCGAATTTGGAGCCGCGATTCTATGGATTCCGCCCTGCTTGTCAACGAATGAAATCCGGAAAACCTGCAACCGCCAGGCGGCCTTTTCCGTCCGGCCTTCCGCCGCTCCCCTTCCATCGAACGGAGCACCATATCCAAAGGGCTTTTCCCCGGCCATCGGACAACTGACGGGGGCGACCGCCGTCCGCGCTTCCCGGCCGCCGGCCATTGGGAAAGAAGAATCGTTGGCGGGAAATGGTTTGGCAGTTCCGGCGCGGTTGCAATGGGTTAGCAAAATGGTGGATTATTCAAATACAGGATGTCAGAATCACCACAAGATGGGGGGCAGGCAGGCGAATGAACCCATGACGGAGCCCAAACGCAGCAGCACCGGCTTCGTTCCCGCGGCGCCAACGCTGCAGGGAGGCGGGGAAGCGGGCGGCCTCGTATCCGCGAAATCCATCCGCGACGCCATCTCGGCGCTGGAAATGCACCTCCGGCAGCACCGGTTTTACGGCCCGGGGCATCCCAACAGCGAAAAATCCTTTCTGGTGTTTGAAGACCGCATCCGCCAGGCGATGCAGGAGCACGGCGATATCTCCATCCAGGTGGGTCCCTATCAATTCAAGTGGGAACGCCAGGTGGTGTACGAAAACAAGAACACGCGGGAGAGCCTGTCCTACAAATTCTTCACGTCGGGATTGCGGCAGATATCCATTTCCTCGGGGGTGGAGACCGCGGACTTGCGCATGCTTGCGAAACTGCTGGCGGTGGATCCCACGCGCATGAGCGTGGATGAAGACCTGGCCACAACCCTGTGGGAGCAATCGCTGGCGGGCATCAATTTTCATTTGGCCAGCGAGATCAAGGACGAAACCGAGGGAGAGTTGGAGCAGGCCGACCCCAACCAGGATCAAAGTCTGCTGGTCAGCAACGACGGCGGTCCCGCGGGCGGCCATATCGAATCCCAGATTGCGGAAGTGGTCCGGCTGATCCAGCAGCAGGCCATTGACGGCAAATGGGCCGAAACCGTTCCGGTCCGCATGGAGGACAATCCCTTCACCTCGCTGGATCAGATCCGCGATCACACGGCGCGGGTGGTCCGGCAGGAGGAGGAGATCACCCGTATCGTCGGTCTGGGCAAGGAGGAGGTCGAGCGCCTCAAGGAAGAGGTGACCGGGCTGGAGAAGGTCAACCTCAACAAGAAATTCGTGGACGTTCTCTACGTGCTGATGCGCGACGCCCAGCGGGCGGAAGATTTCGCCATGCTGGAGGAACTGTTCACCCAAATGTGCGAAAGCGCCCTCGCCCGCCTGGATTTCCGCGCCCTGGACGAACTCATCGGCAACATGCGTTCGCAAACCCATTCGGTCATGCAGAACGTGGTGGAAGAATCCATGCAGAAGATTCTGCGGAAACTCACCAGTCCGGAATCGGTGCAGCGCGTCCGCGAAGGCATGCCGGTCTCCACGGAGCCGGTGGATATCGTGTCGTTTTCCCGTTACCTGTCCTATCTCCCCGACGAAGCGGTTCCCGAAATTCTCAAACTCTTCGGCGCCACCCGCGAGCCGCAAGTGCGGCAACTGCTGGCGGATTATATTTCCGCGCACCCGCCCTCCAGCGCGGACCTGTTTGTGCAACTGGTCTATGAACGTCCGGACGACACCGAGGCGATTCTGGACCTGATCAAGCGCATGCCGCCGTCCCTGGCCAAGGCGGTGTTTGGAAAAATGACCAACCACGCGGACCCGCGCGTGAAAGTCGCGGCGTTTTTGGCCATCGAAGGAGCGCCTTCCACGTCGGTTTTGCAGAATCTGCTCAATGATGACAGCGCGGTGGTCCGGCAGGCGGTGCTGAACCGGTTGTTGAGCGTGGGCACGCCGAATATCGCCGGCATGCTTCTCGCCAACTTCGTGGAGCCCGGAACCTTCGCCAGGCTGCCCGAGGTGGAGCAGCACCTGATCTTCGAGGTGTGCGGGCGGGCGGGCGGGCGGGCCGCCATTCCCCACCTGGAGAAGTCGCTCACCACCAAGGGGTGGTTCGGCGCGAAGAAAAAACGGCGCATCCGCGTGCTCTCCGCGGAAGGGCTGGCGCGCATGAATATCGAACGCGCGCGCGAACTGATCCGGGCGGGCGCGCTGGATGACGATGAAGTGGTGTCCAAGGCCTGCGCGACCCTGCTGGAAAACCCCAACGCCCGCATCAGCCTGGCGAATCTGGAGTAGCTGTCATGGCGGAAAACAAACCTACAGGCGGCGTTCCTCCAGCAGCGGCCCCCAAACCAACCGGGACGCAGCAGGCGCAGACCGAAGGACAGGCCCCCGCCGCCAAACCAACTGGAGCCTTCGCGGCCCTGAGAGCGAAAACCCAAAGCATCCCCGCCGCCGCCCCTTCTGGAAGCAGCGTTTCCATCCCGGCGGCGGCGCCAACGGGCAGCAGCGCCTCCATGCCTGCCGCCTCCCCGCCGGATGGGGACGACCGCGAATCCATTCTGCAGGATGAAATCCAGCGCGCGGTCGAAAAAATGGGGTTGGCGGCCGGCGCCCGCAAGCAGCGCGTCCGCGAGATGTTCGTGATGAACCTGTATGCGCTGCTCAAGAATATCCGCATGCATGAGTTGCACAACCAGGCGGTGGATCCGGTTGCGGCCAAGATCTCCGAAACCATCGAAAGCATGATCCGGTTCCAGGGCATGGTGTCCATTTCCCTGAAAGGCCAGAACATCTATTGCAACCGCGAACGGCTGAAATTCACGGACGAGGAATTTTCCCGCCTGCAATGGCTGGTCAGCGAATGGCGGGCGATCGAGGTCGGCGGCGTGCAGTTTGTCCAGCCCATCGAAAAGCAGCAACTGAAGGAGTTGTGCCACCTGCTCGCCAGCCAGCGCGGAACCGGCGTCAAATACGAACAGATTTCCCGCATGGTGGACGAGCAGTTCGGCCGCCGCGTGCGGATCATCAAACCCGCCACCGCGGAGGAAGACGCCGCGGAAAAGGTGGATGTGGACCTGCGCACCCGCGCCTACCTGTGTTATTCGCGCATGCTGGTGATGATCCGGCAATATTTCGCCGGTCTGGAGAATGTGTCGAAGCAGATCACCCTGGCGAAAAAGGTCCGGCAGTGCATCCAGGAAATGATTGACGTGGCGCAGCAGGGCGGACACGAAATCCTCGGCCTGACCACGCTCAAAATCCCCGATGACTACCTGCCGAACCACACCGCGAACGTGATTGTGCTGTCCATGCTGATGGGATCGCGCCTGGGCCTGAGCCGCCGCCAGTTGATGGAACTGGGCATGTCCGCGCTGGGTATTGACGCGGGCCAGGTGTTCCTGCCGGCGGAAATCACGGGCAAAAACGGCCCGCTGACGCCGGAGGAGCGCGTGATCATGGAGCGCCATCCGACCTACAGCGTGCAGGTGCAGATGCGCCTGCGCTCGTTCCATCCCTCGGTGGTGCGGCGCATCCTGGTGGCGTTTGAACACCACATCAATTTCGACGGCACGGGCTATCCCTTCGAGGGATACCCCCACAAGCTGGATTTGTTCACGCGCATCATCGCCATCGCCGATGGCTTCGACGCACTGACCACCGCCCGCCCGCACCGTCCCGCGTTCATGGCGGACGAAGCGCTGCGCATCCTGCAGAACGACGCGGGAAAGAAATACGATCCGGCGCTGGTCAAGGTGTTCATCAACGTCATGGGGATTTACCCGGTGGGGACCTGCGTGCAACTCACCAGCGGCGAATTCGCCGTGGTGGTGCAGAACCACGCGGGCACGGGCCAGGCGGCCAAACCCACGGTCAAAATCGTCGCCACCGCGGACAGGGTTCCCATCAGCGGCGCCCTGACCGACTTGCGCCAGGCGGCGGCGCAGGGTATCCGCATTGTTAGAACGGTGGACGCCGCGAAACTGGGCATCAACGTGCCGCATTTGTTCTACGGCGCCTGATCGCCGGGTGACAGGGGATGAGCAACCAGTTCAAAGACCTGGATGCAATGGAGGACTCGCCCTCCGTCACGGGATCGCGGCAACCGTCGCGCACGGGGGCCGGGCCCGCCGCGGATGCTTCCACCCAGCAGGCGCGGATCCTGCAGACCAGCCGCGGCCGCATTCTGGTGTTTGATCCCGACCGCACGGTCCGCGACAACATCGCCGCGGTGCTTCGTTCCGAACTGTATATCGCCATCGTGGTCGAAACCGCGAACGGCGTGCTGCAGGCCTTGAATTCGCAGGAGTTCGACGCCCTCTTCATCAAGGACCTGGGACAGGCGGATATCCGGCCGCTGATCGAGCGGGTGAAGAAATCCCATCCCAATCTCGAAATCCGGGTGTTCCAGGGTTACGGCGATTTCATCTTCCGCCAGTATGTGGATTACGCCTCGTTCAGCGCGGGGCTGTTCGAACTGATGGCCATTGTCGCCGACCTGCTGGGCAACAAGGGCGGCGGGTCGCGGGCGCTGCGCAACGCCCGTTACACCCAGCAGGTGGCGCGCGCCATGAAGCTCAAACCGCTGGAAGTGGACGCCGCCGGCTTCGCGGCGTTTCTGGCCGACGCGGCCCGCCAGGCCATCGCGCGGAAAAATGAAACCGGCATGGGCGGCGAGAATCCATCCGCTATCAAGCAGTTGCTTGCCGGTCTCACCGCCAGCGCCAGACTGGTGTACGACATTCAGCCGCTGATTGACGCGGTGGACACCCCCTTGAGCACGTGGGCCCCCCCGGCGGCGCGCATCATTCCGCCCATTCTGGCCTATTCCAGCGCGCTGGAGCAGAGCAACGACACGGCGATGGCGTGCAACGAACTGCGCGCGCGGTCCGGAACCGATTTCAACTCCACCGTCGTGGAGGCGCTGATCTCCATCGTCCAAGCCGAAGCTCCCGCGCAAAACAGGGAGGGATGGGGGAAAACCATCCTGCTCGCGGACGTGGACAAGGGCCTCCTGGTTCATTGGGAGTTGCGCCTGGGCAACGAAGGTCTTCAGGTGATCGCCTGTTCCGACGGCAAGCAGGCGCTGGATATCGTCCAGTCCCGGCAGGTGGACGCTGTTCTCACCGAGGTCAATTTGCCGACGCTCGATGGATTCGCGTTGTGCGAGGCCATCAAAAACGATCCGAAGACCGCCAATATCCCCGTATTCTTCGCCTCGTCGCGATCCGATTCCGCCGCCATGAACCGCGGGTTACTGTTGGGCGCCGAGGATTATTTCACCAAGCCCCTGAACCTCGACGTGCTGGTCACCAAGCTGTCGCGCACCCTCAAGGTGGTGCAGCAGGGCGGCGCGGTGGCGCAGCGGCTGGCCTCCACGGCGGGCGCAGCGGCTTCCCAGTCCATGCCGGCGGCGGGTCCGGTCATCAACAGCATCGCCGAGATCAAACCCGGCATGCTGCTGGGCGGACGCTATGAAATCGAAGCCCTGATTGGCCAGGGAGGACTGGGCAGCGTCTTCAAGGCGCGCGACAAAAAACTGGATGAAGATGTCGCCCTCAAGGTGCTCAAGGAAGAAGCCCTGGATCTGGATCCGGCGGCGACCGAACGGTTCATCCAAGAGATCAAGCTGACCCGGCGCATCACCCATCCCAATGTCATCCGCCTGCATGATTCGGGGGAATTCGGCCCCCTGCATTTCATCTGCATGGAGTTTTTCGACGGCAAGACCCTGAAGAGCCTGGTCCGTCACCATGGCGGCTTGCCGCGCAAACCCGTGCTGACGATCATCCGCCAAGTCGCCATGGGACTGGGCGCCGCCCATTCCGTGGGCGTCATCCACCGCGACATCAAGCCGCAGAATATCCTGATCAACGCCCAGGGGCAGGTGAAGCTGCTCGACTTCGGCATCGCGCGCATCGCGGGCGGATCCCAATTGACCAAGGCGGGAAATTTCGTGGGCACGCCGGACTACATGTCTCCCGAACAGTGCCGATCGCTGGAAACCGACGCCCGCAGCGACATTTATTCGCTGGGGGTGATGATGTACGAACTGCTGGCCGGGCGCGTGCCGTTCAAGTCGGAAGACAAGGTGGTCGGCGTTCTGATGATGCATATCAAGGACCCGGTTCCTCCGATCAGCACCTTCAAGCAGGGGGTGGACGCGGATCTGGAAGCCATCGTGATGAAATGCATGGAAAAGAACCCCCTGTTGCGCTACCAGAACATTGACGAACTGCTGGCCGTGCTGCCGCTTTCCTGAGTTGAGCGGCGGCGCGGCGCCGGGAAGCGGGGAGGATCGTGTCATTCCGGCGATTCGGGACCTCTGTGATCCGGATCGCTTTTCTCACCCATGGGGTTGTGTTATCGTCAGTGAAGCTGGCTTCATGCTCTTGTTTCATCCTCCCATCGAGGAGCGCGCACATGGCCCTGCGCCCGGATTTGTACAAGGTTCGCAACCGCCCCTGGCCCCAACCCTGTCCCCTGTTTCCGGACTCATTTCCGGCGGCGGTGCTGAACGTGCCCCTGCGCGAGGAAGCCGACTTCGCCATGAACGTGGGCAAACGCTACGCCAAAATCATGAGCGGCGCCTGGGCGCGCGGCCTCGCCTGGGTGGCGAGGAATCCCTATCCGGTTTCATTGACGGATGACGAATTGACCAGCCTGCTGCTCGATACGGCGATCATTCGTACGGTTTCCGATCGCCTGGATCCCAAGGATGAGCCGCTGTTTGGGGAGTTCGTGAAAAGCGCTCCGGCGGGCGCCCGTTTCTGGAAAGCGGACTACTCCGCGCAATCCGTTCTGAAACTGCTGCCGGGGATGTACGCCGCGCCCACCATCGGGCTGCTTCGTCTCGACAGCGGCGGCAAACGCAGCCTGGCCGCAATCGCCGTCAACAACCTGGTTTTGCGCCCGGAAGACGGCCACGCCTGGCGGCTGGCGAAATTTTTTCTGCAACAGTCATTTTCCCAACATATAACGACTTGCCATCACGTGGCGCTGCATTTCTATTTCGACACGGTGAACGCGGTGACCAAAAGCCTGCTGCCCAAGGATCACCCAATCCGGCAGTTGCTGACGCCGCATTTCCGCTGGTCCCTGGCGCTCAGCGAATCGGCGCTGTATTCGGGCGCTTCGGTGTTGAGCAACCGCCGGATTTTCCCCTACACGCCCTTTGGCGCGGAGAGCAGTTCCATTTATCTGCAAACCACCTTTGGATGTATCGGAATCGAGGGCAACTCCTGCTATCCCAAATACCAGTGGCCGGAAGGGGAAACGGCCATTCTCGGAGAATATGGCCATTATCTCCGCCACTTCTACAGGGCCATTCTTCCATTTACCTCCGTGGTGGCGGATATGGTCCCCAGACATGATTCCCACGTCAGGCTGTGGGCGGATCATATCGCGGAATGGGTTCCCGGGTTCCCGGATGGCTCGCGCATTCTTGAACCAGGACGTCTGGCCCATGCCCTCGCGCATACCGTGTGGGGAACCACCGTCGCCCACGCGGCGGATCATTATGGTCTTGGCGTTATCGCCATCGGCAAACTCCCCTACCGGCTGCGCCTTCCGCCGCCCGCCTCGCGCGACATTCCCGCATTCAAGGACAGCGATCTGTGCAACAAGGAAGACGCCTTCCGCCATTATCTGTGCTGGGAGTTGTTCCTGCGCGAAACCACGATCTCCCGGCTCGTGGATGTGAAATATGATTTTGCTCCAGGAGCCGCCGCTGAAGCCGGCAAGCGCTTCCCGCAGGATTTGCGGGCGGCGAACGCCAGCCTCCCCACGCGCGAATTCATTCCGCTGGAACGGATATCGGTCAGTATCCAGTTCTGAGAAAAAGCGCTCCGGATATTCTCCGGCGGAAACAGCGGGGTATGCTCATGAAACCTGGCGATGGCGATTCCAGTCCGCCCCCGCGGGCGCCCGGACTTGGCGGAAGCAGGGACAACAATCTGCAGGTGCTCCGTGACGCGCACAGGTTCTTCGTCGAGGCGTATCGCAAACTCGGGCCGGTGTTCCGGGCGCGCTTTGGCGGCGAGGATTTCACCATCATCGCCGGCGACGAGGCCTTCGAGCATTTTCGCGATCATGGCGAGGAAGGGCTGGACCGCTCCCGCTTTTTCGCCCGCTACGCCGAGGCCATGGGCGATCCCCGTTTTGTGCTGCGCGAACCCCTGGGTTCTCAAGAGCATGTGCGCAACGGCCTGAAACTGGCCTTCTCGCGGCAGGTCTGCGCCCCCTTCGTGCCGCGGCTGGGCGAACTGGCGCGCAATCATTTTTCCGCGTTGCCAAAGGGCAAGCCCCTGCGCGCGGCGGATGTGCTGAAGCCATTGCTGATCCGTCAACTGGGGCTGGTGCTGGCTGACGCGGATCTGGGGCCGCTGGAACGCGACGCCCGCCGTTTTGTGAATATCTCCATGGCGGTGGGCGGGCATGCCCTGCCCGGAATCGCCATGAAACTGCCCGCCTACCAGCGCGCCCGCGCCCGGCTGGTGAAAGCGCTCGGCGAACTCGTCGCGGAGCGCCGATCACGCCCGCGCCAGCAGCACCAGAGCTACACCATCCTCGACGCCATGCTGGAGACCCGCGACGGGCAGGGAAACGGTCCCGGCGCCGCCGAATTGACCGGCTGCCTGTTGCACGGTCTGGTGGGCACGCTGTTTTATACCTACCGCATCCTCGCCTTTCTGCTTTACGACGCCATCAAGCATCCGGGGGTGATGGAAAAAGCGCGCGCGGAATCCGATGGCCTCTTCGCCGGGGATGGACCCACGCTCGAAAAGCTGCGCCCCCTTCAATACATCAAGGCGGTGTATGATGAATCCCTGCGCCTTCACCCCATTTCGATTGGGCTGCCGTATGATGTGAAGGAACCGGTGCGTGTCGCCAATACGCAGCTTCACCCGGGAGACCAGGTGTTGTTCTCCGCCTTCTGCTCCCATTTCTCCGAGCGCCACTACAAAACCCCGTATGCGTTTGATCCGGAGCGCTGCATGCCTCCCCGCAACGAGCAGAAGGCGCGCGGCGCTCACGTGCCCTTCGGATTCGGCCCGCGCGTCTGCACGGCCCGGGGCTTCGTGGACACCATCGCCATGCTCAATCTGGCCGCCATCGCCAGCTTCGCGGAATGGGAGTTGTCTCCCCGTGATTATGAAATGCACGTGATTCCGGCGCCGCTGCCAGGACCATCGCCCGGATTCCGCGTGCGGGCTCTGTCGGCGAGAACGCCCCCCGCCGCGGGCCCCGCGCGGGCGAATGATGTGCCGCCAGACGCGCTCACCACCGTGCTTCCGCCGGTGGACAACGAACTGCTCTCCTCGATCATGTCGCTGGTCGAAACCCGCACCTATCAGCCGCGATCGCTGATCATCAAACAGGGCGACGAAGCCGACTGCTTCTACATTCTGGTGGATGGGCAGGTGGAAGTGTTCCGCGAGGAGGGAAAGGGCCGCGAAAGCCTGCTGGCGCGGCTGAACAACGGCGCGTATTTCGGGGAAATCGGGCTGCTGCGCGGCATTCCGCGCACCGCCACGGTCAAGGCCTGGGAGCGCGGACCCGTCAAAGTGCTGGCCATCGAGCGCGATGCGTTCCTCAAGATCGTCTCCCGTTCCGACCTGGTCAGCGACGAGATCGCCCGGCTGGTCCGCCAGCGCTACCTCACCACCACCCTGGCCCAGGCCATGCCGGGATTGACGGCGAAGCGCGCGGGCAGGCTGGCGGGGGATGTCACCCTGAAAAGCTACGCGCCGGAAGAGCCGGTTGTCCGGCAGGGCGAGCCGGCGGACGCATTCTACGTGATCGGCAAGGGATCCGCGGAGGTGTACCGCCGCATGGAGGATGGCGAACAGCATCATCTGGCCACGCTGGCCGCCGGACAGTTTTTCGGCGAAGCGGGTCTGCTGCAGAGAACTCCGCGCAACGCCAGCGTGCATGCGGGACCGGATGGCGTGGAATGCCTGGTGATTCCCGCCACGGCGTTTTATCAACTCGTCAAGGACACTCCCGAGGCGTTGAATGATCTGGTGATGGCCATGTGTACGCGCGTGGTCGCCGGGCTTGAATCCAGTGGGAAATGACATCCCAGCCGATCAAGACCGGGGAGGCAGCAGGCGTTCGATGTTGCGCGCGGGCATCCAGCCCTGAAGGCCGGAGGTAAACCGCAGGCGGACCCACCCGGATTCCGGCTCCAGGATATCCGCGGCGCAACCGGCGGGCAGGCGCGCCAGCACCGGCGAAGCCGGATTCGCCTCCTGATGCAGCGCAGCGGGGCCATGAACGATCACCCCATGGGGATTGTGCGAGGTCCACCACCAGTGGGCGATGGGCGGCCCCGCTCCCGCGGCGGCCATCAACACGCCGGCGCCCGCGATCACCCAGGTGCGGACGGCGTGCTGTTGTCCCCGGCGCGTCAGCCGGAAACCGAGCGCGCCGGAGGCGGTCCACAATCCCGCCAGCAGCAACAGCAAAGGCGCATCCTGGGCCGCCGTGGGCCCGAGCGCGCGCCACAGCGCCACGGTGTCGCTTTCGTCGGCGCAGTGGGCCATCCACACTGTTTCATTGCCGAGTTCCTGCTCCAGACTGTTCAGGGCGTTTTGCGCAGGCTCCAGCTCCGGGTCCAGCCAGAGCGCGCGCAGCAAGTGCAGGCGTTGCAATCCGTGCTCGCGGCGGAGGCCATGGATGAGCGAGCGGTTGTAATGGCCCGTGGCGTCGAGTTTTCCCGGTTTTTCCGCGGCGGCCCAGAGAGCCAGGGCCTCATCGAGACGGCCCTGTTTTTGGGCGATGGCGGCGCGCGACAGCAAATCCTCTGCCGGAGAATCCGCGCGGGCGGCGGGCGGCAGCAGGATCGCAAGCAGGATGCAAGCGGAGAGACGGAACCGTTTCATGCTTGGACCCCGGGCGCGGCCGCGTGTTTGCGATCCACCGCATCGCGCATCAACATGGAAAGTTCGCGGGCGATTGCGGCGTGGCTTTCCGTCACCACCGCGCCGCCCGGGGTGAAACGCGCCAAATCAATCTGATCCAGCACCTGTTCCGCCAGTCCGGCCAGTGCGGGATCCGCGGAGTTGGCGCGCAGGGCCGCGATCAGTTCGGCGCGAGTCATGCCCCGGGGCGAGGCGCCCACCAGTTCCCAGGCGCCCTGATCCAGCAGCTTGCGCAGGGCGGAATAAAATCCGTTGGCGTCGCCGCGCTTCAGCGACGCTTCCATTTCCTTCATCGCCTGTTCAATGGCGCGAATGGCCATGCGCCGGCGCGAACCGGCGCTCCGCCGGAACGCCAGCGAACCGATGACGCGCGCCAGCACGGCGATGATGAGCGGGGCGGGGGAAAGCAGCAACGCCAATACGAACCAGGTCTGGCTCCACAACGGTTCAGAGGGAATCCGCCGCAACTCTGGCGGCGGGGGATCCAGCGGCCCCCCTGGCAAAGGACCGGCGGGCGCATTGGCCGGGGCGGACGATGCGCTGGCGGCCATGCCGCTGGTGTCCGGCTCCCCCATCACGGTGACGGAGGCCGGCTGCGGACTGGTGGTGAAGTATCGCTTGAGCTGGGGATCAAAATAATCGAAGCGGACGCGCGGCAGGGTCAGGGTTCCGCCGCGCAATGGCGTCAACAAAAACTCAAAGGTCTTGACGCCGCCATAGACCTGCCCGCGCAGCCTGGCGGCATGTTTGATTTTCGGCGGCAGGATTTTCCAATCGCCCTTGCCCTCCATGGGCGCGAGCGAGGCCTGCCGGATATTGCCCTCTCCCTGCAGTTTGACCACCCAGCGCAATGCATCCCCCGCCCGGGCGATGGGGTTCACCGGTTCGGCGGTCAGGGAGAAGCGTCCCACATTGCCTTTCCGGAAACCGCGCGGACGGCCCTCCGTTGGAAGGGGCAATACGCGGATATGCTCCGGGTCGCTTTTGATCGCCATCTCACGGTCCACCCCGAAAAACGACCAGGTGGAGACGTTCATTTCAAACGGCGGAACCGTGACCCGCCCCTCCTCGATGGGAAACAGAACGACCGCCGCCTGCAGGCTCTTGAGGTACGCCATGTTGCGGATGGTGACGCGCTGGGTGTCCACTTCCAGATCGCGATCATCGGGTTTTTCGACCCAGAATCCGGGCAATTGGGGAAAGGTCGTGAACTCGCGGTCGGACAATTCCTGGTTGAAGTAGAGGAATATCTTCAGCAGGATTTGTTCGCCCTCATAAGCTTCGCTGACGGAGGGTTCGGCGCTCAGAAATACGCGGGCGGGCGCGCGCACCTGGGCGCCAGACCGATCATTGCGCCCGCCGGGCGCTGGAGCGGGGGTTTTCGGCTTGCCCGGCGACAGGGACGACCGCGACGGCGGCTGAACATCCACCTCGAATGACAGCGACGGATATTGCTGCCCCTTGACCACCACCATGGCGGGGGGAATGCGCAACTTGCCGGTGCGCTTGGGCGACAACTGGAAGGTGTAGATATATTCCCGGCGCATCACCCCGCCGGACCGGTAGGCGTTGGATATGGTGGCGAGCTGGTGGGAAATGAAATCGTTGAACTCGGGCATGCGCACCGATTCGCCCTGCTGAGGGCCGATCAACTCGATGCGCAGTTCGTAGTTGATGTGCTCGTCAATCGTCAGCGAATCACGATCAATGGATGACGTGACATGCACCGCCTCCTGCGCCCAAGCGCCCGGCGCGGCCAGCAGCAGAAGTCCGGCGGCCAGAATCCGCCGCGCAGCGGGTCCTCCCGCCATCACCAGTCCTTTTCGACCGCCTGGCCCGGGGATTTGACGCTGGGCAACATCAGGCGGCCTTTTTTCTGGAGTTTTTCCCGCTCGCGAAGGGCGTTCAGCATGTCGCGGGTTTTTTCCAGCCTGCCCAGGGTTTCCTTGTCGAGGGGCTTGTCCGGATCGGCGCCCAAAAGCTCCCGGAGTTCGCGCATATTGGCTTCGGCGTCGTGCTTTCCGGCGTCATTCCAATCTTCTGGTTTGGGTTGCTCGCCTCCCTGTCCGGACTGCTGGCCGGCCTGTTGTTCCCCCTGCCGCCGGCCCTGATCGTCCTGGCCTTCCTTCGGACCTTCCTGTTGTTGTTCGCCGGGATTTTTGGGATCGCCCTCGCCTGGTTTGGGGCTGTTCCCGCCTTTATCGGGATTCTGCGGATCATCCTTGGGCTGACCTTGCGGCTGTTGTTCCGGCGGTTGCTGTTGTTGCTGGTCCGGCTGTTTCTCCGGGTCTGTGGCGTTGGCCGGGTTCTGCTGCTGGGGATCCCCGGCGTGTGCCTGCTGCTGATCGTTGGAAGGAGCGTTCTGCTGCTCCCTGGCGCGGCGTTCATCCTCCTCCTTTTTCTTTTTGATCATGGCGAGCAGGCGCTCCAGGTTCCGCCGCGCGCCAGGGTTGGTCCAATCCGCCTCCAGCGCGCGCCGGTAATGTTCGATCGCCTCTTCAGGCTTGCCCAATTTCTCCGCGTTGACGCCCAGGTTGTGATAGTTGCGGCTCTTGAAAATGGGATCGCGTTCGTCAATCGCCTTGAGAAAGGCGTCGCGGGCTTCTTCGTGGCGTTTGAGTTTGTGCAGGACCACGCCGCGGTTGAACTGGTAGCGCGGGTTGGAGCGCACGTCGTCGTCCGCCATTTCCAGCCGCGACAGCGCTCCTTCCGCGTCGCCGCCTTCCAGCGTTTTCCGCGCCTCCTCCACCAATGGATCGGGAACCGTCAGCCAGTCCGCGGCCATCAACAGCGGGGGCAACAGCAGCCAGAAAAGACGCCGGAGCAATGAAGTCATTTGCGGTCCGCTTCGCACTCCACAAGGGTATCCAACAACGGGCGGGCGAGATCAAACTCTCCACGGGCGAACGGGGGGCCGGCCCCGGATGGCGTTCCCTCCGCCTGCGTCCGCCGGGATCGCCGCCGCCATGTCAGCCGCCTCAGGGCGCCGCCTGCTCGCCGCCAGACTGACACATGTCCTTCCGCGGGGACAAAACCGTCACCCGGTTGTTTCCGGCGCAACCACAATGACGCCAAAGAAGTGCGTTCATTCCACGAAGCCGTAATTGTCGCGTCACCGGCGTCCCCTACATTGCGCGGGCAGGAAGGAGAGCGACCGATGGACGATTTCATCAGGCTGGCGCGCGGATTGTTCAGGCTGACGGCGTTTCTCTGTCTCACGGCCGGATTCCTTCTTGCTTTAACCTTGCGGAACCGGCTGTCAAGAAGCGCGGGCGTATCGCCGGGCGTGAACATGTCCCGGCTTTGGGCCCGCACCGCCACCCGCGCCCTGGGCGTGGACGTGGAAGCCGCCGGACCACTCCCCCCGCCGGGGTCGTTGCTGGCGGCCAACCACCGCTCTTACCTCGATATCGTTGCGATCCTGATTCACGCCCCCGCCAGTTTCCTGGCCAAGGCGGAGGTTTCCAGGTGGCCCATCCTCGGCGCGGGCGCCCGGGCTTGCGGAACCCTGTTCGTCAACCGCGGCGACTGGCGATCAGGGCACAGCGCGCGCCGCCAGGCGGAAAATCTGCTCGCGGGCGGCCACAGCGTCGCTGTTTTCCCCGAGGGAACCACCACCAGCGGGAATGGCTGCGCGGGTTTCCGGCGCGGCATGTTCCTGGCTGCGGAAGCCGTTGACGCGCCAGTCGTGCCGGTGGTGATTGAATATCCGCAACCATCCGATTGCTGGGTGGGCGACGAGACCTTTGTCCATCATTTTCTGAATTGTCTTGGCGAGAAGAGGAAGACCGTGCGCGTGGTGTTCGGTCCTCCGCTCCATGCGGCGACCTCGCACGAGGCCTGCCGGGCTTCGCGCGCGTGGATTCTCGCAAACCTCCCCAACTGGCCGGAAACACCGGCCGCCATCCCCGTCCCCGCCTTTGGGAGCTACGCCCATGAAATCCAGGAAGGATAATCCCCGCTACAGCCTCCGCTTTTACCACCGCCCCGGTTTGTCCATGTCCGATGCGGAGCGCGGCGAATTGGTGAGCGGGCTGCGCGAAGTCGCCGCCACCTGCTTCGATTCCATTCCGGAATACCAGAGCCTGGTGGGAACCCGCGAAGCCCTGTCTGACAAGGTGATCACCGCCGCCTTCCGTCCCGATGGAACCATGGCGGGGTTCTGCTCCGCCCTGCTGATGGAGGTCGAGGGCGTGGGCACGGTGCTTCACCTGGGCCTGACCTGCGTGCATGTGAATGACCGCGGAACCAGCCTGACCCATCAACTCACCTCCAAGTTGGTGATTGGCTACATGCTGCGCAAACGGCCAGTTGGGCGCCTGTGGGTGACCAACGTCGCCTGCGTGCTCAGCAGCCTGGGCAACGTGGCGCTGAACTTCGAGGATGTATACCCCTCGCCGTTCTACTTTGGCCGCCCCACGGACGCCCACCTCGCCATCGCCCGGACGATTTCCCGGCGCTACCGCAAGGATATCCACATCAGCGAATCGGCGGCCCTGGACGAACGGAATTTCGTCTTCCGGCGCAGTGTCGAAAACAGCGTGTTCCAGAAGGACTCCGGCGATCGCCGTTACCACCACCGGAACGAGATACTCAACCAGTATTACCAGCATATCCTGCAATTCGGTGAAGGCGATGAGATTGTACAGGTGGGGCATGTCAGTTCGCTCTCCGCCGTGATGTACATGGCGCGCAAACTCGCTGGACGCAAACGTCCGGTCAACCTGCCGCCGCTCCAGCCCGCGCCTTCCCCCCAGGATGCCGGATGAGCATGATTTCTCACGGCCTTGGGTCTCTTCCTTCAGCCGCGCCGGCGGCGGTTCCGGACCATTGGAACCCTGGCGGCCCTTCGCTGCGCGTGGGCGGCCTGCCGCGCCATGGAAAGGATCAGGGCGCCCATCGGTCCATATGCGTCATCGGCGCGCCCTTTGGTCATGGCGCCGGCGTGGCGGGAACCGAACTGGCCCCGGAGGTGTTGCGCCGCGCCGGATTGCACGGCCCGTTACGCCGGAATGGAGTCCGCCTGGCCGACGCGGGCGATATCTCCCCGCGCCAGTTTCGCGACTCCATGGTTCAGGGGCGAAAAATCCGGAACCTCGCCGCGGTGACTCACGTCAACCGGCGGGTCTACGCGGCGTCCATGGAGGCCCATGCGCGTGGTTTCCGTCCCTTGGTGCTGGGCGGAGATCATTCGGTTGTGGTGGGTTCCATCGCGGCCGCCGCCGATCATGCGCGGCTGCATGGCGAAAGCCTGGGGGTATTGTGGATTGACGCCCACGGCGACATGAACAGCGAGGAAACCACACCCACGGGCAATCTCCATGGCATGGGGCTGAGTTGCCTGACCGGGCGCGGACCGGAAGAACTGACCCGCATCGGCAAGTTCCATCCGGCGATCGCGGGCGGACAAACCGTGCTCTTCGGGGTGCGCGACCTGGACAGGGGCGAGGATGCGAATATCGAAGCCGCCGGCGTCGAACTGCTGGACATGCCGCGCATCCTCCGGGTGGGGATGGCCAACGCCATCGCCCATGCGATGGATTATCTGGCGGCCCGCTGCGATCGCCTGCATGTCTCGCTGGATATTGACGCGCTGGATCCATCCGTGGCGCCCGGAGTCGGCACGCCGGCCAGCGGCGGTTTGCGGATGGATGAAGCCGCCCGCCTGCTCGCCGCCGCCCGTTCCCGGTTCGAGATATCCTCGTTGGATCTGGTGGAGGTCAATCCAGCCCTGGATGCCGGCGGCGTGACCGCGCGCGCCGCCTGCAACCTGTTGCATCTCCTGCTGGATGGCTGAACCGCTCCGGCGAACGGCGGACCTCTTTGCCCGCCGTCCCGTGGCGGCTTACAATCCTTCCCATGTGGTTTTCGCACCTGCTCGCCGCCGCCCTTCTTCTTCATTCCATCGCCGCGGAGGGATTCGTGCGCGCCACCACCGACAAGGACGCGGGCTATCCCGAACAAAAGATGTACTGGACCAGCACGGACATCAGATGGAAGCTCAGCAAGGGGGGATATTCCCGGATGAAGCAGGAGGAAATCCTGGATGCGATGACGCGCAGCTTCAAACGCTGGTCGGAGGCGCCCTGCCACCGGGTCAACTTTGTTTACGGCGGATTGACGGACGAACGCATCGCCACCTTCAACCGCAAGGACCTGGAGAGCAATGAAAACTCCGTCATGTTCATCGAAAAGGGATGGAACAACCGGGAGTATTTCGGAGCCATCGCCATCACCTCGCAGTATTACAACGCCTTCAATGGCGAGATCGTCGGCTCGGATATCGAGTTTAACGCCGAGGATTACACCTTCGCATCCAGCGGCAAGCTGACGGAATTTGATCCCACCCGGACTCCCATGGATCTGGAGAACACCGCTGTCCATGAAATCGGCCACCTGCTGGGCCTGGCGCATTCCCTGACCCCGGCGGCGACCATGTATGGCCAGGCCAATCCCAACGAAACCATCAAGCGCGACTTGCATATTGATGATATTCTGGGGGTTTGCGCCATCTATGGGGATGACGCCGTGCTCAACACCCCAAAATCCGGCGGATGCTCCCTGGCGCCGGACGCTGGTTCATCCCACGGCGGCGGGTTTGCCGCCCTGTTGCTGGCTATTTTGCTGGCTCGCCGTTTCCTTTTGAAATCCCGGGCCTGAGCACGCCGTTCCGGATTGAATCACTGGGTGAAGTCTGAACGGATATGGGCGCATGCTTGAACCTGGGCGGCGGGGCAAGCGGCCGCCTCCGGATGTTGCGGCTCCAAACCTGTCCCGCATGCGGGGAGACGAGGATTTCCGGACGCCAGGTTGAAACCGCGGGCGATTTCCGGTGGTATCCCGGAATATGAATCCCTTGAAGCGCCCCAGCCCCCATTTCCTGTTTGTTCATGTCCCCAAGTTCAGCAACCACTATTTGCCGCTGGGGGAGTTCATGAACATCAACTACATGCCCATGGGGCTGCCCGCGCTCGCCCATATGCTCAAATCCGGCGGCACGCCGGCGGAAATCATTCACCTGGGGGTGGAATGGATTCTGGACAAAAGTTATTCGGTCATCCGCGAACTGGAGGGCCGTCCGGAAATCACCGCGGTGGGCATGCCGCTGTACTGGCATTACCAGTCCTTCGACGTGATTGACGTGGCGCGGAAGATCAAGGAAGTCCGTCCGGATGTCTTCCTGTTCCTTGGCGGCACCACGGCGGGTTATTTCAACAGGGAAATCCTGGAGTCGGTTCCGTGGATTGACGCTGTTGTGCAGGGCCATGGCGAAACCCCCATCCGGCAACTCAACGAGGCGCTGGCGGGAAAACGGGACTTTCGCACCGTGTCCAACCTGGTGTGGCGCGATGAAAAGGGCGCCGTCCACAAGAACCCCATGGATTATTTCGCCGAACCCAAGGACCTGGACGATCTCGTCTTCGGCGATCTGTCGGTGATGCGGCATCCGGAGGAATACGCCGCCAATTTCGGCTTCCCCCTGGCCTGGGGAAAGGATTTCAACAAGGAGGAAAACCGCCGTTTCCAGACCATGGGCCGGACCTTTTTCCCGCTGTTCATCGGACGCGGTTGCCCGGTGGTCTGCACCTACTGCGGCGGCAACCGCGACTCGCTGCGGCGCATCAACGGCGGCAGCAAGATGTTGTGGCGCGGCCATGACCGGGTGATGGACGACATCCGCCGCGCCATGGATTTCGGGTACAAGACCATGGCGCTGTGTTTTGATCCCATCCCGGAGCGGGACGAATACTATGTCGAACTGTTCCGCAAGATGCGCGCCGCGCGGCTGGATGTGGATTTCTACTTCGAGTGCTGGGGGTTGCCCACCGAACGCTTCATGCGCGAGTTCGCCCGCACCTTCGGCATGCAGCACAGCTATTTCGCGCTGTCTCCCGACTCCGGCGACGAGGATGTCCGCCGTCTCAACAAGGGGCATTTCTACTCCAACGCCGATCTGCTGGCGGTATGTGAACGGCTGAAGCAGCATGGCATCACCATGGATATTTTCTTCACCATCGGTTTGCCGGGTGAAAACCTGGAGCGCGCCATGAAAACCAAACGGCTGATTCATGAAATGGCCGCGCGCTTCTCCAATATCAAGCGGCTGATGACCTGGAGCGTGCAACTGGAGCCCGGCTCTCCGCAATTCGAGCGTCCCCAGGATTTCAACATGATCACCGACCGCAGGAATTTCATGGATTTCGTGCGCAGCCATGGCGGAGAAGGAGCGGACACCTATTCCGGGCTGGGCTTCAAGATACTCGACTACTTCGGCGACGAACGGGATCGCGGCGGCATCCATGAATTCACCCGGGAGATGCAGAAACTCAAGTGCATGGACTTCTGTTTCCTGTCTCCCGATCCGCGGAAATTCGTCACTCCGGAACAGGGGCGCACCCACTGCTTCGAGCGCCGGAAAATGATCGCCCAGCGGCGCGGCGAACCCCTGCCCGAACAACCCTTCTCTGGAACATGGGATTACGTGGACGAGGTCCGGCGCATCGCCGCGTTGCATCCGTCCGCCCCGCGAGCCGTATTCACATGAGTATTTTTCTGACTGACAACACCCTGCGCGAGGGCGAACAGGTCGCCGGCGTGGATTTTTCCATCGAGGAAAAATGCTCCATCGCCATGGCGCTCGACGAATTCGGCGTCCACCGCCTGGACGCCGGCATGCCCGCTTCCGGAGAAAAGGAATGCAAGACCATCCGCTCCCTGCTGGATTTGCACCTGCGCGCCGAGGTGGGCGTCTCCTGCCGCGTCAACACCGATGACGTCGCCCAGGCGATCGAACTGCGTCCTGCCGCGGTTTATCTGATCACCCCGGCGTCGCGGCGGCGCCTGGAACATATGAACTGGGATCTTCCGGGGATGATCGAGAAAGCCCGTCCGCTGGTGCTGGCGTTGGCCGCCGAACGCATCAAGGTGCATCTGGCGGTCGAGGACGCCTCGCGCGCCGCGGAGGATGACATTGTCGCGCTGGTCAACGCCTTTGGCGGGGCCGTGGACACCGCCTATCTGTGCGATACCGTGGGGGTGCATCTTCCCTGGGAAGCCAGGGAGTGGGTCCGCCGCATCCGCGCGCGCGTCCCCGAACCCCTCCACCTGGGCTACCATGGGCACAATGACCTGGGCATGGCGGCCGGAAACTCCCTCGCCGCATGGCAGGGCGGAGCGCGGCACGTCAGCGTGACCGTCAATGGCCTGGGGGAACGCGCGGGCAATGCATCCCTGTCCACCCTGACCGCGTGCCTTGTCCGCATGGAACTGGCCAAGGGGCTCAAGGCCCAGCGCCTGCCGCGGCTGGCGGCGCTGGTGGAGACGGCCTCGGGCATTCCGGTGTCTCCGCTGGAGCCGGTGGTGGGGGCCTTCGCCTTCGCCCATGCGTCCGGCGTACACGCCCACGCCGCCCTGCAGGATGAGCAGGCCTACACCGATCTCGAACCCTCGCTCTTTGATCGGCAGCATGAATATCCGTTGGGCAAAAAAAGCGGGCGCTACGCCATTCGCGCCCTGGCCGGTCCGGCGGCGCAAATGGCCCCGCCAGAGGCGCTGGATCAATTGCTCCAGTATATCAAGGAGCATGGCAAGCCCGAATTCAAGCAGCAGGGAAAACAGTTTGTGGCCGAGTTCCGCGGCATGATGCAGTCCCGCCTCAACCTGTGGCGCGATGTGGTCGCCGCCATCGCCCACACCTCGCCCAAAACGCGGAAATGACCTTGCCGCTGCCATGGAAGAGGCGGAAAAAGGGACAGGCATGGCCCGCCATCACAGCCTGACGCACGCCATTCTCTCCACCCGCGCGGAAGGCCCGCTGGATGCGGACCATTACAGCCTCTGCGCCCCGGATGTGTTGATGGGCCATGACGCCACCACCGCGCTCGCCATTGGTCCCATGCGCCGCAACGGCTGGAAACCCAAAACGCCGGAGAGGCTGTTTCTGGTGGCGGACCACTTCGCCCCGCCTTCCACGCCGGAACGCGCCAATATCCTGCGGCTCTTTCTCGACTACTGCGAGGAGATCGGGGTGCGGCCGCGCGTCAACGAGGGCATTTGCCACCAGTTGCTGGCGGAGCATCCGGGCGTCGTCCCGGGTTCGCTGGTGGCGGGCGCCGACAGCCATACCGTGATGGCGGGCGCTCTTGGCGCGGTGGCGGTGGGGATGGGCTCGACGGATTTTCTGATCGCGCTGGCGAGCGGAAAGGTGTTTCTCAACGCCCCGCCCTGCGTGCTGGTGCGGCTGCGCGGCCGCCTTCCTGACTGGGCCGACGGCAAGGAAGCGGTGCTGGAACTGCTGCGCCGCCATGGTCCGGATGGTTTTATCGGCCAGTCCATCGAGTTCCGCGACGAAGACGGCGGCCTGCCCATGGATGCGCGCCTGGGCCTGTGCAACATGGGCGTCGAACTGGGCGCCATGAACGCGCTGGTGATCCCAGACGGGATCACGGAGGCCTGGCTGCGCGCGCGCAAGCCGCTGGAGGGCGTGATCGCCCCGCCCCCGCCGCCATCGCCGCCGGACGCCAGTGATATCGTCCACGCCGCGGAGTTGACGCTGGATCTCTCCGCGCTGGCGCCGCACTTGGCGGTTCCTCCCGATCTGACCTGCATCCGCGAGGCCCGCGATCTGGCCGGACAACGGGTGGACCAGGTCTATATCGGCAGTTGCGCCTCCGGACGGATGGATGATCTTCGCCTGGCGGCCCGGCTGCTGGGCGGAAAAAGCGTGCATCCGCGAACGCGCGTGCTGGTCACGCCATCCTCGCGGTCCGTGTACATCCAGGCTCTGGAGGAAGGGCTGGTGACCACGCTCACGGCGGCGGGCTGCGTTGTTCTCAACCCCAGTTGCGGCGCCTGCGGCGGCATTGACAAGGGCCTGCTAGGCGATGGCGAAACGGCGGTCACCACCACCAACCGCAATTATCCGGGCCGCATGGGCAGTGGAAAGTCGCGGCTCTTTCTCGCCGGTGCGGCGACCGCCGCCGCCGCCGCGGTGACCGGCGTCATCGCCGATCCGCGTGAGGTATTCCCATGAATCCCATCTCCGGGCTGGCGATCGTCATGGGCGATCACGTCAATACGGATATCCTTCATCCATCCTGGTTCTACAGCCTCGACGCCGGCAAGGTGGCCGCCGGATTCATGGGCGGCATGGCGGAAAAGGACAACGCCCGCGCGCTCGCCGGGCCGCGCATCATCATCGCGGGGCGGGATTTCGGCGCGGGCTCCAGCCGTGAGACCACCATCTATTCGCTCATCCAGAACGACGTGCGCGCCATCGTCTGCGTGAGCGCGGGCGTCATCTTCACCCGCAACGCCATCAACTGTGGGCTGCCGCTGTTCCACCTGGCGGAGCCCTTCGCGGCCGCCACCGGCGGCGCGGTGCGCATCGAACCCGGCGCCAGCCGCATTGTTTCCGCCTCCGGTGCGGGCGCCGCTGCGCTCAAGCCCATGAACAGCCATTTCCAGCACATTCTGGAAGCCGGAGGCCTGGAAGCATACGCGCGCAAAACCGGGCTGGCGCCATGAAGATCGCCGGCGAATGGGATGTGGCGGTGGTGGGCGGCGGCCCCGCGGGTCTCGCGGCCGCCGTGCGCGCGCGCTGGGTCAAGGGCCACGGCGCCATGGGACTGAAGACCTGCGTGTTCGAGCCGGGGGAACTGGGCGGCATCGCGGGCTGGAAACCGATGATGTTGACCGGACCATCCTGGCGGGAAAAGGAAGACGTGGTTCCCGGCAGACTGCTGAAGGATATGCAGGTGCTGGATATCCCCGTGATTGCGGAAGCGGCGGCGGAGGTGGCCCCGGCCGGAAATTGCTGGTCTGTCATCACCGGAGGCGGCGCGCGGCATCTGGCGCGATCGGTGGTGCTGGCCATGGGGCTGCGCCGCCTGTGCAATGAACGCCGGCATTTTGGCCGCGCCGTGACGGTGTTTTTCAAGGGAGCGGAGCATCTGGAAGACCTCATCCGCCGCGCCTTCGTCATGTGCGAGGGAAAAGATCTGCTGGTGGCGGGCGCCCGCGAAACCGCCATGTTTCTGCCATTGCTTCACCGCCTGTCCAGCGAGCAGGACACGCCCTGGCGCTTCGTCACGCTGGATGGCTGGCGGCCCGGAGGCGTCGAGACCATTCCCGGCGTCATCGAACGGATTGACGGCGTCCATCCGCCGTACCGCTTCGTCATCGGGAATGAGTGGGAGCGGCGGATCATCGAGGCCGGCGGCGCGCTGATTGACTACTTCTCCTTTGAACGCCGCCCGGAGATCTCCGTCCGGCTGCCGGATGACTTGCTGCGGACGGATTCGGGCCACGTGGCCGCGGACCGCCTGAACCGCTGCAACCTGCCAGGTCTCTTCGCCGCCGGAGACATCACGGGACCTTATTACGCCGTCACCCGCGCATTCGGGGATGGCGTCTGCGCCGGGCTGTCCGCCCATGCGCACGCTTATGAAATGCAGTTTGGAGCGCCGCCGCCGCTGTTCGCC
The DNA here is from genome assembly GCA_022072125.1 of Myxococcota bacterium. Lineage (GTDB taxonomy): Bacteria > Myxococcota > JAJVIH01 > JAJVIH01 > JAJVIH01 > JAJVIH01. The sequence continues at coordinate 56,857 of JAJVIH010000031.1, read as the reverse complement.
TACGCGGTGACAAAAGGCGATGTGAGTCCCGCCGTTCCGCTGAATCACCCCGGCGTGGTCATCACCCCGCTCAACCTGAAGGCGGAAGCGTGGGATGAAGCGCAATCGGGCCGCCGCTCGCGCCAGTGGGAAGGAGACCTGGCCAACCTGCTGCGGGCGCGTCCGGATGGAACGCCGCTCGCCGCGCTGCCGAACCCGTCCGCCAATGCCGGGCGGAATCCGGATGAACTCCGCGAGGCGCTGGAACGCTGGATCGAACTCCGGCTGATTTGCGCGCGCCTGCCCATCCCGGCGGAGGAATCCGGCGCCGGAGAAAGGAACCATGGCTGATCTTCTCACCGATGCGCGGGCGCTGATGCGCCTGGAACGCGACCTGCGCGACTTCATGACCTGCGGCGACGAGGAAGTGGACGCCGGCTGGTTCAACGACCTTGCGCTGCGCCTGTACCGCTGGCACCTGGAGGCGATTCCAGCCTACGCGGCCTTCTGCGCCCACCGCGGCGCGCACCGCGACAACATCAGCGACTGGACCGCCATTCCGCCGCTGCCGGTGACCGCGTTCAAGCAGGCCAGCCTGTTCTGTCATGGCCACGAACGCGCGGCCATCACCTTCAAAACCAGCGGCTCCACCGCCAGCAAAGCCGGGGAAGTGCATTACGACCGTACATCGCTGGAGATGATGGATTTGTCCATCGAACTCAACGCCCGGCGCTGGCTGTTCCCCGATGATCGCCGCCGGCGCATTCTGGCGCTGGCGCCGTCGAGGGAGACCGCGCCGCACATGATCATGGCGTACGGCCTGCACAAACTCATGGATCTGTTCGGAACGCCGGAATCGGCTTTCCTGGTGGGGCCGCAGGGGCCGGATGTTTCCGCCCTGATCCGCCATGTGGAGGAAGCGCGCGCCCTGAACCAGCCGGTGGCGCTGGTGGGCTCGAGTTTCGGCTACGTGAATCTCGCCGACGGCTTCGCCGCCAAAGGGTTGAAGATTCCGCCATTGCCGGAACACTCCCTGTTGATGGACGCGGGAGGCTACAAGGGCCGCAGCCGTGAATTGCCGCTGGAAGAGTTCCGCGCGCTGATTGGCAATATCTTCGGTCTGACGGAAGACGCCATGGTCAACCTGCTGGGCATGACCGAATTGTCCTCGCAGTTTTATGACGACACCCTGTCCGCCATTCAGCAGGGGAAAACGCCGTTGCGCCTGAAACAAAACCCGCGCTGGACACGCACCCGCATCGTGGACCCGGACGACACCCTGCGGGAGTTGCCGCTCGGCGAGCGCGGGTTGATGGTTCATGTGGATTTGACCAACTGGGCCCATCCCATCTCATTGGTGACCGATGACATCGGCGTGCGGGAGTTCGGCGGCTTCCGCATTCTGGGACGCGCCGCCGGGGCGGAGTCCCGCGGCTGTTCCGTCACGCTGGAGGAGCTGGCGCCGGCAAAGGACTGAGGGAAACATCCCTCCTCCAACACCGGACCGGGCCGCCGGGAGGCGCCGGATCCCTCCCCGGGCGGGTCATGATTTGATGCTCTCCGGATGAAGGGTGCAGGCATTCAATCTAATGAAGCTGATACGGACCATCGGGGAACGGGCGGCGGGGCCGCTGCAACGGGCGCTGGGCTGGGCGGAGGGTTTTCCCGCCCTGTCGGAGTGGGCCGAAAGCATGGCCTGCCGCGCCGTGGCGGGGCATCCATGGACCACCGGTCCGTGGCGTCCCGCCGCCGACGCCCTGGCCGATGGCTGGAGCCGCGAACATGGCCGCGCTTTTCTGCTGGAACGGCTGCGCCGGATTCACGCCAACGCCCAGCGGATTGAATCCCGGTATCGCGGTCTGATCCCGCGCTGCGCCACATCCTTTGGCGCCGGATTTCCGGACGCGCCCGCCGTGGTCCGCACCGCCGCCGGACCCGGCGGACCGGTGGAATTGATCCAGGCGCAATTGACGGCGGACCGGCTGGAGCAAACCATCCGCCGGTTGCGCGGCAATGGCCGCGCCGCGCTGGAGAAATTCGACCTTGGGCGGCTGTTGCAGGTTCTCGACGCGGCCTCGCGCGAGTGGCTGCGCGACTCCGGCGACCGCGACCTGGCGGTGGAAGCCATCCACCGGTTGGGCGGGTTCTCCCGCGAGTCGGTCCTGTGGAGCATGGAACTGGAAATGCGATCCTCGCTGGCCGCGGACATGAAACGCGCGCTCGCCATGGAATTTCCCTCCCTCGAAAACCTGCTCATGCGGGGAGAGGGCCGGGCGCTGCGCCACGGGCCGGCGCTGCTGGGAGCGGTGTTCTCGTCGAATATCCCCGCGCTGCCACACCTGACCTATATGCGCGGCCTGATCACCGGCTCCCCTGTCCTGGGCCGTTGCTCGTCGGACGAGCCGGTGTTCACGCCGCTCTACCTGCAAACCCTGGCGCGGCTGGAGCCCGCCCTGGCGGAAGCCATCGCCTGCGCCTGGTGGCCATCGGATGACGCGGCGCTGACCCAATTGCTGGTTTCACAGTCCGGCCACCTGGTCGTCTATGGCGGGGAACAGACCATCGCCCATTTCCACCGGCTGATCCGCCCGGGCCAACCGGCCACCTTTCATGGACACCGCCTGGGCGTCACCCTGATTGACGCCGCGCAGGCGGACGATCTCCAGGCCCTGGGCTTCGACATCGCCATGGATCACTGCACCTTCGATGGCGCGGCCTGCCTGTCGCCCCGGGTGGTCTTTGTCAGCGGCGGAAAACCACAAACGGATCGCCTGGCCGCCGCCATCGCCGCCGCCATGAATACCATCTCCAGCCTGATGCCCGGTCCGCTGCTCGGGGTGGAACAACGGGCCCGGCGGCGGGTGGCGCTGGATGAATGGGAATTTGGCGGACAGGATTTCATCTCCGGCGCCAGCCAGGGGTGGGTGATGCTGCGCACCAGCGGGGAATGGAAAGCCTCCTCCCTTCCCGGCAGATTCATCCATTTGCATGATATTGGCAGGCTGGATCAGGCCTTGGACTTGCTGATTCCCATCCAGCGCTGGCTGCAGAACGCCGCCCTGCTGGCCAGTCCGGAAGATGCTCCCCGCCTGGCCGGGCGCCTGGCCGCGCTCGGGGTTTCGCGGATTGTCCGGCCGGGGCGCATGGCCACCCCCACCATGATGTGGCGCCACGATGGCCGTCCGTGCCTGGGGGATCTGGTCCGCTGGACGGATATCCGCTTGTAATACCGGGCCTTTTCTGAAACATTACCCTCATGTCACACAATTGTCACAAAGCGGGGCGAGATTGCCCCCATGAGCTCCACCATCCTGATTATTGAAGACGAGAAGGATCTCCTCAATACCCTGGACTACGGGTTGCGGCGGGAAGGATACGCCACCCGTTGCGCCGGCACCGGGAAACAGGGTCTTGATCTGGGGTTTCAGGAGCCGCCGCCGGATTTGATCCTGCTTGACCTGATGTTGCCGGATATCTCCGGCATCGAGGTTTGCCGCCAGTTCCGCCAGACCGAACGCACCCGGCAGACCCCGGTGATCATCCTGACCGCCAAGGCGGAAGAGATTGACCGCGTGGTGGGGTTCGAGGTCGGGGCGGACGACTACGTGGTCAAGCCCTTCAGCACCCGTGAACTGCTCTTGCGCATCAGGGCCATCCTGCGCCGCCGCTCGGTGGAAGAACCGATGCCGGAGAGAATCGAGTTTGGCCGCCTGAAGGTGGACACCGCCGCCCACCGGGTCTGGGTGGACAATACCGAAACCCAGTTGACCGCGCTGGAATTCCGCCTGCTTACCACCTTCCTCTCCCGCAAGGGAAGGGTGCAGACCCGCGACACCCTGCTCAACGACGTGTGGAGCATCCACGCGGATGTCACCACCCGCACCGTGGACACCCACGTCAAACGCCTGCGGGAAAAGCTGGGCGCGGCGGAAGATTACATCGAGACCATCCGCGGAGTGGGTTACCGGTTTCGCGATCGTCCGGACGAGGGAAGCGCTTGAAGCTGGGCGCGCGCGGCAAGCTCTTCTTCATGTCCCTCGCCCTGACCAGCGGCGTGATGCTGGTCAGCGGCTTTTTTCTCCGCATGCGCCTGCATGACTGGCATTTCAACGGCGGCCGCCCGCACAGCCCCGCCGAATTGCTGGAACTCGACCTGATCCTGGCGGCCTTCGGCGGCGTGGTGCTCGCCACCGCCATCATTGTCAGCGCCGTGGCTTCCTGGCTGCTCTCCCGCAACCTGCGGAAGGTGGTCGAATACGCCCAGACCATCATCCGGGGCGAACGTCCCAACCAGTTGCTGATTGACTCGACCGATGAGCTGCGGGGCCTCGCGGGCTCGTTCAACCGGCTGGCCAGCGACCTCGAAGAGGCGGTCGGCGCCCTCGCCGATGAGCGCAACCGGCTGGAGGCCGTGCTCGAATCCCTGGAGGAGGGCGTGCTGGCGGTGGATTCGCAGCGCCGCATCACCATGGCCAACCGGGCCGCCCAGACCATGCTGGGCATCGCCCGCGCCGATCGCCAGTTTGTCGAGGATGTCGCCCGATCTCCCGCGCTCAATGAACTGGCGCAGGCGGGCAGCCGGGGCGAAGTGGTTCAGGACGAATTTGAATTGCAGGGGCGCACCACCCGCCGCCTGCTGGGACAGGTCAACCCGCTGCGTTCAGGCGGCGCGGTGATCGTGCTGCGCGATGTCACCGATCTGCGGCGGCTGGAAAACCTGCGCAAGGATTTTGTCGCCAACGTCTCCCACGAACTGCGGACTCCCGTCAGCATCATGCAGGCCAACGCCGAAAACCTGCTGGACGGCGCGCTCAACGACCCGCCCGCGGCACGCAACTTCGTCGAGGCCATGCTGCGCAACGCCGAAAGGCTTTCCCGCCTGATCTCCGACCTGCTCGACATCTCGCGCATGGAGTCGGGACAGATGACGCTGGACCTGCAGCCCATCAATATCCGCCAGGTGGCCAGCCACGTCACCGGCATGGTCGAGGGCAAATCGGCGGAGAAGAACATCCGCGTGGAAAGCCATATCGCACCGGACCTGGCGGCGCAGGCCGACGCCCGGGCGCTTGACCAGGTGGTCTTCAACCTGGTGGACAACGCCATCAAATACACCCCGGCGGGCGGGCTGGTGGAGATCGCCGCCGCGCCAGAGGGCGGCGGCGTGCGCATTGAAGTGCGGGATGACGGCCCGGGCGTCGAGCCGCGACACAGGGAGCGCCTGTTCGAGCGCTTCTACCGGGTGGATCCGGGCCGCAGCCGCGAGATGGGCGGAACCGGCCTGGGGCTAGCCATCGTCAAGCATCTCGCGGAGGCCATGGGCGGCGACGTGGGCATGGAGCCCAACCATCCGAAAGGATCGGTGTTCTGGATCCGCCTTCCCGCCGCGGAACACAACCCTTCGTCACTGGGCCGCGGCGGCGGCGTGGCCATTTCCCGGCAGGTGCATTGATGTTGTCACGCACCCTGATTGCCTGTTCCCTGCTGCTGCTGCAGGCGGGCTGCCACCGCTCCGTTGTCAACGAGGTGATTTCGCTGGATGGCAGCAGCACCGTCCATCCGCTGAACGAGGCGGTGGCCGAGGAATTTCAGAAAACCAACCGCCGGCGCATCACCCTGGGCGTTTCCGGCACCGGCGGCGGATTCAAGAAATTCTGCAACGGTGAAGTGGCGATTGTCGGCGCTTCACGGCCCATCAAGCCGCCGGAGGCTGAACAGTGCGGCCGCCGCAAGATCGAATACGTGGAATTGCCGGTCGCCTACGACGGCATCATCATCATCGTGCATCCCTCCAACACTTGGATGAAGAGCATCACGGTGTCGCAACTGAAGAAAATCTGGGCCCCGGAGGCGCAGAACAGGATCAAACGCTGGAACCAGGTGGACCCTTCCTGGCCGGACGAGGAAATGCATCTCTTCGGCGCCGGGGTGGATTCGGGAACCTACGATTATTTCACCGAGGCGGTGGTGGGAAAATCCCATTCCAGCCGGGGCGATTACACCTCCAGCGAAGATGACAACGTGCTGGTCAAGGGAGTATCCACCGACCCGCAGGCGATGGGCTTTCTGGGAATGTCTTTCATGAAGGAAAACGACGGCATGTTCCGGGTTGTGCCGGTGGATGGCGAGGGACGGGGTCCGGTGGCTGGTCCCGTGGCTCCCTCCCATGAAACCGTCGCCGATGGAATTTACGCTCCGCTCTCCCGCCCGTTGTTTATTTATGTGAATGTTGAAGCGGCCAAAAGCCCATCCGTGGAGCAGTACATTACTTATTATCTCGGGAATATGCGGGCGCTGGCTGAGGATGTGGGGTATGTCGGCCTGCCGGACGATGTCATCCGCACCGCGCAGGATCGCTTCCGGCTGCGCCGCGCCGGCACCATTTTCGGGAGCGCCAAGGCCCCGCTGGCGGTGCTGATCAAGCGTTACCGGGAGGATACCCCGCTGTGACCCGGCTGTCGGGACAACGCGCCTCCACCCTGCGGGACCGGACGGTGGAGTGGTTTCTTCTGGGTTGCGGAATCCTGTCGCTGTTCGTGACCGGCGGGATCGTTCTGATTCTGCTGGTGGAATCCGCCGGTTTTTTCTCCCAGGTTCAACTGAAGCAGTTCCTGCTCGACACCGAGTGGACGCCCCTGTTTGAAAACAAGCGGTTCGGCATCTGGCCGCTGGTGGTGGGAACGCTGCTCACCTCGGTCATCGCCATCTCCGTCGCCCTGCCATTCGGGGTTCTGGCCGCGATTTACCTGAGCGAATACGCATCCGCGAAGACCCGCAAAATCCTGAAGCCCCTGCTGGAGCTGCTGGCGGGCATTCCCACGATTGTTTTTGGCTATTTCGCGCTGGTGTTCGTGACCCCGGTGCTGCAGAAATTCATTCCCCATCTCGCGGGATTCAACGCCTTGAGCGCCGGAATCCTGATGGGACTGATGATCATTCCCATTGTCTCCTCGCTGAGCGAGGACGCCCTGCACGCGGTTCCCCGCGCGTTGCGCGAGGGAGCGTACGCCCTGGGAGCCGGCAAACTGGAGACCATCCGCCGGGTGGTGTTGCCGGCGGCCCGCTCCGGGCTGATCGCCGCGTTTATCCTGGGCGTCTCCCGCGCGGTCGGCGAGACCATGATCGTGGCCATCGCCGCCGGCCAGCAGCCCAACCTCACCCTGGATCCGCGGGCCCCGATTGAAACCATGACCGCCTACATCGTGCAGGTCAGCATGGGCGACATTCCCGCCAACTCGCTGGAGTACCGGACGCTCTACGTCGTCGGCGCCAGCCTGTTCCTGATGACGCTGGTGCTCAACCTGCTCACCCAGTATTTCCGCCGGAGGATCAGTTCGTGAAGAATCTGGCGGCGCGCCATCATCACGGCCGGGAACGGGCCTTTGAGTGGATTTGCCTGTTCAGCATTCTCGCCCCGCTGACCCTGCTGGCGCTGTTTCTGCTGCAACTGCTGGCGGACGCCTCGCCGCGGCTGTCCTTCGAGTTTCTGACCCAGTACCCGTCGCGAAAGGCGGAGATCGCGGGCATCTACCCCGCCCTGATCGGCAGCCTGTGCCTGATCGCCCTGACCGCCGTGCTGGCGATTCCGCTGGGGGTCGGCGCCGCCATCTACCTGGAAGAATACGCGCGCAAGAACCTGCTGAACGACATCATCGAGGTCAATATCGCCAACCTGGCGGGCGTGCCCTCGATCATCTACGGCCTGTTGGGACTGGAGCTGTTCGTGCGCACCATCGGCTTTGGCCGCAGCCTGATCGCGGGCGCCTGCACGCTGGCGCTGCTCATCATTCCCATGGTCATCATCGCCTCGCGGGAGGCGCTTCGCACGGTTCCCAACGACATGCGCGAGGGCAGCCTGGCCCTCGGCGCCACGCGCTGGCAAACCATCCGCCAAGTGGTGCTGCCGGTGGCTTCCCCGGGCATTCTGACGGGATGCATCCTGTCGGTTTCACGGGCGATAGGAGAAACCGCGCCGCTGGTCGTGGTGGGGGCGATGAGCTATGTGAACTTTCTGCCGGACTCCGTGTTTTCGCCGTTCACCGCCCTGCCCCTGCAGATTTTCAACTGGGTCTCGCGCCCGCAGAAGGCGTTCATGATGAACGCGGCCGCGGGCATTGTGGTGCTGGTGATCACCCTGACCATCATGAATGCGGTCGCCATCTGGCTGCGCAACCGGTTCGAGGGCAAATGGACACGCTGAAACCCGAGGTTCAACACCATTCCAGCGGCAAGACCCGCCCGGTCAAACTCTCCGTGCGGGGGCTCAACGCCTGGTTTGGACAGGCGCAGGTGCTCAAGAACATCACGATTGACATTTTTGACGGCGAAATCACGGCCATCATCGGGCCGTCCGGGTGTGGAAAATCCACCTTCAGCCGCTGCCTCAACCGCATGCACGAAATCAATCCGGCGGCCCGCTGCGACGGCCAGTTGCTTCTGGATGGCGAGGACATATTTGGTTCGGCCGTGGACCCGGTGATCCTGCGGCGGCGCGTCGGCATGGTGTTTCAGAAACCCAATCCGTTCCCCACCATGTCCATCCGCGACAATGTTCTGGCGGGACTGCGGCTGACCCATTCGCTCAAATCCTCCGAAGCCGCGGCGACCGTGGAAAAAGCCTTGCGCCAGGCGGCGCTGTGGGATGAGGTGAAGGATCGCCTGGACAAACCCGGCGGCGGTCTTTCCGGCGGCCAGCAACAGCGCCTGTGCATCGCCCGCGCCCTCGCCGTGGATCCGGAAGTCCTGCTCATGGACGAACCCTGCTCCGCCCTGGATCCCATCGCCACCGCCCGCGTCGAGGACCTGGTTCATTCCCTCAAGGACAAGTACACGGTGGTGATTGTCACCCACAACATGCAGCAGGCCGCCCGCGTTTCGGATCGCACCGCCTTCTTCCTGATGGGGGAATTGATCGAATACAGCCCGACCGATAAGATATTCACATCGCCGTCCGATCCGCGGACGGAGGATTATATCACGGGCAAGTTCGGGTGATTGCGCAAGTCTTCGCTGGAAGCGGAGAGGATAACCCGGCAGGATGGTGAGCGTTGCCGAAAGAACATACAGATCGCGGTTTCGAGGAAGAATTGAGGGCGGTCCGTCAGCGTCTTCTGGTCATGGCGGGCCGCGTGGAAGAGATGATCGCCAACTCCGCGAAGGCGCTCTCCGACCGTGATCTGGACCTGGCGCGGCGGACCATTGACCTCGATAAGCAGGTCAACCGCGACGAAGTGGAAACCGATGAACTGTGCATCGTCATCGTCGCCCGGCGCCAGCCCATGGCCTCCGACCTGCGCATGGTCACCCTGTGCATGAAAATGGTCACCGATCTGGAGCGCATTGGCGACTTGGCGGTCAATATCTGCGAGCGCGTGCTGGATATGCGCATGGACCCCGATTATCGCCCGTCCGACGGACTCGTGGAAATGGCCAACCTGGTGCAAATCATGGTGCGCGACGCCATTGATTCGTTTGTCCACCGCAACGCCGAAAAGGCCCGCGAGGTGATCGCCCGCGACGATCAGGTGGATGAGATCTACCACAATACGTTCCGCTATTATGTCGAAAACATGCGCCAGGACCCGAACAACGTGGAGCGTGGAATCCACATGATTTCCGTCTCGAAGGTGCTGGAACGGATGGCCGACCACGCCACCAATCTCGCGGAACAGGTGGTGTTCATGGTGGATGGCACCGACATCCGGCACGCAGGCAAGTTGCAGGGCTGAGGCCCCCTGATTCGCTGGAGGCAACCGGAATGCCAAGGATTGTCATTGTGCATGGCAGGGAGATCGTCGCCGATCTGTATTTTCAGCCCAACAAGGAATCCATCGCCATCGGGCGGAACAAGATCGCCGACATCGTGATTGACGACCCGGAAATCAGCCGCCGCCACGCCACCATCATCAAAAACGGGGACAAGTACGTCATCCGTGAAATAGACGCCAAAAACGGCCTGCATTTCCGGGGCGCGCGCATTGGCGAACATGTCCTTTCCATCAACGACGAGATTGATCTGGGCAAGTACACCCTGATCTTCAAGGGCGAGGCGCCCGATGAGTGGGGCGTCACCGCGGAACAGCAGGCCAAACAGGTGGTGCAGGGCGGGCGCGTGGAAGTGCGCGCCAAGGCTTCGCGCCAACTCGCCCTGCCCACCGTCAGCACCAAACACGTTGGAGAGAAGGATCTGGTGGCGGTGCAACAGGCGTTGCGCCAGAAGCGCCAAGCCTATCTGGATGTGATCGAGAACGGCGTGGTCAAACTCCGTCTGGCGATTGAGAAGGATCGCTACGTCTTCGGCCGCGGCGGGGACGCCGATGTCGAGGTCGGCGGCTGGTTCGCGCCCCGCGTGACGGCCGCGATTGAACATTCGGGCGGCAAATATGTGTTGCGGGTTCCGGACGGGGAAAAAGAGGTGTTCGTGAACGGACGCCCGCCCACCAGCGATCCATTGAACGAGGGCGACCAGCTCAATATCCGCGGCAAACGGTTTGTCTTCCACGACCGCATCGCCTGAACGCCCGCACCGCACCCACGCGGAGATGGGCGCACGGAACTTGCACGGACGGACAGTCCATCGCATGCTTGCGCCGGCGCCCGTTCCGGAGAATTCAGGCGCATGACCGGCCGCGCCGCGGCGGCCCGCCATCCGGAAAAACCGGCGTTCCGCGGGGGGAAGTCAATGCCCAGGATCATCATTGTCCATGGCCGTGAAGTGGCCGCCGATCTGTATTTTCCGGAAAACAAGGCGACCATCGCCATCGGCCGCCACCAGTTCGCCGACATCGCCATTGACGACCCGGAAATCAGCCGCCGCCACGCCACCATCCTGCGGGAGAACGGCAAGTATGTCATCCGCGAGATGGACGCGACCAACGGCCTGAGCATCAAGGGACAGCGGGTCAAGGAGCATGTGCTCAAGGAAGGCGACGAGGTGGACCTGGGAAAATACACGCTTATCTTCAAGGGCGAACAGGCCGACGAATGGGGCGTGACGGCGGAGCAGCAGGCCAAACAGGTGGTGCAAAGCGGTCGTGTGGCGGTGCATGCGAAATCCTCCCGTCAGGTTGCGGCGCCAACCGCCGAAACCAAATTCGTGGATGACGGTCAGATGGCCGCACTCCAGCAGGCCATGCGTCAGAAGCGGCAGGCCTACCTGGATGTGATGGAGAAAGGCGTGGTCAAGGGGAGGGTCACCATCCAGAAAAACCGGCTGGTGTTTGGCAAGGGCGAACAGTCCGATGTGAAGGTGGGGGGATGGTTTTCTCCCAAGGTCGCCGCGGCCATCGAATACAAGGGAAACGCCTATGTCCTCGTGCTGCCAAAAGGTGAAAAAAATGTCTTTGTCAATGGAGAAGCGCCCACCAGCGAACCCCTTGCGGAAGGCGATCAACTCACCATCCGCGGGAAGCGTTTCGTCTTCCATGACCGGGTGGCCTAGCCTCGTTCCAGCGCTGGCGATCCTGTGGCTGGCCGCCTGTTCCGGCGATCCGGTCCCGGACAGCGGCGCCGCCGCCGGGGATGGCTCCTTGCCGGCAGATGACGGCGGCGCCCCGGGCGACGCCGCGCTGGCTGACACGGCCGCGACCGCGCCGCCGGTCAGTCTCCCCCCCGCCCGCGCCGGCTGCGACGGGGCCAAACTCCTTGAACTTCCCGATTTCACCAAACCGGGGCCGTGGCCAGTGGGCGCGCGCACCATCCAGGCGGCGGGTTTCACCACCGAGGTCTGGTACCCGGCGGTTCCGGGAAGCCAGATCGGCAAGGAGTCTGTCCGTTACGATCTCCGGGAGTTTCTGCCGGACAACGAAAAGGGCAAAATCCCTGACGACAAGAATCCATGGCAGGTCTGTTCCTGCGTCCGCGACCTGCCGCCGGACATGGAACGCGGACCCTACCCGGTCATCGCCTTTGTGCATGGGACCGCGGCCTTTCGCACCCAGTCGCTGACCTTCATGACCCACTGGGCGAGCCGGGGCTTTATTGTCATCTCCTCGGATCATCCCGGTTTGTGGCTGAAGGACGCCCTGAACCTGAACATCAGCGGCAAACCCGCTGAAAACCTGGCGAAAATCCTCGATGAATTGGTGAAGCTGGAGGGAGAAACCGCATTCCTCAAGGGCGTGGCGGATATCCACCGCATCGCCGTGACAGGACATAGCGCGGGCGGCAACGCAATAGCGGGAATGGCGTCGCGCGAGGGCGTGCGGGTGGTCATGCCGATGGCGGCGGGCGGCGTGACCCCCGGCCGGGAAAACGTTCAGGTGCTGATCCTGGGCGCCCAGGATGACGGCATTGTCGCCTGGAAACGGCAGTCGGACGGATTCAGCACATCACCCAAACCCAAACGGCTGGTGGGATTGAAAAACGCGGGCCATCTGGCGTTTTCGGACCTCTGCCTGATCGGCGCCGATCAGGGAGGCATCCTGAAGATCGCGCGAGACCACGGCGTGAACGTCAACAGCCTGATCGCCTCGCTGGCGCGGGACGGCTGCAAACAGGGCCAACTGGAGCCGCAAAAAGGCTTTGATATCATCCTGTTCGCTGCTTCCTCGCTGATGGAACCGGTGCTGCACTGCGCGGGAGATGCTCCGCTGCGGGCGCTGGCCGGCATCCGGGATCGTTTCCCCGATGTGTCCGAATACCGCGAGGAACTATAACCCATCCAGAGCCGGTTTCCCTGATTCGCGGACGCCCGGTTTCCGGAATGGGGATCGGCGCGCCGCTTCAACCGCATCCGCCTGGGGCCGCGCCAGGAATCACGATCACTCCGGCGGAACGGCGAAGGACGGCGAAGGAGAGTCAAGGACGATCTTCGCAAGCCGTTCGAGAGCCGCGGCGGGATCGGAAGCATTCGACAGGGCGCGGATGAAGGCGATTCCCCGCGCTCCCGCCGCCATGACCTCGCGCGCATTGGAGGCGTCAACCCCGCCCAGCGCAAACACCCGCCCGGGATATCGCCGGGCGCTGTCCGCAAACGCCTTCACTCCCAGCGGCGGACCGTAAACGCGCTTCGACGGCGTATCGTACACGGGGCCCAGAACGACAAAATCCGCGCCCTGTTCAAGCGCCCGATCCACGTCCGGGCCCGAATGGCAGGACGCGCCAATCATCCCGGCGCGGATCAAACGCCGGGCGTCCCCCGGAGTCATTCCGGACGCGGGCAGGTGAACGCCGGACAACCCCAGCGCCGCCGCCGCGTCCACGCGGCCGTTGATGAGCAGGGGAATCCGCGGGGGATCGCAAATCTCCAGCCAGCGCCCGGCCAGCGCCAGGAGCGGCCGGATATCCATATCCCGGGGGGGGCGCAACTGCACCGCCAGCACTCCCGGCGGTGCGGCGGGCAGGGCGCGGCGCGCGGTCTCCAGCAGTTCGCCGTGGCGGGAAGCGTCCGTCTCTGCTATCCAGTACAACCGGAATCCAGCGCGGCCCGGCGCCGGGGTGATGTGATGCTCCAGTTTTTCCACCGTTTCATCTCTCCGCCCATACGTATCGCGGTGGAGACCGACAAGTCGAGGCTGCTCGACTTCCTGCGCGCGGCGCCCGAGGACCGGCTGCTGCATACCGCGCTGGCGGAGTCCAGCGATCTGGACGAAGCCGTGCGGGAAGACCGGTTCTGGTTTCTGCTCCATGAATCCGGAGGGCGGATCGCCGCCGTCACGCTGTTTGCACGCGGCGGGTTCATGTCCATCGTTGGCGATCCGGAGGTCAAAACGCCCGGTATGGGAGAATGGGTGCGCGAACGGAGATGGAACATCACCCGCCTGCTGGGGCCGTGCGGCGCCGCGGGTTCCGTGTGGCGGGAATACGCGGGAAAAACCGCCCCGCGCCTGGATCGCCTTCAACAGACCCTGTGTTTTCAGGCCGGCGGCTCCGGTGATTTGCCTCGCGTTGGCGTGGAGTTGGCGGAACCGGGCGAATTGAACCAGCTTCTGTTGATGACCGAAGCCATGCTGATTGAAGATCTGGGGATTTACCTGAACTCCAGCGACCTGGAGCAGCAGGAAATCCGCATGAAGCAACTCATTGAGCAGGGCCGTTGTTTCGTGGTGCGCAATGACCGGCGGATCATCTTCAAGGCGGAAGTGGGGGTGGAATGCGCCGCGGGCTGCATGATCGAAGGCGTGTACTCCGCGCGGGCCCATCGCGGACGCGGGCTGGCGGCCTCGGCGATGCGCGAGATATCGCTCCGGCTGGCGACGCGCTTTCCGCTGGTGACGCTGCAGGTGAATGTGGACAACAAACCGGCGCTGCGCGCCTACAGCCGCGCGGGGTTTCAACCCGGCGGACTGACCCGCCTGCTGTCCGTGTAGAAGAGGAGATCATCGCCCTGGCGCGATTCACCGCTTCCGGATTGCTTCGGACTCCAGCACGGCTTCCGCGCATGAATGGAGAGGAATGGCTCCGGATATTCCTTGACCGGCCATGGGGCGGCGTGCATACTTCCGCGTCCTTGCGGCCCGGCGGGCCGCGCAGTTTTCCGCGCGCCATTACGCGGAGAGATGACCGAGCGGTTGAAGGTGCACGACTGGAAATCGTGTGTACCCCCAAAAGGGTACCGAGGGTTCGAATCCCTCTCTCTCCGCCATCTTTGACACTCCGCGCCGCGGGTGATATCCCGCGCCGGTTTCGAGTTTGCAGCCGGGGCAACGGTAGGGTTGTGAACCCCGCCAGGCCCGGAAGGGAGCAACGGTAGCGATCTGATACGTGTGCTTCCGGCTGCTTTTTCTCACTCCCCGTTCGGCTCATGTCCTATCAGGTTATCGCTCGCAAATGGCGTCCCAGGACATTCGATGAACTGGCGGGGCAGGATCACGTGGTCCGCACCCTCAAAAACTCCATCGCGCAGAACCGGGTCCACCACGCCTACCTGTTCACGGGCGCGCGCGGCGTGGGCAAAACCAGCGCCGCCCGCATTTTCGCCCGCGCCCTCAACTGCGTGAACGGCCCCACGGTGACGCCCTGCGGCGTGTGCGACGCCTGCGTGACCATCGCCGCGGGCCAGAGCCTGGACGTGCTGGAGATTGACGGCGCCTCCAACCGCGGCATTGACGCCGTCCGCGAACTGCGCGACCAGGTCCGCTACGCCCCGGCGGGCGGCAAGCGCAAGATCATCATCATTGACGAAGTGCATATGCTCACCACGGAGGCCTTCAACGCGCTGCTCAAGACGCTGGAGGAGCCCCCCGCGCACGTGGTGTTCATCTTCGCCACCACCGAGCCGCAGAAAATCCTGGACACCATCCTGTCGCGCTGCCAGCGGTTTGACTTCAAGCGGCTGCCCGCGCGGCTGATCGGCGACCAGCTCAAAAAAATCCTCGGCGCGGAAGGCCGCAAAATCGCGCCCGAGGCCCTCGCCTACGTGGTGCGGGCGGCGGCGGGCTCCATGCGCGACAGTCAGTCGCTGCTGGATCAGGTGTTGAGTTTCTCCGCCGCGGACATCAGCGAGGAGGATGTGCGCGGCGCGCTCGGCCTGATTGGGGCCGGCCCGGTGGCGAGGCTGGCCAACGCCGCGCTGGCGGGCGACGCCGATGGCGCGCTGGCGGTGTCGGCGGAGGTGTACGGCTCCGGCCATGACATGAAGCAGTTGCTGGATGAACTGCTGTGGCATTACCACCGGCTGCTGATCGCGCGGGTCTGCAAGGCGCCGGAAAACGTGCTCGACGCCGCGCCCGGGGAGTTGCAGATGCTGCAGGATGAGGCCGCACGCGCGCCGCGCGCCCTCATCCTGCGGCAGACCCATATCCTGACCCAGGCGGCGGAGGAAATGGCGCGCGCCCTCGATGGGCGCATCCTGATGGACACGCTGATTGTGCGCATGTGCGAATCGGCCAACGCCGCGCCGGTGGATGAATGGCTGCGCCGCCTGGAGGAACTGGAAGCGCAACTGGGGGCCGGCCCTAAAAAAAAAGCCCCGGCCTGACGCCTCCCCCGCCGCGCCCGCGCGTGGCGCCTTCCCCGGGCCGGTTCGAGGATTTCGTGCGCGCCCTTCAGCAGGAACAGCCGATGCTGGGCAACCTGCTGCATTTTGTCCGCCTGGCGCGTCTGGACGCCGAAACGCTGGAATGTGTAACCTCGCCGGAGTATGCGGCGCCGCTGGAGAATGGCAAGGAGCGGATCAACGCCGCCTTGGCGGAGTATTTCGAGCCGGCGCCCCGGTTGTTCATCCGCTGCGGCGAAACCGGAGCCGCGGGAGGCGAGACCAGTCTGGCCGAACGCCAGCAGGAAGAACGCCGGATGGAGGAAGAACGCCTGCGCCGGGAAACACTGGCCGATCCGATCACCCGGGCAGCCATGGAACTGTTCGGCGAACAGAATGTGAAAGTAGAGGTTCCCCATGATCGATCCCGCAAAATTTGATCTCAACGGCCTGCTCCAGCAGGCGCAGGGCATGACCCAGCGCATCCGCGAATTTCAGGAGCAGATGGCCAACCGGCGGTTTGAAGGCAGCGCGGGCGGCGGCATGGTCAAGGCGGCGGTCAACGGCAAATTCGAGGTTCTGGGCGTGACGATTGATCCGCAGGCGATTGATCCGGCGGAGCCCGCCATGCTGGAGGACCTGTGCG
This sequence comes from Myxococcota bacterium, assembly GCA_022072125.1. Classification (GTDB taxonomy): domain Bacteria; phylum Myxococcota; class JAJVIH01; order JAJVIH01; family JAJVIH01; genus JAJVIH01. Next base: position 40,316 of record JAJVIH010000031.1, on the reverse strand, counting down.
CGGCGGCGGTCAACCAGGCCATCCGCAACGCCCGCGAGACCATGCAGCAGGAGATGCAGCGCATCGCCGGCGGCATGGTCCTCCCGGGGCTGATGAATTTCTGATCGCCGTGGAAGCGGCGCTCTCCCTCCCGCTGGCGCCTTTCGCGGACGGCGGCGGATCGCGGGAGCCCGAAAGCAACAACCGGACACCCAAGGATCAGAACCGTGGCGGACCCCATCCAGCAACTGACTGCCGCGCTCGCCCGCCTGCCCGGCGTGGGGGAAAAGACCGCCCAGCGGTTTGTGTTTTTCCTGCTGGCGGACCGCACTGGCGCGGCGCGCGAGATCGCCCATGCGCTGGCGCGGCTGGCCGATGAAATGAGCCTGTGCCGCCAGTGCGGCTTTCCTTCCCAGGGGGAATTGTGCGCCTACTGCTCGGATCCGCGGCGGGACGGCGGTCTGATCTGCGTGGTCCAGAATCCTCAGGATGTGCTGGCGATTGAGCGCACCGCTGAATACCGGGGCCGCTATCATGTGCTGCACGGGGTCATCAATCCGCTGGAAGGCGTGGGCCCGGACCGTTTGCCGATCCGCGAACTGCTGGCGCGGCTGGATGGAGTCAGCGAGGTGATCCTGGCGCTGAACCCGACCGTGGAAGGCGATGCGACCGCGTTGTACCTCCAGCGGCTGATATCTCCGGCGGGAGTGAAGGTGACGCGGCCCGCCACCGGCGTCGCCGTGGGCATGGGGATTGAATACGCCGACAAGGCGACGCTGGCCCAGGCCATCAATTCCCGCCGGGGCATGGGCTGAGGCGGCATTTTCTCCCCGCCGCCGTCATGGTTTTGTCACATGCGGGGGCTATGGTAGCCTTGTGAAGTCCATCACGACCTGCCGCTTTTCCGGAGACAAACCGATGTCCCGCTTCCTTTCCGCTTTCCTGGCCACCGCTTTGGCCCTGTCCATCGCGGCCTGCTCCGAAGACAACAAGGCCGATCCCAATAACCCCGGCGGCGGCAATAATTCCGGGGGGGGGAACGGCGGAAATGGCGGCGGCTCCGGAGGGGAAGACGCCGCCGCGCAACCGGACGCGGGAACCGGCGCGGATGGCGGCGCCGGCGATGGCGGAACGGCGCTTCCCGATTGTCCCGCGCCCAAACCAGGCGATGAAAGCACCCTTCCGCCGGGCAAAACCGCCGATGGCCGCGTGCTGCTGCCCGATGGCCGGGCCATCACGCCCGAAGGCCAGACCCTGAAGGTGGGGGTGTGGCCGACCGCGATGTTGCTGACACCGGACGGCAAATATCTGATTGTCACCAACAGCGGCAATGTGCGCCCCAATCATCATCTGGAAGTGGTGGATACGGCTTCCATGAAATCAGCGCACAAGGAAGCCTTCAAGGCGTTGTTCACCGGGCTGGCGCTGGACTCGAAAAACAACCTGTACGCGGCGGGCGGAACTTCATCGAAAGTGTACAGGGTCAAACTGGGGCCGGATGGCAAGCTGACCCGCGACGCCGAATGGGACGTGGACAAATTCCCCGCGGGTCTCGCGCTGTCGCCGGATGAAAAATCATTGTACGTGGCCCGCAACGACCTGACCGTGGTCCGGAAGATCGATCTCGCCACGGGCGCCTCCGAAGACTTCGCGGGGGGCAATTACCCTTACAGCTTGTATGTCACCGCCGATGGCAAGCGCATGTTTGTCTCAAGCTGGGGCGTCAAGGACGCGGGCCGACCGCGCACGCCGGGAACGGTCAGCGTGGTGGACCTGGCCACCGGCAAGGCGGCGGCGGATCCCATTCCGGTGGGCAAAAACCCCGAGATGATCGTTCCGGCGAAGGATGGCAAGCGGCTGTACGTGGTTTCCACCGACGCCGACCGCATTGATATCCTCGATATCGAATCCGCCAAAAACACCGGGAATATCCCCCTGGATGACGATCCCAAACTGTCGGTCTTTCCCAACGCGGTGGCGGAAAGCCCCGATGGCAAGACGCTCTATGTCACCAGCGTGGCGAAGAACTCCATCGAAGTGGTGGATGTGGCCTCGAAAAAGGTGCTGGGCAGCATCCCCACCGCCTGGTACCCGATTGATGTGAAACTCTCCGCCGATGGCAAGACGCTCTACTGGCTAGCGGGCAAGGGGGAGGGTTCGGGGCCCAATCCCAAAAGCGAATACGTCGGCGGCATGATGGCGGGCGTGCTGGGCAAGACCCCGGTTCCCGATGCGGCGAAGCTGGCGGAGTTGACCAAAAAGGTGAACTCGAACAACGCGCGCCGTGATTTTTCGGCGGGCTGCCGCCCCACCGGCGGGGTGTGGCCGGCGGGGGATCGCAAGTCGCCCATCAAACATGTGGTGCTGGTGGTCAAGGAAAACCGCACCTATGATCAGATTCTCGGCGATCTGGAGGGTAGCAACGGCGACAAGTCGCTGACCGAATTTGGCGAACTGATCACGCCCAACACGCACAACCTGGCGCGCCAGTTCGTCAACCTCGACAACTTCCACGCCGAATCGGAGATCAGCATCCAGGGGCATATCTGGCTGTCCGCCATGGTCTCCAACAGTTATTCGGAGAAAACCTGGGGCCCCAATTACCGCGATGATGGACGCCAGCCGCTCACCGGCGTCGAGCAGGCGTCGTTCACCGAAGCCGGATTCTTCATCACCCATGTGCTCGACAATGGCCTGATCTTCCGCTCCTATGGCGAGATCACCGGCCCTGGCAACCAGGTGCAGCGCCTGCAGAAATACATCAGCACCGAATACGGCTTCTTCAGCATGGAGCGATCGGACGTGGAGAAGGTGAAAATCTTCCTCAAGGACCTGCAGGCGGGCATCTTCCCCGAATACGTCTATATCCTGATCCCCAACGATCACACCTACGGACGCAATCCCGGACGGCCCACGCCCGAGTGGATGGTCTCCGACAACGATTACGCGCTGGGCATGATCGTGGAAGGCATCAGCAACAGCCCCTACTGGAACGAAACCGTCATCTTCGTCACGGAAGACGACCCGCAGGACGGCGCCGACCACGTGGACGCCCACCGCACCCTGGGCCTGGTCATCTCCCCGTGGACAAAGAAAGGCCATACCTCCAGCGTTCACTACTCCTTCATGAGCTTCTTCCGCACCGCCGAGATTTTCCTGGGCCTTCCGCCCATGAATGTGTACGACGAACTGGCCGCGCCGATTTTCGACGGCTTCATGGACGCCAGCGACGGCCGCACCTACAAGGCCGTAATGCCGCAGGGCTGGGACACGCCGAAGAAAAACCAGATGGGCGAGCCGGGGTCCTGGGAAAGCATGGAGATGGATTTCTCCCTGCCAGACCAGAATCCGGGGCTTGGCGACATCATCCGCATGGGCCGCACGAATCAGCACGGCGTCAAGGTCCGCTGGACCAAGGACCCGGACGGCGATTAATCTGGCTTCCGGATGAGGCGGGCGGATCGGCAGTCCGTCTGGACCGCGCCCCCAACCGGAAGCAGCCATGGCGAACCCCAACAGACTGTGGTGGTTGTGCTGCACCGGATTTCTGGCCTGCGGCGGCGGCCAGAGTCCGGCGGATCCGCATAGCGGCAATCCCGGTGCGGATACAAGCGCGATCGAAGACGCCGCGCCGTCAGGCGGCGGCCTTTCCGCGCCAGACGCCGCCGCGGATGATTCATCCGCGCCTGATGCTTCTCCAGTTGACGCCGGAGAGCCCGCGGACAGCAACGCCGGCGATTCATCCGTTCCCGGCGCGGACATAGGCGAGTCCCCCGGCGATGCTTCGGGCGGCGATAAGACGGAAACGTTCCGCTACCCCAGCCAGGGCTTTCCGCAGTTTCGCATCCAGCACAACCTGCAAAACGAATCCTGCGGCGTCACCGGCCGGGGATGCGTGCTGGAAGTGGAGCCGCAACACGACCTCTCCGCCTGGCTGGAGAGCCTGAGCAGGGATTCCAACCTGGCGGTGCTGCACTGGGATCGCGCCATCCCCTGGGATGTTTTCGCGGAAGAATGTCCGTCCAACGAAGATTGCCTGGCGTGGTATGATCAGCGCGCCCCCGGGGAACTCGTGAGTTGGGTCCGGGGTTTTCAGGAATATTTCGACAAGGCCCCCGCCCGCTATCTGGCGGTCTCGGTGCTCAACGGCGCGCGCCGCGGCTACCAGCCCCTTTACCAGGCCGGCGGCGCCGGCCTCCCCATGGGCGGTGACTGCCCCGATTTCACTCCGCGCGCCAGGATCAGCACGGGCGGCGTGAAACCGGTCACCGTGGCGATGGCGGACGCCTACCTGCGTTTTTTGGGCTGGCTGAACGCGCGGCTGCGGCCCTCGCATCTGGCCATCATGGTCGAGGCCAACCTGCTGCGGAAAAACTGCCCGCAAAGCTGGCCTTCCCTGGTCGCGCTTTATCATTACCTCGTGGACCGGCTGCGCCAGCGCGATCCCCAGGTCAAACTGTTCGCCACGCTGGAGTATCCGTCGCTGCTCGGCTGGAACATGGACGCCTGCTACAAACTCGTCTTCGCCTCCTGCAACAGCGCTCCCGGCGTGGTCACGGAAACCCCCGATCCAGCGAAATGTTATCCGCTCGACCTGGCCCCCATCGGCGAACTGGACGAAGGCGGACGGCTGGATGTTCTGGCGCTGTCCTTCTATCCGGACGGCCTGACCATGACCCCGCCACAGGGCCCGGCGCCCATCCTCAAATGGTATCCGGAGAACTGGGACGGCAAATCGGGTTGTCTGGCCCACGCCAAATACGGTTCCTGGGTGGACCCGCTGGCGCAACTGGATCGCCTGGGCTGGAGCAAACCCATCGTGATTTCCGAATGGTCGGCGCGCGCCTGCGGCGGGCTCGCGCGCATTCCCGTGAACGGACGCCTGCAATGGATCGAAACCGGCGGCAACGCCGGTTCGCAACTCTTCTGGATGGACCACGTGCTGCGGGAGGCCCGCAAACGCCGGATGCCCTTCGTGGTATGGTCATTCGCCCGCGATTATGATCCGCTGCCGCGCTGGGTGGCGGACAGCCAATTGTTCGACAGCGATGTCTTCAGCCTGTTCAACGCCTGGCCCTGTTCCGGTGTCTTCGACAAAAACGGGGCGGACAAGCCCCCCATCACCGATCTCTGGCGATCGGGTCTCAAACGCTAGCGGCGCGCGCTGGCGCTGGTGGAGCGCCGGAATGTGAAATCCCTCCCAGCGCCACAAAGCGCTGGGAGGGATTGTAATCGCCCGTGAAACGGAGCGCTTATTTCGGTTGCATGCGGATGGCGCCGTCGAGGCGGATCACCTCGGCGTTGAGCATCTGGTTCTCGATGATATGCATCGCCAGCGCGCCGTATTCCGCCGGATTGCCCAGCCGCTTGGGGAACGGCACCTGCGCCGCCAGCGAGTCGCGCGCTTCCTGCGGCAGCATGGCCAGCATCGGCGTGTCGAAAATGCCCGGGGCGATGGTCATCACGCGGATGCCGTTGCCCATCAGGTCGCGGGCGATGGGGAGGGTCATGCCCACCACGCCGCCTTTGGAGGCTGAATAGGCCGCCTGACCAATCTGTCCATCAAATGCGGCCACCGAGGCCGTGTTGATGATGACGCCGCGCTCGTCCGAAGGTCCTGGCGCATTCTTCGCCATGCGATCCGCCGCCAGCCGGATGACGTTGAAGGTGCCAATCAGGTTGATCTCGATCACCTTGCGGAAAAGGTTCAGATCCATGGGGCCGTTTTTGCTGAGGGTGCGGGCCGCGACGCCCACGCCCGCGCAGTTGATCGCCACATGCAACCCGCCGAATTTCGACTGGGCCAGATCCAGCGCCGCCGTCACCTGCTCGGGGCTGGTGACATCGGTCTTGATGAACGCCGCCTTGTCGCCCAGTTCCCTGGCGAGCGCGGCGCCCGCTTCCTCGTTGAGATCCATGATGACCGCGCTGCCGCCAGCCTTGACAAACGCGCGCACGGCCGCCGCGCCCAATCCGGACGCGCCGCCGCTGACCACTGCAACCTTGCCCTTGATATCCATGTCAGCTCCTTGTTGAAAATCCGTTGGGATGGTGACGAATGAGCATCCGCCAGGCCGCCGGGGGCGGTCCGGGACTGGAGTCAAAACGAATCCGGATGCCGTCAGGCGGGCAATCTACCACTCCGGTCCGGAGAGGCAACCCGCAAACGCTACCGCGCGGCGAATTCGTCGCAAGCGATCACCAGGTGGTGAATAATGCCCGGCTCCTTGGAGGAATGCCCGGCGTTGGGAACCACGATCAGCTTCGATTCGGGCCAGGCCTTGTGCAGGTCCCACGCGCTGGTCATGGGACAAACAACATCGTAGCGCCCCTGCACGATCACGCCGGGGATATTGCGGATGCGCCCCACATTCCTCAACAGCCAGTCATCCTCGCCGAAGAAGCCCCGGTTCACGAAATAATGGCTTTCGATGCGGGCGAAGGCGGTGGCGAAGTCATCCTGACCGAAGCTGGAGATCAGCTCCGGATTCACATACAGGCAACTGGTCGCTCCTTCCCAGATGCTCCAGGCGCGCGCGGCTTCCAGCCGGATGGCGGGGTCATCGCTGGTCAGGCGGCGGTGATAGGCGGAGATCAAATCGCCGCGCTCTTCCGGCGGGATGGGCTTGAGGTATTCCTCCCAGAAATCGGGAAAAATCCAGCTTGCTCCCTCCTGGTAAAACCATTCGATTTCCTTGCGCCGCAACAGGAAAATCCCGCGCAGCACCAGGGCGCGCACGCGCTCCGGATGCTGGATGGCGTAGGTCAGCGAAAGCGTGCTGCCCCACGAACCGCCAAACACCACCCAACGCTCCACGCCAAGCAGGCCGCGGAGTTTTTCAATGTCCTCCACCAGTTTCCAGGTGGTGTTGTTTTCCAGCGATGCGAAGGGCGTGCTTTTTCCGCAACCGCGCTGGTGAAACAGGATGGCGCGGTAGCGGGCGGGATCAAAATAGCGCCGGTCTTTTTCGCTGGTCCCGCCCCCGGGACCGCCGTGAATGAACACCACGGGGATTCCATGAGGGTCGCCGCATTCCTCGTAATAGATGCTGTGGCCGTCACCCACATCCAACATGCCGGCGTGATAAGGTGAAATGTCAGGATACAGGGCGCGCGATTCAGTCATGGGTCTGTCTCGTGGGGGTTGACGCGCCGGCGGGCGGCGGCCTCACGCCGCATCATGCGCCAGGAGCCGGCTTGCGACAAGCCGCAACGGCGCAAGCTGGAGCCGCGCCGCGCGGAACAGGCACCCGCGGCCGATCTCCGCTGGTTCTCCCTGTCCTTCGCCCATGTAGCGGGAGATGGCGGCGCGGGCGGAGTTCCCGGCGGCGGCGCGGTCCGCCGTTTCCACGCGCGCCATATGGCGTATATTGAAATCATGACCTCCACTGGAAGAACGCCCGCATTTCCACTTTCACTCCGCCGTTCACGTCGGGTAGAGTGCTGGGGATGATTGCACCACCCCGGGGATTGATCGGCTGGAGGACCATGGCCCCTCTGGCGGCGGCGTGGATCGCGGCGTGGATCGCGGCGCCTTCCGCCCACGCGCAGGATGACGCTCCGCCATCGAATTTGCGGCGCACCCCCGTGGTGATCGCCGTGGAAAAGGCCGCCCCCGCCATCGTCAATATCAACACCGAAAGCGGAGAGGACGAGGCCAATCCGTTTTTCCGCGGCGGATCGGGCGATTTCGACTGGTTCAACCGGGGCGGGCGCGGCGGAAGGGGGGCCAGCCTGGGCTCCGGGGTGATCGTCCACCCCAGCGGCGTGATCCTGACCAACGAACATGTGATCGCCCGCGCCAACCGCATCCGCATCCGCCTGATTGACGACCGCGAATACGATTGCGACGTCATCGGCGCCGACACCGGCCTGGACCTCGCCGTGCTGCGCGCGCGCACCAACACCCCGTTGCCCGCCGCCGCGCTGGGCAAATCCTCCGGCCTGATGCCGGGAGAAACCGTCATCGCCATCGGCAATCCGTTCGGGCTGGAATCCACCGTCACCACCGGGGTGGTGTCGGCGACCAACCGTTCGCTGAAACACGAGGGCCGCTCCTACGCGGATCTGATCCAGACGGACGCCTCCATCAACCCCGGCAATTCGGGCGGGGCCCTGCTCAACATCCATGGCGAGTTGATTGGGATCAACACGGCGATCATCCGCGACGGCCAGGGCATCGGCTTCGCCATCCCGGTGGATCGGGCGCGCCGGGTGATGGCCGATCTGATCCGCTTTGGCGAGGTTCGTCCCCATTATACCGGGCTGGCGCTGGACGATCTGAGCCGCTGGGACAAACGCCAACTGGAGTTCAGCGACACCGGCCTGCTGGTCCGCAAGGCGTACGAGGGCAGCCCGGCGGCGGAAGCCGGGGTGCGTCCTGGCGATATCGTCATCAGCGTGGATGGCCGCAAGCTCAAATCCACCGACGAATACCGCGATCTGGAAGCAGGCTTTACCGTGGGCCAAACACTGCGCCTGCAGGTGTGGCGGACAGGGCGGACCTTCGCCGCCAACCTGAAGGTGGCTGAGTTCCCCCCCACCCTCGCCGTGCAACTGGCGTGGCGGCGGCTGGGCATCGCGGCGGCCGAGTATGGGGCGGTGGAAGGCGGCCCGCCGGGGGCGCGGATTTCCCGCGTGCGTCCCGGTTCGGCGGCGGCGCGCATCGGCATGAAGGCGGGAGACGTGCTGCTCAAGCTGGGGGGCCGGGAGTTGCGCAGTCCGGATGATTTTCTCGCCGCCATGATGCGTCTCAACAGCCAGAACGCGGCGCCGGTTCTGCTGCGGCGGGGGGCGCGGGTGTATTACCTGACCCTGCCGCTGGAAGAGGAGTGAGCGGGAGAGCGGCGGCTTATTTCGCGGCCTTGGCCTGGTTGTTGCAGGCGTTATACTGGCTGACGCAGGGGTTGACCGCTTCCGCGGTGCAACCCTGGGTTGTCGCCTTGTTCAGGCAGTCGCTGCCGGCGGTCGCGCAGGCGGCCAGGGCGCAGTTCGCGCCGCTGCAGTCAATGGCCGCCTGCTGGCCGTAAACACCCAGAATGCAGGCGGAGTGGGGACAACTGCCATTCTGGAAGCCGTCGCACTGGCTGTAGTCAACTTTCCTGGGCTCCGCGCCGCACGCGGCCAGGACCGCCGCGGCCATCAGTCCAATCACAAATTTCATGGCTCGCATGGATAAACAATCGGGGCGTCCGGAAGGAACGCCCCGCTCTTGCTGGCCAAAAATGGTGGGCGATGCAGGGCTCGAACCTGCGACTTCCACCGTGTGAAGATGGCACTCTACCGCTGAGTTAATCGCCCAGATTCCGGTCCTGATTTACCGGCGGGCAGCCGGGATGTCAAATCCATTCGCGTCCGGCGAACGTCTATCGCCGCGCCGGAGCCGCCCGGAGAACCACCTGGCGATTCGACCTTGCGGATTTCCGGGAGTAGGATGAAAAACTGGATTCCCAAACTGTATCCAGATTCTTTCCCGCGTCCCGTTACTGTCTGGAGGGAGTGTTCAAGCGGTGAGTCCTGAAATATTGCGCATTCCACTGATCGCTGTGGCGGGCGGCGCCCCGTCCGATGGCGGGCTGGGGCTGGTGCCCGCCATTGGCGTGGCGGTGATCGCGGCGGCCACGCTGGCGGTGCTGTTCAATTTCATCAAACAGCCCGCCCTGCTCGCCTATATCGTGGCGGGGCTGATCCTGGGTTTTTCGGCCAAATCCATCTTCGGCGGCAGCGTGGCGGCGATGGAGACCGTGTCTCACCTCGGGCTGGTTTTTCTGCTGTTCATCATCGGCATGGAGATGGATATCCGGGGTATTTTCAGCTTGGGAACGCGCGCGGGCGCGGCGGTGCTGCTGCAAACCCCCGTCACCATCGCCCTCATGATGGGATTGCACTGGGCGGTTTCGCAAATGGGCTGGGCTCCATCGGGTTTCGCTTCCAGCAAGGCCGGATGGTTTTATTTTTCGACCGCGGTGGCGCTGAGCAGCACGGCGGTGGCGGTCAAACTGCTGGCGGACAAATTCGACCTGACCTCGCAGGCGGGACGGATCAGCGTGCTGACCCTCATCGGCCAGGATATCTGGGCGGTGCTGGCGCTGTCGTATGTGTCCACCGGCGCATCCAGCGAAAGCGGCGGAGGGCCCAGTCCGTTTGTCATGATCGGAGGGGCTCTGGTGCTGGCGGTGCTGTTTTCCTGGATGGCGAAGGTGGTGCTGGCGCGCATCATGGCCTCGCTGGCGCGCTCACCGGATTTGATCACCCTGACCGCGCTGGGGTGGTGTTTTCTATGCGCGCAGAGCATCTCCGCCGTCGGTCTCTCCGCGGAAATGGGCGCCCTGATCGCGGGCATCACGCTGGGCGCGCTTCCCACTTCCTCGGAGGTGTTGGCCAAGGTGCTCAGCCTCCGCGATTTCTTCATGGCGCTGTTTTTCGTGGCGCTGGGAATGTCCCTGCCGCCGCCGGCGGCGGAGGTAATCCTGGATTCGCTAGCCCTGGCGGCGATTGTCATCCTCTCGCGCCTGCTGTTGTTCGCGCCCATGCTGATGGCGGCGAGGCTGGGACCGATCGTGTCCTTCACCGCGCCGATCAACCTGGCGCAACTCAGCGAGTTTTCCCTGCTGCTGGTGCCCATCGGGCTGACCGCCGGGGCCCTGACCCCGGATGAAGCCTCGACGATCTCCTACGCCATGATGCTGTCGGTGCTGCTGTCCACCTACGCCATCAAATACAACTACAACTTGGCCATCTGGTTTGAACGGGTTTTGGGCCTGTCGGGAAAAAGAAGAAGCGAAGCGCAACCGGATGTCCATGCGGAGCGCGGGGGAGGAGGCGGTAATCATGGACACGGCGCCCCCCCCGAGGTGGTCCTGTTGGGGTTTTACCTGAACGCCGACGCCCTGATGATCCACCTGAAAAAGGAGCTTCCGGAATTGTTGCCGCGCATCCTGGTCATTGATTTCAACGTCAAGAACCACCCGAAAATCAGGGCTTATGGCGTGCAAGTGGCGTACGGGGACATCAGCAATCCGGAAACCCTGCGCCATCTGGGGCTGGGGAGCGCCCGGGTGGTGATGTCCACCATCAGCAACACCTTTCTGCGGGGCACCAGCAACGAACGCCTGATACAGGATGTCCGCTCCATCAACCCCACGGCGAAGTTCATCAGCACGGCGGTGACGGCGGAGGAAACCGCCCGCCATATGGAAAAAGGCGTTTACGAAAGCGTCTGCCCGCCCGCTCTGGCGGCCCCCGGTTATCTGCAGGCGCTGACACGGGCGCTGAATACCCAGAAACATCCGGATTCATGACGCGGCGTGCATTGCTTTTTGACGCCTGCTGCATTATCTCGCAGACGCCCATCACAAGGTGGAATCATGGAATGGGATAGCCCTCTGTACAGCGCCGTTCTGGAATCGTTCGACCGCACCGCGGCCATCATGGACCTGGACCCCAACATGGCCAACCGGCTGCGCACCCCGGAACGCGCCCTGATCGTGACCGTTCCCGTGCGCATGGATGATGGAACCATCCGCAATTTTCACGGTTACCGGGTTCATCACAACGACACCCGCGGCCCCTGCAAGGGCGGGCTGCGCTTCTGGCACGACGTGAACCTCGGCGAGGTCGCAGCCCTGGCGATGCTGATGACCCTCAAATGCGCGGTGGTCGGCCTGCCCTACGGCGGGGCGAAGGGCGGCGTGCGCGTGGACCCCTTCAAGCTCTCCAATGACGAATTGCAGCGCCTGACCCGCGGTTTTGTGCAGAGCATGTTTGATTTCATCGGTCCGGAATCGGATATCCCCGCGCCGGACATGGGAACCAACGAACGCACCATGTCGTGGATCATGGACACCTACAGCCAGATGCGCGGCTATTCGGTGCCGGCCATCGTCACCGGCAAGCCCATCAACCTGGGCGGTTCGCTCGGCCGCCGCGACGCCACGGGACGCGGCGTGGTGTACGCCATCATCGAGGCGGCCAAGGTGCTGAGCATGCCCATCAACTCAGGCACCCGCGTGGTGGTGCAGGGGTACGGCAACGTGGGCGAGGCGGCGGCGCGCAAAATGGCCAAACTCGGCGCATCCATCATCGCGGTTTCGGATATGAAGGGCGGCATCTGGAATCCCGCCGGGCTGGACCTGAAAAAAGTCAACGAATGGGTCAAGCAAAACCGTTTTCTGGAGGGCTATCCGGAGGCCGAAGCGGTGTCCAACGAAGACCTGCTGCGCATCGAATGCGATGTCATGATTCCGGCGGCGACGGGCGGCGTGCTGACGGAAGAACTGGCGAAGAACCTGAAATGCCGCATCTGGGCGGAGGGCGCCAACGGTCCCGTGACCATCGGGGGGGACCGGGTGTTGCGCGAGCGCGAGGATATTTTCGTCATCCCCGACGTGCTGGCGAACGCCGGCGGCGTCACCGTCTCTTATTTCGAGTGGGTGCAGGGACTGCAGGCGTTTTTCTGGAGCGCCAAGGAAGTCAACCAGCGCCTCTACGAGATCATGAAGAAGGCGTTCCACGAGGTCTACGCCGTGCGCCAGAACCGCAAGGTGGATATGCGCACGGCCGCCCAGGTGCTCGGCGTGCAACGTGTCGCCGAGGCGATGAAGCTGCGCGGGCTGTTCCCGTAATCCGCCGTTTGCTTGACCCCATCTGGCGCGGGGCGGACAATTCCCGTGGTGAAACCATCATGGCGAGCGCAGCGAAAACCTCTCCCCGCCGCATGACCCTGCGCGAGTTCCTGGCCTGGGAACCGGGCGATGCTCTCCGCCACGAACTCATCAACGGCCCGCGGACTCCCGGTAACTTCCCCGCCCCAACTGGTTGAACCGGGGTCCGGATTGGGGCATAAATGGGCACTGACCCGCCACGGAGCGGAACACCATGCGCAAGAAAGTCTTTCACCTGACGGTCCGCGATATCATGAGCAACCAGGTGATCACCCTCAGCGAGGATGAAGACCTTGGACTCGCCGAGGAAGTGATGAAACTGGGACGCATCCGCCACCTGCCGGTGACCCGGGGCGGCGAGTTGCGCGGGCTGGTCACCCACCGCGACCTGCTCCGCGCATCCATTTCATCGCTTGCGGACATGGATGACGACGCGCGGCGCACGGTTCTCCGGCGCGTCCGGGTGAGCGACATCATGAACCGGGATGTCCACTCGGTCTCTCCGGACATGAAACTCATTGACGTTTGCCGGGAAATGATTAGTCACAAATACGGTTGTCTGCCAGTGGTGGAGGACGGACGGGTGATTGGCATTGTCACCGAGGCGGACTTCGTGAAACTGGCATTGGATATCCTGTTGACCTTGGAAAACGCCCAAACGGGGGAATAACCCAATGATTGACTCCGATTTTCTGCACAGGTTCCGCACCTTCGTCTACGACCTGAAGTACCGGAGGGAGATTTCGGAGCCATTGTACTACGCACTGACCAAGCTCAACCTGGACAAGGACCCGGACTTCTGGCTGCGGGAGTTGGACCGCGCCGAAAAAAACCTGCCCCGGGAAAACCGCATGACCCAGGACAACAAGGCGCGCTTGCAGGAGCATATCAAGGAACTGCGCGCCCAGGCCGGGCGCTGGCAGGAATTCCGCAAGGCCCGGATGGCGGCGCCGGCTGAAGCATCCAGGCCGGCGGAAAGCCACGCCAAACCCCACGCCTGACCATCCCATCGTGAGTCTGGAAACCCCCATGCCCAACTTGACCCGGATCGCCGTCCTGCTGTCCGCCGGCGTCTTCCTGTTCGCCGGATGTTCCGCCAAACTGATTCCCAATACGCAGATCAAGGATACGCCGGACTCCCGCGAGATTGTAACCCAGGTGGAGCGCTACCGCCTGGCCATGCAGGATCGCAACGCGGAATCCCTGCTCCGGCTGGTGTCGAGGAATTATTTCGACAACGCGGGAACGCCCGATCCTTCCGACGATTACAACTACGCCGGGCTGGTCCAGTTTCTGGCCAATGAATTCCGCGACGTGGAAGCTCTGCAGATGGATATCGTCATTCTGGCGTTGAACTTCGAGGAAGGCGACAAGGGCGTCGCCCACCTCGATTACAAATACGAATCCCGGTTCCAGGTGAAGTATCCCTCGGGATCAAAATGGGATTCCGTCCAGAAGAAGAAGCGGATGAAATTCGTGCGCGAAGGCGATCACTGGCTGATCTCCAGCGGCCTTTGACAGGGGCCGCATCGCCGTTCCGCCCGCATTTTTTCACTCCCGGCCCATCCCGGCGGAACGCGCCCGCTATGCCGGGCGGGGCGGCGGGTTCCGCCAGTCCCCATCCATGTAAATCTGGTGCCATAACTCCAGCGCCAGCAGGGCGTATAGCTGGTAGCGCACGTCCCGTTTCCCCGAAATATGATCCTCCACCAGCGCGCGGACGGCGGCCGGCCGGAAATAGCCGCGCGCCAGCGCGCGCTGGGAAAGCAGCGTGTCGCGCAGGAAATCGCGGAGCGGGCCGCGGAACCACATGTCAATCGGCACGCCGAAACCCATTTTCGGCCGCAGGCGCACGGAAGGCGGCAGCCAGTTTTCCATGGCCATCTTGAATATCCACTTGGTTTCGCCGTCGCGGATTTTGAAGTCCGCGGGCAACGAGGCGGCGAATTCCACCAGGTGATGATCCAGCAGCGGAGAACGGGCTTCCAGGCCGTTGGCCATGGTGGCGATATCCACCTTCACCAGCAGATCGTCGGGCAGGTAGGTGTCGAAATCCAGGGCGAGCAGGCGATCGGTCAGTTCATGGGCCTGGCCATGGTCGAAGTGGTGCAGCATGCGATCAAACGAGGTGAACCGGGCGGTCTCGTTTTTCATGCCGTCCGAGTAGATGTCCTGCTTGGCCTCGCCGGTGAAATAGACAATGCGGTCGAAATAGGTGCGTTCAGGCGCGGTATAGTTGTCGCGGAGCAGGTTGTGGACCCGCCACAACACCGGCGCCGAGGGAGGAATTTTCCTGTAGAGGTTGGGAATCACCTCGCGCCGCACGCCATGCGGCAACTGGTTCGCCAGATGGGCGAAACGCGAGAACAGATAACGCTGATAGCCGCCGAACGACTCGTCCCCGCCGTCGCCGTTGAGCACCACGGTGACATGCCGGCGCGCCAGTCGCGACACATACCAGGTGGGAATGGCGGAACTGTCGGCGTAGGGCTCGCCGTAAAACCACATCAGATAGGGAATGATATTGGCGGAATCGTAGCGCACCACCTCCACGTGGTGATCGGTGTGATAGGCGTCCGCCACTTCCTTTGCGTAGCGGGCCTCGCTGTACTTCTCTTCCTCGAAATCAATGGTGAAGGTCTTCACGGGCCGATCAGACAGCCGGGCCATGGCCGCCACCACGGCGGAACTGTCCATGCCGCCCGACAGAAACGCGCCCACCGGCACGTCGGAAATCAGGCGGTAGCGGGTGGCTTCCAGCAGCAGTTCCCTCAGGCGTTCGCGCGCCGTGGCCTCGTCAATTTGCCGCTTGCGCCGGTATTCCGGACGCCACCAGGGACGCACGGTCGTGCGGCCGTTATGCCAGATCAGCATGGAGCCGTGGGGCAGCTTGCGCACGCCCGCGTAAATGCTCAACGGCGCCGGGATATACTGGAACGACAGATACTGGTGGATGGCGTCGCAATCCACCGAGGCGTCCACTTCATCCCACACCCGCAGCGAACGGACTTCGCTGGCGTAGGCGATTCCCCACGGGCCTTCCGCGTAGAAGAACGGCTTTTTGCCCGCCCGGTCGCGGGCGCAGAACAGTTTTTTCTCCCGGGCGTCCCAGATGGCGAAGGCGAACATGCCGCGCAACAACCCCAGCATGTGTTCGCCGCGTTCGGCGTAGAGATGAAGCAGCACCTCGGTGTCGGAGCGCGACCGGAACTGGATATGTGAAAGATAGACGCGCCGCAGTTCCTCGAAATTGTAGATTTCGCCATTGAAGACAATGGTGTAGCGCCCATCGGGGGTGCTCATGGGCTGGTGGCCCGCGGGGGACAAATCAATGATGGACAACCTGCGGTGGCCAAAGCCGGCCTGTCCATGAATCTCCACCCCTTCGTCGTCGGGGCCGCGGTGGGCGATCAGACGCGCCGCCTCCTTGAGACGGTCCATATCCACCGGCCTGCCATCCCCCCGCACAATGCCTGTAATGCCGCACATCCGGTCCTCACTCGTAGAGCCGCACGGTTTCCGCGACCATGCGTTCGGGATTGAAGATTTTCTGTCCGCGCGCGCGGGCCGCCTCGCCCATGCGCTTCCTCAGCTCCGGCTGTTGGGCCAGTTCCGCCAGCCGCTCCGCGATCTCCTCCACCGCGCCAACCGGAGTGACATAGCCGGTCACGCCATGCCGCACCACTTCCTGGGCGCCGCCGCACGCGGTGGCGATGGATGGCTTGCCGGCGTGGGCGGCTTCAATCAGCACATTGGGCATGCCTTCCACCATGGAGGTCAGCACCACGATATCCGCCGCCGCCAGCAATTGCCGGACATCCCGGCGTTCTCCAAGAAACCGGATGGCCCCGGCGGCGATGAGATCGCCGGCGCGCGCGGTCAAACCGGCCATCTCCGGCCCGCCGCCCGCCACCACCCCGCGCAGGTTGGGCGCCTTCGATCGCGCCAGGCGCAACGCATCCACGAATACATGCACCTGTTTTTCCATGGACAGGCGGCCCACCTGAAGAGCCAGCACTTCTCCGGGCTGCATGCCCAGTTCCGCGCGTTTGTCCTCGCGATCCTTTTCCGTCAGGGAGGCGTAGGGTCCGGGAGCGATGCCGTTGTAGACCACATCAATCCGGCCGCGCGGAACGCCGGCCCATTTCGTATAATAATCCGCGACCGCGTTGGAGTTGCAGACAATGTGATCCACCGCGCGCGAGGCCAGGGTGTCGAAGGTCTGGTATTGCGGACCGCTCCACGTGGTGACCTCCTCGACCCGCAGCGCCCGCACGGAAAGCAGGTTGCGCCGCGCTCCGGACAACGGCGCCGCCATGGCCCCCAGCATATTCGGCAGCGGCATGTAGGTATGCACCACGTCGGGGCGGATGCGGCGCAGCACGCGCGCCAGGTCGCGGGCGATCAGGGTGAAGAACTGGTCTTCGGGTTGGATCGGATACACATGAACAATCGGGATGCCGAGCGCCCGCACCTCCGGTTCGAAAAATCCGCTGTCCTTGACCAGCAACACCAGGGTTGGGTCGAAGCGGCTGCGATCCATGCCGCGCAACAGTTCGAATATCTGTTTCTGCACCCCGCCCACGCCCATGGAATGGGTGAAGATCACGACACGAAGTTTTCGTCCCTCCAGCGATTCATGGGGCGCGGCTTCCATGACCCTGCGCACGGCGGGAAGCGCCCGGAGCCACGCCGTCGCGGCGGCTTCATCCGCCTTCTGCCGCACCGCCACCCACACCCGCCAGAAACTCTCCGCGGCGGCGGTGTTGGCCAGCCACTCTTTCTGGTTGAAGCGCCGCGCCTGGAGTTTGTGATTGAGCAGTTCAATGGCGGGGATACGCGCCCGCAGCGGCAACAGGCGCGCTCCAAAGGCCCGCACGCCCAGATCATCGGCGACCGCCAGGATAAACAGATCGTGGCGCCGCCGCCGGAGTTCCTTGCGCGTTGCATCCGTCAGGTTGTCCCACGAAGGAAAAGCGCCGGAGTGAAAAAAAACCTTCTCTCCGGGACGTAGTTCGACGCTTTCCTCCTCAGGCGTCAACCAGTCAATTCTGGAGCCGGGATAACGCAGCCGGGCCTCGGCGATGATGGGAGCGAGCGGCGTGCGCCCCGGATTGGCCCGCGACAACAAAATGCGTTCAGGCGCCTGCATGGGACGCAAGTTGTATCAGTCCCTGAACCCGACCTCCAGCGTGAGAATAATATTTATTGATCTTGATTATGAAAATCATTATCAATAATGGCCGTGAAGCTGAACTTCCATCTCATTGTTCTGGGTTGCGCATCCATGTGCCTGTGGAACCTCCCGGTCAGCGCCGGCAGCGGCGGCGATCTAATGGATGAAGACCTGGGTGCTTCCAGCGGAGTGCTGGCGGTTCCGGAAGTCGTGGTCACCGGGGCGCGATCGCCGCGTCCCCTGGCGGACAGCACGGTCGCCACAGAGGTTATCAGCGCCCGCGAGGCGGAAAAGGCTGGTCAACTCAATCTCGCGGAGGTTCTGGAGGAATATCCGGGGCTGGAGGTCGTCCGCTCGTTCCGGGGCGCCCAACTGCGCATGCAGGGATTGGACCCCAAATACGTTCTGGTCCTGGTGGATGGCGATCGCGTGGCCGGGCGCGTGGATGGCGGAGTGGATTTGACCCGGTTCACCATCGAGGACATCGAGCGGGTGGAGATTGTCAAAGGGCCCTCATCTTCGCTGTATGGCTCCGAGGCGATTGGCGGAGTGGTGAATATCATCACGCGGCGCGCCAACCGGGCCTGGTTCGCCGATGTCTCCGCGCAGGGCGGCAGTTTCGCAGGTGTGGACAGCCATGGCTCCCTTGGGTTCAGGCGGGGCTGGTATTCGGGCGTCCTCAGCGGCGGTTACCGGCGCCAGGATCCATACCGGGTTGATCCTGCGTCCACGGCTACTTCGGGCAGCGCATTCCAGTCCGGACGGATCGCCACAAACCATGAATTGGATCTGACTTCGCACGCGCGGTTGGGGTTGAGAGGAGATTTCAACCCGAGGGTATTGCGCGCGGTGGACGCCAACGCGGCGGGAGCGGTGTTTGACCGCGCAAACAGCCAGCAAATTCACAGCGGCGTTTTGTCGGGGGATTTTCGCCTGCGCGACGCCGACCGGTTGCAAGCCCGCGCCAGCCTTTCTTACTGGAACGACGACTTTGTCTCCGACCAGCGCAACTCCAATGCGCTGGATCGCCGTCAGGAGAGCACGGAATGGCTCGGCTCGGCCCTGCTTCAGTACGACGCCATGCTGCACAACCAACATCTGCTGACCGGCGGCGTGGATGGGTTGTTCCAGCGCCTGGCTTCTGAACGGCTCAAAACCGGAGATGGCGAACGGACGCGCGTCAGTCCGTTCCTCCAGTACGAATGGTTTGTCCTGCGGGCGCCCCTGCTCACCCTGTCGCCCGGATTCCGGCTGGATGCGGATTCCCAGTTTGGAGTGTTTCCATCGCCCAAGCTGGCGGCGCGTTTTGATCCGCACAAATGGATCGCTCTGCGGGCCAGTTATGGCTGGGGGTTCCGCTCACCGGATTTCCGCGAATTGCTGCTGAATTTCGAAAATCCCGGCGCTGGATACGTGGTGGAGGGCAATCCCGATCTCCGGCCGGAACGCGCGCGCGCCATCAATGCCAGCGTGGAGTTTCATCCGCTCCAGGAGCTTTGGTGGTCGGTCAACTATTTCCGCAACGATCTGGATGATCTGATCCAGGCGGATACGGTTGGGCAGCCCGCGCCCGGCGCGCCCACCCGCTTTGGTTATGTGAATGTCGCTGCCGCGCGAACACAGGGCGTTGAAACCCACGCGGATATCCGGCCCGTGCGCTGGCTGCGGCTCAACGCCGGATATGTGCTGCTGGATGCGCGGGATCTGGATTCGGGCCTGGCGCTCACCGGGAGGGCGGCCCATCGTATCACCGGCGGCGTGACCATGGAGGAGCCGCGCAGCGGCCTGGAACTTGGCGGCCGCCTCCAGTGGCAGGGATCGCGCCCATTCTATCCCGATGAAGATGGCGATGGCGTTCTGTCCCGGCAGGATGCGCGGCCGTTCACCACCCTGGATGCACGCATCGGCTGGACCTTTTACCACCAGATTTTCACGGTATTCGCTGGCTGCAACAACATCGCCAATGCGGGCGACCCCGCCCTGACGCCCATTCAGCCGCGCACGTTCTTTGCGGGTCTCCAGGCCCGCATGGATTCCAACACCAACCTGGGAGACTGATCATGAAATATCGTCGTCAACTGTTGTTCTTGCTGCTGGCCGCTCTCGCCGCGGGGTGCGCGGAGCAGACGCAACAAAACTCCGGCGTGGATGGAGGCGGTTTCGCGGCGGATGCGGGAATCCACTCTCCGGCTCCTTCCACGTCAGGGGAAAGGACGTGGACGATTGACGCCCAGAACGCGGACAAGTGGGTTCCCGTTGATCTGGACAAGGGCGAGGCCGGAACACCGGTGGCGGAGACCGCGGGTTGTGAGTGGGATATCGCTCTGCAACGCTTCAAGGTGAAATCCAATGGCGGGGCGAACGGAAAATGCGGCGCCGCCGCCGCCATTCTGAAGGACGTCTCTTGGGAGTCGGTAACCAAAGCCCCTTCCAGCGGATTTATGACCGATGCGCCCGTGGAAGCCGGAGCGGATACTTCGCGCACCTTTGAATCGGTCTTCAACAGCGGGGACGCCTGGTTCAGCTATAACTCCAGCAACCACGTGCTGACCGCCCGCGAGAATCTGATCTATGTGGTCCGCACCACCGCGAAACGTTTTTTCAAAATCCAGTTTCTCAAGTACTACGACGGCGCCGGAACCCCAGGGTTTGTGCAGTTCCGTTCCCAGGAAATCCCGGGCGATGCCGCTGCCGCCGAAACCAGCGCCGCCATTCCTCCCGGCGCCGCGGCTCCCGCCCCGGACGCTTCGGTCTCCGCTGACGCCAGCGCGGATGGAGGATCGGAAGCGGACGGCGCCGGTCCCGCCGATTCGAGTTCATCCGCGGACGCCACGCCAGCGGACAGCGTGGTCAACGATACAGGCCCCGCTGACGCCAGCGACGCGGCGGTTGCGGACTCCAGGCCTCCTCAACCATTGCCAACCAGGCAGGCTGAAATCGCGGCCGCCGATGGCCAGAAGTGGATCTACTTCCAACTCGGCGGGACCATCGTCAATACCGCCACCCCGGAAACCAGCACGGAATGGGATATCGGCTTCAGCCGCACGTTGATCCGCACCAACAGTGGAATCAGCGGACCAGGTAAGGCTGGCGCGGCGCTGCTCAAAACAGCCTCCATCCAGGATGAAGCGGATATGTCTGCGCTCGCCTTCGAAGTGGACAAAAAACTGCCCGCCCAGGGGCCTCCGGGAACGCCTGATTATCCAGGAAATCCGGTGCTGGCTGGCTGGTTCAACTATGATCCCGCCACCCACAGGGTTTCGCCTAAAGACCATGTGTACGCTCTGCGGCTGGCTGATGGAACTTTCGCCAAATTCCGCATCACCGGCTGGAAGTCAGGCGTTTTCCAGATCGATTTCATCGCCGCCGGACCGGGCGTAACCAGGTTCTGATGTGGACGGGAACTCCGCTCCGCCAGTGGGTGCGCGGAGTTCCCGTCTGTTCCAGGAGGAGCCCCCAATGATCGCCCAGAATCACCGGTTGTTCATGCCATGGCCGCTTGCGGCCGGCGCCGCGTTGCTGTTGGCCCTGTGCGCCTGTGAAAGGGTGGAAAAACAACGGAACATCCCGGATGCCCCCGCCGCCGCCAGCGCGCTCAACGCGCCAAGGGTAGTTGTCTCGGGCGGCGTGATCACTGAAATCCTCGCGGCGATAGGCGGATCGGGAATGATCGCCGGAGCTGACACCTCCAGCGTTTATCCCGAAGACCTGGTGAGCGGACTGGCGAAAATCGGCTACCGCCGGCAATTGGCGGCGGAAGGGGTGTTGGCGTTACGGCCCACTCTGTTGCTGGCGCAGGAGGATTCCGGTCCGCCAACGGCCCTCGACAATATCCGCGCGGCCGGAATCCAGGTCGTCATGATCCCAAACGTCTTCGACGCCGCCGGCGCCGCGAACCGCATCGAACAGGTGGGAAGCGCCGCGGGGCTGGAAGAACCGGCGAAGAAGCTGGCCGCCTCGGTGCGCGAGGAATTTGACCGCGTACTGGGGGCGGTCAACCCGTCCAAACGCCCGCGCGCCGCATTCATCTACGCCCGCGGCGTCAACGTGCTGAACGGCGCCGGAACCGGAACCGAGGGGCACGCCATGTTGTCCCTTGCTGGAGCGCAAAATGTTTTTGCAGACGTGGAAGGCTACAAGCCCATCGCGGCGGATGCCCTGGTCCGCACCGCGCCGGCATTTTTTGTCTTGCCCGCGCGCGGCCTGGAAAGCCTGGGCGGGGTGGATGGTTTCCTGAAAATTCCCGGTGTCGCGGACACTCCGGCGGGGAAGAACCGGGCGGTGATCGCCCTGGATGATCTCATGCTCATGGGATTTGGCCCGCGCGCTCCGGCGGCCCTGCGGGAACTGGCGGGAAAACTGGGGACGCTGCAATCCAGATGAGAGCCCAGGGTTTGATATTGCGCATCCGCGACTGGGCGCCGCCATGCGGCGCGCGCGGGGGGATCATGATCGCGCTGGCGGGATTCCTCGTTCTGTCCTCCCTGCTCATGTTGTGTCTCGGAGCGGTGACGCTGACCCCCGGCGCGGTGATGAAAGCCCTGCTGAACCTGACACGGGACAATATTCCCGCTGGACTGGAGGAATCCGTGGTGCGGCTGCGCCTCCAGCGTCTGATCATGGCATGGCTGGCGGGGACGGCGTTGGGCTGCGGCGGCGCGAGCACGCAGGGGCTTTTCCGCAACCCTTTGGCGGATCCCGGCGTGATCGGCGTCTCTACTGGCGCGGCGCTCTTTGCGGCGCTGGCGATTGTGATGGGCGCGGCGGCGGGATTTTTTCTGTCCGTCAGCGCGTTCGCCGGGGCCTTGCTGGCGAGCATCCTGATCGCGGCCATCGCCCGGCGCGACACCG
Organism: Myxococcota bacterium; assembly: GCA_022072125.1. GTDB lineage: Bacteria > Myxococcota > JAJVIH01 > JAJVIH01 > JAJVIH01 > JAJVIH01. The sequence continues at coordinate 17,648 of JAJVIH010000031.1, read as the reverse complement.
GCAACGCACACCTGGTGATTGTGGGGGTATCCCTGAACGCCCTCTTCGCCGCCTGCCTGGGCGCGCTGATCTTCATGGCCGACGACGCCCAACTCCGCTCGTTCACCTTCTGGACCATGGGCTCATTGGGCGGAGCGTCCGCCGGCGCCCTGCCCTGGGCGGCGCTGTTCATCATCGCCGGTCTGGCGATCCAGTCCGGATTGCGCCGCTGGCTCAACGCCCTGGCGCTGGGGGAGGCGGACGCAGCGCGCCTGGGCCTTCACTTGCCGCGAATGCGCTGGCTGGTCAGCCTGTCCACGGCCCTCTCCGTGGGCGCCGCCGTGGCCTGTACGGGCGTGATTGGATTCGCCGGCCTGCTGGCGCCCCACGCCGCCCGGTTTCTCATCGGACCCGATTTCCGCTGGTCCCTGCCCGCGGCCGGATTGCTGGGCGCCTCATTTCTCGCCTTGGCGGACGCCTTTGCGCGGGCGCTGCATCCGCCCGCGGAATTGCCGCTGGGCATGGTCACCGCCGCGCTTGGCGCCCCGTACCTGCTCTGGCTGGCCCTGAAAATTCCCACGGGAGTTGAACATGCTTGAATGCAAATCCGCCGGTTTCCGCGCAGGCGGCGCCTGGCTGGTCAGGGATATCAATCTGCGGCTGGAGCCGGGAGTTCTCCATGTGATCGCCGGACCCAACGGAGCGGGAAAGAGCACGTTGCTGCGGCTGCTCTCCGGAGATCTGGCCCCGGATGAAGGCGAAGTCCGCGCGGGCGGCGCGGCCATCCATTCCATGAATCGTGAAGGACTGGCGCGGCGCCGCGCGCACATGCCGCAGAACTCCAATGTGGTGTTCGGCTTCACGGCCCTGCAGGTGGCGGCGATGGGGCGCATTCCCTGGGGCGACGAGGCTTCGGAGGCCGGCAAAAACATCGCCCGCCGCATGCTGGAGCAAAGCCAGGCGCGGCATCTGGCGGACCGCATGTTTGTCAGCCTTTCCGGCGGCGAACGCCAGCGCGTGATCTTCGCCCGTTGCCGCGCGCAACTGGAGGATCCGGCCGCCGCGGATTGCCGGTGGCTGTTGCTGGACGAGCCCACTTCCAGCCTGGATATCCGCCACCAGCATGACTTGCTGGAGCGCGCTCGCGAGATGGTCCGGGCTGGCGTGATTGTGTGCGCGGTCATTCACGATCTCAACCTCTGCCTTGGCTGGGGCGGCCGCATCCATGTTCTTTCCGGCGGAAGGCTGGCGGTTTCCGGCGCTCCGCAGGAGGTTATCCATCCCGGACTGGTCGAGCAGGTCTGGGGCCGGCGTCCGATCATCCTGCACGACCGCGAAGCCCAGCCCTACGTGGTGTTTCCGCCAACCCGTTCTTTTTCCCTGTCCGCTCAACCACCCAAGGAGGTCCATCCATGAACGCCGCTGAAAATATCTCCGTCCATTCACATCCCCGCTGGTCCGAATTCCGCGCGCGCAACCCGGGCGTCCGCATCCGGGACGCCGCGAAAATGCTGGGCGTTCCCGAGGCCGGGCTGCTCGCATCCGAACTGGGAGAACAGGTGATCCGGCTGAGCAACGATTTTCAGGCCCAGTTCCACGATTTGGAAAAGCTGGGCGAGTGCATGGCGCTGACCCGCAATGATCACGCGGTCATCGAGAAGATCGGCCGCTATCGCAACATCAGCTTCCAGGGCCATGCAGGTTTGGTGCTGGACGAAAACATCGACCTCCGCCTTTTCCCCTCCTGCTGGAAATATTCATTCGCCTCGGTGGAGGAAATGAAATCCGGGCTGCGCTACAGCATCCAGTTTTTCGATGAATCGGGAGACGCGGTTCACAAGGTCTATCTGGAGCATGACGCCCCATCCCTCTTCAACAGCTTCGTCAATCAACACCGCGCGGCCAGCCAGGAAGAACCCGGTCCATTTGCGCCGCGCAAATTTCCGCAGCTCGCCCCAGGACCGGAAATTGATTTCGCCGGTTTTCTGGATGCGTGGGAAAGACTCGAAGACACCCATGATTTTTTCCCGCTGCTGAAAAAATTCCGGGTGTCGCGCACCCAGGCGATGGCCAGCGCGGAGGGACGATTCACCCAGCACGCCCCCCCGGCCGCGCTTCGCCTGGTGGCGAATCTGGCGGCGCAACGGGAAATTCCCATCATGGTGTTTGTGGGCAACCGCGGCTGCATTGAGATTCATACCGGTCCCATCCGGCGGGTGCAGGTGATGGGGCCCTGGTTCAATATTCTGGATCCGGGATTCAACCTGCATCTGCGCGAAGACGCCATCGCCCAGGCGTGGTTTGTCCGCAAGCCCACCCGCGATGGGGATGTCAACAGCCTGGAGTTGTTCGACGCCAATGGCGAATCCATCGCCATGCTGTCCGGCAAGCGCAAACCCGGCATCCCTGAACAGGAAGCCTGGCGTGAGTTATTGGCCGATGTCCAGAGCAATCAGTCCGGCTGCCATTACACGTCATAACCGCCAGGGTGCGCCAAAAAACCATCCCCGGAATGGCGGCCATTCCGGGGATGGTTTGAACGAAGGCCCCGCAGCGGTTGGGCCGCCGCCTCCGCGGAGATCAATGCACGCGGCTGGAAACGCGGACCCGGGCTCCGGCCGCTTCGACGCGGGCGCGCAGCTTTTCATGGTCCTCGTCATAGAACGAAGCGTTCAGGAGTTCCCGTTCGAATTGCTCCAGTTCCGATTTGGCTTTGGCGGCGTCAATCGAGGCGGCCTCCTCGGCGAAATCCACCAGCGCCAGCACTTCGTTGTTGTTGATTTCGACCAGTCCGCTGCCAATCGCGAAGACCCGCTGCTGGCCGCCTTCGTTGAAGGCGATCACCCCGGCGAGCAGCCGCGTGATGAACGGCGTGTGGCCGGGCAACACGCCAAATTCGCCGTGAAAGCCCGGCGCGGTGACGTAATCCACCGCCGTGCTGGCGGCCACGCCAGCGGGGGTGACAAGGGACAATTTGAGCGCTGCTGCCATGGCGGCTCCTTACGCAGCGAGTTTGCGGGCGGCGGCCAGCACGTCGTCAATGGTTCCCTGCATGTAGAACGCCTGCTCGGGAATGTCGTCGTGCTTGCCTTCCAGCACCTGGCGGAATCCTTCGATGGTGTCGGCGAGGTCCACGAACTTGCCGGGCGTGCCGGTGAAGGTTTCGGCGACGTGGAACGGCTGCGACAGAAACCGCTGGATCTTGCGCGCGCGGGCGACCGTCAGTTTGTCGTTTTCCGACAGTTCGTCCATGCCGAGAATGGCGATGATGTCGCGCAGGTCCTTGTAACGCTGCAACACTTCCTGAACGCCGCGGGCGACTTCGTAGTGGCTGCTTCCCAGCACCTGCGGATCGAGGATGCGGCTGGTGGAGTCCAGCGGGTCCACGGCGGGGTAAATGCCCAATTCGGCGATGGAGCGCGAAAGCACCGTGGTGGCGTCCAGGTGGGTGAACGCGGTTGCGGGGGCGGGGTCGGTCAGGTCGTCGGCGGGCACGTAGATGGCCTGCACCGAGGTGATCGAACCCTTGGTGGTCGAGGTGATGCGTTCCTGCAGGGCGCCCATTTCGGTCGCCAGGGTCGGCTGGTAGCCCACCGCGCTGGGAATGCGGCCCAGCAGCGCGGACACTTCCGAACCGGCCTGGGTGAAGCGGAAGATGTTGTCAATGAAGAGCAGAACGTCCTTGCCCTCGGTGTCGCGGAAGTACTCGGCGCAGGTCAGCGCGGAGAGCGCGACGCGGGCGCGGGCGCCCGGGGGTTCGTTCATCTGGCCGTAGATCAGGGCGGCCTTGTCAATAACCCCGGACTCGATCATTTCGTGGTAGAGGTCGTTGCCTTCGCGGGTGCGCTCGCCCACGCCGGCGAACACCGAATACCCGCCGTGCTTCTTGGCGACGTTGTTGATCAACTCCATGATGAGCACGGTTTTGCCGACGCCCGCGCCGCCGAACAGGCCGACCTTGCCGCCCAGCGAATAGGGCGCCAGAAGGTCAATGACCTTGATGCCCGTGGCGAACATCTTCACCTTGGTGTTCTGGTCCACGAATTTGGGGGACGGGCGGTGAATCGGCCAGTATTGCTTGGTTTCCACCTTCGCCTTGCCATCCACCGGATCGCCGATCACGTTCAAGATGCGGCCCAGAATCGGCGCGCCCACCGGCATTTGAATCGGCGCGCCGGTGTTCATCACGGGCGAGCCGCGGGTCAGGCCCTCGGTCGAATCCATGGCGACGGTGCGCGCGGTGGATTCGCCCAGGTGCTGGGCCACTTCCAGCACGAGATTCCAGGAATCGTTGTTGATGTTGGCGTTGCTGACGCGCAACGCGGTGTTGATCTCGGGCAGGTGGCCGGCGGGAAATTCCACGTCCACGACGGGGCCCAGGACCTGGATGATTTTTCCGTTTTTCATTTCCTTTTCGCTCATGTCGCTCAACCTTTCAGCGCTTCGGCGCCGCCAATGATTTCAAGCAGTTCCTTGGTGATGGCAGCCTGACGGGCCCGGTTGTATTCCAACCGGAGCTTGCGGATCATTTCCGCCGAGTTGCGGGTGGCGCCGTCCATGGCGGTCATGCGGGCGCCGTGTTCGCTGGCCGCGGAATCCAGAATGGCCGTGAAAATCACGGTTTGCAGGTATTTGGGAAGCGCGTAAGCCAGGACTTCATCCCGGTTGGGCTCGTAAATGAAATCCACATCCACCCCCCCGCCTGCCTCCCCCGGGGTGATGGGCAGCAGCCGGATACAGGTGGTTTCCTGCGAGATCGCCGAACGGAAGCGGTTGTAAAGCAGCCATACCTCGTCGGCCTGGCCGCTGGTGAAGCGTTCCGCCAGCTTGTTGGCCACGGTCTGTGCGAAGGCGAAGGAAGGCGAATCAAACACCCCGGTCGCCGAATCAATCAGGTCGCCGCGCTTGCGGAAGTAGTCCGCGCCTTTCCGCCCCAGGCAGAATTCCGAGACCGTCTTGCCTTCAAGCTGGTGTTGTTTCCGCAGGGTGTCCTGGCGGCGGATGATATTCGAGTTGAACGATCCGCAAAGACCGCGGTCGCTGGTGAGCAGCAGCATGGTGACCGCGCTGGTTTTTTCAGGGCGGCGCAGCAGCGGATGGGCGTCCGGACTGGAACGCGCGGCGAGTTGCGCCAGGGCGTTGCGCAGGGCGTCGCTGTAAGGCCGGGCCTGCTCGATGGCGGTCTGGGCGCGGCGCAGCTTGGATGCGGCGACCATTTTCATGGCGCGGGTGATCTGCTGCGTGTTGCGGACCGACCCGATGCGGCGCCGGATGGTGCGAAGATTGGCCATGGATTACGCCTTCGCCTTGAATTCCTTGCGGAACTCCTCAAGCACCTTGTTGATGGCGCCTTTCACCTCGTCATCCAGCACCTTCTTGTCGTTGATCAGCTTGACCAGGCCCGGGTGCCGGTTGTCCACGAAAGCGTCGAGTTCGTTCAGGTAGCGTCCGATTTCTCCCACGGGCACATCGCGCACCCAGACCTTGCCTTCCTTGTCCTTCTGCGTGCCGGTGTAGATGTGGATGATCTGGCGGGCGACGTTGAGGGGCTGGTACTGACCCTGCTTGAGGATTTCCACCAGGCGCTCGCCGCGGGCGAGCTGCTCCTGGGTCGCCTTGTCGAGGTCGGAACCGAACTGGGCGAAGGCCGCCATTTCACGGTACTGCGCGAGTTCCAGGCGCAGGGTGCCCGCGATCTGCTTCATCGCCTTGATCTGCGCGGAGCCGCCGACGCGCGACACCGAAATGCCGACGTTGATGGCGGGGCGCACGCCGGAGTAGAACAGGTCAGACTCCAGATAAATCTGGCCATCGGTGATGGAGATGACGTTGGTGGGGATATACGCGGAGACGTCGCCCGCCTGGGTTTCGATGATGGGCAGGGCGGTCAGCGAGCCGGCGCCCTTGTCGTCGGACAGCTTGGCCGCGCGCTCCAGCAGCCGGGAGTGCAGGTAGAACACGTCGCCGGGGTAGGCCTCGCGTCCCGGCGGACGGCGCAGCAGCAGCGAAAGCTGGCGGTACGCGACCGCCTGCTTGGACAGGTCGTCGTAGATGATCAGGGCGTGCTGTCCGCTGTCGCGGAAGAACTCGCCCATGGTGACGCCCGTGTAGGGGGCCAGGAATTGCAGCGGCGCCGGATCGGACGCGGTGGTCGCCACGATCGTGGTGTATTCCATGGCGCCGTGGCTGGACAGCTTGTCCACGACCTGGGCGACGGTGGACTGTTTTTGTCCGACCGCGACGTAAATGCACTTCACGCCCGTGGTCTTCTGGTTGATGATGGTGTCAATCGCAATGGCGGTTTTGCCGGTCTGGCGGTCGCCAATGATCAACTCGCGCTGGCCGCGGCCAATCGGAATCATCGCGTCAATGGCCTTGAGGCCGGTTTGCATGGGCTCATGCACCGACTTGCGCTCGATGATGCCCGGGGCCTTGATTTCGATCCGGCGGCGTTCGACGTTTTCGATGGGGCCCTTGCCGTCAATCGCCTCGCCGAGGGAGTTGACCACGCGGCCCAGCATGCCGTTTCCAACCGGCACGGAAGCAATTTCCTTGGTGCGGCGCACGGCGTCGCCTTCGCGGATATCCGATCCGGATCCCATGATGGCGATGCCGACATTGTCTTCTTCCAGGTTGAGCACGAGGCCCTTGGTTCCGTTGTAAAACTCCACCAGTTCGCCGGCCATGACGCTATCCAGGCCGTAGACGCGGGCGATGCCGTCGCCGACGGTCAACACGTAGCCGGTTTCCTCCACGGTGACGCGCTTCTCGTATTCGCGGATCTGCTGCGAAATAATCTGGCTGATTTCTTCGGCTCGGATTTGCATGATGTCCGTTCCTGTTCCGGGTTGGTGTTCCTGTGTGGCGAGGCGTCAGATTTCCGGCGCGAGGCGGTGGCGGACCGTCTCCAGGTGCCGGCGGACGCTGCCGTCAAAAACCACGTTGCCAATGCGGGCGATGAAACCGCCAATGATGGCGGGGTCAATCTTTTCCTCAAGCTGAACCTTCTTGCCCACCGCCTGGGCAAGGGTTTCCTCGATTTCCCTGAGGTCGGCGGGGGCCACCTGAATGGCGGAAATCAGATTTCCGCGCACCCGGCCCTCGCGCTCGTCCACGAAGCGGCGCACCGTGTTCGAGATCAGCATCACGTGATCCAGACGCTGGTTGCGCACCAGCACCTTGAGGAATCCGCGGGCGATGTCGTTCATGGACATTTTGTCCATGACGGCGCCGAGGACCTTCAAACGCTCTTCGTCCTGAAAAGCGGGGTTGAGGAAAACCTCGCGCAACGCCTTGTTGTCGCGGAACATGACGGCGAAATCCTCCAGCTCGGAGGCCACGTTTTCCCAGCGCATCCCGGGAGGGATGGCTTCAATCAGCGCCCGCGCGTAACGTTTGGCTACGGCCTGTGACAGCATAATCCACCTGACTTACATGTGGCGGAGCACCTTGGTCGTCTCCTGCACGAGACGATGCCGGTCCGCATCGGTCATTTCCTTGCGGATGATGTCCATCGCCAGCCTGACGGCGAGATCAGCCGCTTCGTTGGAGAGCGCAAGCCGGGCCTTCTTGACTTCAGCCTGGATGGCGGCCTCGCACTCTTCCTTCATTTTTTTGGCCTGATCGCGGGCGCCTTGTTCCAGACGGTCGCGCTCGCGCCCGGCCTCTTCCCTGTAGACCCGCTGGATTTCCGCCACTTCCTTCTCGATGGCGGCCAGGCGATCCCGGTACTTCCTCAGTTCGGCCTCCGCTTCCTGGCGGGCTTTCTCCGCCGCGCCGAGGGCGTCGCGGATTTGCAGCGAGCGGCGGGACAGCGACTGCCGCAGGGCCGGCCGGGCGTAGATCATCAACAGCACCAGGATGACGCCGAAGTTGACCGCCGCCGCGGCGATTTTCATGGTTTCCTTGCCGTCTTCCCAGAACAGCACGTAGTGATGCCCGCCGCCATGAGCAGCGGCGTCCTGACCGCCGCCGTGGGATTCTCCCCCGCCAGCCCAGGCCGCCCAGGAAAGGCCGATCACCGCCACGAAAACCAGGGCCGCAATCCGTTTGTTGAACAGCTTCATCGTGGCAAACTCCACCCGGCCTCAGCCGGCTTGCCGTCCCAGCAGTTTGGAGGCCAATACCGAAGCCATGCGCCGGGATTCCTTTTCCAGCGTGGCGCGGGCGGTTTCCGTCTGGGCCTGCAATTCCTTGCTGGCGGCGGACAAACGGACCTGCACCCCGGCGCGGGCCTCGTCGAGAATGGTTTTTTCGGTTTTGAGCGCCTCTTCACGGGCGGCCAGGCGGTTCTTCAGGGCCTCCGCGCGGGCGTCCTTGAGACGGGATTCGATTTTGCCGGTCAGGGCCTCCACCTCACCGGCGATATTCTGCACGCCCTCGGAGCCCTGGGCCAGCCGCTTCTGGCGTTCATCGTAGAGATCGGCGTAGCGGTCGAACAGGAAAACCTTGAGGAGGGAATACAGAACAAGCAGGATGCCAAGCTGCACCAGAACAAGCGGACTCGTGATCTGACCAATCAAATCCATGGAATTATCTGGGGCTGGAACGTGAGCGGAACGCCCTGAAAGGCGGCGCGGGAGTACCATAGGGGTCTGGGGCTGTCAAGGCTTTTCCGTCAATCCCGGCGTGCTTATTTTCATCAATAAAAACAATTTGTTATGCCCATTCCGGGGAGCGCCCGCGCCGCGCTGCGTCAAGCTGGTCCGGGGACCGGGAAAGGAAAGCCCATGGACCCGGTTTCTGGTCAGGGCGGCAAGGGCCGCGCGGCTGGCTCCTTCCCCTTCCCGTCTCCGGAAACAGGCGCCGTTTCCGCCCCCCCCGGGAGGCGGGAAACCAACGCGTGGGCGTCCGGCGTGGAGAGAGGAAACCGCATCCCGCCGTATTCGCGGAGCAGCCGGTGCATGGGCGCGCGGCGCGGGAGATTATTTCCGGTTCTCCGCCAGTTGTTCCAGCTTTTCCGCCCAGAAGGTCCGGAGTTCATTCACCCTGGCGGCCGCGGTTCTGGCGTGCTGAACCGTCACATTGGTGAACCGGCCGCCGGGCAGTTCGTCGAAAACAATGGTGAATGGCCGGATCGCATCATCCAGGTATCCCACCAGCGACCATTCGCCCGCGGTGTTGTCGGTCATGATCGCCCTGTGGGGGGACAGCCACTGGTTGTCCCGGACCAGCGTTTTGACCTGATCCATCACCTCTTGCCGGGGGCCCCGCATGGTAAAGGTGACCGGATTGAAGCGGACGCTCCGGGCCGGGGACTTGTCGCGATGACTGGTCCGCGGTTGTCCCGGAACCAGTTGTCTGTTCACGTTCTTGTAACGAAAGGCGATGACGGAGGCGTAATCTGGATGAAGGTTTTGCACGCGCATCAGCCACCGCTTCGCCGCCGCCTCCGTCATCTGCCGCCCGTTGGCGAGATCGAGAGAGCGGAACCATGCCTGCAAACTTCGCGTGGTTATCCTGCGGATATCTTCCTCGCTCAACTGACTGGCGTTTTCAATGAGCGAGGCGCCGCGCCGGGATCCCCGTTCCCGTTGATGCTGTGCGGTCATGTCTGTCTCCGGAATGGATAACTGATCCGATTCCGTGGAGCTTATTCCATCGCCTGCGCCAATTCAACCAAGCGATCCCTCCAGTATGCGCGCAAGGATTCAATGCCTTGCTCTTCTTGAATTTTCATATGCTGCACGGTGATCTGGGTCTTGCCGCCGGTTTTTCCCGCCAGCCGCATTTCCACCGTTCCGCCGGCGGCGTTCCATGCGCCGCGGATGCGTTTGTTCGCCGCCGACGTGGTGACGGTGAACTGATGGGGTTTGAGCCAGAGCCCGCGGCGCTCTCCATCGGTGAGAAAGTTGTAGACGGCTCCCGCTCCCGCCGTCAGGGTGCGGGACACGCTGATTTCATATCCATCCGGCTTCTGGTTCCGCTTCCGCCTGCCGGTGGATTTTTCATACTCCACGGCGATCATCTGGCTCCACCAGTCATCCACCTTGTGGGTCTTGCCGAGCCATGCGGCGATCGCCGGGTGGGGCCAGTCCGCCGCGCCGGCCTTTTGCAACAGGGCGAACCAGGCCTTCCAATCCCTGCCGGTTTTGGTTTTGACCGCTTCCGCGCTGATCCGGGGGGATATGGGCTTCATTCCAGGCTCTCCCTGACCTTGACGGTCTCCCCTGATTTGACCGGCACGACCACGGATTTGGTTTTTCCGATCTCCGGATTGGTCAATTCAATGGTGTGCCGGCCCTCCGCCACCTCGTAGTTCAGCACCGGCGTAAGGCCGATTTCCAGGCCGTCCAGCTTGACCTTGGCCCAGGGATTGCTATCCACGAACAGTTTTCCCGAGCCGATATTGAACTCGACCTGAACGTCCTTGCCTTCCACCACCGTGAAACGTTTTTTCACATCCGCGCCCAGCTTGCGGTTGGTGAAACGCGCCGTGTAGTCGCCCGGCGGCAGGCTCTGGCCCAACAGGGGCAGGGAATAGGATTTGTTGTCAATCTCCAGGCTGCCCTCGATGGTGGCGGATATCGTCACCGTGCCATTGGCCTTCGACGCGGCGGCCACGGGTTTGGCGGCCGCGCCTGGTTTTCCCGATTCAAAATCCAGGATGCTCTCGCCCGGACCTGGGCTGGGAGCGGGCTTTTCCGCGGCGGCGGGCGGAGCTTTTCCTCGCGGACCGCTTTCTCCCGGGCTGCTTTCCCCCGGACCGGGTTTGGGCGCGGGGGCCGGACGATCCGCCGCCGCCTCGGGTTTGATGGCGGGTTTGGCTTCCGGCTCCCGGAGCGCGGGCTCCTTGAGCGCCATCTGGGGGGGAGGCGTGGCCGCGGCCTCTGGTTCCTTGGGCGCTGCGGGTTGCTCCTCCGGCTTCGGGGCGGATGGCGCGGCGCCGGGCGGCGGCGGTTCCTTGACCGGCTCCGGCGCGGGAGGGGGTGCGGGCTCCACGGGCGGCGGCGGAACGGGTTCCGGAGCCGCCGCGGGCGCGGGCTGAACGGCCGGGGGCCCCGCCATGGGGGGGACCTCGTGATCGCCCTCCCGCAGGAAGGCCCAGGCCAGCACGCCCGCCAGCACCAGCAAGGCCACGCCCAGCACGATGACATGGGGCACGATCCCGCCCGGCGGCGCCGGAGCGGACTCCACCGGCGCCGGGAGAGGGGCGGGAGCCGGCCGCGGCCGCGGAGCGGATTTGGCGGATGGAACGGAATCCCCCGCCAGGGGCGCCGGAGCGGCTTCGGGCGGGGTGTCGGGCGCCGCCGCAAGATCTGGCATGGATTGCCGGCGGATGGGCTCGACGGGGGTCGCCGTGGCGCCGGCCAGCGCCTTCTTTTTGCTGGAGGAACTCCGGGAAACGGTCGCTGCTTCGGGCAGCGATTTCCGCGGCGGCGCGGGCGGCGGATCCACCGCCTCCGCCTGCGGCAGGGAGCGGCGGGAAGACTGCCGGGTGGGCTGGCCATCCGCCTGGGCTTCTTCCTGCGTTCCGGCCTGTTCGCGGGATTCCCTGGCGTGCTGGACGATCATCGCCCTGCGGGCCTGGATTTCATCCGCGAAGACATCGTGCATGGTGGACGACAGCACCTCGGCGTCCACATCGGCGCCCGCGCGCTGAATCGCCCGGTCCAGGCGTTTGTGAAATTCCTCCGCCGAGCGGTGGCGGTTTTCCTGCCGTTTGGCCAGGGCCTTTTCCACCGCCGTCTCCAGCCCCTGATCCAGCCCCGGAACCGCCTGCCGCATGGACGGCATGGATTCGTTCACCACCGCGTGGAGTATCTGCACCTCGTTGAGGTTTTCGAAGGGTTGCAGTCCGCTGATCGCCTGATGCAGCACCACGCCCAGCGAGTAGATGTCGGAGCGGGCGGTCACCGGTTCGCCGCGCGCCTGCTCGGGCGCCATGTAGGAAAACTTGCCCTTCAGCGTTCCCGCCTCGGTCACCAGGTGGCTCTTCGCCGACTTGGCGATGCCGAAGTCAATCAGTTTGACCTCGCCGGAGTAGGAGATCAGGATATTCTGCGGCGAGATGTCGCGGTGAACGATGTTGAGGGGGTTGCCGTCCAGATCGCGGCGGGTGTGGGCGTGGTGCAGGCCCTGCGCCGCGCGGGCGCCTATCCAGGCCGCCACCATGGGGTCGAGCATGCGCCCCGCCGCGCGCAGGGTTTTCAGCAGCCGGGAAAAGGTCTGCCCTTCGATGTACTCCATGACCATGAAGTAATCGCCGCCCTGCTGGTCCATGTCGTAAACTTCAACGATATTCGGATGGTGCAGCGAGGCGTGCAGGTTGGCCTCCTGCAGGAACATCTCGACGAATTCCTGGTCGTGGAGGAACTGTTCCTGCAATTTCTTGATGACGAAAAACTTCTCGAACCCGGCGAGGGCTTTCAGCCGCGCCAGGTAGATGTCGGCCATCCCGCCGGTGGCGATCCGCTTGATCAGTTCGTAGCGGCCAAGTTGCTGCATGAGACTGAAGTCTGGAAGCCCGTTGCAATCCGTGGTAAACCGGTCTGGCCCGTCATCATAGCCGCAAGCCTTTTGACAACTCAACGCCGGGGGCAAGTTTTTTCATGAGAAATGTTGGAATCCGCTTCAGGGGCGCCTTGACTGCGTTCGCCGTCGCGGCGGCGCTGTTGCCATCTGGCGGCGCGCGGGCGGCCAGCCCCAGGGAAGAACTCGCCCTGGGCGTCGCCGCCTACAACGACTTCAACTACGACGCCGCCACCCGGCATTTCGACGCGGTGCTGGCCTCTCCCCTCGCCCTGCAGGAGCAACGCTGCGATGCGTTGATGTACCTGGGATTCACCCAGATTCTGAACGACAAACCGGCGGAGGCCGACCGCAGCCTGGACCGCTGGGCTTCCGGCTGTCCCAACAGCACGCCGCCCAAGGGGATATCCCCCAAGCTGCGCCAGCGCCTGGACGCGGCCATCGCCCGCCGTGGGAGCCCGGCGGCTTCCGCCCCCGCGGCGGACGCCGCTCCCGCCGCATCTTCCACCGCCAGCCCGGCCAGCAGTTCCACCAGCATGGAGATCAACCTGGAAGAGCGGCCGGGGGTCTTCCGCCGCTACATGGGCACTTTCATCTGCGCGGGGGTCACCCTGGTCTCCATGGGCGCCGCCACCGGTCTGAGCCTGACGGTCAACTCCAGCAAGTCCGAACTGGACAACGCCGCGCGCGACGACAAGGGCCGGGTCACCGGCGTCACGCGCGCCCGCGCCCTGGAGCTGGAGGACGGCGCCAAATCAAAGGCCACGGCCGCCAACATCATGTGGGGCGTGTCGGGCGCGGCGCTGGCCGCCACGGGCGTGGCCTTCTTCCTGGAACACACGGCCTCGAAGGATTCCGGAAGCGCCGCCTTGCCGGTGCGTTTTGGCGCGGGCGTCGCCCCCAACGCCGCCATGTTTTCGCTGCATGGATCGTTCTAGCTTCATGCGCCGGTTTCCGCCCATCGCGGCCGCGTTGTTCCTGATCGCCTGCGGCGAGGATATCCCCGTCGAGAACCTGGTGTTCCGCTGCGAAGGCCCCGGGGTCTGCGGTCCGGACATGCTGTGTCATCCCGTCGCGCGGGTCTGCGTGCCCACGGACCGCGCCTGCGATTCCGTGGAAGGGGTTTCTCCCGGCAGCGCCGCCTGGGAAGCCGCCAAATTCAGCGACACTCCCGCCTGCGGCGCTCCCGCCACCGCCGCATCCAGCCTGTCGGCGGAATAGGCCCCGCCGCGGCTTCACCCCGCGGGGTTGGCGCGGGCCGCCGCTCCGGAGGCGGTTTCGCCGATGCGCCGGGTGACGCCCGCCGGCCGCCAGGGGCCGGAATCCCACGGTTTTTTCCAGGGGCGGAACGCGGCCCAAATCTGCCAGAAATAACCTTCCCGGAAATCGTTTTTGGACATCAGGCCATATTCCGCCGGCTTGCGATCCACGGGCATGTAGGCGGTGCCAAATATCCAGTCCCAGAAGGCGAATTTGGTGGCGAAGTTGAAGCCCGGCGGCGCCACATCCGCCGCATGGTGCCAGCGGTGCATCTCCGGGCCGTTGATGACGTATTGCAGCGCCCCCAGCCGCACATCCACGTTGCAATGGATGAACATGCCCCAGCAGGCGCTCACCAGCCCCTTGATCACCGCCACGTCCGGGTGGGCCCCCAGCAGCACGATGGGCGCGAACTCCACCGTCTGGTTGATCAGAATTTCCAGCGGGTGGGAGCGCGACCCCGCCACCCAGTCCACATCCCGTACGGAGTGATGGGCCTCATGCACCCGCCACAAGTATTTGTTGTAATGCTGCAGGCGGTGGAAGGCGTAGATGTAGAAGTCATGGATGAACAGGAAGAACAGCACCTGCGTCCACAGGGGCCAGCCGCTGACCGCCGCCAGCCGCGAAACACCCGGCAAGGCGTCAATCCACTCGATGAACGCGCCGATGATCCAGCCCAGCACGGCGCTTTGCACCAGCGTGTACCAGAAGAAGTCGTCCCAGAAGCCCACGCGGAACAGCTTTTGCCCCGGGGTATGGGGATACAGCCGCTCCAGAACCACCAGCATCACCGCCCAGCAGGCGATGGTGAGGGGCGACCACAGGGCCCAGCCTCCCTTGTTGATGAAGGAGGTCAGATGCTGAATCAGGGTGTCGAGCATGGCCACATGCGCCGCGCGGCGGCGAAACGCGGGAATTTACAACACGCGGCGGAGTTTTTTTCTGGGACCTTCCTCACTGGGATAGACCCGCTTGACGCCGTCGCCCAGGGCCTTTTCGATGTCGCGGATATTCTCCACCAGCCGGTGCAGGCCGCCGATTTCAACGGACGCCGCCTGATCGCTGCCCCACATGGCGCGGTCCAGCGTGATGTGGCGTTCGATGAAGGAGGCGCCCATGGCCACCGCCGCCCAGGTGGTGGCCAGCCCCGTTTCATGGCCGGAATACCCGGCCGGACAGGACGGCCAGCGGGCCTTGAGGGTGTGGATCATCCGCAGGTTCAACTCTTCCGGCGGGCAGGGATAAGTGGATGTGGCGTGCGCGATGCCCAGGTTTTTCGTGCCCACCGCTTCCACCGCGTTCTCGATCTCCTGCCAGGTGGACATGCCGGTGGAGATCAGCAGCGGGCGCCCGGTGGATTTCATCTTGCGCAGCAGCGCGTGATCGGTCAGCGAGGCGGAAGCCGCCTTGTAGCAGGGCGGATCGAACTGCTCGCAGAAATTCACCGCTTCCTCGTCCCAGCAGGATGCGAACCACTGAATGCCAAGCTCCCGGCAGTAGCCGTCAATCTCCTCGTAGTCCTTCTGCTTGAGTTCCACGCGGTGGCGGTAGTCAATATAGGTCATGCGTCCCCACGGGGTGTCGCGCTCGATATTCCACTGGTCCTTCGGGGTGCATAGCTCGGGGGTCCGCTTCTGGAATTTGACGGCGTCGCATCCGGCCTGGCTGGCGCCCTTGATCAGTTTCTTGGCGTTCTCCAGATCGCCGTTGTGGTTGATGCCAATCTCGGCGATGACATAAACACGCTGGCCTTCGCCAACGATTTTTCCGCCGAGGTTCAGGGTAGCTCCGCTCATGTGGTTCTCCATTCGATCAGCCATTCCGCGAATTCGCGGAAGGCGCCTTTCCCTCCCGGGGCGAGGGTGTTGAAGTGGGCCGCCGCCGCCACCGCCGGTTGCGCATCCGAGGGCGCGCCAGTCAGGCCCGCGGCGCCGATGGCCTCGATGACATCGAGGTCATTGAAGTCGTCGCCGATATAGGCCAGCTCAGCAAGAACCGCGCCAGTTTCCCGCATGATGACTTCCAGATGCGCCCGCTTGTCCATCACCCCCATGAACAGATGGGGCATCTTCAGCTTGTCCGCCCGCCGCGCCACAATGGGGCTGTTTTCCCGGGTGATGATGGCGGTTTCCACCCCCTGCGCGCGCAACCGTTCGACGCCCATGCCGTCCCGCAGGGAGAACTGCTTGAGCCGTTCCCCATCCGGCGACACGAAAACCGTGCCATCCGTCAACACACCGTCGCAATCCGACAACACCAGCCGGATGCGCCGGGCGCGCTGCTTCAGCTCATGGATGGACAATCGCGGCACGGAATCACCAGCAGGTCCAGCCGCCGTCCACCACCAGGTTGGCCCCCGTCATGTAACGGGAGGCGTCGCTGGCGAGAAAAACGATGGCGCCGTTGTAATCATTGGGCTGGGCCATGCGTCCCAGCGGCGTCAGGGCCGAGTAGTTGCGCAGGAAAAATTCCTTCTGGTTGTTCTCCACCCCGCCCGGCGAGAGGGAGTTCACCCGCACCCCGCGGCCGCCCCAATACGCCGCCAGAAAACGGGTGAAGTTGAGCACCGCTCCCTTGGTGGTGGGGTAGGCCGCCGATTTGAAAAAGGTCTGTTCGCCCTCCGGCGTGCGGTAGATGCCCTGGTTGGGCGCCACCATGCCGTAGGTGCTGGCGATATTGATGATGCTGCCCGATCCGCGTTTCGCCATCTCGGCGCCCAGTACCTGCGACGCCAGGAACATGCCGGTCACGTTGACATCCAGGGATTTCTTCCACAATTCAAGGGGGTAATTCTCGAATTTCGACAACTCCAGCGCAGCCTGGGGACTTTCAAACATGTCGTTGATGGCGGCGTTGTTGACCAGCACATCCACGCGCTGGAAACGCTCCAGGATGGCGTCGCGCAGGGCGGCGAGCGACTCGCGGCTGACGATATCCACGGCCGCCCCCATGGCGGGACGGCCATGCTCCGCGCCGAGGGAGGCGGCGAAACTTTCGCAGGCGGGTCCGTTCAGATCCGTCACGATGACGGTCCCGCCCGCCTGGGACAGGGCTGAACAAAAATTGCGTCCGATCAGGCCCAAAGCCCCGGTCACGACACAAACTTTTCCTTGGAGAGAAAATTCGGGAAGGGACATGCAGACAGAGTGGTGAAGTCCGTTCACGGGAACGGTCCTGTGGTCCTGCGGGGTCCTGGACGCGGAGGAGCCCGTCAAAAGCGGGCGGAACCTATTCCACGGGATTAAAATGTGCAAGGGGGGGTGCATCTGAATGACCGGGCCCGGCCCCCTGCCCCGCTCCCGCCTCACTGCGTTCATTCCACCGGCGCCTTGTCCGATCCTGCCGGGGAGTTTCTTTTTTCCTCGTTCCAATGTTTTACGTTCCAGGATTCCGCTCTCAACAACGGGCGTTTTTTTTCCCCGCCCGCTTTCGCTTGCTATTTGGTTGTCAAAGATCTTCCGCGGGATCGCCCGGGATTTTTTTCGCCCGCACCGGGTTTGCACGCGCGCGCTCATCCACGCGCGCGCGCTTCATTCCAGCCGCTGTGTGCGCCATCCTTTCAAGCGCGCTTCCGCCTCATCATCGCGTTTCTCTTCACGATCACGGTTGCTTCTCTGCATCGCGCTTCATCCACCATCGTGGTTGATTCCCTCCATCACACTTCCGCCTCGCGATCGCGCATCTTCCCGCCATTGCATATCGCGAAGCACATCCCGCAGCGTGAGAGCGGCGCAGATAAAATCCTCCAGGGCGATCCTTGCACGCGCCGCGCGGATGCGGCGCTCAGGCCATCGCCGGCGTGTACCCGGCGCGCGGCCCGATCATGAACTCCAGCGCGCGCAACTGCGGGCCCAATCCGATTTCCTCCGCGATGCTCCGCCACGGAATCGCCGGGCGCGTCTCCCGCGATTTCCGTGGCTTCGCCTTTTGCACAT
>JAJVIH010000050.1 GCA_022072125.1 Myxococcota bacterium | reverse complement strand
CCATCGAGGCGGTGAGTCTGCGCCGGCCATGGGCGGAACTTGGCCGGAAGCGCGGCGACATCGCTGCCATGGCGACCTGCGCCGTGCGGGGAGACATCCCGCATGCGCAGGCTCCGCTTGCGGACCCGTGGATGGACGCCAACTCCGTCGCGGGCTGGGATCCCAGTTTTTATATTCCTGCCCCGTCTGGCCGCCAAACGCCAGGCGAACCAGAACAGGTGTGGACGCAGCCGGGCGCGTGGATGGGCGAAGCCTGTCCGGACCCTGAAAAACCGGGTTGAAAGCGGCGACTCCACCCTTGATGGGTGGGCTTTGGCGGGTGGTGCGTCCGGCGGCGGCGGGTCCGGCGAGTGACATGCCCGGCGAGTGGTGGCGCATCCGGCGAGTGAGGCGCCCGATTAGTGGGGAAGCGTGATGCGGTGGATTGATGGCGGCGGCGCACGACAGCACACGGCGCGGATAATCTCTCCAGTACATACGGCGGGGAGTGGTGGATCGGAGGCGGGCAATGGCAGTGGGAAACGGCGGGCGCGAGTGACACCCGGATTGCCGGCTATTCCCCGCCAGCGGGGTCGAGGGCGTTCAGCACGCCCAGCAGGCGCTCGCGCAACGCCGGTTCGGAATCCACCAGGTTGCGGGTCTCGTGGTAGTCCTGTTCAATATCGAACAGCCGGAAATATTTGAACGCTTGGTTGTGGTAGAGTTTGTACCGCCCCTCGATGACCGTGCGGCGGGCGAAATGGGCGGCGTCCCCCACCTGCTGGGAAAACACCGGCGGGCGCTCCCATTCGCGGCCGGGCTGGAAAAACGGGGTGAGCGAATACCCCGCCAGCGCCAGCCCTTCCGGGCGTGGAATCCCCAGCAATTCCAGCCAGGTGGGGGCCATGTCGAGCAGGGCGACCGGGTGTTTGACCCGCCGCGGCGCCACTCCCGGCACGCGAACCAGCAGCGGCACGTGAATCTGATCGTTGTACAAATCCTTGCCGTGCCATTGGTAGCCGTGATCGCCAAATCCCTCGCCGTGATCCGAGGTGATGAAAATCGCGGTCTCCCCGGCGAAGGGCGCCGCCTCCAGCGTCCGGATCAACTCGCCCGCGTGATGATCCGTGTAGGCGATTTCATGGTCGTAGCGGTCGCGCGGGCTGTCGCCGAAATGGGGGAATCCGGCGTGCCGCAGGTAGCCCGAATGGCAGTCGTAGTAATGCACGAACAGGAAAAAGCCGTCCTTGCCGGGCAATTGCTCCCGCACCCAGGGCAGCAGGGTCTCGTTGACCGGACCCGCGATCTCCTTGCTGTTCATGCGGATTTTGTCGGTGGTGACCACCGCGTGGTTCACGTGCTGGAAGCCCTGGCTGATCCCCCGCTCCGGCAGCAGCAGCCAGTGGGACACCCACGCCGCCGTGAACAGGCCGTGACGGGAGAACACCTCCGCCATCATCTCGTTTTCCGGCAGCACGCGGGCGTAGCGTTCGTCCGTCATCCGCAGTCCGGAGGCCAGCCGTCCCGACAACATGGAAGGCACGCTGCGCCAGGTCTGGGGATGCTGGGCGAAGGCCCGTTCAAACAGCACGGCGTTGGCGGCGAAACGATCCAGGTTGGGGGTGATGTTGCGCGGGTATCCCCAGGCGCCCACGTGGTCGGCGCGCAGGGTGTCAATCATGATCACGGCGATATTCCGCACGCGCGGCCGGGACGCCGCCGCCATGGACGCTGGATCGCCTGAAACCGCCGCGGCCAGCGCCGGGGGCTCCGGAATCGCGGGCTTCAGCGGATGCCCCTTCATGCGATGGGTTTCCGGGCGGAAAACCGGCGTGCGCGCCATGAACTCGGTGGTGAAGGCGGTTTTCTGGAACGCCCAGTAGGCGGATTCGCCCGCCAGCGGCCATAGGGCCAGGCCCCCCGCCGCCGCCCAGGGAACCAGTCCAACCGCCAGCGAAGTCCGCCATCCCAGCCGGACAGGATGCACGCCCAGGCGCAGGGCCATGAGCCCCGCCCCCAGCATCCCCGCGGACAGGACAATCCACGGCGGCCAGTCCAGGTTCTCCAGCAATTCGTGTTTCGCCATCAGGGTGCGGACGGCGGGATAAGCCAGGATCAATAGTCCGGCGGCCAATCCGGACGCCCACAACCGGCGCGGATCATGGCGGCGGAGCACGCGCAGCAGGCGGCCCGCGCCCACCCAGCACAATTGACCGGCCAGTCCCCCGGCGAAAGCGGCCGCCGCCATCACCAGCAGGAAGGACGGCCCGGCTTCCCGCCAGGGGATATGATCCACGCTGATCGCCAGCGCCGCCAATTCGCCCTGAAGAATCACGAGGGCGCCGATCCACCCGGCGAGGACCGCCTGGCCATGGCCATCCCGCTCGCCAGCGGCCCGCCGCGCCAGCGCCCGCAGGAATGCGCCATAATCGCTCATGCCGCCGGCGGGAGAGTCCAGGGCTCCAACAGAAGGCAGCGGACTCCCCGCGGCCGGGGTTGCAAAAGTGCTTTCAGCGGTTAAATCCATCGCGGGCGGAAAGAGGGGGCCTGCTTGCCGCTGCCTGCATCCAAACTTATAGTCCGCGCCCGGGGGTGCGGAAAAACCTTGTTCAGTCTAACCGGAACCGGGAATGATCACCAAGTTATCGCTGGGTTTCACCCTGTTGGGCGCCGAATGGGTCATGTGGGTCCTGATCGCCCTGTCTTTCGTATCCATTCTGCTCATGGTGGAGCGGATCATGGTCTTCCGCAACGCCGACCGGGGCGTCGCCGCCTTGCAGCCTGAACTGGAAAAGCTGCTCCGCGACGGCCGGTTCAGCGAGGCGGGGGAGCGCGCGGCGTCCTCCAACACGGTGCATGGGCGCATATTCGCCGCCGCGGCGGAGCGCCACCGGGAAGGGGCTCAGACCGTCGAGGAAGTGGTGGCCGGTTCAGCGGCGCGCGAGCGTCTCAATCTGGAAAAAAACCTGACCTTCCTCGGAACGGTCGGCTCCAACGCGCCGTTCATCGGTCTGTTCGGCACCGTGCTGGGCATCATCAAGGCCTTCGATGATCTGTCGAAGAACACCACCGCCGGTTCCGCCGCGGTCATGGCGGGCATCGCCGAGGCGCTGGTCGCCACCGCCATCGGGCTGTTGGTGGCCATTCCCGCGGTCATCGCCTTCAACTATTTCCAGCGCCGGCTGAAGACCATCATGAACAGCGCCGACGCCCTGTGCCGCTTCATGATCGCCCGCCTCAAGGCGGAGCGCGAGCAATAATCCGCCCGGGAGAAACGCCATGGCCGGTCAGACCCAGAACGACGAGGAAATCATCTCGGGCATCAACGTCACCCCGCTGGTGGATATCGTGCTGGTGCTGCTCATCATTTTCATGGTGACGGCGAGCATCATCATGAATCCCAGCATCAAGGTGGATCTGCCCAAGGCGGCCAACGCCGGAGACACCCCGCCCACCACGCTGAATATCGTCGTCAATTCCCAGGGCAGGATTTTCCTGAACGGCGCGGAGAAAAGCGACGCCGCCATGCGCCAGGAGATCGCGGCGGAATATGCGAAGGACAAGAACGTGCAGGTGGCCATCGCGGGGGACGGCAAGGTGGAGTACAAATACATCGTGTACGTCATTGACGTGGTCAAAGGCCTGGGCATTGAAAAATTCGCCCTTGAGATTGACAAGAAGGATGTCGAGGCGGCGCGGCGCCCCTGAGCGCGGCGGGTGACAGAACCATGACCCGGGGACATTTCATCACCGCCGCCGCCGTGTCGCTGGCCTTGCACGCCAGTTTCGCGGCGACCGTGGTCATCGCCCCGCAATTCCAGAAGCCGCCCGACAGGCGTTCGCTGGTGACGGTCACGGCGAAACCCAAAGCGGAGCCCCCGCCGCCGCTCCCGCCGCCGGAACCTCCTCCGCCCCCCCCGCCGCCGCGCGAGGAGCCCAAACCGCCGCCGAAAATGGCTGAGGCGCCCAAACCCAAACCGCCGGTTCCAGAGCCGGCCAAGCCACCGCCCCCGGAACTTCCGCCGCCGCCGGAGACGCCGCCGCCCCCGGATCTGCCTCCGGCCGCCGCGGCCAACAATCCCGGCCCGCCCAGCAACCTGCCGGTCATCGCCATGAGCAGCAACAGTTTTGGCACGGGCTCCGGCGGCATGCTCTTCGCGGGGGGCGGCGACACCATGATGGGCAGGACCGCCGGTCCGGCGAAAACGCCCAGCACCGGCGGACCGGGAGGCTCCGCCGCCGCCGTTCCCGTCCAGGCGGCGCCGAAACGCGATCCGGTGGTCAAGGCCGCCGCCCTGGCCAACCTGGAGGAAATCGTCCGCCTGGCGCGGCAGAATTACCCGCGCGAGGCCAAGGAGTTGGGCATCGAAGGCGTGGTGAACCTGATCGTATCCATCAACGCCGGGGGCGCCGTCACCGGCGTGCAGGTGATTTCCATCAAGCTGCTGGTGGACGGCGAGGAAAAGACGATTAAACCAGGCGACGGCGAAAATACCTACCAACTCGACATCGCGGCGAAAAAATACGCCGCCCTGCTGCGCTTCAGCCCCAAGCTGGTGGATGGCGAGGCCCAGGCTGATCGCATCCCAATCCCCTGGAGTTGGGAACTGGACGGATCGTGAGACGTTTTTTCATCGCCCTGTCCGGCAGAGCCTTCCTGTTGCTGGCGGCCATGGTCCTGCCTTCCATGGGCATGGCCCAGGCGACCGGCGCGGAGTCCGCCTCGCCGCGGGCGGGGGACGCCGCCGCGGCCACCGCCGCCGCCGCCCAGGGTCCCCAGATCACCCGGTATCCCCAGATGCTGGAATTCGCCGAGGCCGATTACCCGCCCAAGTCCTTCGCCGAGGGCCGGGAGGCGCGGGTGGTGCTCCAGTTCACCATCACCGCGGCGGGGGCGGTCACCCAGGTCGAGGTGGCCGAGCCCTCTGCTTATCCCGGCGAGGGCTTTGAGCAGGCCGCCGTCAACGCCGCCACGCGCTTCCGGTTTTCTCCGGCGGAGATAGATGGCAAGCCCGCCCCGGTCCGCATCCTTTACGAATACAATTTCGTGATCCGGCGAAGCGTCACCACGGATATCGGCGGCGCGACGCCCTCCGCCAGCGGAGAACCGGCGGAAGCGCCTGTCAATTTCACGGGCGTGCTGCTGTCGCGCGGCACGAAAGAAAAGATCGCCGGCGCCGGAATCGTGATCACGGAGACCGGGGCGAAGGACTTCACGGACGCCGATGGCCGGTTCTCATTCCGCGGCGTGCCGCCTGGACGCTATATCGTCGCCGTGGAGGCCAAGGGTTACGAGCCTTTCAAAACCGGCGATCTGATTGTCGAGGGCAAGGTCACCGAAGTCCGTTATTATCTGCAAAAAACCAGCTACAACCCCTACGAAATCCGCGTCCGCGCCCGCAAGGAGGTCAAGGAAGTCGTCCAGCGCACCATCTCGGTGCAGGAGATCCGCAAAATTCCCGGCGCCAACGGCGACACCCTGCGCGTCGTCCAGAACCTGCCCGGCGTGGCCCGCGTGCCGGGATTTGGCGGCGCCCTGCTGGTGCGCGGCGGCGAGGCCCGCGACTCCGGCGTCTTCCTGGAGGGGCAGCGCATCCCGCGGCTCTTCCACTTCGGCGGCCTGCGCGCCACCGTCAACAGCGACGTGGTGCAGGACATCAATTTCTTCCCCGGCGGATACAGCGCCTACTATGGCCGCAACATCGCGGGCATCGTGGACATCACCCTCAAGGAGCCGCGCCTCGACCGCCTGCACGGCGTGGTGGACGCCAACCTCTTCGACACCGGCGTGGCGCTGGAGATTCCCCTCACCAGCAAGATGGGCCTCACCATCGCCGGGCACCGCAGCTATTATGATCTCATCCTGCCGCTGGTGATTCCCCAAAATTCGGGCGTGGACCTGACCGTGGCGCCTGTCTATTACGACTATCAGGTTCTTTACAGCTTCAATATTGACGCGAAGCACAAACTCAAGATTTACCTCTTCGGCTCGGATGACGAATTCAGGCTGCTGAATCCCGAGCCGCCGGGCGCCGACCCGGCCTTCCGCGGAACCTTCTTCAACAAGAATTATTTCCACCGCCTGCAGACCAACTACACGTTCAAACCCTCCAGGGATGTCCAGAACGTGGTGGTGCTGGGCGCCGGATACGAGGCCTTCCTGCTCAAGGTGGGCCAGCCGGTGGATGTGGACGCCCGCACCTGGCTGTTCACCATGCGGGACACCCTCACCCTGCGTTTCACGGATTGGCTCAGCCTGCGCGCGGGCACGGACAATGAAATCCGCTTCGACACCTTCAAAATCATCGCCCCCGGCGCTCCTCCCAAGGAAGGCGAGGTCACCAATCCCGGCACGTCCCAGGGCGTTCGCCAGGCGGTGATCGAGGGCTGGCAGGCGGATGCGGCCCTGTTCGCCGAACTGCAATTCCTCTTCGACAAAAAGCTGGCCGTCAACCCGGGAATCCGCGCCGACTACTATTCGGACATCCGCCTCATCAATTTCGGCCCACGGTTGAACACGCGCTGGCAATTCCTCGAAGGAACCGCCGTCAAGGGGGCCATCGGCCTCTACAGCCAGGCGCCCACGGGCGATGAAACGGCGGAGTCCATCGGCAATCCGGACCTGATACAGGAATACTCATGGCAGTACTCCCTGGGGTTTGAACAGCAGATTCTCAGCTTCCTCAAACTCGACGTGGTGGGCTTCTTCAACGACATGAACAACCTGGTGGTGCGCGCCGATAGCAACGCCACCCGCATCAACAGCAACGGCGAAGTGGTTCCGCTCAACCAGAGCAACCAGGGCGCGGGACGCTCCTACGGCATGGAGTTTCTGCTCCGGCATGATCCCACCCAGTATTTCTTCGGCTGGATCGCCTATACCCTGAGCCGCGGCGAGCGCCGCGCCAGGGACGAACAGCCCTACCGCCTGTTCACCTCGGACCAGACCCATATCCTGACCACGCTGGGAACCTTCCGCCTGCCGCACGAATGGGAGATTGGCTTCCGCTTCCGCCTGGCCTCGGGCAACCTGCGCACCCCCCTCTTGCGCGGCGTCTACGACGCCGACAACGACACTTACCTGCCCATTCCCGGGGCCACGAACAGCGTGCGCAATCCCCTGTTCCACTCCCTCGATCTGCGCGTGGACAAGAAATACATCTTCGACGAGTGGACCCTCGATTTCTACCTGGACGTTCAGAACGTCTATAACAACCGCGGCGTGGAAGGCGTGCAGTACAGCTACGACTACGCCGCGTCCACTGAATTCATGGGCCTGCCCATCTTCCCCGCGTTTGGCGTGCGGGCGGAGTTCTGACGGAGGCGATGGACATGAAGCCGTTTGATCTGTTTTCACTCCGGCGCCCCTGGAAACCCGCCATGCTCCTGACCGCCCTTGCCGCGGCGGCGCTGACCATGGCCATCGCCGGCTGCGGCGAGGATCTGCCCCGCCCCGAAATCGTGGAGAAATTGCGCGTGCTTGGCGTGCGCGCCGATCGCCCGGAGATCGCCCTGGACGAACTGTTCACCGCCGAGGTGAGGATGGACGCGCTGGTGGCCGATCCCAAGGGCGCGGGCCGCCCCATCACCTACGCCTGGGGAGTCTGCGGCTTCGAGATCGGCGGCTCCGCCTTCACTGAATTTGACTGCACGGGGCCCCGCAGCGCCATTCCCGGCAGTCCGGAGAAGACCTGGACCTTCCGCGTTTTCGACGCGGTGACCGCCACCATCGCCGCGATTCCGGAGTTGCGGGACAACTTCGCCAGCCGTCCGCCTGGATCGGGCGGCGGATCCACCGGCGGATCGTTCGCTTTCCCCAAGGAAGGCATTCCCGTGCTGGTCAGCCTGAAGGTCACCGCCGGCGAAGAGAGCGTGACCGCGCTCAAGCGGGTGATCATCCGCGAAAAGCCGCCCCTCAATGGCAATCCGCGACTGGCCGGCGTGCTGGCGGACAAAAAAGTATTGACTCCCGGCGCCGTCAACCTGCTGGAATCGGGCCGCTTCATCAAGCTGGACCCGGTTCCGGTGGAAGGCTCGGCGGAGCCCTATCCAAAAATCCAGCTTGACGGGAGCACAAAACTGGTGGGCGAGGACCTGGTCTATTCCTTCTACACCACCGCGGGCCGGCTGGACTCGTTCCGTTCGGCCGCCAGCGAGGACAGCGACGCATCCATCTTCCAGACGCCGGTGATCGCATCCGGGGACACGGCGAACCTGATGCTGTGGGTGGTCATGCGCGACGCCCGCGGCGGCATTGACTGGCTGGAGTTCCCGGCTGAACTGGTCAACAGCGGCCAGTTGTACCCCCAGCGCCAGGTCCTCGACTGAGGGGCGGCGCCGGATCCAGACTTGGCCGGACGCGCTGGGTCCAAACCGCCGGACGGCCAGGCCCCGCCGCCATGCAGGTGCAAGGCGGGCGGGAATATGCTAGAGGGGCCGCATTCCATTCACCGCCGGGTTTGATGGTCGCCGTCCCACTCCACCGAAGGATTCGCCATGACGCCGCTTGAAGCCCCTTGTCTCCCCATGCCGCGAAACTGGGCGGCCCCGGTCGTCGCCGCGGCCCTGCTGCTTCTGCCCGGCGCCGGAGCCTTCGCCCAAACCTTCACCGTGCGCGGCGAATACCAGAACAACGAACTGCTCGGTCCGGATTCCGGCAAGGCGAAGGATTTTTTCAAGGACAGCGCGCGCGGTGAAATCCGCCGCCAGTTGATCGAGATGGGGTTTCCTGACGCCGACGCCGCACGCGCTTCGGAAGACGCCTCGGTGGACCTGTCCGGCTTCGGCGATGAAAAAGTCGAGGTGACGGGACCCGATGGCAAGGTGAAACGCACCTGGAAATACCGGGGACAGGCCGTCGCGACTTATGAACTCACCCAGTCGGATATGGACCGGCTGCTCCTTCGCCTCGCCGCCTGGCCCGTCAATACCGCCGCTGACGGAAAGGCGATCGCCCGCTGCTTCACCGCCATCCGGAAATTCACCAACCGCGCCGATCTGGTGGACCCGCATACCGGCGCGCTGCGCGCCGCTTGGAGCAAAATCCTGACCACGCTGATCCGGCAAACGGAAAACGCCGCCGCCCCCGGGACGAAGGAATACCTCACGGCCCTGGAAAACACCTGGAAGGAAATCACGCCCTACAAGGAAATGTTCCCGGGCGCCGTGGAGACCGCTGAACTGGAGAAGGAATTCGAGCGGATCGCCCAGTTGTACCTGAAATCCTACCAGGGCGGATCGGCGGGCGTGCGCGATCTGCTCGCCGCCGTGGACACGGTGGACAAATTCACGGCTCCGGCGGCGCGCAACCTGCCCGTGAAGATGAAGGATCTGATCGCCTTCCAGTGGCGCGGAAAAATCTCCGCCATGCTGTCGAACAGCGCCATTCCCATCGAGGAGACGCGCGCCGAGGTGGTGGCGTTCATCGAGATTTTCGGCGATCGCGGCGCCGCCGCCTCGTTGCTGCCGCGCTTCCGCGAACGCTGGCTCAAGTCCGTCGCCGCCATGAAGCCCGCCAACAGCAAGGACCTGGCCGCCATGACCGGATCGCTGCTGCAGTTCCAGGCGTCCTTTCCGGAAGAGAAGAATTACGGCGAGGCGCAACCCGCCGTGGAGGCCGCGTGCAAGGCGATCCTCCCCAGGGAAAAGCCGGGGGACGGCGAATCGTTCCGCCATTACGCCGCGGCCAGCGAGGGCTGCCGCGCCTTCGTCCTGGACAAGGCGTTCAAATCGAAACTGGAAGCGGATTATGCGGCGTTCGCCCGCCAGGCCGCGGGGCGCATGACCGACAAATCCATTGACGAGGCGCTGGGGGACCTGGCCTTCCTGCGCCCGTGGATCGAGAACGCCGGGCAGGTGAAATGGGGGAGCGGTCAAGCCGAATTCGCCTCTGGAAAAACCCTGCAGCCGCTGACCGGCGACAACGAACCCGGCGAACAATGCCTGTGCCTGTCGGGGGCCGGCGACGAGGCCTGCCGCGCCGTGCAGGCCGGCGGCGCGCGCATCGAACTGGTGGGCCGTTTCGACGGCGGCAAGCTCTGGGAGGTGGAAATCTGCCCCTTCCCGCACCAGAACCGATCCATGGCCCTGTTCCAGCTTTTCAACCGCAAGGCGAAGATCATCACGCCGAAACACCTCGCGGATCGTTTTCTTTCGGGCGATCTCGGACCGGTGGAGGACAATGGCCTGGAATTTTCCCGCCCGCCCGCCGTGCTGACGCTGAAGATCAAGGGGCCCAACGCGGGCGTCGCCATGGCTTCCGCCGCCATGCGCGCGGCGGTGGAGAAGAAGCAGAAGGAACTGGCCGCGAAGGGCGACGTGGAAGCCAAAAGGAAACGGGCCGATCGCCTGAGGCAGGGCTGGAAAACCGGCGCCTGCGTGAAATGGGATTGCGAATTCGGCTGCCAGTACGAGGGCAAGGTCATCCAGCGGCTGGAAAAAAAGAAGGCGTACAAGGTGGGCGTGCTCCGGGCGCCCAATGACCCGCAGCGCGTGGGCTCCACGCTGGAACTGCAAGAAGACGGATTGCTGGGCTGCGAGGAATGAACGCCCGGCGCGGAGATCGGCGTGCGACGAATTGACTGGGTGTTGATGGCGATCCTGGCGATCGCCGCGGGCTTCTTCCGCTTCTTCGGACTGGAGTGGATGGAGTTCAAGCTGGACGAGGCGGACGCGCTGGCGCTGACGCTGGAGTTCGTGCGCGACGGCAAGCCGCCCGTCACCGGCCTGATGTCGAGCGTGGGCGTTTACAATCCGCCGGCCTTTCTGTACCTGCTGGCCCCGGCGGCGTTCCTCAATCCGGACCCGCTGTTCGTGGCCGCCTTTGTCGGCCTGTGCAATGTCGCCGCGGTGGTGCTGACCTACCACCTGGCGCGCCGGCTGTTCTCCACCCCCGCGGCGTTTTCCGCGGCGCTGCTGTTCGCCGTCAATCCCTGGGCGGTGCTGTACTCCCGCAAAATCTGGGCGCAGGACCTGCTGCCGCTGTTCACGGTGATTGTGCTGTACTGCCTGATCAAGGTGGCTTCGGAACGGCTGAGTTACGCCGCGATCGGCCTGTTTCCGGCGCTGTGCCTGGTCTGGCAGATCCATTTTTCCGGATACGTCGCGCTGGCGGTGACCGCGGGATCGCTGGCGCTGTTCCACCGGCGCGGCAAATACGATCCCGGGGCGTTCATCAATGGCGTGCTGCTGGCCATCGGGTTGCTCGTCCCCTATATCGTTCATCTCATCCGCACCCGGGGCGAGGACATCGTCCGCATGTTGTCCATCGGAAAAGGCGAGTCCCCCGGCTCTTCCGTGGAGAAATGGACGCCCGCGCGGCTCGAACACGCCTTTGATCTGCTGACCTCGCTTGGTTCCGCCAATGGCTTCCACTACAACGGGGAAGTTCCGTCCGCCGCCGCCGGGGTTCTGCCCGCGGGATTTGAAACCCCGGCGAACCAGGGCATGGCGGTCATCCTGGGCGTGGGGTTCTTCGCCCTGTTGGCCCTGGGTTTCCTGCGCGTGCGCAAGATTGGGAGCGAGCGCATCCCCGAACTAAGCCAGGCCGCGCCGTACTGGATCTCCGCGTTCTGGCTGGCGGCGCCCTTTCTGGTGTTCGGACTGACGCGACTGAAGATATTTCCCCACTACTTCATCATCGCCTATCCGGCTCATTTCCTGGCCATCGGCGCCATTCTGTACAGCGTGGAGACAGCGTTGTTCCGCCGGCGGTCCGGAAGTCCGGAGCGTCTCCAGCAGGCGGCGCTCACGGCCATTCTGATGGTTCCGGTGCTGCTGATTGCGGTGTGGTGGACAGACTTCAACTGGCGCGTGTGGAAGGAACTCAAACACGCGGGCGGGCTGCGCGGCGATTATGGCGTGGCCTATATCCACAAGCTGCGGCTGGTGAAAGCCATGGCGGCGCGCGGTTCGCCGCGCTCGACCATCGAACTGCACGAACGCCACGAAATCCCGTTCCTGTTCCGCATGATCCAGGAGGAATTGCCCGCCAATCCGGCGATGCCCCGGTACCGCTGGAGCATCCACGGCCTGCATTTCGAGCCGGTGGACGCCACGGACGGCTGCGCGGCCATCGTACGCGAAGGCCCCCTGCTCGCCTGCGGGCGATAGGCTTGCCGGCGCGGCTGGAAGGCCTTCCCACGAACTGCCGCGAGGCGCCCGGCTTGCGTCCGGCGGACCGGCGGAGCAGACTTGGAAAAGACATTCCATTCATGACCTGGCGCGTGGTCCGTGGCGCGGCCGTTTTGCGGATTCGCCGTGGACAAAGGAGATTTTCATGAAACCCACAGGGCCCTGGGTCAAATCCGATCCCGCCGTGGCGGAGCGTTTTCACAACGCCCTGCCGGATCATCCGCTGGTCGAGCGCAAGAAGATGTTTGGCTACGCATGCGGCTTCGTGAACGGGCATTTTTTCGCGGGTATGTTCCAGAACGACATGGTGATCCGGCTGCCCAACGGGCTGCGGGACAAGTTTCCCGTGCTGGCGGACGTTCCGGTTTTCAACCCCATGGGCGCTGGCAAGGGCATGACGGACTGGTACACAATTCCCCGGGCGGTGGCGGACAATCCCGGCAAACTCGCGGATTTCCTGGCGGAGGCTTTCGTGGAGATTGCGCGGCTGCCGCCCAAGGTGAAAACGGCGAAAAAGAGCGGCTCCAAATCTCCGGCTGAAACAAAGGGGGGAAAGGGTTCCGCGAAACCCGCTCCGGCGAAACCGGCGGCCCCCAAAACGCCGGCGAAAGCCAAGACCGCCTCCCAGCCCGCGGCGAAAACCGGAGCGGCGAAGAAGAAACGGACTTCCGCATAACGCCTGTTCCGGACCGGTATTCTGTCCCGCGCCGGGTCCGGTTCCGGGAGGGATGATCGGGCGCGGCGTTCAGCGCGCCTGGCCGCGGTAGGGAATGATTTGCGCCAGCGGCTGATTGTCCGGCGATTCATCGCCGGGTTCCGCCCGTTCCATGTCGAGAACGAAGGACGGCGCCAGGCCGAATTCCTGCTCAAACAGCCCGGCCTTCCGCTGCGCGCCCCACAGGGCGATGGTGGACGGACGCTTCATGTGCAGCCTGAACTGCGCCTGTCCGGGCTTGAATTCGAGGGTCACGTCCTGAATGGTCTGGCGGTAATCGAAATCCAGCCCATCCGCGATGCGCAACAGCGCCATCAGTTTGCGCAGGGTCTTCTTTTGGTCCCGCGTCAACGCCGCGTAGGACTCATTGCCGTTGTCCGGCATGGTCTTGCGGTGGAAACGCACGAGGCAGGTGGCCATCTCCCGCATGGCGCCTTCAAAACCCGGAATATTGCCGTGGCGGACCAGGTATTCGCTGTGTTTGTGGTGGCTCTTGCGGTTCACCACATGGCCCAGGTCATGCAGCATGGCGGCGATTTCGAGGGTCAGCTTTTCCTCCGGCCCCAGTTTGTGGCGCTGCTGGAGTTGATCAAACAACGAGGCCGCGAGGTGCCGGACCTGCTCCGCATGCGGCGAATGGTAGCCCAACCGGTGCGAGAACTCGCGCGCCGCCGCCAGGAGCGCCTGGGATTTTTCCCCCTGCATCGCCGCCACCGGCAATCCGAAATGATCGGCGATGAGATCCCGCAATACGCCCTCGCGCACCCCCACCTCGGGCGTGTGCAGGACGCCTATCTCCAGCATTTTCCCCAGGGTGGTGAGCACGATCGCCGCCAGCCCCATGACCTCGGCGCGATCCTTGCGCACCGCGTAGGCTTTCATCCGCTCGCGGATATCCATGGCCAGCATCTGCGGCAGCAGGTTGTTCAGGGCGTTCAGATCAATCGCCGGACATCCGTGAACGGACGGCGCGGGGGCGATACGCGCCAGCGCCTCGGCGTTGCCGCCGCATACCGCCGCCAGGCTGCGCGAGAAATCCTCCCGCTCGCCGAAAAAGCCCTGCACCAGCCCGCGGACATAGCGGCGGACCATCTTGACTTCTTCTTCCACCATGGGCCCGGTGATGCCGAAGCTCTCCATCAGCCGGACGGTTCCCAGCGGAAGGGTGACGGAGCGGCGCACCACATCGCCATTCATGTCGTTGATCTCGAGACTGCCGCCGCCCAGATCGAGGATCAGCCGCGGATGCGCCTTGCCGCCAAAGGCGTGGGCGACGGCGGATCGCACCAGGCGCGCCTCCTCGATGCCGTCAATGGTTTCCAGTTCGATGCCGGCCTCCCGGGCGATGCGGCCCAGCAGCACATCGCGGTTCTGGCTGTCGCGCACGGCGGAGGTCGCCACCGCCCGGTATTTCTGTACGCGATGGCGGTCGAACAACGAGCGGAAATGCATGAACACGCGCACCGCTTCGTCAATCTGCCGTTCATCCAGCATCTGGCGGGTGAACACGCCATGCCCCAGGCGCACCGGCGCCCGCTCGCTCTCCAGCTTCACCGCCTCGGCGGGGGAATACACCCCCAGAATGGTCATCCGGACGGCGTTGGACCCGGCGTCAATCGCGGCGATGGTGATGGGAGCGGTCATCGAAAGCCTAGCGCCAGAGGTGAATCAGCGCGCTGGAAGGGGTGAATTTGGTGCTGCGGATGCCGAGGTGTTCCGCGACATGGCGGCGCAAGGCTTCGTTGACGCGCGGGATGCTTCCCTCGGCGCTGATTTCGATGAAGCCGTATTTTTTCGACAGCACGTCCAACTCGCCGGCGATTTTCGACTGGTAGCTGACAAAGGATTCATACAGGCTGTCGGAGAGGTGCATGTCGCGGCCCGATTCCCAGAAACTGATCATCTGGTTTTTCCGGAACTCGCGCTCGAACGCAATCTGCGGCGGCACCTTGAGGCGGAAGGTCATGTCCGGGCGGATGGTCATGCCGTAGATTTTCTCCAGGTAGCCGCGGGCGATGCCGCGCACCGCCGCCCGCGCCACCAGCGAGAAGAAATAGCGGTCCGCCAGCACAATCAGCCCCGCCCGCAGCGCCGGAATGATGCGGTTTTCGAGCTGGTCGTACAAGTCGGTGGCGTACAGCAGCGCCAGCGTCCGGCTGGTCACCACGTTATGGGCGAGGATTTCGTCCAGATCCCTGGCGATGAGGTTGGATCGCCGCAGCCCCATGGTCTCCACCGCGAAGCCTTGCGACTCCAGCCATTCCTTGAGCAGGGCGATGTGGGTGCTGCGCCCGGAGCCGTCGGATCCTTCCACCACGATCAGTTTGCCGGTCCATTCCTCGGGGGCGTGGCCGGGCAGCGGCGTGTCAAAAAACCGCTTGGCGAAGGTGAGGTCCAGATCGTTTTCCAGCAATTCCGCCGCTTTCTTGCGGTTGCGGTCTGCCCTGACGGACTTCTTTTTTCTCGCGGCGGCGCTCATGGCTTCACCCTGTAGCGGTTGAGATCAATCCTGGAGCGGACAATCCCGCGCATGTGTTTCTGCAGGCGGTTGACCTGTTGCGTGCCGTCCATCAGCACGAAATTGTCGGTGGCCACCATGCGGTCATACCCGTCGAGGATCATGCCCTGGAAAATCTTGAAGCTCTCCACCGGGTCGAGGGACAGGCCCAGATCCATGCCCGCCTCGTGGTATTTCAGGGCCGGGCGGCCCACGAGGATGCGGTTGATCGAGACTTCCAGCGGCGCACGGAAGTAGAAGGTGATGTCCGGCTGCGGAGCGAAGTTGTAGAGGTTGCGCAGCCACGCCTCCGGACAACCGCGCGCGCCGTCGCGCGCAAACGCGGTGTAGATATACCGGTCCGCCAGCACCAGGTAGCCGCTCTGCAGCAGGGGAAGGATCTGCCTTTCGCAGCGGTCGGCGAAGTCCGCCGCGTGGATCATCGAGAAGGTGGAGGGCGTGAGCAGCTTTTTCTTCTTGCCGCGGCTGGTCGCGCTTTTCACCAGCGGGGATGAATTCCACTCGGTGAAATGGATTTTGTATCCGCTGATCTCCAGCCAGCGCTTGAGCAGATAAAGCTGGGTGCTTTTGCCGGAGCCGTCAATCCCTTCCACGACAATCAGCGCGCCGGGGTACGGACGTTGCGGATTATCGGGCGTCACGCGCGGGGGAACCGGAGCCGGCTGGGCGGCGGTTTTCACCGTGGAGGATGGTTTTGCGGTTGGCATGCTGAATCCACAGGCAAGAGATGGCGGCAGGATAGAAACCGCCCCGTCAGCGGGTCAAGCAACGTTTGTGTGACGCGCGGCCGCAATCCGGGCGTTGTCCGGACAGCTTTCGTACACCTCGCGGCCGTTGTGCAGGCCGCGCCGGACGCGCCCGTCCTGTTCGAGCAGTTCCAGCCCGCCGATGACCTCGGACAGCAGCATGAAATTCCCGAACGGCGTGGTGGGCGAAAACGCCGCGCGCGCGATGGTTTGGGCGTCGGCGCACCCCAGGCCATCCAGCGCGGACATGATCTTGAACTGGCGGCGCTGGTGGAAACGGCGCAGCAGGGCGATCACCCGGCGGTGATCGCGGAAGAGCGGGCCATGGCCGGGGGCGGTGATCCGCGCATCCAGTTGCTCCACGCGATCCAGGCTGCGCAAATATTCCGGCAGGCTGCGGAACCGCTTCTCCCCCGACTCCGTATCCAGTTCCACGAAAGGATTGGGCGAGGAATCCAGCAGGAGGTGGTCATTGGAAAACAGGACGCCGTGCTCCCGGTCATACAGACAAACCAGGCCGCTGGTATGGCCCGGACAGGGAATCACTTCCACGCTGAAGCGGCGGAATTGCAGGATTTCGCCGTCCCTCAGGGGGGTCAAATCGCCCACCGCTTCCCCGAGCGCGTTCATGGCGTGGTAAAACTGCCGCATGTCCTCCACGGCGTCCGCGTGGCAGCCCATGCGCGGCAGGTACTGGGAATACATCTCCACCGATCGGCGCACATCGTGCTCGGTGGCGCCGAGTTTGGGCAGGTCGCCGGGGCTGACCAGCACGGGGCAACCGGCGGCGTCCTGGATGCGGCGGGCCAGGCCGAAGTGGTCCAGGTGGCCATGCGTGACGATGACGCGGGTGATGTTGGAGAGGCCGTATCCGCGCCGGCGCAGTTCATGAACGAGGCGGTCGAGGCCGTCATCGGGGATCAGGCCCGTGTCAATCAGGGCGACGCCTTGGGAATCATCCGCCAGGTAAAAGTTGACGGGTTCCGCTTCGGGAGCAAAGGGAAGGGGCGCGGTCAGCCGGGAGACTCCAAGCGGTTCGATAAGGGAATCGTGAAGCTGCATGACAACCTGCGTTGGCGGCCCCCGCCGTCGCACCAGCGAAATTGTAACAACGCGGCGCGCCGGAGGCAATGAAAAGGAATCAGGGGGGCCAAAACCTGGCGGAACGCCATCCGCACGCCGCCGCCCGGAGCAGGCCCTCACGGCTCGCCCGTGGGTTGACCCCGTTTTTCAGCCCGCCAGCGGCGGCTTTTCACCCAGCCCCAGACCTGACCCCCAGCAAAAATATCAATCCCCACGCGGTGATTTTTCCCACGGCGGGGGCTCTGTTAACACACGCACATGAATCCGGTGGAGCAGCAAGATTCCGGCCCCGCGGCGGAAGCCCGCGGGCGCAACCCCGCGGACGCCGCGACCCTTTCGCTGTTTGGCGAACCGGCGGGCGAGACCTCCCGCGCCGCCGCGCGCGGCAAAAGCGCCCCCGCGAGCGCCAAAGCCCCGCCGGCCAAGCCCGCCAGCGGCAAGGCGCCGGCGAAAAACGGCAAGGCCGCCGCGCCTGACCGGCCTGGGAAAGCGGAAAGCAAGGGAGCCGGCAAGCCCGGAAAATCCATTTCCAAACCACCAGCCCGGGAAAAAGCCGCGGAGGCTCCCGCCAAAACCGCGCGCGGGAAAGGCAAACCGCCCTCCCCCGCGGACGCCGCACCGGGATCAAAACCCGCGGACGCCCCCAAGCGGACCCGGACCGCTCCCCCCGCCCAAGAGGAGTTGGAGCAGGCCGCTCCGCCCAAACCGGTGAAAGGCGCCCGCAAGCGCGTGACCGCCCACGAGATGGCGGCCAACCAGCGCGAGATTTCCATCTCCGAATTTTTCACCAAGAACCGGCATTTGCTGGGCTTCGACAACCCCATCAAATCGCTGCTCACCACCGTCAAGGAAGCGGTGGACAACTCGTTGGACGCCTGCGAGGAAGCGGGCATCCTGCCCAGCATCAAAATCGAAATTGATCCCGGGGCGGCGGAGGATCGCTTCCGCATCACCGTCACCGACAATGGCCCGGGCATCGTGCGGCAGCAGATCCCCAAGATTTTCGGCAAGCTGCTGTATGGGTCGAAATTTCACCGCCTCAAGCAGTCGCGTGGGCAACAGGGCATCGGCATTTCCGCGGCCGGCATGTACGGCCAGCTCACCACCGGCCAGCCGGTGGATGTCGTCAGCCGCACCGGCGACAAACAGCCCGCGCACCATTTCGTGGTCCAGATGGACATGGTGAAAAACAACCCGGTCATCCTCAAGGACGAGACCATCGAGTGGAAGGACGGCGAGGACCTGCTCGCCAAACCCATTCCCCACGGCACCCGGGTGTCCATCGAATTGCAGGGGCTCTATCGCGGCGGCAGGCAATCGGTCGAAGGTTATGTGGAGCAGACGGCCATCGCCAATCCCCACGCCCGCTTCAGCTACCGGAATCCGCGCGGCGAGACCTTTGAGTATGAACGCGCGGCGAATGAGCTTCCGCCGGAAGCCCGGGAGATCAAACCCCATCCGCACGGCGTCGAACTCGGCATCCTGATCAAAAAGCTGGAGAGCACCGACGCCCGCAACATGCGGGGCTTCCTGTCCAATGATTTCTCGCGCGTCAGCCCGCGGGCGGCGGAGGAGATCTGCAAGGCCGCCGGCGTCTCCCCCGATTCGCAACCGAAGAAGGTGCGGCGGGAGGGCGCCGAGGCGCTCTACCAGGCCATCAACAAAACCAAATTGATGGCGCCGCCCACCAACTGCCTCTCGCCCATCGGCGAGGAGCAGTTGATGGCGGGACTGAGGCAGCAGGTCAAGGCGGATTTTTACACCGCGCGCACGCGCCCGCCCTCGGTGTACCGGGGCAATCCGTTCCTGGTGGAGGTGGCGTTGGCTTACGGCGGCGAACAGCCGGCCGATGAACTGATCCAGCTTGTGCGGTTCGCGAACCGGGTCCCCCTGCTCTATCAGCAGAGCGCCTGCGCCGTGTACAAAAGCGCCGTTCAGGTGGCGTGGAAGAACTACCAGTTGCAGCAGAGCAAGGGCGCCTTGCCATCCGGGCCGCTAACCCTGGCGGTGCATATCGCCAGCGTGTGGGTGCCTTTCACCAGCGAATCGAAAGAGGCGATCGCGCACTATCCGGAAATCATCAAGGAAATGAAGCTCGCCATGCAGGAATGCGGGCGGGAGTTGGGCATCTACCTGCGCAAGCAGCGGCGCATGGCCGACGAAATGAAAAAGCGCGGGTACATCGAGAAGTACATCCCGCATATCGGCGAGTCGCTGGAGCAAATCCTCAAGCTGGGCAAACCGGAACGCGAACGCACCGAGGAAAACCTGCACGAGGTGTTGTCGCGCTCCCGCAAAATGTAGCCCCGGGGTCAGACGCCATGTCGGAAGTCACCATCAACAGCAAGCTGGATCAGATCACCATCGAGAGCATCGAGAAGGTGGCGCGGCAGGTCTATGACAAGATCAACAGGCTCTCGAAGCCGGTCATGGATTTTCCGGTGCGCAGCCTGCAGAACGTCAAATACGACACCAGGCGCGGCTACTTTGAAATGGGCCGCCACAAGAAACAGCGCACGCTCACCGTCAACACCGTCAAGACCTTCGCCCAGACCCTGCGCATGATGGCGCTGTCGAAGGAACTGGTGGTCACCAACGACTTCGCCACCAAGCGGGACGCCTATTACCAGTCCAAGAACTGGGGCGAGGCGATGTTTCACGAGCAGGACGAATCCGACACCGTGATGGACGACATCGAGGCGATGTTCTCCCTGCATGGCGTCTCGCGCGAGGAACTGCGTTTTCTGCCCGAGGAGCACGGCGGCGCCGTCGGCGGCGAACTGATCGTGTATGATCGCGACCGCGAAACCGGAGAAACCATCGAGATTGACTGCACGCGCTTCGGCTCCGGCGCCTATTCCATTCCCAAGCGGGTGGACCACCTGGGGTTCAAAACCAGCGCGAAATTCATTCTGGCGATTGAAACCGGCGGCGTATTCGACCGTCTCCAGTATCACAAGTTCTGGAAGAAGATGAACTGCATCATCATCGGCATGGGCGGCGTGCCTTCCCGCGCATGCCGCCGGTTCGTCCGCCGCCTCAGCGATGAAATGAAAATCCCCGTCTACGCCTTCGTGGACTGCGATCCCTACGGAATCTCCAATATCTACCGCACCCTCAAGGTGGGCTCCGGAAACGCCGCGCATATCAACCAGTTTTTCTGCGTGCCCCAGGCCCGCTACCTGGGCGTGACCCCGGAGGACATCAGGCGTTACAAACTGCCCACCCATCCGCTCAAGGACGTGGATATCAAGCGCGCCCGCGACGCCCTCAAGAACGACCCCTTTTTCCATGTCCACAAAAAATGGGCTGACGCCATGGAGGACCTGATCAACATGGGCGTCCGCGCGGAGCAGCAGGCGCTGGCCAAATGGGGCCTGAATTTCGTGATTGAC
This sequence comes from Myxococcota bacterium, assembly GCA_022072125.1. Taxonomy (GTDB): domain Bacteria; phylum Myxococcota; class JAJVIH01; order JAJVIH01; family JAJVIH01; genus JAJVIH01. The sequence goes on along the minus strand of JAJVIH010000050.1, from coordinate 84,895 downwards.
GAGTACCTGCCCGCCAAAATCGCCAACCCCGGGCAGTTTCTCCCATAACCGGACAGCGGAAGCTTCAGGCCGGAGCACACCCCCTCCTCACGGAACGCACGGGATTGCGGTACCTTTGCAATCGTGATGAGGTGGCGCAGGCGGGGGAGCTTTCGCATCCGGGAGGAGATTCATGCGGGTTCATACGGTCATCAATGAGTTGATGGAATCAGTGCCGAGGGCGGTGGCCGCGGGACTTGTCGAATTGAATACCGGCTTGTTGCTGGGAGTCCGGACCCACGATTCCCACCCCCAGGAAATCCTGGAACTCGTGGCCCTCGCCACCCACGAACTGTACCAGGGCGACAAGGTGCTGGCCATCGAGCATGTGTTCAACCAGCTTCGCGACAATCCTGAAAAAACCCAGTATTTTCAGGAGTTCGTGATCTTCTCCACCAATCTGTTGCATATCTTCGGCCGCCTGAAATGCAACCGCAATATCGCCGGAGTGGTGGTCTGCCCCGTGGGCGCCAACCTGGGCATGGCGTATTCCAAGGCGCGTCAGGTGTTTGAAAACGCCCAATTATAGGCGCCGGCATGGCGGCGCCGGCTTTGGGGATTGTCACCGGCGCAATCACCACATCAAACCCGGAAATGGATCGAGAACGGTTCCCCCCCACGTTCCGCTGAACGGCCTATCCGCATTTGTCCAGACTACCGGCCAATGCGCTTTCTTGCGGGGCGGCGGCGCAGGCGGGACAATGGGGCCGCCCGGCGCCAGGAGCCCCCATGCATCCATTCATTCATCCCCTGAGACAAGCCGCCATGACGCTGCCAATGGCCGAAGAAGGCGTCGCCTGCGAGGGAACGGCGCTGGAGAAAAGGACCTTCAAGGTTCATCGCAAGGCCTTTGTTTTCCTGGGCGCCGCCGATGTCATGATGAAACCTGGCCCCTCGGCGCCCGCGGCGCGGGAATGGGCCCAACGGCAGCCCCGGTTTTGCAAGGTGGGCGCCAACGGCTGGATGACGGTCAAGGCCGGCGCGGATATTCCGCCAGATACGCTGATCCTCTGGATCGCGGAAAGCCATGGCCTGATATGGGATTCCCCCGGGGGCGCCCGCAAAACAGCCCGGAGGAAAAATCCGCCCCGGTAATCGCCGCGGGCGGAAAACAGCCACCTTCTCCCGGAAAGGCTTGGGCGCAGGCCGCCGGGAAACCACCGGATGACCCGATGAAAGACTACCTGAAATCCAAACTGGTGTGGCTGGGCCTGCTGTTGCTGATCGGCGGAGCGGGTCCCTTGATAGCGGTGATCATCGCCGCTGAACTGGGACTTACCTCCGACCCCAACCCCAATCCCATTGGCCTGGGCCTGCTGGCGATGGTGACCTTCTGGCCCGGGGTGATCGCGCTGACAACCGGCCTCGCGCGGGTGTGGAACAGCAAGCGCAAGGGCGGGAAGTGAGGAACAACAACAGGACGGGAAACAAAAAGAACGCTGGGATCCCCCACAATCCCAGCGTCCAGGCTCTTCCGGCAGCCCAACGGTTCGCGGCGGAATCGCGCCGCGGAAATCAGTTCATCACGCCGTAGACTTCGTACTCACCGCAGGCGTCCACGGAGACGTAGGAGTACTTGCCTTCGACTTCCACGCCGGTCACGCGGAATTCCTTGCAGCCGGGGCTGGCGAAGCGGGCCACGCCCAGCGCGCGCTGCTCAACGGAATCATTCATCGAATACCCCACGAAGGCGGCCAGCCACAGACCAATCACCGCCAGGGCGCGGGCGAAATTCCCGTCGAAGGAAAAGCGCCGCGAGGAAGCCTTGCGGGAGGAGGCGAAGCGGGGAAATTCCTGGGTGTTCGAGAAGGTTTTCATGACTTTTGCTCCGGTCTGAAGGATTCTGGGTTGGGCTTGCGGCGTTCCGCCGGGCCATTTCGTCGGGCAACGTATTAGCAATCCGCGTGCCAATTTTGATTCAGGAAAAACTTTTTTGGAGGAAACAAAAATTATCATTTTTATTCAATATCTTACGATGGATTCTTGCCTGTCCGCCCAGGTTGGAGCGGAGCGCCCATCCTCCGGCGAATTAGCAGAACAACTACATAAAAATAAATCGGCGCTTTCATGACGCATCGCATCAGACAATCATGTATTTGAAATACAAAAATAATTTTAGATTGATGCTGTTACGATACATTGATGTAGCAATATATATTACATTTTTGACCGCCGCGTTTGCTCTTCCTTGCGCCGCAGAAGCACGGCCCCGCTCGGGACGCGGCGCCATCGCCATCACCGGCGGCTACCATATGATCCCCCGCGGCCCCGTCCGCGACTCCCTGCAACTCAAGGGCGATCAACTGAAGAGCTACCTGCTCGTCCCCCCGCTGGCGACCGCCCGCTTCTCCTGGCAGCCGCTGCATTTCGTGGATTTGGGCATTGAAACCGGCTACGCCCACGACTCGCTGGAGAGCGTGAAGGGCAGGAAGATGGACAGCCATCATATCCTGCTGGGGCTGACGGGAACCTTCTTTCTCGACGTGGATGAGGTGGTCGTGCCGTTTCTGGCGCTGGGCCTGGGTAACTGGTTCACCATCGCCTACGCCACCGATACAACAGGCTCTGAACTGGAGGGCGGAGGCCAGAACCAGTATCTGATGCTGCGAGCAGGCGTACGCTTTGATCTGAGCCGCCACGTGGGTCTGTTCCTCGACGACACCTTCTACTGGACGGCGATTCCCAAACTGGATGGCGTCCGCGTCCCCCTGTCTGGCAACAGCATCAATCTCGGCGTGATCTTTTTCTTCGGCGGACCCGCGCCCGTCGAACCCTGGTGATCACCCCCCGGCGCTGATCACGCGCGCCGCTCCCCGCATCGTCCAACAACGCGCTTCCGGACGATTCCCCTCCGCGCCGCCGCGCGGGGAACGCGGCTCCAGCGTCAAATTCCCCATGCATTCACGCTGGCGGCGCCAATGCCGCGCCAATCCCGATCGCGCGGGGAAGACACAACACGTTCAGGTTTGAGCGAAGAAAAAAATCCCTTGACAGTGGCTGCGCATTTAGGCACCATTGCGATGAATCAGGCAGTATCGAGCGCAAACCGGCGACTCCCCCAGAGCCTAAAAAGGATTGACCATGCGCCACCTACCCCCCCCCCAGCAAAGGCCATGCCAACCGTAGACTGACCGCCGCGCTGACCGGCCTGTTTCTGCTCGCCGGATGTCAGGCTTCCCTGCCGCCCATCACCATCACCAACATGAGCACCTCGTGCTCCGATGGCGACTGCACGGCGAGCAACTCCACCACCACCAGCAATACCACCGGACAAACCCAGGCCGCCGCCGCTGGGGAAGGCGTCGAGTTTCCCGAACTGCCCGACCCCTTCGAGCCCCGGCCCCCGCGCGACGCCGGCGCCTCCGATGTTTTTCCCGGCGACAACGGTTCGGGCGACACCAGCCCCGCGGACGGCGGCTTCGGAGACGTCACGCCGGACACCGGCGCCGATGCCGGAAGCGGCCCCGGCGTGGGTCCCCTCATGCTGATGAACGGCGATCTGGAAACCGCCGGAGTGGCCGATATCACGCCGCTCAACGCCGTGTACGGCGTGAACATCGGCGGGGAAGCCCCCATGGTCGCCACCGCTGGCAACGCCCACCGCATCATCAGCCTGCGCACGGGTCACCTGGGGAACATGGACAACCCCATTCCCTCTCTCACCGATCCCGATATCCACGGCTTCCACCTGAACGATGAATCGGTCTTCGCCGCCGTGGGGCTGGATGGCCTGGGCACTGGCATCACCGCCCGCTCCACCGGCCACGACGCCATTCCGGCCTCCACCCCCACCTACAAACGCAAATATCACCTGCCCAAAACCGCTCCGCTGGCCAGCCCCTGGGTCCTCTCCGGTCTGGGTGACGGCGCGGACGCCAACTCCCGCGCGTACGATGTCACCGCGGTGGTCCGCAAAAACGCCACCGGACTGGACGAGCGCTTTGTGTGGTGGGCCGTCAAATCCGCCGTCAACGGCGTGAAAATCACCCGCTACCACGAGGTGGCCGGCGGCGGCGGCACGATCACCTCCGCCACCCTTCCGGCGGATGCGCGCGAGATTTACGCCATTCACGCCATGGTGAAGGACAACTCCGCCACCGCTTCCCCCATCACCGTGGTGGCGGTGGGCGAATCCGGGGAGGTGCTGATCTCCACCGACGGAGCCGGAACCACCTTCACCCGCGATTCCGGCCTGGGCGCTCCAGCCTTCGTGGTGCAACGCGGAACCAACTCCGCCTCGCCCCACCTGCATGGGGTCTGGTTCGCGGCGCCCAACCCATCGGCCGATATCGTCGTGGTGGGCGAAAGCGGAACCCTGGCGCGCAAGAACACCTCCTCATGGGCGAACCTGAGCGGCCCCGTCACGGGGGCGGGGCATCTGCGCGGCGTGTTTGGCGCGGTGGCCGGAAACAAGCGTCCGGTCCTGGTGGCGGGCGACAACGGCATGGTGGCCTGGGCGGATTTCGCCGCCGCCGCCCCGGTGTTTCAAAAGCTGGACGCCGACACCACCGACAACAAATACCTGCTGAGCAAGACCTCGGTGCGCGGCGTGTGGGGAACCATGCTCGCTCCCCCGCCCCCCACGACAACCAGCTCCGCCGCCTTCTGGATGGTGGGCTCGACCCTGCCCATCGGCGCGCCGGAAGCCTTCGGCACGGCGTGGAAACTGGAGTTCACCCCCTGATGCATTCCGCCGGTTCGCCACCCCGGAGTTGACGGATGAACGCGAAATCCCTCACCATCACGGTCATGGCGCTGGCAAGCCACATGCTGGCGGGATGTCAGACCTCCATGCCGCCGATCACGATCACGAACACCAGCACCTCGTGTTCGGGCGGCAACTGTACCTCCACGAACAATTCCACCACGAACAACGATGTCCGCCAGGGCCAGGGCGGCGTGGCGGGCGGCCGCGATGGCGGCGTTTCCGGCGGGGGCGTCCCCAGGGGATACGCCCTGTACGCCGAGAACGAGGGCGTGCGGTTGCTGATTCCGCTGGAAGAGGGATTTCCGGAGGGGTCGGTGGTGCCGAAAAAATTCCAGGCCCCGGCGCCCGTGCGCGCCGACAGCGAGGCGCCGTGGTTTGTCCAGCCCTCGCTGGAGTCGCGGGTGGCGCGGATGATCGCCGAGGGCAAGGGCGCCGACCCGGTGAGGATGATCCTGTGGCTGTACGCCCCCGAGAACTATTTCGCGATGAAGGCGGCGGGCGCCACCATCGAGCAATTGGCCTCCGCATGGCTTGCCGAGCAGAGCGTGGTGCTTGACCGACTCGATATCAATGAGGATTCCTATGCCCAAGTGAAAAAGATATTTGGCCCGATGATTGAAGTGACTCTGCCGGCCAATGATTTTGTCGCCCTGCGGAACAAGGCTCTCGGTAAAATAGAGGTGATATATGATGGAGAAAGTGGAGGGGTTGAAACTCACAACCATGATGATGACAAGCCCTCTTTGCTTTCTTCTGATTTGTTTATTCATCATAAATTTCCTTCAAGTAGCGTGGGGGGGCAAGGCATCAATATTGCCGTAGTGGAACCATGTGGGCGTGGTCCCGCATGGATCGGGAACTACGGGTTGGGTCCCGATGAATATGTTTCACTCGATGATCCATGTGAAGCAGCCCATGTTGTCAAAGTCAGTTCAATTATCCGGAACGGCCCCGCAAGTGGTATGAGCGCCCGTGGTGGAGCTCCCGGCGCCAAGCTGGGATGGTTTAAATTAAAAGATGGTGGTTTTGGCGACCAGGGCTTGACCTATTTAATGCCGCTGGCCAGATATCAGGTAAGCAATATGTCTTTTGGACTCGCGTTTGAATGGGACCGCGATGACGACGGCCAGGATCGTTACGAGGAATACGTGGATGAGCGTTTCACGCGCAGCGTGATAGACCGGTATGCCGACTATCTCGCTACAATAAGCGGACATGTCTGGGTCGCCTCCGCCGGAAACCAGGGCAGATGCTCGCGGATCGATACTTTTGCGGATGTCATCAACCCCGATGATGGCCAAGAAGGGCATCTGAAATGTTTTCGGGACCATGAGGCGTTTGTCAGCCATAGCCTGTACAATGGTTTCGTTGTCGGCGCCACACCAAAACCACTCCACATACGTGAATTTAGCTACAAACAAGCTGGGCGGGCCGATTTTTCCTCGATCAGCAACCAACGATCATTCGGCAGACTCATGGAAATGCCCCATCTCATGGCGCGTGGACAAGACGTGGAAGTTCCGGGGGATAATGAGCCGCTGGAACGTGTATTAGAGAGTGGTACAAGTCTCTCGGCACCTTTTGTAACCAGCGCGGTGGCAAGAATAATGGCCATTGAACCACACATCATCCAACGACCTCATTTGGCCCAGGCAATCCTCTTCGCGTCCGCTGACCACATGGGCACATACTGGATGAGTTTAGGAGGTAACGGTGATATTTTCATGGATCGGGTGTTTGCCTTTCCATTGCCATGGGACGGTCCGATTTTGCCCGAGGTGGGTAAAATCATAAACAGTCCTCCACCATGGATGGGAATTAACCTTGATGATGTCAAATTGCAAAATCTGGATCATCATGCTGGTTACGGCTTTTTAAATGTACGGAGTGCCCTGGATTTGATCCGGGGACCACGTGGGGGAAGATTGAACCCTCAACAACCCCGCGAAAATGGTTGGGAAGAAAGCATCATCAGGCCCTCGGATTTCCGCCGGGACAAGTTTTGGGACACAACGAATGAGTTGGGTCTGCGGGCCATGAATCTGAACATCCCCATTCAACCCGCCCCCACCGGTCAAATCAGGGTGGTCATGGCATGGGAAATCACTCCCATTTGCACTCCCGGAGATGTCACAGGGTGTGAAAAGGAAAATCACGCTGATCTGGATTTATTTTTTCTTTGCGAGACAAAACATGCACATAAGAGCTTTATAATATTCGGATCACGCAACTTTACCGGCAACTCCGAGGGAATATATATTGATTCAAAAAGCAATCTGCTCGGCAATTATACTTGTCAGGCAGTGGTGACCCAATACGGCCTGACGTCCAGGGATATTCGTGTCGCCATCGCATGGAGCACAAAATGAACTCATTGTGGACGGCTGCGGTCCTGCTGATGATGGGGATGGGCTTGGTGTCATGCGAGGATGAACTCATCATTGATCCTGACCCTCTCATGCCAGAACAAGCATCGCATGTGCTGTTTTTCAGGCCGGAATGCCAGCAGGTGCTGGAAGCCAACCAGTCCTGCCTGACCAAGCTGAACGAGCCCTGTGGCGTGGTGACGGGAGCCTGCACGGCATCCACCACTCGAGATGAAACCGTTATCCGCTGGTCGAGTGGTCACGTGCTCAAGATGAACCGAGAGATATGGACCATGGAAAAAGCCGGTTCGTTTTGTTTTTCCATGCCATGGCACGGCGAATCAATTAAAAACCCACAAGACGATTATTTTTTCACTGGCATTAAATATTCTCCCATTCATTATGAAACCAAAGGTGATCAACAACACTATTCGTTGGCTGTCATGTGCCCCGGCGGCAAACGGGAATCTTTCATGGTGGGGCGCATGAACGAATCCTGTGTCGGCCTGCTGAAAGCCACCGGTCCAAACCGCTGGCCCGGCAATTGCACGCCAGAAAACGCAGGCCAATAATCACGCCGGACTGCGTTCGGGTCCCGCTTGACCGCTCCGCCGGACAGGTTCATGCTTTTCCTGTTTTGTTGCGGAGCCCCGTATTCCGCCATGACGGATTTGCATCAAACACCGCTCATCAGCATCGGCTTGGCGTGGAGTCAGAGATGAACACACATTCCCGCACATGGTGGACATGCCCACTCATTCTGGCCGTCATGGTGATGAACGCATGTACCAGCGTTCAACCCGAAATCCCCCCTTTATCCCAAGCCTCGCCCTCGGGCACCAGGGAGATTAAATCAGTTATTAACGGGGGGTCGGTGGACCTGCTACTCCCCGAATGCTGGGAAAAGCTGAAGCAGGCCAATTCCTGCCTGGTCAAACTATACCGGGATATCCCCTACCATTCGGGAAAATGCCTGTATAAAGAGAGGGACAAGGCCATTCTCGCGGACGGCTCATCCATGCTGGACAATTACAGCATCGAATGGGAATCGGGGCACCAGATGTTCCCACCCAGGCGGCCTGGGCCGAGCCCACCCATTATCGAATGAGCTTTCACAATCGCTTGATATATGAAAGCAAAGCCGCGCCAGGAAACGATCCGATACAAAAGCTGCGCGTGCAAATGATTTTCCTCGACCCGTATGGTCTGGAGTATCTGGCGACCTGGCAATCCACTGAAGCTCCTTCCTACCACAAGCGGGCGCCAGGAACCCTCACCGTGCAATGTCCGGATGGAAAAACCGAATCTTACGCCGCCGCCGAGTATATCCCCTGTTTTCAGGGAGAAGAGTGGATGTTTGAACATTGCACCCATGTGAATGAACGCACCCCCAACCCCGTTCCCCGGAATTTCGACCGCACCAACTGGTCGGAGAAATGCCGGAAGGCCGCCGACAAATGTTGCAATGACTGTTATGAGAGAATTGAGCAGATTGGCGAATGTTTTCTGTTCGCGTCACGGCAAGAACCGGGCTACTGCGATGGGCGTTGTGATCACTACCTTGACTATGAACGCAACTATACGGACGATTGTAAATACATCCGTCGTGGACCCGATGCCGGAGAACATGTTGATTCATCGTACTCAAGGGATTCATGGCCACCTTGGGCCCCTGAACCAACACCTTGATGCGCTGTTGATGTGCTGGAGCTTGTCCCCCGCCCCTGAGCAGCCATTCCAGCGCCTGGCATGGGGTCAAGCCCGGGAATCCGATGGATGAACGCGCTTGACCGCTCCGCCGGACAGGTTCTTCGTTCCCCCCGTCTCACGTGCGGCGCTGGTAAACCCCTGATTTGCCACCATCCTTGTGGAGCAGGCGCACGCTGGCGATCTCCACCGACTTGTCCATGCCCTTCACCATGTCGTACAGGGTCAGGGCCGCCACCGCCGCCGCGGCCATGGCCTCCATCTCCACCCCCGTGCGGTCCATCGTCGTGGCGCGCGCGTGGATGGCGATCTCTCCCCTGTCCGCGTCTGGAATGAAGTCCACGGTCACCGATGACAGCGCGATGCCGTGACACAACGGAATCAGTTCGGGGGTCCGCTTCGCCGCCATGATGCCGGCGATGCGCGCGGCGGCGAATACATCGCCCTTGGGGGCCGCGCCAGAGGCGACGGCCTGCAGCACCCGCGGTCCCATGCGCACCACCGCGGCGGCGATGGCGGTTCGCGCGGTGGGTTGCTTGCCGGAGATGTCCACCATGCGGGCGCGGCCCTGTTCATCCAGGTGGGTTAACGGGGAAGCGGCCTTGCGGGAGGATTTGGCTTTGCCTGGGTTGGACATTGGGTCTCCGGGGGGGCATGCGGGTTGTTTCCAGCGGAACCGCGTGTTAGCTTGCGGCCTCGCCGGGGGCATCATGGCCGATCATATGGATACCGCGCGGCTGCGCAACATCGAACTTTTCGCCAACCTAACCCATGACCAGCTTCAACTGGTGGCGGACCTGATCCGCGAGGTCAAATTCCGGAAGAACGAGGTCATCTTCCGCGAGGGCGTCCAGGATTTCACCCTGTACATCGTGGTGGACGGGGCGGTGCGCATCTCGCGCAACATCGAGGGCATCGGCGAGGAGGCCCTGACCATCCTGCGCGATGGCGCCTACTTCGGCGAGATGGCCATCATTGACAACCAGCCGCGCTCCGCCGACGCCATCTGCCACGAGGCCTGCACCCTGTGGGCCATCGAGCGGGAGCCCTTCGACAATCTTCTCTTCATGAACAAGGACCTCGCCTACGAGGTCCTGTGGAGCTTCGTGCGCACGCTGTCCCGGCGGTTGCGCGAAACCAACGACAAGATCACGGCGTTCTTCGCCATGACGCGGTTCTGAGAACCATGAAGCGGGCGTGGTTGCTGGTTCTGATTCTTCTGTTGGCGGGCGCGGCGTGGGCGCAGGGAACGGGCGCCGCAAAGCCCGCGCCATCCCCCGCGCCGGCGGCCCAGGGCGATCGCCTGCAATCGGTGGCGATTTTCCCGGTGCGCATCGCCTCCGGGGTGCAGGGCGTCACCGCGCAGGGCGCGGCCCGCATGCTGGGCAAATACGCTCAGGGGGTGCGCCCCGGATTCACCGTGATCCCGCCTTCGCAGGTGTTCAACGTCCTGGAGAAACGCAAGCAGGATGTCATGAAATGCGGGGCGGATCGCGAATGCGTCTCCCTGATCGGCGCCGACCTGGACGTGGAGTCGGTGCTCACCACGGTGATTGGCCTGACCGGCGGCGGACGCCTCAAGGCCGAGGTGGCGCTGGTCCATGTGGGCTCGAAGGAAGTGCTCAACCAGGTGGTGCTGCCGGGCCGCGGCTGGGACACCCTGGGTCCGCGGCTGGGCGCCAGGGCCGAGCGCATGCTGGCCGCGCCCTTCCGCCGCCAGTTTGATTTGCTGCTCAGCGAGGACAGCTTCACGGCCCGGATGTTGTCCAGCCACCAGGAATTGCTGGCCCAGTTGCCCGCGTTGCCGACGCCGCTGGACCGCATGGATCGCATCGAGGCCTTTCTCACCCGCTATCCGCCGGGGCGTTTCGCCGTGCGGCAGGATCGCGTGGTGGCGGCCTACAACGACGTGAAGGCCCGGCTTTCCGCCGCGGAGAAGGAGATCGAGACGCTCCCGCATCTCGATTACGTGGTGGAATGCGCGGGTCCGGGCGAGGAATTGCCCTCGACCTATGAAGAGGGACGCAAACCGTTTTTCCGCGTCATCGCGCCGGCGCCGGAGACGATTTCCGGGCTTGCGCTGCGCCGGGCCACCGAGGCCTGTTTCAACGAGCATCCCCGCTCTGGGTGCGGCCCCTGCGATATCGTGCCGGGGCTGTACCAGCCATCGGCCGGGCCGTGATTTCCATGCCGGACGGATTGCATGACCCGGGCGGCCGCGACGCCGGAACCTCGCGCCTTCCCCTCTGCATTGCTTGCCTGATGGGAAAAGGGAATCCCGGCTCAATCCGGATCATCCCATCGCGAAACGGCGTTTTCCCCGCCGCCGCGCAAGCGATGGGAGAAAGTCATACAAGCGGATGGAGACCCGCGCACTGCAACCCAACAGGAAGGAGCATTCAGCCATGCCCGATCAACTGACCCTGTACGGCGAAAAATTCTGGTACAGCCCCTATGTGTTTTCCGCCTGGGTGGCGCTGAAGGAAAAGGGCGTTCCGTTCGAGGTGCAGACGCTTTCACTGGGCGACCGCGAAAATGCGACCGGTTTTTTTCAGAAACACGGAGTGACCGCCCGCGTGCCCATGCTGAACCACAACGGATTCTGGCTCAGCGAATCCAGCGCCATCAGCGAATACCTGGAAGAGGTGTTCCCGCCGCCGGCCCATCCGCGCCTGTTCCCGGCGGATATGCAGGAGCGCGCCCGCGCCCGCCATGTCATGTCATGGTTGCGCAGCGATCTGCTGGCCCTGCGCGAAGAGCGTCCGACCACGACCATGTTTTTCGAGCGCGCCAAGGCGCCGCTGACGGACAAGGCGCGGGCGGCGGCGGACAAGTTGCGGCGCGTGGCGGGCCAACTGGTGGGCGAAGGCCAGACGCAGTTGTTCGCCAACTGGTCCATGGCGGACGCGGACCTGACCTTCATGCTGCACCGCCTGATTCTGAACGGCGACGAGGTCCCGGATCACGTGCGCCACTATGCGGAGTTCAACTGGAAGCGCCCATCCATCCAGGAATGGGTGAACACCCCGCGTCCCCCGTACGTCCCCTACAGCTATTGAGGGGGCGCCGTCCCACGGAAATCCGTTCGGGCGGTTTTCGATACGATCCCATGGGCCGCATCCCCAGGCGCCGCCGGAGACCGCCGCGCGGATGGGATTGCAGGAGCCCGTCATCCCCCTTTGGCTTCATTGCCAGCAAACCGGCGCCGGTTATATTGTGCGCGTCCCTGCCCGCCCACGGGCGGAGGCCCAACGCATGAGTGAATCTCCCTCGCCAACTCCCGCCCGCGGGCAATCCTTCGCCGAAGCCCTGCTGCGCGCCAGCGATGAACACGAGGGCGCGCACGCCCGCGACGCCCTGACGGGCCTGCCTCCGGAATACGTGCATCTGCCGGAGGAGGAAGTCCTGCGCCGCATCGCCGCGCGCAAGGCCCGGTTCGGCCGGGATCTGGTCATCCTGGGCCACCATTACCAGCAGGACGATGTCATCCGCTTCGCCGATTTCACCGGTGATTCCTACGAACTGTCGAAGAACGCCGCCGCGCTCGGTCCGAAGTATATCATCTTCTGCGGCGTCCATTTCATGGCGGAGAGCGCCGATGTGCTGACCAACGGCCAGTCCACGGTCATCCTGCCGGACCTGCGGGCGGGCTGCACCATGGCCGATATGGCCAACCTGCGCGATGTCGTCCTCGCCTGGGGCGAACTGGAGGAGGCGGGGGCCGCGCATCCGGTTCCCATCACCTACATGAACTCGTCCGCGGACCTGAAATCTTTCGTGGGCCGGCATGGCGGAGCGGTTTGCACCAGTTCCAACGCGGAGAAGATCATCCGCTGGGCGTTCAGCCGGGGCGAGCGGCTGCTGTTTTTCCCGGACCAGCACCTGGGGCGCAACACGGCCTTCCGCATGGGCGTGCCGCTGGAGCAGATGGCGGTGTGGGACCCGCGGCTCAAGTACGGCGGCAACACGCCGGAGCAGTTGCGCGCCGCGAAGGTGATTCTGTGGAAGGGGCATTGCAGCGTCCACCAGGGGTTCACCGTGGACCATGTGCGGTTCTGGCGCGCGAAGGTTCCGGATATCCGCATCATCGTGCATCCGGAATGCGCGTTCGAGGTGGTGCAGGCCGCCGATGAGTCGGGCTCGACCTCCTCCATCATCAAGACCGTCCAGGGGGCGCCCGCCGGGTCGAAATTCGCGGTCGGCACGGAGATTCACCTGGTCAACCGCCTCAAGAAACAGTTCGAGGGCGAAAAATTCGTGACCTCGCTGTCGCCCTATCAATGCCTGTGCGCGACCATGTACCGCATCCGTCCGCAATATCTGCTGTACGTGTTGGACCGGCTGAGCGAGGGCGAAGTGGTGAATCCGGTCAAGGTGCCGCCGCGGGATATTCACTGGTCGCGGGCGGCCCTGCAGCGGATGATTGACATCAGCTCCGGCCAGCCGGTGTCGTGTTGAGGCCGGCTCGCGCGCGGGGCGCCGCGATTCATGCGCGGCCCGCGGAACCCCGGCGCACGGCGGGCGAAGACCCGGAGCGGCATGGCGGAGATGTTCCGGATTGACCCGAAATCGCGGCGGCGGACGCGCGGGCGTTCCGGACGCCCCAATCCGCCCTTGACCAGGCGGATTCCCCTTTGATTTTTTTGGCGGTATGGTATCCTCACCGCAATGAAACTTCCCGGTGCGTGAAGGGGTGAAGCAAGTTGCAGTTTAACATCTCGCAGCGAGAGGTGGTGCTCAAACTGGTTTATTACGGCCCCGCCTTGTCCGGAAAGACCACCAATCTCCAGGTGATTCACACGCTGGTCAATCCGGAATGCCGCGGCCGCCTGATGACGCTGGACACCCACGAAGACCGCACGCTGTTTTTTGACCTGCTGCCGGTGTTTTTCGACACCGCGAGCGGCATGAAGGTCAAGCTGAAGCTGTACACGGTTCCGGGACAGGTGATCCACGACGCCACGCGGCGCATGGTGCTGGCGGGCGCCGACGCGGTGGCCTTCATCGCGGACAGCCAGCGCAACCAGATTGACAACAACCACGCCGCCTTCAAGAACCTGGTCGAGAACCTGCGCAAAAACGGGGTGGATCCGGCGGAGATTCCCATCGCCATCCAGTTCAACAAACGCGACCTGCCCGACATCCAGACCGACGCCGAGGTGGATGAATTCAAGGCGCAAAGCCCCAATCCCGTGTTCAAGGCGATCGCGTTGCAGGGGCTGGGGGTGGTGGAAACCCTGTTCGGCCTGCTCGCCATGACTTTCGACAGCCTGGAGAAGAAACACGAGTTCTCCAACAAGTTTGGCATCCAGAAGAAGGAATTTCTGGCGAATATCTTCAAACACCTTGATTTGAGCGTGCTCGCCAACCGCCCGCCGCAAGGTCTGGTTCCCAATGCCGGAAGCCCGCCCACAAAATCCTGACGGACACAACGCCGCCGCAGTAACCCTGCTGGAGCCGTCCTACCACCTGCGCGACCTGATCAAGGCCGATCTGGCGCGCGAGCTATGCGCCTGTTTCCAGTCCATCGCCGGGGTGCCCATCCGTCTGCTCGACGCGGAAGGCGAACCTTTCGCCGACACCAGCCTGCCGGATTCGCGCGTCTCCCCGGGCGCCGGCGAGGAAGCCGCTCATTATTTTCCGGTGGAGTTGAACGGCGATCTGGTCGGCACGGTGGTGATTGGCCCCTACGCCAAAAGCGATCGGCTCAGCCAGCCGGTGGACCAACTTGGCAAGGTCATCGCCCAGGCGTTCGAGAATATCCTGTTCCAGTCGGCGAAAAGCGCCATGACCCAGACCATGCACCTGGACACCATGGCGGCCTCGCACGCGGAGGTGGACCGCAAAACCCGGGAACTGAAACAGGCGTACCTGCGCCTGGCGGAACTGGACCGGGCCAAGTCGAGTTTTCTCTCCACGGTGAGCCACGAGTTGAAGACCCCGCTCACCTCCATCATGGGCTACAGCGAACTGTTGACCGAGGGCGTCGCGGGTCCGCTCAACGACGAGCAACGCAACTACCTGCAGATTGTGCTGACGCGCGGCAAATCGCTGCTGCAGATGATCAACGGCCTGCTGGAAGTCACCCGCACCGACTCCGCGGCGCTGGAATTCAGCACCGATCCGGTCCGGCTGCAGGACCTGGTGCTGGCGGCGGTCAACCGGGTGCAGGCCGTCGCGGCGGAGAAACGCATTGAAATCGAAATGGTCCTGCCGGAATCCATCCCGCCGCTGTCCGCGGATCGCCGGCGCATGACCGAGGCCATCACCTTCATCCTGGACAACGCGGTCAAGTTTTCCCGCAATGGCGGAAAAATCCGCGTGACGATTGCCGCACGCAAATCCGCGGGCGCTTCATCGCAGGGCGGCTTCAGCCATCCCTTCCTGAAGCAGAGCCACGATTCCGCCGTGGTGACGGTGGAAGATCAGGGAGTGGGCATCCGCGAGGAAGACATTCCCCACATTTTTGAAGCCTTCTACCAGGCCGACAGTTCGACCACGCGCGAGCATGGCGGCGCCGGCCTGGGGCTGGTGCTGGCGCGCGGCATCGTGCGCGCCCATGGCGGCGAAATCGAGGTGGAATCCCAGGTGGAAAAAGGCAGCAAATTCTCCATCGTGCTGCCCCTGGCCGGCCCGCAGGGCTGAACCATCCTTCCGGTTGAGGAGCGCCTGTCTTGCCTTCCTGCGTGGGAGAATTTGACTGGATTGAGCGCATCCGCCGGCGCGCCGCCGCATTGCAATCGGATCATGTCCTGACCGGCATCGGCGATGACTGCGCCATCCTCCGCTTCGACCGGGACGTTCTGGTCACCACCGACGCCGCTCACGAAGACATTCATTTCCGCTTCGCCTGGTCGGACCCCGCGGACGTGGGATTCCGCGCCGTGGCCGCGGCCGTATCCGACATCTCCGCGATGGGCGGCGAGGCGGCGGCGCTCTTCTGGTCGCTGGGGATTCCGCGCGGACTGGATGAATCCGTCATGGATGGACTGATTGACGGCGTGATCCAGGGGCTTGCGGCCGCCGGTCTGGCGCTGGCGGGCGGCAATATTTCCGCCTCCCGTTCCGGAGTGACGCTGACCATGAGCGTGTTGGGCCAACGCCTGCCCGGGGGCGTGATGCTGCGCTCCGCCGCGCGGCCCGGCGATCGCATCGCCGTGACGGGCTCCATCGGCGCCTCCCGCTACGTGCTGGAGGAGTTGTCCGGCGCCGCCCCCTCGCCGGTGGTGACCCCGCCGGAATTGGCGGCGCGGTTTTGGCGTCCCCCGGTCCGGCTGAAGGAAGGCCAGACGCTGGTGAAAATGGGCGTGCGCGCGGCGATTGATCTCTCCGATGGTTTGCTGCAGGACCTTCACCATCTGTGCGCCGCGTCGGATGCCGGCGCGCGGGTGGATGCGGAACGGCTGCCCGTTGATCCGGCGCTCATCCGCGCGGGCGGAGACGAACGGGCGCGGCGGTGCGCGCTGATCGGCGGAGACGACTACGAACTGCTGTGCGCCCTGCCGCCGGATTTTGATCTGACGCAATGGCCCGGTCCGGCGCCGCTGACCGTCATCGGCGCATTCACGGAAGGCGATTCGTCCATCATGGTTCTTCACCATGGCCGCCGCCGTCCGGAGTGGGAAACCCTGGGCGGGCATGACCACCTGAAAGCGCGCGGCGGCCCGGACGGAACCACGTGAGCCGGCGGGCGCTGGCGGCGGGAATGCTGCGCTGGAACGCGGCGATCCTGGAGTGGTTGATCATCGCCGTCCTGTCATCCACCTCCGTGGACGGCGGGGGAATTTTCGCACCGCTGTTGCGCCGCTGGAGCGCGATGGATGAATCCTCCCGCCTGCTGGATGGCGCGGTGGTCCCATGCGTGATCATCGTGCTGCGCGTGGCGGCGTGGGGTGTGGGCGGGAACTGGCCTCCGGGGATGGCGGGATGGGTGGCGGGGATGGCGGGCCTGGCCCTGGAATTGTCCCTGACCGTGCTTTCCGGCATGGCGGCGGCGGATTTTGTCCTGGTGAAGGGGGATGGGGTCCGGGTGGTGATTCTGGCCTGGGCGGCGCTGGCGCTGGGTTTGCATCACTTCCGTCCGTTTTCACCCCGGGCGAAAATCCGCCGGGCGGCGGCGGCGGGGATGCTGATGCTGGCTTCGGGCGCGGTGTGGTGGCTGCGCGATCCGCAAACGCCGGAAGAAGAATACCGCTGGCTGATGATCCAGACACCGGGAGTCACGGTGTCTCCCGCCGATCTGTTTCTGGAGCGCTACCCCCTGCCGCCGCTGAAGGCCGAACCGGCGGTTATCCGCGAAACCGCCAGCCTGTTCGGAACGCTGGGGACGCGCTTCGCGGCGCTGGGCAGGGGGGAGAGCGGCGTCGCGCCCGGGGCCGCGCTGCACGGGGCCTGGCTGCTCATGGCGGGCGCGCATTTGCGCGCGGCCTGGGATCGCCTCCGCGAAGATCGCGCGCGAACGCCGGACTGGCGTCCCGCCATGCCGGATGTGTTGCGCGCGGCGCTCACGCCGAAACCGGGAGACGCCTGCGCGGGCTGGAAGCACACGGTGGTGGAGGACGAGGTCAAACCCATCGCGGACTACATCCGCGCCCTGCACGAGAAGGGATTGCTGAACCGCGGGGATATTCCGCCTTCACCGGTGGCCGATGGCCTGGACTGGCTGGATTTCATCCGTCCCGCCCGGCTGGAGGAAAACGCCTGCACGCTGCGCGGCTACGGCCCCCGCATGCTGCTGTTGCTGCTCGCGGCGGCGTCCCGCGACGCCCGTGCGGCGGGCGCGGAAAAACTGTTTTCCGATATCATGCGCCGCATGAGCGCCATGGTCGAGCCCTGCGGCGCCATGACCCCGGCGGATGGAGCCCAGTCCGCGCTCCGCCATGCCGGACTGGAAGAGGAGACGCTCGCCGCATGGCCCTTCCAGTACGCTTGGCAGGGATGGATCGAGAACGCCCGCGACCACGCCCGCGACCAGATGCGCCTCTTCACGCCCATGCGCGGCCATGCGGGATTGTCCGCGCTGGCCGGCCTGCCGCCGGACTCGCTGGAACTGGCGCGCGCGGCGGGGACCGTGCTGCTTTTCGGGGCAGCGCCGGCGCGGCGGGGTCTCGCCTGCCAGGGCGTGCGGACCTTGCGGCAGGAGCGGCTGGACTCACCGATGAAACGCTGGGCGCTGGAAATGGCGGAAGAACGCACATCCTGCGGCTGGGCCTGCGAGGATCAGGGCGCCTTGCTGCCGCCGGCGGCCCCCGCATCCGCCGCCGGAACCGCCTCTCCACGGCAATAGGGTGCGGCGTAATATGCGCCCGCGAACCGGCCTGCCTTTTCCGCTTGCTCACCTCGCCCCGGCGCTGTCTGGCTGGGCCGTGGACTGGTGGATGAATGCAGGCGGACACCTTCCCCCGGGAATGGATTCCAGACGGGCAAAATCCCCTTGCCAGGCGAACCAGTTGTGATTATAACCATTTCCGATGGGAATAAGCGGTATTTGACAGCCGCCGTTCGCAGGTTTAATTCTGAACCGTTACTGGTTTTCGAGGAGAAATCACCATGTCCGTTTCGTCCCAGGAGTTGATCAGCCGCGCCCGCAAGGCCGTCAGGGAAGTCACCGCTGACCAGGTTCATGAACTGGTTCCCAAGGCCGAACATGGCGAGGTGGTCATTATTGACGTGCGTGAAAAAGATGAACGCCGCGCCGGGTTCATCCCCCACTCTGTTCATATCGCCCGCGGTTTTCTGGAACTGCGCATCGAGGAGCATGTTCCCGCGCGCGACAAGCACGTGGTGCTGTACTGCGCGGGCGGCAACCGCTCGGCGCTGGCCGCCCAGTCGCTGGCCTTGATGGGCTATACCAACGTGTCGTCCCTGGATACCGGCTTCAACGGCTGGAAGCGCCACAACCTGCCCATCGCGCAGGAGCGCGAACTCAGCGCGGACCAGCGCGACCGTTACAGCCGTCACATCATGCTCCCCGAGGTGGGCGAAACCGGCCAGAAAAAACTGCTCGACGCCAAGGTGCTGCTGGTCGGCGCGGGCGGGCTGGGAAGTCCCGCCGCCCTCTACCTGGCCGCGGCGGGCGTTGGCACGCTGGGCGTGATCGATCCGGACGTGGTGGACGCATCCAACCTGCAGCGCCAGATTCTGCACTCCACCGACATGATCAATGTTCCGAAGGTGGAATCGGCGGCCAAGCGTCTCAAGGGCCTGAACCCCGATGTCAATATCATTCCCTATCAGGATCGCCTGTCGAGCCAGAACGTGATGGGGATTTTCGAGAAATTCGACATCGTGGTGGACGGCACCGACAATTTTCCCACGCGCTACCTGATCAACGACGCCTGCGTGATGCTGGGCAAGCCCAATGTCCACGGATCGATCTTCCGTTTCGAGGGGCAGGCGACCGTGTACAATTACCAGGATGGCCCGTGCTATCGCTGCCTGTATCCGGAACCGCCGCCTCCGGGCATGGTTCCTTCCTGTTCGGAAGCGGGCGTGCTGGGCGTGCTCCCGGGCATTGTGGGCAGCATCCAGGCGATGGAGGCGATCAAGATCATCCTGGGCAAGGGCAACGTGCTCTCGGGCCGCCTGCTGATGTTCGACGCGCTGAACATGAAGTTCCGCGAGATGAAACTGCGGCGGGACGCCCATTGCAAGGTCTGCGGCGACAATCCGGAAATCCGCGAACTGATTGATTACGAGCAGTTCTGCGCCATCGCGGCGTAAGTTCCCCGGCCAATCACGCGGCGGCGGGCTCCCGGCGGAGCCCGCTGTTTTGTTTGGAGCGGTTCCAGCGCATGTCACCCGCGCGGTTCTTCTCTCCCCCACTTTTTCGCCTGGCGAAGCCGCTGGGGGGATTTCCGCACCACGCACCGGGCCAGTCCTTGACTTGGATTTCACCCGGTGGTTACGTTCGCGTCTGGTTTCAACTGGCACAATCCCCAACCTGCGCCACGCACCTGGAGGGCTACCCATGGCCGTGTTTGAAGTTTTCATGCCGCAGAGCGACGCCGCCGGCAATGACGTCACCATCCGGCTCCAGTCCGACAACTGGCTGAACGCGCTCCAGGCAGGGCTTTCCACCTATGGCAAGTCGGGGGTTTCCGTCCAGAACCTGCTGATAGACATCCAGCAGGACGGCTCCATCAACGTCTCGGATTCCAAATCAGGCCGGGTCTTCCGCATCCGTGAACTGCAGGGGGAGGTGCTGAAGGCCGCCGCGGTTCCGGCGCAGCACGCCCCGGCGCACCCAGCCCCGTCGAAGGAGAGCATCCTGCGCGTCGCGGCCATGCAGATGCCCGACACGCCCATGGAAGTCATGCGCGCCCCCCATGTGCAGGCGCCGTCCATGGCCCGCCAGGCGCCCGTCCGGGATATTGACGTGGACGCCGCCCTCGCCGATCTGTTCGAGGCCACCAATGAAATCGCCAGCGGAAGCCCGCAGAAGGCGGTGCTGGAAGGGTTCATGAACCTGGCCGAGAAATACGTCCATTGCGAGGCGGCATCCATCATCCTGTCGGACATCAACCGGCTGGACATGTATTTTGAAACGGCGTCCGGTCCGGCGAAGAACGAACTGCTGAAGCTGCGCGTGCCCTATGGCATGGGCATCGTCGGATTCTCGGTGATGCACGGCGTGTCGCTGGCCATCAGCGATGTGAACCGCGACCCCCGGTTCTACGCCGAGATATCCAAGAAGCTGAATTTCAAGACCCGCTCCATCCTGTGCGTGCCGCTCAAGAACCAGGAACGGGTGTACGGCGCGCTTGAACTGATCAACAAGAAGGCCAACGACAGCTTCACTCCCGGCGAAATGAACGTGGTGGAGTACATCGCCCACCGCGCCGCCGAATACCTGCAACAGGAGTTTGACCGGGTGGGCCTGTCCCAGGCCGATCTGGACGCTTGATCCGCTTCCGCCCGCATGACTCCACAATCGAATGCGCGAAACGGCGCCGCCGCCTTTCCACGGTGAGCGCCGCTTTTCCCTGCCGCGGGAACCGGATGCTGAAGCGGGCGAATCCGTCCCAGGGCGCGGGTGAACACCTCCCGCCGCGCTGGACCTGGACAACGGGCTTCAGTCGCAACCTTTGACACAGGAGGCTTCCTGCTTTTCGCAGGCGGCGCGGCGGGCGTCGCTGCTGGCGGCCACCAGACATTTGCTGGAGGTGTTGGAACAGGCGGATTTGCAGTTCGACGCCTTGTCCTCGCAGGTCTTGCGGCAGGTCAACCGCGCGTCCTCGCAAGCAGCGCGGCATGCCTCGTCTTTCGCCTTGCATTTGCAGGCCGCCCGGCTTTTGTCACAGGCCCTGACGCAGGCCGATTTACCGGCGAGCGCGGAAACAGGGGCCCAACACGCCGCCGCAAGGATGATGACGCCAATCAGTCTCATGGTTATTCTCCGGCTGAAAACGGGAGAATGATGAGGCATCGCGCCTGGTCCGTCCAGCCGGCCGTGGAAACGCCGCCGCGGAATGGCCTTCCATGGCGCTGCGGACCCGATTGCCGGTGAAATCCTATTCCGCCGCCGCGGAACGCGAATCCTGCCGCAGCAGCCAGTCATGCATGCGCTGTCCCATCACGCGGCCCTGGTGCAGGGCGCGCACCACCAGCGAAGCGCCGATCACGCAGTCTCCGGCGGCGAAAACCCCCGGCGTGCTGGTCATCATCTGGCTGTCCACCCGCACGGTCCCGCCGGGCGAAAGCGCGAGATTCAACTCCTGGCGCAGGCTTCCCAGCGCGGGACCCGTGAAACCCGCCGCGATCAGCACCAGATCCGCGGGCAGGATCAGTTCGCCGCCGGGAACATCCTTCAGTTCCATGCGGCCGCCGGCGGATGGCGTCCACTCCACGCGCGCGCACCGCAGCGCCGTCACCTGGCCATTCTCCCCGAGAAATTCCTTCGTGGAGATATTCCAGTAGCGCTCGCAGCCCTCCTCGTGGGAATGGGAGGCGCGCAGCACCTTCGCCCAGGTGGGCCAGGGATTGTCCGGCGCGCGGCTGTCCGGCGGACGGGGCAAAATCTCCAGTTGCGACACGGACGCGGCGCCCTGCCGGTGAGCCGTGCCGATGCAGTCCGAACCGGTGTCGCCGCCGCCGATCACCACCACGCGCTTGCCGGCGGCGTTGATGATTCCGGACGGAGGTTCGCGATCGCCGGCGGTGCGCCGGTTCTGCTGGGTCAGGTATTCCATGGCGTAGTGGACGCCCGCCAGCGCGCGCCCCGCGGCATCCACCGGGCGCGGAATCATGGCGCCGATGGTCAGGGCCACCGCGTCGAAACTGCGCATCAGGTAGCGCGAGGACAAATCCACGCCCACATCCACGCCGGTTTCAAACACCACGCCTTCGGCTTCCATCTGCCGCAGGCGGCGATCAATGACATGTTTCTCCAGCTTGAAATCCGGGATGCCGTAGCGCAGCAGCCCGCCGACGCGATCATCCCGCTCGAAGACGGTCACCGCATGGCCGCGCCGCGCCAGTTCCTGCGCGCAGGCGAGACCCGCGGGCCCCGAACCCACCACCGCCGCCTTCAGGCCCGTGTGTTCGCCGGCGGGGCGCGGCGTGACCCATCCCTCGCGCCATCCGCGTTCGATGATCTGCAATTCGATGTGGCGGATGGTCACGGCGGGCTGGTTGATGCCCAGCGTGCAGGCGTTTTCGCAGGGCGCCGGGCAGACGCGCCCGGTGAACTCGGGGAAGTTGTCGGTGGAATGGAGCAGGTCCAGCGCATCCCGCCAGCGTTCCATGCGGACCTGATCAATCCATTCGGGAATGCGGTTTTCCGTGGGGCAACCGTGGGCGTGGCAAAAGGGCACGCCGCAGTCCATGCAGCGGGACGCCTGCTGAATCAGCCGGCCGTGCGGCAGGTATCCCTCGAATTCGCGGAAGTCGCGGATGCGCTCCTCGACCGGACGTTTGGGCGGGTCCTCGCGGGTGAACTCCATGAATCCCGTGGGTTTAGCCATGGAAGACCTCTTCGGTGGCGGAGACGGCGGAGGCTTCAAATTCTTCCTGCATCTTCATGCGCTCCATGACCTTCCTGTATTCGATGGGCATGACCTTCACGAAACGCGGCAGATGGGTTTCCCAGTTGTTCAGGATATTGGCCGCGCGTTTGCTGCCGGTGAACTGGTGATGGTTTTCCAGCATGCGGCGGAGGGTCTCCTGATCCTGCCGGGTCCAGACCGTCTCCAGGTCCACGGTGTCGAGGTTGCAGCGGGTGTCGAACATCTCCGTCTCGTCATAGACGTAGGCCACGCCGCCGCTCATTCCCGCCGCGAAGTTGTAGCCGGTTTCGCCCAGCACCACGACCATGCCGCCGGTCATGTATTCGCAACCGTGATCACCCAGGCCCTCGACAACCGCGCGCGCGCCGCTGTTGCGCACGGCGAAACGCATGCCCGCGCCGCCGCACAGGTACAGTTCGCCGCCGGTGGCCCCGTAGAGGGCGGTGTTTCCGGCGATGATGGCCTCGTGCGAGATCACCCGGGACTCGCTGGGCGGGCGAATGGCGATGCGTCCGCCGCACATGCCCTTGCCCACGTAGTCATTGGCGTCTCCCTCGACCTCGATGAACACGCCGGGCATCAGGAAAGCGCCCAGGCTCTGGCCCGCGGAGCCGCGCAGCGACACGCGGATGGTCTCCGGCGGCAGGCCCTTGGCGCCGTAGCGCCGGGCGATCTCCCCGCTCAGGCGCCCGCCCACCGCGCGGTGGACGTTGCGCACGGGCCGCTGGATGCGCACCGGCGTGCGATGATCCAGGGCCGGTTTCGCGCTGGCGATCAGGTCTTCATCCAGCGGGGCGGCCGCTGGGGATGGCTCCTTTCGCGTGCAGTGGATGGCGCGTCCCTCGCCCGGATGAAGGGGGATCAGCAGCGGCGCCAGGTCCAGACTCCTGGCCTTCCAGTGATCCTCCGGCGGGGAGTACATGAGATGGTCCACCCGCCCCACCATTTCCTCCACCGTGCGGAAACCCAGGCGGGCCATGTGTTCGCGCATTTCAGCGGCGATGAAGAGGAGAAACCGTTCCGCGTGGACGGGCAGTCCGGTGAAGCGCTTGCGCAGTTCCGGGTCCTGCGTGGCCACGCCGACCGGACAGGTGTTGAGGTGGCATTTGCGCATCATGATGCAGCCCAGCGCGACCAGAATCGCCGTGCCGAAACCGAACTCCTCGGCGCCCAGCAGCGCGGCGATGGCCAGATCGCGGCCGGTGCGGAGCTGGCCGTCGGTCTGCACGCGGATGCGATCGCGCAGGCCGTTGTGGATCAGCGACTGATGGGCTTCCGCCAGGCCCAACTCCCATGGCGTGCCGGTATGCATGATCGAGGTCCATGGCGAGGCGCCGGTGCCGCCGTCGTGGCCGGAGATCAGCACCAGATCGGCGTTGGCCTTGGCGACGCCGGAAGCGATGGTGCCCACGCCGGCTTCCGACACCAGTTTGACGCTGACGAAAGCCCGCGGATTGACCGTCTTGAGATCGTGGATGAGCTGCGCCAAATCCTCGATGGAGTAAATGTCGTGGTGCGGCGGCGGCGAGATCAGCGTGACGAAGGGCGTGGTGTGGCGCACCCGCGCGATATCTTCCGTGACCTTGTGGCCGGGAAGCTGTCCGCCCTCCCCCGGCTTGGCGCCCTGGGCCATCTTGATCTGCAGTTCATCGGCGTTGATCAGGTATTCCGTGGTCACGCCGAAGCGTCCCGACGCCACCTGCTTGATGGAGGAGCGGCGGCTCGAACCATCGGGCGCCGGATGGTAGCGGGTGGGATCCTCGCCGCCCTCGCCGGAATTGCTGCGGCCGCCGATGCGGTTCAGCGCCAGCGCGATGGTTTCGTGGGTTTCCAGGCTGATGGAGCCATAGGACATCGCCGCGGTGACGAATCGCCGGACGATATTTTCCACCGGCTCCACCTCGTCCAGGGGAATCGCCTGCGCGGGGCGGAACTTCAACAGGCCGCGCAGGGTCTTGCGATCGCGCGACTGGTCATCCACGAGGGCGGAATATTCCTTGAAGACCGCGTAATCATTGGTGCGCACGGCCTGTTGCAGCTTGTAGACCACATCCGGCGTCCAGCCGTGCTTTTCGCCGCCGAGGCGGAGGTGATACACGCCGCCCGGATCCAGCAGCGGGTCCGGATCGCCGTGTTCCGGCCATGCGCGCAGCCTTCGCAACTCGACCTCGCGCGCCAGTTCTTCCAGACCAATTCCGCCGAGACGCGAAACCGACCCGGCGAAATGCTCGCGCACCAGGTTGCGATCCAGTCCGATGGCTTCAAAGATCTGCGATCCCGCGAAGCTCTGCAGGGTCGAAATGCCCATGCGGCTGAAGGTCTTGAGCAAGCCCTTGCGGATCGCGGTGATGTACAGATCAAGCGCCTCCTCGGGATCATCCATCCCTTCGATCAGGCCGTCTTCCGCCAGCGCGCGGATGGTGGCGATGGCCACCCGCGGACACACGCCATTGGCGCCGAAACCGATGAGCAGCGCGAAATGCATGACCTCGCGCGCGTCGCCGCACTCCGCCATGACGCCCGCACGGTGGCGCAGGCCCTTGCGGATCAGGTGCTGGTGCAGCGCCGACACCGCCAGCAGCGAGGGGATGGGCGCCTGATCGGGTCCGGCGTCCCGGTCGGTCAGCAGCAGCAGGTGCGCGCCGTTTTCAATGGCCTCCACGGCCATGGCGCACATGCGTTCCAGCGCCTCGCGCAGGGCCGCGCCGCCGCCGCGCGAATCGAACAGCATGGGGATATCCCGGTCCGCCAGTTCGGGCAGCCGGGAATTGCGGAGCCGCCGCATGTCGGCCGGCGTCAGGATGGGCTGGTTGAGCCGCAGCATGCGGCAATGTTCCGGGGTTTCCTCCAGCAGGTTGCGCTCGTGTCCAGCCCAGTTCGCCAGCGACATGACCAGTTCCTCGCGCAGCGGATCAATCGGCGGGTTGGTCACCTGGGCGAAGTTCTGCTTGAAGTAGGAAAACAGCAGTTGCGGCCGCTCCGAGAGCACGGGGAGGTTGACATCGTTGCCCATGGAGCCGACCGGCTCCTGCCCTTTCGACGCCATGGGCAGGATGATGTCGGTGATATCCTCCGCCGTGTATCCGAAGAGGTGTTGCGCGCGCAACAACTGGTCATCCGGTTCGCGGGGCTCCACCCCGGGCTGGAAAAGGCCCTTCAGGTCCACGCGGTTCTGCTGCAGCCAGTGGCGGTAGGGCTTCTGCCGCGACACCCGCGACTTCAGCTCCGAATTGGGGACGATGCGTTTTTCGTGCAGGTCAATCAGCAGCATGCGCCCGGGGGCCAACCGCCCGCGCCGGACGATCCGCTCGGGCTGAAGGTCCAGCACCCCCGTCTCGCTGGCGACCACGATCATGCCGTCGGAGGTGACGGTGTAGCGGGCGGGCCGCAGACCATTGCGATCCAGCGTCGCGCCGACATACCGGCCGTCGGCGAACATCATCGCGGCGGGGCCGTCCCACGGCTCCATCATCGCGGAATGGTATTCGTAGAAGGCCCGGCGGTCGGCGCTCATGGCGTATTTCTCGCCCCAGGGCTCGGGGACCATCATCATCAGCGCATGGGGCAGAGATCGCCCGGCGGCGGTCAGCAGTTCCAGCACGTTGTCGAAAATGGCGGAATCGCTTCCCCATTCCTGGATGACGGGCTTGAGTTTTTCGATGTCCGCGCCCAGCAGCCCGGAATGCAGCGCCGCCTCACGGGCTTTCATGCGGTTGATGTTGCCGCGCAGGGCGTTGATCTCGCCGTTGTGGGCGACGAAGCGGAACGGCTGGGCGAGCGCCCACATGGGCAGGGTGTTGGTGCTGTACCGCTGGTGCACCAGGGCGAAGGGACTGCTGAAATCCGCGGCCATCAGATCGGGGTAAAAGGTGTTGAGCTGACTCGCGCTCATCAGCCCCTTGTACACCATGGTGCGGGAAGACAGGCTGCACACGTAGAACTGACTGGCGTCCACATCCTCGAAACCGGCGGCGGCTTTCTCCGCCAGCCGGCGGATGACGTAGAGCTTGCGCTCAAAGGCTTCGGCGGGGACCTTGCCGCGCGAGATGATCACATGGCGGATGCGCGGCATGGTGCGCTGGGCCTGCGCGCCAACCGCGTCCTCGCTGATGGGGGTGTCGCGCCACCACAGGACCTCGCAGCCTTCCGCCGCAACCGCGCCTTCCAGCGCGCGCGCGCACCGTGCGGCGACAAATTCCTGCGTGGGCAAGAAGACAATCCCGGCGGCGTATTCGCCCGGGGGCGGCAAGAGCAGCCCTTCATCGGAACAGATGCGGCGCAGGAAGGCGTCGGGCAGACGGACCATCACCCCGGCGCCGTCTCCGGTCTTGGCGTCGCCGCCGATCGCGCCGCGGTGCTCCAGGTTGGTCAGCGCCTGGATGGCGTTTTCCACCACGGCGTGGTTGGCCTCGCCCGACAACTGGGCGACCAGCGCAACGCCGCAGGCGTCGTGCTCAAACCGCGGATCGTACAGTCCAACCGGGCGCGGAAAACCCGCGGCGTTGACCGGAAGGGTCGGATGTTTCATCGGCGTTCATCCTTGCGCCAGCAGGTGGCGAATCGCCGGCGTCCCTCTGCTTGTAACGCACCGCGTCAACAGGTGTCCAGAGGAAATGTCCGGTTTGTTCCGCGCCGGAGCAACCCTTGTTCCGTCCTGTGAACCTGAACCCGCCGGAAGCCTGGGCGGCGGCTTGAAGGCCGCGTCTCAGATCGTCTTGACTTCCCGGTATTCGCCAAACACCGAGCGCAGAACATTGGCGATCTCGCCCAGGGTGGCCCCGGTTTTGACCGCATGGAAAACCGGCCCCATCAGATTGTCCGTTCCCTGCGCGCAGATTTTCAGCGACGCCAGGGCGGCGGCCGCGTCCGCCGCGGAGCGCCTGGATTTGAAAGCGCGCAACCGCTCAAGCTGTTCGCGCTCCACCTCCTCGCGCACCCGCAGGATATCGCGGGGCGGCGGCTCTGGAGTCTGGAAACGGTTCACGCCCACCACCACACGCAAACCGGACTCCACCTCCCGGTTCCACTGGTAGGCGCGTTCCTGGATTTCCCGCTGCGGGTAGCCGCTGGAGATGGCCTCCACCATGCCGCCCATGTCATCAATGCGGCGGATGTACTCCCAGGCGCGGTCCTCGATTTCGCTGGTCAGTTTTTCGACCATCCACGAACCGCCCAGCGGATCGCAGCTATCCGCGGCGCCGGATTCGTGGGCGATGATCTGCTGGGTGCGCAGCGCCACCGCCGCCGCCTGTTCGGTGGGCAGGGAGAGGGCCTCGTCGTAGGAGTTGGTGTGCAGCGACTGGGTTCCGCCCATCACCGCGGCGAGGGCCTGAATGGCCACGCGCACGATATTGTTGATCGGCTGCTGCGCGGTCAGCATGGAACCCGCCGTCTGGGTGTGGAAACGCAGCTTGAGAGAGTTGTCCTTCTTCGCGCCGAAGCGATCCTTCATGATCTTCGCCCACATGCGGCGGGCGGCGCGGAACTTGGCCACTTCTTCCATGAAGTTGTTGTGCCCGTTGAAGAAAAAGGACAGGCGTCCGGCGAATTCATCCACATCCAGACCCGCCCGGATGGCGGCCTCGACGTAGGCGATTCCATCGGCGAGCGTGAACGCGACCTCCTGCACGGCGTCGCAGCCGGCCTCGCGGATATGGTAGCCGGAGATGGAAATGGTGTTCCATTGCGGCGCTTGCTCCCTGCACCAGGAAAACAGGTTGGTGATCAACCGCATCGAAGGCGCGGGGGGATAGATATAGGTCCCCCGCGCCATGTATTCCTTGAGAATATCGTTTTGCACGGTGCCTTCGATCTTCGAAACCGGCACGCCGTTTTCCTCCGCCACCGCGGCGTAAAACGCCAGCAGCGTGGCCGCCGTGGCGTTGATGGTCATGGAGGTCGAGACCTGATCCAGCGGAATCCCCTTGAGCAGGGTGCGCATGTCGTCCAGCGTGGCGATGGACACGCCCACCTTGCCCACTTCGCCCTGGGCCTGCGGCGCGTCGGGGTCGTATCCCATCTGCGTCGGCAAATCGAAGGCGACCGAAAGGCCGGTCTGCCCCTGTTTCAACAGAAAATGGAAGCGTTCGTTGGTCTCGGCGGCAGAGCCGAATCCGGCGTATTGCCGCATCGTCCAGAAGCGGCCCCGGTACATGTTGGGGTACACCCCGCGCGTGAAGGGATACTCGCCCGGAAAGCCCAGTTTTTCATGGTAGACATCATCCGGCTGTTCAGGGGCGAAAACCGGTTCAACCGGGATATCCGCCGCGGTTTTGAACTGTTCAAAGCGCTCTCCCCCCTTTTTGCGGAAGGCTTCGTAGGTGGTTGATTTCCACTCATCCAGGCGTTTGTTCTTCATGTTCCAGTCCCGATTCCGGTGTTGATCCTGACAGGCGCCCGGTTTTACCCCGGTCCGCCGCGAGACGCGAGAGCGGGGCGTTTTCTCCCCTCTATCCGGGGGACGCCATGGCGGATCATGGCTTGAAAAAATCCAGAGCGGAAATCCGTCATGGTGATCCGGGCGCCAGTCTTATCAACTTCTTGCCATGGTATTTCAATGGGGATACGGTCCGCGCCAATGAAAAGCATCCAGCCCTACCTGTCGGAAACGCCGCTGTCTCCAGCGATCAATTCACTGTGGATCGCGCTTCGCTCGCCCGGGTTCTGGATCACCTCGCTCACCGCCGCCGTGTTTTTTTCCATCCCGCTCTTCACCGGCCGGATTGACGGCGGAACCTTTTCCGGCGCCGCGGGCCCGCGCGCCGATGGCATGGCCTTCTGGCTGGCGCAGGGGCTGTCCCAGGCTGTCGCGGGCGCCCATTCGTTTTCCGATCAGTTCGGCCCTGGCGGCGGCGGATTTTTCCAGCCCGTCTGGCTGCTGGCGGGACGCCTGACTTCCACCACCCTGGGCGCGGTGATTCTGCTGCGGGTGATTGGCGTGCTGGTGCTGTGCGCATCCCTGTTCCACGCGGCGCGCACCTTCAATTACACCATCGGACGCCCGTGGCTGGTCCCGGCCATGGCCTGCGCCGCCAGCGGATTTGGGGTTTTCCTGGAGTGGACCGGCGTGGGCGCGGGAGCCGATCACGCCATCGCCGAATACGCGCCCAGCCTGATGATGATCTGGGGCGCCGATTTGCCGCTCGCCGCGGGCGTGTTCACCTTCGCCATGTGCTGGTCCTATTCCAGCATGGAACTGGAGCGGGCGGGCGCCATGATCTTCGCCTGCATCGGCGTCTTTCTGGTGTCCTGGATATTTCCCATCGCGTTGCTGCAATGGGTGCTGGTCATGCTCGCGTGGTCATTCGGATTCGGCCTGGACCGCACCGATCGCATCTGGCGCATCACCCGCACGGGCGGCATGGCGCTGGCGGCGCTCCCCGCGCTGCACCATTATTTTTCCCATGGCGGCGACGCCGCGGTGGTGTGGTTTTCACCCCAGGGCGGAGAGTCCCCCCCGGCGTTCCTGGTCCTGGCGCAACTGGGCGCGCCCCTGCTGGCGGCGCTGTTGCCGCTGATCGCCAACGCCAGCTTCCGCCGGGTGCAGTTTCTGGGCGTCTGGATAGTGGTCGCGCTCATCACCGCCGCCTTTCCGCTGCCGGGCGCCCACCGTCCGGGTTTCGGAATGATGATTCCCGTGCTGTTGCTGGTCATGCAGCCCATGCGCTGGCCCGGCTCCGTCATCACCGCGCCGCCGTGGATTGTCGCCGCCGTGGTGGCCGTGCTGGGCGCGCCCACCACCATTCAGCAATGGAGCCTGGCCATCCAGAGCAGCCGGGAAGCGCGGGCGCCGGTTCACCTGACAGATGACGCGCGTCAGGCCGTGGATGCGGCCCACGAAACCGCACCCGGCGGCGCCATTCTGGCTGGGCCGCGCCTGTCATTGCTGGCGGCGCGATCCGGCGGTTCCAGGCTGACGCTGGCGCCGCCGCGGGTCTACCCCTCCGCGGAAAAACGCGGCGCGGCCCTGACCCGCGCCGCCGCGCTGGGGCCCGATTCCCTGTTGAAAGTCCTGCGCGAGGAAAAAACCGGCGCCGTCATCGCGGACGATGAACTGCGGGAATACCTGGGCGCCGGATTTGAACCCGCGCTCCAGCGGTTGTCCTGCGCCGCCAGCGCTGGTGAATTTGGCGGCGTCCAAGTTTATAATACGCGCCTCTGCCTGACCGCACCGAGGGAATGATCATGGATTACAACCTGCTCCGTGGCCTTCACATCTTCTTTGATATCGTCTGGATCGGGGCGTTCGTGGGACACGCCTCCGCGTTTTTCGTGCAGATTTCACAGGTCCGGAAACCCGATGAAGCATGGGCGAAATTCCAGCGCGGACTGTTTTTGAAACTGTCCATCCCCGCGCAGTCGCTGGCGCTGGCCACCGGTATCTGGATGATCACGGAGAAGTACGGCATGGGCATCATGAAGCAGGGATGGTTTCATGGAAAGCTCACCCTGATCATCGGCCTGTGGACCATCGAAGGCATGCTGGCGGGCATGTCTCGCCGGTACAACAAGGGAGAGGGGGACCCGCCCGCCCCCAACATGGTGCTGGCCATGCTCGCGGCCATCCTGATGGATGCGTTTATCGTGGTGCTGATGGTGACGGTGCTGCGCTACCGCATGGGC
Source organism: Myxococcota bacterium (assembly GCA_022072125.1). Lineage (GTDB taxonomy): Bacteria > Myxococcota > JAJVIH01 > JAJVIH01 > JAJVIH01 > JAJVIH01. The sequence goes on along the minus strand of JAJVIH010000050.1, from coordinate 53,447 downwards.
GGCGCATGACCCGCTGACCGCCGGCGGACGCGGTTTCCGGTCCGGGATTTTCCCGGCCCCCGCCCGCCGCTTATTCGCCGCTTTCACCGGGCGTTTGTTCGCCAGGTTCGGGCTTGGCGATGTTGAGTAGATCGGCGACGTTTTCCCAGACATCCGGCGACTCCTTGCGCAGAATGCCCAGCCAGGTCTTCATGAACGGCGGCAGTTCATTGCCGGGCGGGTAAAGATTCCGGCCCAGGATATCGTAAAAATCATAGGGCACGCGCACCGGATCCACGAACGCCGCCGTCTGCTTCAGGTAACCTTCCTCGTCCAGCGACGGCTTTTTGGGGTCGTAGACCGCCGCCAGCGGCGCCGCATCGCAACCGGGATCGCGGATAATCTGCGCATCCTCGATGACCCGTTTCATCGCCTTTTCAAAACCCACTCTCCCCATGCTTTCCAGCGGAAAACCCGGCGTGATCAGGGCGGCGTGGAAGCGGGCCAGCACGAAATTCGCCCCCGCTTTTTCCAGACCCTCGGCCAGCGCCGCCGCGTCGTCGCGGTAGGTTTCATTCCACGGTTCGCGCTTGATGCGATCCAGCATGGCGTCGGCGGCGAAGGTGAAATAGCGGTTCCGCAGCGCCCACAGGGAAAGCGACCGCATTTCATCCGCACCCAGGGCCAGCGCGCCGCGCTTGATGAATCCCGATGGCTCCACCGGGGCGACGCGCATGCCCACCGGGCCCAGCACCTCCACGTCGCGCCACATCTTGCACAGGCTGCGTCCGTGCAGGCGCCGCCAGGTTTTTTCCAGAATCAGGTAGCGGAAACCATTGTCCGCGGCGTCCGCGAACCACGGCGAGGCCGTCTGGGTGTCGCGGCTGGAGGTCCATTCGCGCACGACGGCGGTGCGCTGGCTCTCGATGACGCCGTCGCCGCCAGGGACGATGACCTGCCAGAGTTTGTGCGACTGATCGAGGGTGATCTCCAGCACGATCACATGGGGAAACCGTTCGCCGAACAGTCTGCCCGCCAGCGCGGGCCGCACTTCCGTGACCGCGCCTGGGCCGTCAAACGGAATACTCTTGCACATGACGCAGTCTTCCCACATCAGCGGAATGGGAACGTCATGGACGGTTTTGTCCACGCTCCACACCACCCGCGCGGTGGTCCGGCCCGGGGCCCAGGCGACAAGTCCGTGACCCGCTCCGTCCGGAAATTCCACGGAACTGACGACCACGCCATGAAGTTCAGGCTCCCGCAGGTAAGCGGCTTCCGCCGCCGCCACGACCGCATGTCCCGGGCTGGGGGCGACAAAAAAATCAGCCGCCCTGGTGTCCAGCAGGGCATGCACGCGCGGATCGGACGCCGCCTGGCGCAACCAGGTCTCGGCGCCCAGACGGCTTCCCGCGGGACCAAGCCGGATGCGCCGCCAGACGCCCTTGTCCTTCAAGTCCGCGGCGACATGGAAGGCCGGATATCCCAACGCCCGGAGTTGGACGGCCAGCGAGTCCGCCTGGACGGAATCCTGCACGGCCTTGAGTTGGACGGCGAAGGCCCATTCCCTCCGCAGTTGTTCGATCCGGCCCTCGTAAATCTGAAGTTCGCCGGCCGCCGCCGGTTGGGTGGAAGCCGGCGGCGTGGCCGGAACCACGGGGTCCGGGGCCGTGACCGCGGCGGCGGTGGCGGGCGCGGCGGCGGGAGCCGCGTCTTTCCTCGATTTGCATCCCTCGCAGGCGGCCAGGCAGAGCATGGCGGCCAGCACGGGGAACCAGCGGGATTTCAGAAAGAACATCATTGACAGAAAGTCCGGCAGTCCCCATACCTACCCTGTTCGCGGGCGCGGCTCAACATACCGCCCTCCGCGGATCCGGCATCTGGAGATCAGGCGGCATGGAAAAGACCAATTCTTCCATCCAGTGGGGGCGGTTGTTCGCGCGGGGGCGCGAGGCGATCGCCGTTGTCCGGGCGGGAACCCAATCCCTGCAACGGGCGCTCCACCTGCCCGACCCGGATGAACTGCGGGAGATGGAAGCGCGCATCGGCGTGCTGCGCCAGCGTCTGGATTCGGCGGGGGCAATGCTCTCCAGGGCGGCGGCGGAACTGGAGCAACGCACCGGGCCGCGCGAACACCAGCCGAAAAACGGATTGTACTGATTCCCCGGCGCGGATCACGGTTCCACCGCGGACATCCGGAAGACGGATTCCGTTCCGGAACTCATACCCCCCGGCGATGCACCATGGGCAGGGTGGGACGCCGGATGCCGCCGTGGTAAAGGAAAAAATCCTCTGGCGGATCGGCGCTGAAATATCCGGGACCGCACCAGTCAGGAAGCTGGCCCGCCGTCAGGCGCACCCCCGCCGCATGCAAGAACAGCCTGGGCGCCCCGTCCACCGCCCCATAGCGTTTGTCGCCCACCACCGGAACATCGTGCAGGGCGGCCTGAATGCGCAATTGATGGTAACGCCCGGTCACGGGCTCAAGCTGGGCGAGTGCGCAGGCGCCCCGGTTCCCGAGCACATACACCCGGGTGACGGCCTCGCGGGCGCCTTCGTCGCCCATTTTGGCCGCTCCCTTGCGGCTCACCAGATCGCGCCACTCGCCGTCATGCAAACGTTCCGGGTGGTGAAGCAGGGCGTGGTAGGTTTTGGCGACCTGCCGCGCCTTGAACCAGGCGGAAAGCTGAGCGATGGCCTTGTCCGAATGGGCCAGCATCAAGACCCCGCTGACCGGCTGATCGAGACGGTGGACGGCGCGCCAGTTTTTTCCGGTCTGGCCGTGCATCAGGCGCTCCACGCTTTCGCTGGTTTGCGACCGGGTGGGCGATACCGGCAACCCGGCCGGTTTATTGACCACGAGCAATTCCCGGCTCTGGAAAATGATGGGGATTTTGTGCTGAACCAGCCGATCCTTCTCCGAGGGGTCCAGAAACAATTCAATGCGCATGCCCGGGCGGGCCAGCCGGGACGCGATCCGCATCACCTTGCCATCCACCCGCACCTTGCCTTCCGACAGAAATTTTCTCACCTGAATCCGGGAATAGCCTGTCAGGCTGGAAAGCGCCTTGTCCATGCGCTCGCCTTCAGGTTCCCCGGCTTCAATCAGGTAATGAAGAAGCCCCGGTTTCAATTTTCACCTGCTGGAAAGGAAGCGCCGTTGAAAGGGGGGAGGGGGGGAGACGAACATCCGTTCGTCTCGCGGGAACACGTGGATAGGACACAGTGGCGGATAAAAAAGGAGGTGGTTTTCTGCTCCACTCCGTAGAGTGGAGGGGTGGGATTGGCACTTCGCCGTATATGCAAGCAAAAAACATGCCACCATTGGTTTTAACGCCATGTGTCAATCCGAATCAGATTTCACCACACAACTGCATGAGAAATGGCCGGACTTCCTGAAAAAGACGCCGCTTGATGGTTTCACTCCCGAAATGGGATTTCAGAACTGAAATTCCTGGCTTTTTTCATTTCGGGAATGGGGTCATGACCCGCGAAGTTTTCACCCCATGCAGCCACGGCGGTCACGGGGGGCGACCCCTGAAAAACGCATCAGGCCGCTGGATTTCCCAACGGCCTGATGCGGGGAGAACAATCTTCCGCTATTCGAGGAAGAAATCGAACGGGATATAGCCGAACCGGAGCGAAACCGAACGCGCCATGTTCAGGTTGTCAATCCAGTCATTCAGCATGGCCTGGGCGGCCTTGCGCTGGGCCTCGTTCAGGGTCGGGGTGACCTGGCCGGTGCCGGGCGCCTCGGAGGCCTTCAGGGCTTCCACGGTGGTAAAGCCCTTGGAGCGCGCCATGAGCAGATTGGCCTTGTTGATCATCTGCGCCGCGATACCGCGCTCCACGCCATCCTTGTCCTTGTAGGACGAGGCCACGTAGGTCAGCTTGCTGTTCGGATCGGTGAAAGTCACCGTCTCGCCGGTGGGCTCAAGACCTTCGCGGCCGCCCTTGACCCAGATGCGGGTGCGATCCTGGAAGGTCGCATCCCAGTTGCCGGGGAACAGCGCCATGCCGAAAACCGTGGCGTACAACTGCACCGTGAAGGACGTGGATGGACTGACCAGGGCGTCCAGCTTCGGACTCCAGTTGGGCTCGGAGAAGCGGCGCTTCACGAGTTTCCCTTGGTCGAAGTAGGGCGCGATTTTGGTCATGTCCTCGGTGATGATGCCGCCAAAGAGTTCGTCGAGTTGCGGGCCATACAGGTTGTAGAAGCTGATGGCGTACTCACGCACGTCGGTGGCGGTATCGCGGCCGAGGAAGTAGGTGCGGTAATCGCTCATGAGCTGGATCGCCATGGCCTTGTCAAGGAAGAACCCGACATGCAGCACCTTGTCGAACCAGTAATAGCCCGAATCGTTGTCCCAGTTGGTGGCGAAATAACGTCCGTCGGTGAGGGTGACGCAGCCGTTGCCGCCGCGGCAGGGAGCGGTGCTATCGTTGACCCACCAGCGGCTGCCGTCGCCGCGGGTTTCCTGCCGGTATTGGCCAGGCTCGGGCATGGTCAACGTCTCCGCCAGGGTGTTGAAGCCGTCATTCACCGCCACGGTGAAGGGACCAAAGCCATCGGGAGCGGAAAACCACTTCTCGCTGGTGATGATGCCCTTGAACAACACGTAGTAATTCATGAAGCTTTTGATCTGGTCGAGGTAACGGTCCATGATGCGGGTCACGTAACCGGAGGGATTGAAGCCCACGCGGTCGCGCTTGAACGCATTGAAGATGTAGTAGTTCCGGTAGGTGCGGAGATTGTTCTCCATCACCTCGTAGGGGTCGGCGCCTTCATCGAAACGGCTGCAGGTGATGGACGCTCCCGCGAACTCATCCGAGCAGAAGCGGTAAGGCACCACCGGACGATCCTGCCTGTCGCGCAGCTTGGAGTCGGCCGGGAAGCCGAACGCGCTGATGACCTCGTCGTAGAAGACGTTGTCGCGGTTATCGAAGTCCTCGCCCGGCACCATGTATTTGTACGCAGCGCCGTCGGTGAGAACATCGGGGTCGGCGGGGTCGCGCGCCGGCGTGGTGATCTCGATCATGCCGCCCGCCAGGTCGCCGAAAATACCCGGAAACTCGGTGTAGTGGATGCCATCCGGATTCTCCGTGCTGCCCTTGATGGGCAGCGGGAAGGAGAACAACGAGAAATATTTGACCAGGGAGGCGTCAAACTTGGAGGCGTTCTGGTTGGCGGTCTGGTTCTTGAAGACCTCCATCATTCCGCCGTATCCAAACTTGATGGCCGCGCGGTCGTAGCGTCCCAGGCCATGGAAATCGCCATTGAATTTGGCGCCGTAATCCATGATGGATGAGTACTGGTACTCGCGGATGCCATGGCCGCTGCCCTCGTCGGTCAATTCCTCGTTGGTCGGCTTGTCCTGATAACGCACGCCCGGCTTGCCGTCCTTCATGCGGAGCTGCCAGTAACGCGGATGGAAATTGAGGGCGTCGTAGCTGCCTTCAAAGTTATGGCGCAGACCCACGGTGTGGCCGATTTCGTGCTCGGTCACGCCGCGCCAAATCAGGCGGCGGAGCTTGCGCCAGATCTTCTGGCGATCCAGTTCGCCCTTGTAGGCCAGCGCCAGGCCAAGAATGGAATCGTCCATGAATTCGGCGTGTTCGATGGACATGCCGTACAGCTTGTTCTTGATGCGCATCCGTTCGCGGTGAATCTGCGGATCCAGCACATTGAACGGAGAAGCGCGGCGCAGGGTCGCGGGATCGCTAATCGGCGATTGCGGATCAATACCCGCGGACATCAGGATTTCCGCATTCATCATGCGGTTCTCGATGTCCGTGCCGCGCAGGGAGTCCAGGCGGGCGCGGTATTTGGGATCGCCCCGCTTGAAAACACCGCGGTCCGCCAAGGTGTTGATGCGATCCTGCAGGCGCTGGCGCAGGTTCAGGGTGTCGTCGAAGCTGATCGGCGGAAGCTGATCATTGTTCACCCAGCGGTTGTCCATGTTCTTGACCATCCGCTCCACGTCGGCCTGGGAGTATTCCGGATAGGGGGACCGCTGGCTGGCGGCGGCCTGCTGGACTGCCTGGCGCACGTTGAATCCGTTGGTGACCTCGAACTCGGAGATTTCCCCGTTCATCAGCAGCACCAGGTCGCGGGCGTAGCTGGAGTAGGTGTCCAGCGCGGCGCCGTACTGGAAGGCGTTGCCCTGGATGATCTCGCCGGTCTCGGGATCGGCGGCGGAAGGTCCGTAACCCAGGGGGCTGGCCAGGTGGGGCTTATCCACCCACACCACCAGATTGTAACGCAGGTCTCCGATATTGGGGGAGAAGCCCGGATCCCCGCACTCCCTGGGGTCGCCGGCCTTGACCGGATTGTTCGGGCAGAGAATGAACACTTTCCGATCCTTGGGGATCATGAAATTGTGATTGCGGGCGTCTCCAACCACCGGGACGCCGGCCCGGATGGCGGACAGGCGGCGCGCCTCGTTCACCGTGGTGGTGAAAGCCTCGTTGAACTGTTCAGCCAGCGCGATTGTTTCGGGGATCAGGGCCTTGGGCATTTCCCGGTTCACCCAGTAAACAATCGGACGCACGTCCTTGCGCTCATGCTCGGGAATGCGCTTGCCGTCGGAAGTGTAGTATTCCGACCAGATATTGTGGCGGTTGATGAAACGGATGCGCTTGCTCTCGACCGTGCCGTAGCTGCGATCATAGCCCTTGCGCTCGGTGGAGAAGTAGCCGAACTCCTCCATCATCTTGTCGGTGAAGACCAGCGGTTCGTACTGACGGGTTTCATCCTTCTTCCGGAAGGAGGCGCGGTAGGTGATGGTCTGGGAATTGCAGTCTTCCAGGCTGTAAATGTAGTAGCAGGCGGGCAGCGAACCGTATCCCGGAAACTCCATGGTGCTCGGGGTGACCATCATCTTGCCGGTGATGTCCACATAGTTGTCCGTGATGACGGGGGCGTTCTGGGTGTCGTTCGGCTGGGCGTAGAAAGCCACCTGTTCGGTCTTGTTCGTGGAGAGCACGAACATATTGTCAAACTCGGCGCTGATCAGGTTGCGGGACCAGTCCACGCGCATGTACTCGCGCTCGTACCAGGGACGATCACGGGCGTTTTCCTCCCAGATGTTGAATTCCTCGCCGGTGGTCGGGTTATACGACCGGAGGATGTCGAAATGGCTGGTGATGCGGTACGAGGCCACCGGGGCGCCGCGATAGTTGGGATTGTTCCCCCGCCCGTCGCCGTCCTGGATATGCTCGTAGGTGCGGTAGGCGACAAGTTGGTCTTCCATCACCTCCCAGCGGATTTTCTCCATCTGGTTCTGGAAACCGATGAAGGTGAATCCGGTGGCGTAAGGCACATCGGTGATGGTGACCCGGTAGTACCAGGTTCCATCGAAGTTGGACTTCTTGAGATAGTTGGGCTGCACGTAAACCCGGTCAGGACGGGTCTCGGCGCAGCTTGCGAACATCATGCCAAGCGCCGAGACAGCCAGCAGGCCTCGCGCCAACTTCAATTTCCACTGGGACATGTGGGCTCTCCTTCTATGGCCGGAAGCGGGATTTCAAACACCCGAAGGCAGCACGATAACAGAAATGTCACCCGCCTTCAACCAGAAAATCTCCCTTTTGTTTTCAAATCCTCTCCATCTTCAAAACCGGCGGTTCCCCCAAGAAACGCGGGTGTCTCGCGTCAGATTGAAACATCCGGCATGGGCAGGCCGGACTGCCTGTCTTTCCAGGACGCCGGGAGGCCGCCGGAACCATTTTTGGTTGGACATTCCATGGCGTGGCATTATACTGGCTCCATCATGAGCTTTGATCTGGCAGTCAAGAGAATCCCAGCCTGGGCTGGAACTGCTCTGCTTGGGCTGATGCTGATCCTTCCATCGGCGGGTCGGGCGCAGGATTTTGAACCCGCCATCGCCACCGGGGGGTATAACGCCCGCATCGGTCCGGAAAAAGAAGCGCCAAAGGTCTTCTTTGTCTCCAAGAATGATCCGGTCAAGCTGATCCAGCGCCATGACGCCACCTGGGCGCTGATCGAGAACATGAAAGGCGAGCGCGGTTATTACCCGCTGCCCATGCTCAAGATGATTCCCCGCGAGGAGTTTGACGCGGTCTGGGCCCCGGCGACGCCCACATCCATGGCCGCGCCCGAGCCGCAGACCCTGCTTCCCAGGGGAAAAACCATCCATGCGTTCATTGATTTGCCGGTTCCCGATGACCATGGCGAGGTGGTCACCGCGTTCAACCAGGCCATGGAGAACACCGCCGCCTGCTGGAAAACCGGCGAGGTTTACACCTCCCGCGACCTGATCGCGAAGCTGGGACCCACGGGTTCGCGCCTGGCCGTCTGCACCGATGGCCCCTGCATCGAGAAAAACGGCGCAAAGCTGGGTTTTGTCTCGATACTGGCGGGCAGCGTGCGCGTGCAGATGAACAAGATCACCATCATGTACACCCGCTACGACGGCAAAAGCGGCAAGTCGGAATCCAGCTATGAAATCAACCTCAAGTCGGGTTCCGATCAAGATTACGCCAAACTGGCGGTCGAGGTGGCCAAGGCCTTTTACAACGACGAATCCATCATCAACGACTTCAAATGCGTCACCCACTCCGGAAAAAACGGCCCCATCGGCGATGGAACACGCGGCTCCGGCATGAAAATCGCCGCCTGGTCCATGGCGGGTCTGGCGGTCGCGGGGATCGCCACCGGCGTCACCGGCATGATCCTGCGCAATGGCGCGGTCGGCGATCTGAACACGGCCAAGGAGACCCGCGCGCCCATCACCTTGCAGGCGATTGATGACAACGCCTCCAAGGCCAACACCTTCACCATGGTGTCCATCGTGGGATACGGCGTGGGCGGGGCCGCGGCGGCGGCTTCCATCATCTTGTTTGTACTGGACAGCAACAGCAGCGCGCCGCCGGCGCGTTCGTGGCGGCTGTTTCCCGTGGCGGGTCCTGGGCAAGCCGGCCTGAATCTGCAACTGGAGTTCTGAACATGCTCCGTGCGGCCCTGTATATTTCCACCCTGGCCTGTCTGGCCGGTTGCTCGCTGCAGGTCAATTATTCCGATTTTGTGATTGATTGCTCCCGTGGGCAACCCTGTCCCCAGGGCTTCACCTGCGATCCGGCCCGGAACCAATGCGTCGCCGGCAACCTTCCGCCGGTGACTGACGCAGGCGGCGCCGCGGTGGAGGACGCCGGCGTTCCCGATACGGCGCCCGATGACATTGTTGTTCCCGACACGGATCCAGGAGACACGCAGCCCTGCGTCAGCGATTGCGAAAGCGCGGGCGAAGTCCGCTGCAAGGGCAACAGCGTGCAGGAGTGCCGCCAGAACGCCCCCACCTGCTTCCAGTGGGTGGTGAAAACCAATTGCGAGGGTGAAAACCTGTGCCGCCAGGGCCGGTGTGTTTCCGAGGTGTCCCTGAGGTCCGACAAGGCGGAGTTGAACTTCGGCGACATCCAGGCGGGCGGCAAGGCGGAACAGAAGCTGGTGGTGACCAACGCCTCCAACGTGGATGTGACGCTGGAGAGCACGGAAGTGCCGCCAGTCTGCAAGGGCGTCAATGTGGATGCGGGCGGATTGCCCGCGCCCATTCCCTCCGGCGCCACCAAGGAAATCAAATTCACCTTCGAGCCAGTGGAGCCGCAGGCCTTCGTGCTCAAGGACTGCATCGTCCGGCTGAACCATACGGGCCCGGATTCCCCGCTGGAGATATCGCTGTCCGGACGGGTGGTCGGCAAACCCACGGCGGTGATCCAGATTGACAACAAAGACCCCGTCAACGCCAAGGATTTTCGCGGCGTGGGTGATCACATCAATATCTCGGGAGCCAAAAGCGCCAGCGGCTCGGGCCGTCCGATCGTCCGCTATAACTGGGCGATCAAAACCGCTCCGCAGGGCAGCACGGTCACGGCGCCAAACGACAAAACCGCCAACAATTTCTTCATCACCTACGATGTTCCGGGCAACTATGTCATCGAACTGGTGGTCGAGGACGCCGCCAACCTGGTCAGCGACCCGGTGCAGGTGGGCGTGACCGTGTACAACAAGGTCCAACTCAAACTGACCCATTCCAGCAACGGCACCGACAAGGACACCCGCGACGTGAACATGTTCTTCGGCAATCCGCTGGATGGCGAGGAAAATCTCTGCTCGAAGGATAAAATCACGCCCGCCTGGAGCGCCTCCCTGAAGGTGGAAGGCGTCAATTCGCCGGTGTTCTCCCGCACCGACGCGCCCAAATCCAACGAGGAGGCGATCAACTACTTCACCAGCAACGCCATCAACGGCGATTTCAACGTGCTGATCCAATATGGCAACGACTGCGCTTTCTTCGCCGATGGGGCCTGCACCCAACCGGCGAAGGCCAACGCCAATGTGGTGCTGAATTTCAACGGCCAGGCCAAATTCACCTGTTGCATCACCCTGCCCGAAAAAGGCGCGCGGCAACCCTTCTTCAATTTCAAGATCAAGGATGGCCAACCGGAATCCCAGACCGTGGTGAACGGCCAGTGTCACACGCGGCCCGAGGACATCACCCGCGATCCGGCCTGCGGTCCGTAAAACCTGCCCCCGGCCTTTCGCGCATCCATATTCGCCGGATATATTCCCATCTCCCCGTCCAGTTTCCCGCGAAACCGGGAGAGGAGCGGCTGTGAAGGGATGACCTCCCCCCAACGCGCATCCCCGCGCCACAAGAGGTGGAGACGCCCGGCGCAACGGCGGCCGGGGGCCGTAAAACCGCATGCAATCCGGAAATGGCTCCCAGGCGCGGCGGGCGGATTCCCTCCCGCTTGGCCGCCGCTCTTGCGCTTGCGTCAGAGCGCTTGAACCTTGCCGGCGGCGCCGCGCGCGCGGTAACCTTGTCCCCTGGTTTTTCTTCCCATTCACGGTTGGAACATGAAGGTTGTCTGCACGCTCCGGGTCAATGGCGAACCCCATGAAATCGCCATTCCGCCCCACTGGACCCTGCTGGAAGCCCTCCGTTACGAGTTGGGTCTGACGGGCTCCAAGCAGGGCTGCGACAAGGGCGACTGCGGCGCCTGCACCGTCATCGTGGATGGGCGTCCGGAACTGTCCTGCCTGACCCTGGCGCTCGGCGCGGAAGGGCGGGATGTGCGCACGGTCGAGGGGCTGGCCACGCCCCAGGGCCTCCATCCGCTGCAGGACTGTTTTGATCTGAACGGCGCCGCCCAATGCGGCTTCTGCACCCCGGGCATCCTGATGTCCGCCGCCGCCCTGCTGGAACACAATCCCTCGCCCACCCGCGAGGAGATCAAGCAGGCGCTCGCGGGCAACTTGTGCCGCTGCACCGGCTACACCAAGATTCTCGACGCGGTGGAGCAGGCCGCCGCGCGCCTGCGGGAGGCCCGGCCATGAGCAAAAAACTCAACGAAATGCCGGTTTCCAATCCCAACAAAGGACGGACCTTCAAGGTGGTGGGCCGGCAGCCGCGCAAGCCCGAAGGGCTCAAAAAGGTCAGCGGCGAGGCCCTGTATACGGACGACATCGTACTGCCGCGCATGCTGCACGCCAAAATTCTGCGCAGCATACACGCCCACGCGCGCATCCGGAAGATTGACGCCTCGAAAGCCCTGGCGCTGCCTGGCGTGCATGCGGTGGTGACCGGAAACGACATGCCGATCGCCTATGGCATCATCCCGTGGACGCAAGACGAATACCCGCTGTGTACGGACAAAACCCGGTTTGTGGGCGATGGCGTGGCGGCGGTCGCGGCGGTGGACGAAGACACCGCCAACCGCGCGCTGGAGCTGATCGAAGTGGAGTATGAAGTCCTGCCCGCGGTGCTCAGCCCGGAACAGGCGCGCGAACATCCGGAGATCAAGGTCAACGAAAAGGCGAAGGATGGAAACCTGTCCAAGCATGTCTTCCTGGAATTTGGAGACATGGAAGGCGGTTTCGCCAGGGCCGATGTCGTGGACGAGGATCATTTTTATTTTGAAAACACCACGCACGCGCCCATCGAGCCCCACTGCGCCATCGGACAATATGATCGCAATGGCGTGCTGACGGTCTGGTCCTCCACGCAGGTGCCGCATTATCTGCACCGGGAATTGGCGCGCGTGCTCAACCTTCCGCAAAACCGGGTGCGCGTGATCCAGCCGCTGGTGGGCGGGGCCTTCGGCGGGAAAAGCGAGCCATTTGATCTGGAGTTCTGCGTGGCCAAGCTGGCCATGATCACGGGGCGTCCGGTGAAAATCCTGTATACCCGCGAAGAGGTGTTCTACTCGCACCGCGGCCGCCATCCCATGGAGATGACCTACCGCACCGGCGCGACCAAGGATGGCAAGCTGACCGCCATTGACGCGAAAATCACATTTGACGGCGGGGCCTATTCCTCCTTCGGGCTGGTCACCGCCTATTACTCCGGGCAATTGCTGACGGCGCCTTATCAGATGCCCGCCTACCGGTTCGATTCCTCCCGCTGGTTCACCAACAAGCCCGCGTGCGGTCCCAAACGCGGACACGGTTCGGTCCAGCCGCGCTTCGCCTTTGAAGTGCAACTCGACAAAATCGCCCACCGTCTCAACCTGGACCCCATCGAACTGCGGCGCCGCAACTTCATCGGCGAATATACGGAGACCATCAACGGCCTGCGCATCACCTCCAATGGCTTCCTGGAGTGCCTGGACGCCGTGGAGAAGGCCAGCGGATGGAAAGAACGCCGCGGCAAGCTGCCCTTTGGCAAGGGGCTGGGGGTGGCGGGCTCGATGTACATCAGCGGCACCAACTACCCCATCTATCCCAACGAAATGCCCCAGTCCGCCGTGCTGGTTCGCCTGGATCGCAGCGGGCGCGCGGTGATCTTCTGCGGGGCCAGCGAGATCGGCCAGGGCGTCAACGCCATGCTGGCGAACATCCTGTGCGAGGAGTTGGGGACCGCGCTGGCCGACGTGCAGGTGGTGTCTTCCGACACCGATCTGACGCCGATCGATCTGGGCGCCTATTCGTCCCGCGTGACCTTCATGTGCGGCAACGCCTGCATTGACGCGGCCCGCAAACTGCGGAAGCAGATCCTCGAAGCCTGCGCGGAGAAACTGCAAACCTCTCCGGAGGATCTGGATATCCTGCCCGGCGAGGTGGTCTGTCTGAAGGACACCGCGAAACGCCTCTCCACGCCGGAGGCCTTTCAACTCGCCGAGGCGAAATCCGGCAGCCTGGCCGCCACGGGTTCGTTCAAGACCAATCCACTGGGCGGCGATTACCGGGGCGGAACCATTGGCGCGTCGCCGGCCTATTCATTCACCGCGCATGTCGCCGAGGTGACGGTGGATCCCGGCGCCGGATTCGTAACCGTGGACCGCATCTGGATCGCCCACGACTGCGGCAAGGCCATCAACCCCATCCTGGTGGAAGGGCAGATGGAAGGCAGCGCCTACATGGGCTGCGCCGAGGCGATCATGGAAGCGCAGACCTACAACAGCAAGGGGATGCACATCGGGCCCTCGTTGCTCGATTACCGCATCCCCACCTCGCTGGACACCCCCGAAATGCAATCGCTGATCATCGAATCCATTGATCCGGAAGGCCCCTACGGCGCCAAGGAAGCAGGCGAAGGTCCCCTGCACCCGAGCATTCCCGCCGTGGCCAACGCCATTTTCGACGCCGTGGGCGTGCGCCTGACGCGCCTCCCCTTCACTCCCGCCGTGGTGCTGAAAGCCCTGCGCGAGAAGGAAGAGCGGGAACGGCGGGCGGCTCCGGCCGCGGCGGGAGGACAATAACCCATGCTGCGCCTGCCCCGCTTCCAGTATCATGCGCCCCGCTCCCTGACCGGAGCGCTGGAACTGGCTTCCCGCCACGCCAACGAGTTCATGTATATCGCCGGCGGCACCGATCTGCTGCCCAACATGAAACATCTGCTCTTCGAGCCGCCGCACCTCATCAGCCTGCGCGGCCTGCGGGAACTGGATTTCATCGAGGTCCAGGGCGGCGGCGGCATCCGGATAGGAGCGCTGACCACGCTGACCCGCATCGCGGAAAGCGATCTGGCGCGCCGCGAACTGCCTTCGCTGGCCCAGGCGGCGGGGCTGGTGGCGGGGCCGCAAATCCGCAACATGGGAACGCTTGGCGGCAATGTCTGCCTGGATACCCGCTGCGTGTATTACAACCAGACCCTGTTCTGGCGGAAAGCCCTGGGCTACTGCCTGAAAAAGGACGGATCGCAATGCCACGTCGTCCAGAGCGGCAAGCGCTGCGTGGCCGCCCACTCCGCCGACACGGTTCCAGCGCTCATCACCCTCGGCGCGGCGGTTGAACTGCAAAGCCCGCGCGGCGCCCGCGAGATCAGGCTGGAGGATTTCTTCTCCGGCGACGGCGTGAAAAACACGGTCCGCGAAGCGGATGAAATCATCACCGCGGTGCGCATTCCGCCGCAGCCCAGGGGCCGCCGCGCCAACTACACCAAGGTGCGCATCCGCAACTCGATTGACTTTCCCATCCTGTCCATCGCCCTGGCGGTTGATTTCCGCGAGGACGGACGCACCTGCGACAACGTGGAACTGGTGATGACCGCGCTGGGATCCAAACCCCGGCGCATCGGCAACCTGCACGGGGTGGTGGAAGGCCGCGCGCTGACCGCGGAGGTGATCCAGGCTGTCGCCCATCAAGCGCACCGGCAGGCGCATCCGCTGACCAATATCAACGTGGACCCGGAATGGCGGCGCGAGGTGGCGCCGGTCTATGTCCGCCGGGCGCTGGAGCGCGCCGTCCGCGCCGGGTGACAGCCGCTTTCCGCATGCGCGGCGCGCGGCTCTCTCCTCCGGAAAACCGCCCGGGAATGATCGCCAGGAAAATATTCCATCCCCATTGACATTGGCGGCGGGCGTGGCAAGTGTAGGCTCCGGCTGCTGGAACCAGGGTGTCCGGGCATGAAAGAATACCTTCAATTCATCAATGGAGAATGGGTGGGCGCGGCGGACGGCGGGAGCCGCGAATCGCTGAACCCTTTCAACGGCGAGGTGGTCGCGCGTTATCCGTGGGCGGGCTCCGCGGACGCGGACGCCGCCATCCAGGCCGCCCGCCGCGCATTTGACGGCGGATGGGGGAACAGTTCTCCCGCCGAACGCGCGAAGCTGCTCAACGCGGTGGCGGCGGAGCTGTCCAAACGCAAGGACGATTTCGCCCGGCTGGAGACGGAAGACTCCGGCTCCATCCTGCGCAAGTCCCTGAATGACGTGGGCCAGTCAGTGGTGTTCCTGCGGCATTTCGCCCGGCTTGCGGAAGAGTACCCGTGGGAAGAACACACGCGGGTGATCGAAAAGCCCGTGCTCTCGGCCAACATGACTGTGCGCGAACCGCTGGGCGTGTGCGCGCAGATCATTCCGTGGAATTACCCGCTGATGATGGCGGTATGGAAACTGGCGCCGGCCATCGCCGCGGGCAATACGGTGGCGCTCAAGGCGGCTCCCGACACCCCCTGCTCCGCCTTTGAACTGGCGAAAATTTTCGAATCCTGCGGCTGTCCGCCGGGCGTGGTCAACGTGATCTGCGGTGGCGCGGAAGCAGGCGAAGCCATGGTGAAACATCCGCTGGCGGACAAGGCGGCCTTCACCGGGTCCACGGCGGTGGGCCGGCGCGTGATGGAACTGGCCTCGGGAACCATCAAGCGCGTCACCCTGGAGTTGGGCGGCAAATCGGCGGCGATTGTGCTGCCGGACGCCGATCTGCGGCAAACGGTGGATGGCGTGCTCTTCGGCGCGTTCTACCACGCGGGGCAATCCTGCGAATCGGGAACGCGGGCGCTGGTCCATGAATCGGTGATGGAGCCGTTTCTGGCGCGGCTGCGCAAACAGGTGGAATCCATCCGCATTGGCGATCCGGCGAGCCGGGATATTGACATGGGCCCTCTCATCAGCCGCCGCCAGCAGGAGCGCGTGCTGGGATACATCGAAACAGGCAAGGCCGAGGGGGCGAAGCTGCTGTGCGGCGGCGGCGTGCCAGGCGGGGATCTGTTCGCCAGGGGATGTTTTGTTTCTCCCACCGTCTTTCACGGCGTGAAGAATTCCATGACCATCGCGCGGGAGGAGATTTTCGGCCCGGTGCTGTGCGTCATCCCCTTCCGGGATGAGCAGGAAGCCATCGCCATCGCCAACGATTCCAGCTATGGCCTGGCGGGAACCGTGTGGACGCGCGACAACCGGAAGGCGCTGAAGATCGCCCGGGCGATTCGCGCGGGCATGGTGTGGATCAACGATCACCACCTGCTGCATCCGGATTTTCCCTTCGGCGGATACAAGCAGTCCGGGCTGGGCCGCGAGTTTGGCCGCTGGAGCATGGACGCCTACACCGAGGTCAAGCATATCCACATGAGCCTGGACAACGGGCGCGAGAAAAAGCCTTGGTATGATATTCTCGTGCGCGATTCCGGCGGAGAATAGGGATTCAACATGCTGATTCAAATCCACACCCACTATCCCCAGGAACGGAAAATCCGCCACGTGGTGGATATTCTGCGGGAAGGCGGCGTCATCGCCTTCCCAACGGACACCTGCTATGGGCTGGGTTGCAGCCTGCACCACCGCGAGGCGATTGAGCGCATCTACATGATCAAGCAGATGGACACGAAGAAACCGCTGTCGCTGATTTGCCGGGATATCGCGGAGATCAGCCAGTACGCCATCGTCAGCGACGCGGCGTTCCGGCTGATCAAGCGCATCCTGCCCGGCCCCTACACGCTGATTTTCCAGGCCACGCGGGAGGTTCCCAAACGCATGCTGGATCCGAAGCGCCATACGGTGGGCGTGCGCGTGCCGGACGCCCCCATCTGCACCGAGATCGTGAAGGAACTGGGCCATCCGCTGCTCACCACCTCGGCCACCTTTCCGGGGGAAGAGTACATGGAATACCCGGAAGAGATTCACATGCGCTACAGCAAGAGCATCGAGGCGGTGATTGACGTGGGCCCGGTGCCGATGGACGTCAGCAGCATCGTCAGCTTGACCAGCGATGTTCCCGAAATCATCCGCGAGGGCAAGGGCGACATTGCGCCCATTCTCGGCGCCCGCCCATGAAACGCGCCACGCCGGCATCGCGGGGCGAACGGCGTTTCCTGACCGTGGTTCACGCCAGCCTGTCCGGGTGGACCTGGTTTTCCGGCCGGCTGGGTCCGGAGGAAAGCACGCGCGCCCTGGCGGCGTTCATTTCCGCCGCGCGCGCGGCGGTGGAAACCCTGGAAGGCGAGGCCGATGCATTTCTCGGCGACACGCTGCAGTGTGTGTTCGGATCGGCGAGCATCCACGAGGATGACACGGAACGGGGACTGCACGCGGCGCTGGCGCTGCAGCGCATCGCGTCTTCCATCCCCGCGCCCCCGGGAACCGGGGTGAGGTTGGCCGTCGGCGTGGACGTGGGGCCGGCGGAAATCCTGGCGCTCAACAACGGACGCGCGGCCTGGGTGGGGGCGGCGGTGGAGAACGCCCGGCGGCTGCGCGAGCAGGCGGGAGAGGGGCGCATCTTTGTTTCGGAGCGCGTGCTGCGCCTGTGCGAGGATCGCTTTTCATTCCTGCCGCGGGGCGAAATCATTCTGCATGACTCCGCCAGCGCCTCTCCCCTGTATGAGTTACGCGGGGAGCGGGTGAAGGATCAGGAGGCGCCGCGCTCGCATCCCGCCGTGGAAATGACCGGCCGGAACGCGGAAATGGAGCGGATTCTCGCGGCGGCGAAGGCCGCGCTGGAGGGGCGCCCGAGGGTATTGCTCATCACGGGGGATGCTGGTCTTGGCAAAACCCGTTTGCTGGGACAGGCCGCCGCCGCGCTCGAAACCGCGGGATTCCAGGTCTGCCAGACCGCTCCGCGCGGACGTTCGTTCTCCCGGGACTATGAACTGGCCGCCCAGTTTCTTGACGGCGTCCTGCGGCGGCGGGCGGGAGAAAACGCCCGCGCGGCGGCCCGGGAAAAATGCCTGCGCGATCTGGGCTCCAGCGGCGGCGAACTGAATCTGCTGCTGGATTTGCTGTCCATCCGCGCCCTGCCCGCGGCGGAGGCGATCGAGGATGCGCGCGCCCGCAAGGTGGCGCTGTTCGCGGCCGTGCGCGCGCTTGTGGAGGCCGCGTCCGGCGAACAGCCCCTCGCGGTGCTGGCCGATGATCTGCACCTGGCCGACGCGCTCTCCCGGGAACTGCTGCTGGCGCTGGGCGGCGCCGAGCAGGGAAAGCTGCTTGTCGCGGCGGCGGCGCGGCCAGGCGAGGCTTCGGAGGCGTGGAAACCCTCCGCCGCCGTGGAGACGCTGACCCTGCGCCCGCTGAGCGCCGCGGAGACGCAGGAATTGTTTCACCGCCTCTGTCCGCTGGACGATCCCGCGGTGGCGCGCGCGCTCAGCCGCAAGGCCGACGGCAATCCGCGCTTCGTCACGGAGATCGTCAAATCGTTGTGGTGGAGCGGCGCCCTGCGTCTGACCGGCGGCAAACCGGTGCTGGTGCGCGGCCTCGATGATCTGGACATCCCCGACACCCTGACCGCGCTGCTGATCGCCCGGATCGGCGGATTGCGGGCCAACGCCCGCGAGTTGCTGCAGTACGCCGCCGTGCTGGGCGAGGATTTCACCGCTCCCATGCTGGGCGCGCTGGGCGCGACGCCGGAGCAGTTGCAGGCGCTGGATGATCTGGCGCGTGAAGGCTTTGTCACGCCGCAGGGGGAAACCTGGCAGATGGCTTCCGAACTGATGCGCGAGGTGGTGCTCAACAGCCTGACCCGGCAGCGGCGGCGCGAACTGCACATGCTGGCCGCCCGTGCGTGGGAAAACCTCGCCGGCGCCGCTCCGGAAAAGCGCGCCACCCACCTGGCGCACCACGCCGTGCAGGGCGGCGAGCCCGGAAAGGCGATTCCCCACCTGCTGTACCTGGCCCAAATCAAAAAGCGGAACTACGACGCCTCGGGCGCGGTCAAACTGCTGGGCGAAGCGCTGGATTTTCTCAGCGAGAGCATGGGCGCCCTGGACGACGCGGAGACCGCCCGCCTCACGTTGTCCGGTCTGTTGGCGCGCGGAGAGCTTTTCCTCACCCTGGGCGACGCCAACAACGCCAGCCGCGACTACCAGCAGGCGATGGACCTTGCGCGCTCCGCCGGCGGCGCCCCGGGGGAGATCCGCGCCGCCGACGGCCTCGCGCGTGTCTTCGTGCTGCGCGAGGAGTACGAAGTGGCGGCGGAGCATTGCCGTTTCGCGCTGCAGCAGGCCCGCGAACTGGGCCGTCAGAGCGACATCGCCCTCTGCCTGCACCGGCAGGGCTTGATTGAATACCGCCGCGGCGATTTCGAGCCCGCGCTGCTGTCCTTCAACGAGGCCATCTCCATCCGCGAGGCGCTGGATGAAAAACACGGCGTGGCCGCGAGCGCCAACTCGCGCGGCAATGTCTACTATCATCTGGGGCGCTACGACGACGCCCGCGCCTCGTACGAGGCCGCCCTGGCCATGGTGGAATCGTTGGGCGACCTGCCCGGCGTATCCGCGTGCCTGAACAACATCGCCAACATGCTGGACCTGCTGGAGCGATACGAGGATGCGGCGCAATATCACCGTCAAGCGCTGGAAATCCGCCGCCGCATTGACGACCGCCAGGGCCGCGCCTCCAGCCTGATCAACCTGGGCGGCTCGCTGGTCCGGCTGGGCCAGCATGAAGAGGCCGGGCGCTGCCTGGAGGAAGGCGCCGGACTGGCGCGGCGGCTGGGCATCAACGGTTACCTGGCCGAGGCGAGAATTCATGGCGGTCTGCTGCTGGGCCGGCGCGGCAATATCCGCGAGGCCATCCGCGAACTGGAGCAGGTGGAGGCGTTCGCCGTGGAACACAACCTGCGCGAGCAGCAGACCTTCGCCCTGCTGACCCGCGGCGACGTGATGGCCATGGCGGACGATCACGCCGCGGCCCTGGATCACTACCGCGAATGCGCATCCATGGCCGGGCGTTTCCAGTTGCGCATTTATGCGGAAAAGGCGGCGCGGCGCATCCGCGCGGCGGAAAGCGGAGGTTTGAAATGAACAATCCCTGGCGGCTGGACGGCAAACGGTTCCTGATCACCGGCGCAAGCAAAGGCATCGGATTCGCCGCGGCGCGGGAATTTCTGTCGCTGGGCGCGCGCGTGCTCATTTGCGCGCGCAACCGGGATGAACTGGATCAGGCCGCCGCGGCGCTGAACGGGGGCGATCGGCTCTCGTCCGTCCGCGCCGATGTCACCTTGCCGGAAGACCGCCTGGCGGCCATTCAGCGTGCGGCGGATCAATGGGGCGGCCTCGACGGTCTGATCAACAATGCCGGGACCAATATCCGCAAGGGCGTGCTGGATTATCCGGAGTCCGAGATTGACTACCTCCTCAACATCAATCTCAAAGCCTGCTTCGATCTGAGCCGCCTGGCGTATCCCCATTTGCGCGCGTCAAAGGGAGTGATCGTCAACGTGGGCTCGGTCGCGGGCGTGAATATTGTGCGCAGCGGGGCCATCTACTCCATGGCGAAGGCGGGGCTGCACCAGCTCACGCGCTACCTGGCGGTGGACTGGGGGCCGGATGGCGTCCGCGTCAACGCCGTGCTGCCCTGGTATACGGAAACTCCGCTGACCAAAGCCGTGCTGGACGATCCCGCGCGCTTGCAGCGCATCCTCGCCGTCACGCCGATGGGGCGCGTCGCCCAGCCGGAAGAAGCCGCCCGCGTCATCGCTTTCCTGGCCATGCCGGCGTCATCCTACATCACCGGAGAATGCATCGCCGCCGATGGCGGTTTCCTCAAGCACGGGCTGTGAATCAGGCCCCGCTCGCGCGGCGTTGCGGGCTCAATCCTCCGCTCCGCCGCCGCGCCGGGGGATATGAATGAAGCGTGTTCCGGCGGCCCATTCCCCCATCCAGCGGGCCTGATCAACCGTGGAATGGATGCGCAGCAGGCTTTCGCGTTTGGCCCCCGGGGCAGGCAAGTCCCGCACCGGAGACTCTCCCCAGGTGGACTCGATGAGCGCCAAATCCGCGCCGCACGACAACTCACGCACGGAAGCGCAGGGGCCGGTGTCTCCGCTGAAGACCACGCTGGCGCCGTCCAGTTCCACCCGCCAGGCGCAGCAGGCGATGGGCGACACCCGGCCGGATTCATTCACGCCGCCGTGGATGACAGGCGCGGCCCGCGACAGGAACCGCTCCTCACGGATTTCCCGCGGCGGAATCACCCGCTGGACATTCAACCCGAATTTCAGGCGCTCCCTGGCGTGGCGGACGAACAGGTCCAGCAGATCATCGAGGCGCCTGGCTCCCAGCGGAACAATCACCCGCAGCGGATCCAGCCGGCCGGAGACCCGCATCCACGATAGCAGCGAATACAGGCCGCCGGCGTGATCGGCGTGATCATGGGTGAACAGGATGGCGTGCAGGCCGAGCGGCGAAACGCCTTGATCCAACAAGGCGGACAAGGCGCCGTCGCCGCAGTCCACCAGCAGGTTCGCGGAAGGGCCTTGCAACAGATAGGCGGATGACTCGCTGGCGGAAGATCGCAGGATGACGAGGCGGACATCGCCCTTGCACCAGACATCCGTCGAACTCCATCGGCTGGACAAAGAGCCGTGATCTGCCAGGTCTTTCATTCGCACCCATCGCGCGGCGGGGGAGACCCTACCCGGCGCTCCGTTCCCGCTCCCTTGCGGGCCGCCGCCAGGAAAGCACATCCAGGCCCGGGTTCAGGGCCGGAGGATTGGCCTATAGCAGCCCGCGATCATGCATGGCGTTCATGACGCGCCGGACCGCCACCACCAGCGCGGCCGTGCGCATGTCGAGCTTGTGCTCATGGGCTTCATTGCTGACCCGTTCATAGGCCACGGCCAGAATCTGGCGCAGGCGGGAATGCACCTCGCGGGTGTTCCAGAAAAAGGATTGCAACCCCTGCACCCACTCGAAATAGGACAACACCGTACCGCCCGCGCCGGCCAGAAAATCCGGCAGCAGGAAAATCTCGTCCTTCCGCTGGTGCAGCACGTCCATGGCGTCCTGGGAGCAGGGATTGGTCGCCAGTTCCATGAACACGCGGCAATTCAGCCGCCGGACATGCTCCGCCGTGACCGTTTCCGCGCCGGCGGCGGCGATGATCACATCAGCCTTGAGGGCGAACATGCCGTCATCGGTGATGGGCTCCGCCTGGGGATAGTCGCGCACCGTGCCCTGCCGCTCGACCCACCCGGTCAGGTCTTCGATATCAATGCCGCCCGCGCGGAAGACGCCGCCCGCCTCATCGGTGGCGGCGATGATCTTGCAGCCCAGCGAGGCCAACATGCGCGCGGCGTTCGAGCCGTTGCGGCCAAAACCCTGCACCGCCACGGTGGCGTGTTCATTCAGCGAAAGGCCGATTTCCCGCGCGGCCTCCATCAGCAGATACACTCCGCCCCGGCCCTGCGCGTCCTGGCGGCCCACGGTGCCGCCAATGGCCACTGGCTTGCCGGTGCAGATGGATGGCACCGAATAGCCCTTCAACGTGCTGTAGGTGTCCATGACCCACGCCATCTCGCGTTCCCCCGTGCCGTAACCCTGTTCGTGAATATCCGATTCGGGACCGATGAAATTCACGATCTCGCTGATGTAGCGCCGGATCAGCCGCTGGGTTTCGTCGCGGGTCAGGTGTTTGGGATTCACCGCCACGCCGCCCGCCGCGCCGCCGAAGGGCAATCCCACCACCGAACAGCGCCAGCTATTCAGCATGGCGATGGAGGTGATGCGCCCCAGGCTGACATCGGAGTTCAGGCGCAACGTGCCGATGGTGGGACCCAGCGCGGCGTTGTGATGCACGCGATAGGCCATGAAATTCTTCACCCGGCCGTCGTCCAGCCGGATGGGCGCCGTGACAAACAGCGAACGCAGCGGTTCGGTCAGTCTCTGGCGAACGCGCTCGTTGAGGTTCAACACATCGGCCGCCCGGTTGAACTGGGACAACGCGGCGGAAAAATGCGGGCCTTCCCATTCGAGGGGCTCGACGGGATGAATGGATGACTGGGTTTGGGTGTTCATCGGATATCAAATGGAATAACGGAAACCTGGACCACGCCAGGCAAACGATCAGCGATGGGCAGGAGAATATCAGGATCGCCGACCGCTGCAATCACCAGTTCGCCGGGACGGCACCACTGGCGGACAGCCCGGTTCACTTCATCCAGTTCCAGCCCGCGCAGCCGCTCCAGGTAGGTGTCTTCAAAATTGTCCGGCAGGCCGAGAATCATCCCCGAGCCCTTGCGGAACACCCGCTGTTCGGCGGTTTCGACCGACAACGGATAGCGATTGATCAGGTAATTGCGGGCGAAATCCAGTTCCTCTTCCGTCACCCCGCCGGCGGTGAAATGCTGGTACAGGCGGACAGACTCCAGCACCGCATCCACCGCGACCTGGTTTTGCGGGAAGGCGAACATGGCCAGGGAATCCGCTCCCCGGTTGGAAGACAGCGTGCAATGGGCGCCGTAGGACCACCCGCGCTTCTCGCGGATTTCCTGGGTGTACCGGGAGGTGAAGGTTCCGCCGAAGATATTGATGGCCACCGCCAGCGCCAGCCGGTCCGGATGGGAGGCCGCCAGCCCCAGGTGACCCATCACCAGTTGCGTCTGGCTGCGCTCCGGCTTGTCCACGATCACCAGACGCATGCCGCCTGAGCGGGGAGCCTCCGGCATGGTCCACGGCTCCGGCAGGTTGAGAGCGGTCAGGCGCGGGAAATATTTCTCCAGCAGCCGCGTCCATTGCTCCTGATCCACATCACCGCCAGCGGCGGCGATCACCAGCGGCGCGGTCAGGAGACGATCCCGGACTGTTTTCAGATCTTCCAGATCAATGCGGGCCAGGCTGTGCAGGTCTCCGCCCACGATTCGTCCATAGGGGTGGCTGGAAAACAGCGCGTCGCGGAAAAACTCCACCACGAGTTCTTCATCCTCATCCCGCGTGGCGAGGCGGTCGCCCACGGCTTCGCGCATCAGGGATTCAAATTCGCCCGCGTCCAGGCTGGCTTCAAACAGGCATTCCGCGGTCAGTTCCAGGGTGGCTTCCAGATGGGGCGTCAGGCTTTCCCCCACCAGCGACAGGTAATGATAGTCGGTCTGGCCGTAGAGGGTGCTTCCCAGATGGTCGAGGGCCAGGCGAAATTCCCGGCGGGATCGTTTTTTCGTCCCCCGCATCATCAGGCTGGCGAGCAGGTGATGGGCCCCCGCTTTCCCCGGGGGATCATCCGCCGCGCCCCGCGCGAAGGCGATCTGGAAAACCGCGTTGGGCAGGCCGCGGCTGGATTCGCAGAGGACGCGGAACTCACCCATTGGCGCCCGGATCTCCAGACGGAATCCCCGCCACGCACACCTGCCGTCCGGGATTCAGCCATTCCGCCACAAACGCCCGCACATCGCCGGCGATCACGCGGTGAAGTTTTTCCGGCTCGCGCAACACTTCGGCGGGGTCGCCGGTCATCACGTCAAAAAAGCCGAAAGTCCAGGCGCGGGAATCGCAATTCTTGAGGGATCGCACATGATCAGCGTCCATGCGGTTGATGGCGCGCTCCATTTCTCCCTCGCGCAATCCGCCGGATGCAATCGCGCGCAACTCCTCTTCAATGCGTTCGCGGGCGGCGCGCCAGTCCACCCCTTCGCGGACCACCGCGTCAATATCCAGCACCGCCGCATGAAGCCATGGCGTGACCGACACATCGAGTTCCTGAAGCAGTTCTTCATCGGTCACCAGGGTTTGATAAAGCCGGGAGGCTTCCCCCGCTCCAAGAATTTCCGCGGCCACGTCCGCCACGGTCTGCAGCGGATCACGAAAGCCCGGAACCCACCAGGCCAATTCAAAGCGGGTCATTTCCGCCGGAAGCTCCAGAATGGACTCCACGGGCTTCACCGGCCCGGGAGGGACCGCCGCACGCAGCATTCTACCGCCGGCTCCCGGGAGCACGCCGAACCATTTTTCCGCCCGCGGGAACGCGGTTTCAGGGGTGATATCTCCTGAAATCACCAGGGTGATATTCCCCGGATGGTAATGCTCCCGGTAGAAATCGCGGATATCGGCAAGCGTCAACCCGGCGAGATCCACCGCATATCCTATCGTCGGATGGGCGTAGGGATGGCCGCCAAACACCAGGCTGGCCGCCCGTTCGGAGATACGGCCCTCGGGAGAATCATCCACTTCCAGGCGCCGCTCGCTACGCACCACGTCCAGTTCGGACAGGAACTGGCTCTCGCTGATCGCCAGGCCGGACAGGCGGTCCGCCTCCAGTTCCAGCAGCAGATCGAGGGCCCCGGCGGGAGCAGTCTGGTGGTAACAGGTCCAGTCCACCCACGTGGCGGCGTTGGTGGATCCCCCCTTGGACTCAATCAACCGGTCAAATTCCCCCGCTGAACGGTTTGCGGTTCCCTTGAACATCAGGTGTTCGAGCAAATGGGCGACGCCGGTCTTGCCAGGATTTTCAGCGGCGGATCCCGCATGAATCCAGACATGAACACTAACCACCCGGCTGCCCGGCGCGGGCAGGACCAGCACCTTCAGGCCATTGGCCAACAGTTGTCCGTGGCAGGGGATATGGATGGAAGAAACTGACAATTCCGCTCCAAAAGAACAGCCCCCCGGAACCGGGGGGCTGTTCACCCGAGAGAGCCGTCAACCGGTTTAGTAAACCAGGTTGATGTTCAACGAACCGACATGCTTGCTGTAGTCGTAGGCGTTGATATTGGAGTTACGGAACTCGTTCGTGTAACCCACGCCGACGATCAGCCAGTTGATGATGGCGTAGTCCACGCCGGCGTTGGCGCGAATGACCATATCCGAACGGCTTCCGCCGAAACCGGGAATGTTGGTGGCGACAATCCGGGGCGGGTCGGCGAAATTCTGGAAGTCCAGCGCGCCGCCAAGGGCGAAACCAAGCTTTTCAGCCAAGAGGTAGTTGAAGGACAGGTTCGGGCGATCGCTGCCGATATACCCATACACGCCAGCCGGCAGGAAGGTGCGGACGTATCCGGCGCGCAGCGAAGACGAGGTGTTGAAGTCATAGGCCAACTCCACGCTCGCCACGGCGCTGCGGAAGGGATCGTCATGGTTGAAGGTGTCGCCGTAGCCAGCCATCAGGCGGGTGCGGAACTTGCGGGAAATCTGACCCAACAGGCCCACCTGAGCCCGCAGACCGGCGATTCCCTGGGTGTCGAAGTTAATCGGCGCGGCCGCCGTAGGGGAAGTCAACGAACCCTGATTGGGGAAATTGGCGAAGACCGTATCCACCTGCAGAATGGCGGCGGTGCGCGGGAAGAAGCGCCAAGTCGCCGTCATGCCCGCGTTGTGATTGGTCTGATTCAGGTACTGGTTGGCGGCATTGTCCATCAGGGACAGCACCAGCGAGTAGGCGAGGTCGAACTGCAGGGCGCCGCCGCCCGGCTTGATGGATGCGATCAAACCGGCGTTGTTGTTGATCAGGCCGAAACGGCGGGCTTGGTCAATCGTGATATCGCTGGCCTGCGGGTCTTCCGTACGCAGAAAGTTGTTGCGCAGGGCCAGCGTGAAGGCGCCCTGCGGGAACAATACCAGCGCCACGTTGGCGTCGCCCGCCAGGTTGCTGAAATCCGCGGTGGTGCCGCCCGGTTTGCCGGCGGCGGGAGGGGGATCGTTCATCCCGAAGAAACGCTGATAGCGCACACCGCCCGACAGACCAAATTCAATGGTCTGAGTCGGAATAAACAGATTCAGCGCCGGCGTGATATTCAGAATCATGTCGCCGTAAGCGCGAGCGCTGTCGGTATAAGCCGGGTTGGTGTCGTACGAGCCCGTCAGACCGAGCTTCAAGTGAAGCTTGCCGCGGGATCCAATGGAAACGCCTGTTCCCGTCGCAAAAGCCGTCGACGCCGTGAGCGCAACAAGCCCCGCGCAAACAAGAACAAACAACCCCCTCTTCTTCATATTCATGTTTCCCTGGTGATCGGAACCGGGCTGTTCAAGCCCTGGTTCAGGTTTATGAAGTCTGGTGTGAGTATCAGACTTTCTGGGCCGGGTCAAGTCCATCTTGAGCCCGGCCCAGAAATTATTCCACTTGCGGAACGCTTAGATGATGCATTTTCCGGCGGAATCCTTGCTGAAGCAGGCCTGATCCCCCGAACCCGCGTTGGGATTGACCAACTCGCCTGCCTTCTCCTTGCATGACGGATCGCCCGCCTTGCAGGCCTCGATGGTTTCGTCAACGGTCGTCTTGTTGTTATTGACGATCTGGTTGGTGTTGGCGCCGCCAGTGTCTCCGCCCAAGGATCCTCCTCCGCCCCCGTTCGCCGCCGAATCGCCCGTGGCGACCTGGCTGAGCGTCGAACCTCCGGAGCTTCCCGCGGAGTTCATGTTGCCCAACCCAGTGGAGCCGGTATTTTGGGTGATCCCGGAGCCGCCTTGACCAGCCGCTGGCGTGGAGACCGTTGGATCCGTATTTCCGTTGCCAAATTCCGGGGCCTGAACACCAGAGCCGACAGCTGTCAGCCCGTCATCACCATCGCCGTCGCCCTGCTGATTGTTGTTGTTCCCGCCGCCAGGGGTGTTTTGGGACATGGCCTCGGTCTTGAAGCTGTTGGTCTGAGAAACCGCCGTGGTGAGCTTTTCCAGTTCAGCTTCCGCCCCTGCGAGGTCGCCGCCGTCGGCAAGGGTATCCACCGTCTTTTTGGTGGTCTTCGCGGTGTCCAACAGCGACTCCGCCCGCGTGATCAGACCTGAAATATAGTTGAAGGCCATTGTGTTATTGTTATTCTGAGCTGTGGTCTGCTCAGCCTTCAAGGCCGCGATATTGTTCTCGATTTCAGTGATGGCGGCGGCGGCTTCCCTCTTGATGGTGGCGGCATCCTTGACGGTGTGTCCATTCCCGTTTCCATTGCCATTGCCGTTCGGAGCAAGCGAATTCGCTCCGGCGGGAACCACGTAGGACAACGAGAGCAGGATGGCGACAACAAGAGCAAAACGAGGTGTTTTCATGGTAATTACCTTTCCCCGGGAGACAATCTCCCACGTACCCAAGATGGGACATTAGCACCCCGGGATTCCCGCGTCAACGGTCAAATGCAAACAAAGTGTATTCCGGGGGATACCGCGCCCGCCGCATGCGCCCGCCCCAAATCCGGCGCGCCACACGAACGCCGGATGAAAGACCATGTTTACAAGGTCAGCGGATCGCCAACCGATATCCATTTTCCCGCCATTTCAGGGGGGATGCGCGTATTCACGGCCAGCCGGTAAAAATGATCGAACCGGACGCGGGCGGACCAGCGCTGCAAAGCGGCCTCCCGGTTCTGGCTGAAGATTTTTTGAAAGCCCCGTGTTTCGTCCGCCGTCCACGGGTTGCGGCCCGGCACGGCGCAGCGCGCGCAGGGGTTGACGCCATGAAACTCCACGCCGCCAATCCAGAAAATTCGCGGAGTCCCATCCGCCGTGAACAGCCGGTCTTCCCAGAAAGGAGGAACGCCTTCAATTTCGATATTGGCGCGAAAGCGCAACCGGGCCTCCTCCAGCGTCACGCCCGGGAACCACCCGGCGGCGGTCTCCAGCGTGGCGGTGGAGATAATGGTGGGTCCGTACGCCCGGGTGTCGTCGGGAAAGCCCAGGCGGGAGTCTTCCCGCACGATCACGGGAAACCCCAGATAATCGCTGAACAGCCTCGCCAGCGGCCCTTCGCCGGGCTCCAGCGGGACGGACTGTTCCGCCTGTCCTGGGAATCCGGGACGGATCTCCCGCCGGTTCAGATCAAAGACCGCGCGCACCCGCTGAAGCGAGGGGTAGCGTTTGGCGTTCACCCAGCGGCCAAGGCGGTCTTCCATTGCAAAGCGGCGGTCCCACTCCAGCGATCCGCCCTGGCTGACGGAGGCGGAAGCGGTTTCCAGACCGTCCAGCGATTTGACGGGATGGATGCGGATGCGGGCCACCCGCGGCAGGATCGCCATGTCTTCGCCGGCGCCGCGCATCAGGACTGCTCCGTGGAAGGCGATGGCGCGGGTTCCGGCGGACGGGTGATGAACCAGTCCAGCAACGCCATGGCGACAAGGCCCGACCCGAACAGGAAGGGCGAATGATATCCCAAATGATCATAGAGCCACCCGCCGGCGCTGGGGGCGATGACCCGCGCCATGCTACCCGCGGACTGAAACACGCCCATCGCGGCGCCCTGTCTGTCCGGCGTGACCCCGCGTGAATTGATGGCCATCATGCCCGGCTGGCAAAGCGCACGGCCGACCGCGCCAAAGGAAATGGGGACCCATAGCAACGCAACCGACGGCGCGAAGGGAAGCAGAAACAGGCCAATCATGACCAGCACCAGCCCCGTCACCGTCATGGGGCCATCCCCCACCCGGTGGGAGATCACGCGCACCAGCCCTCCCTGCACCGCCGCCATGATCACGCCCATGCCCGCCAGGACATATCCCACCTTTGTTTGGTCGTAGTTGAAATGCTCCCGCATATGGAAAACAAAAACCACTTCCAGCGTGACAATCGCCATGCTGAAGAAAAAATAGATGCGCGCCATGCGGGCGGTGGGCTTGTGCCGCAGCATGGACCAGGTGGATTGCCGTTCGGCGTTGCGGCGGCGTTCGCGTTCGGCCTCGGCGATCTGGGGTTCCGGCAGGACAAAAATGGCGGCGGCGGCGTTGAGCGCGGTGATCGCCGCCGCCCAATAAAATGGCGAGAAAATATCCCCCCAGGCGGAAAACAGCGAGCCCAGCGGCGCGCCGAAGATGAATCCCATGCCAAAAGCGACCCCGATCAGCGCCATGGAAGCCGACCGTTTTTCCGGCGGCGTGATGTCGCTGATAAAAGCCGCCGCCACCGAGACATTGGCCATGCTCGCCCCGGCGAGAAAACGCATGGCCAGCAGCCACCCGAGGTTGTGGTGCAGGGGAGTCAGCACCTGGAATACGGCGCCCAGAAACAGCGTGGCGATGATCACCGGCTTGCGTCCCAGGCGGTCGGAAAGCGACCCCCACACCGGCGCCATGAGGGTCTGCCCGATGGCGAAGCCGGTCATCACCCACCCCAGCTCCCACGCCGAAGCCTGATAGGTCTTGACCAGCGATGGCATGATGGGCGTGATCATGCCGAAACCGATCAGGTCCACGAAGATCGTCACGAAGAGCAGAATCAGGGTCTTGCGCTGGCTCATGGGGCCGGTGGGTGGTCTGGATCCGTTCGCATGGGTGTCATGGTTGTTGGAAGGCTTATCCGGCTGGATGGCCCATCCCGCTTCTCCTGTTTCTGTCCGACACCCCGCCCATTCCGTTTTTCCGGCCATCCCGCCGGACAGGTGAACACGGCTTCCAGCCCGCGTGGAAATGGCCGGATATGGGCTCCGTCAAACCATCCGCCGCTGGAAATACCGTGATGAACCGCCGCTCCCCGGCGCCGCCGGGCGGGGATTAACCCATGGCGGCGGGGAAGACAACTGTGGGGCCGCCAGCCTCCCGCGGAATATTCCTGTCGAACCTGAGCCGGATTTTGCTTGATCTCGATACAGATTTCCGCCTAATTTCCCCCACCGTTCGCGCATCAAACGATAGAGGGCCAATCACATGCGCTTGATCCGATCCGCTCTGGTACTTGCACTGATCTGTCTCCCGCTCGCATCCGCCTGGGCGCAGGATGGAGACGCCAAGGACTCCGGGACCAGGAAAGAAGAGAAATCCCCGGCGGGAACGCTGGGAGACGACGTGGAGGATTCCGGCGCCCGGCGCGGACGCCGCAAACCCAAAGCCAGCGCCAGGGCCGCGGACGCCGAAGCGGAGTCCGCCGCGCCGGCCGCTTCCACGGCGGCGCCAGGCAAGGACATCGGCCACAGTTCGTTGAACGGCAGCACCGGCGTGGTGCGCGTCATCTCCGCGGACAACGGCAGGCCCTGGACCCTGCGTTTCGCCATCCGCGGCGAGGCGTTCGGCTTCTCCGATTTCCTCAAGGCCAACGACAGCAACACGTATTTCGGCAGCAACGTGTCGCTCTCGCTGACCACCGTTGAATACCTTCAGGTCTACACCAACATCGCCACCTCGGCGAACAACAACTCACAAGGCAACCCCAAGCTGCTGCTCAACCTCAGCGACTTCTTCTTCGGCGTGAAGGGCTCCTACCCGGTTCACAAGGCGTTCAAGGTCGGCGGCGATATCGGCCTCGACTTCAACGCCAAGCCGGGGGACAACTCGGTGTCGCTGGGCAGCACCGGCGTGCTGGCGCGCGCGGTGGGCACCATGGATATCCGCGGGCTGGGCGTGAACTTCCCCATGCTGGCCCACCTGAACCTTGGCGGATATTTCATTGGCGGCGGAGCCTACGACAATGTCAACTTCGACGACATCGAACAGTTCGCGCTGGGCATTCAGGAACAGGGTTATTTCAATTTCGGCCTGGCCTTCGAGTTCCCCTTCGCCTACGCCCGCCCCTACCTGGAAGTTTTGTGGAACGAACCCAACGCGCGCACCAACATCACCCCGGGGGTGCGCGTCACCCCGTTCTCCAACAAGGGAATCGCATTTGACGTGGCTGCTGAAATCGGCCTGCGCCGTCTGATCGTGGACAATGTTCCGGCGCCTCCGCCCTACAACATCGTTTTCGGCTTCACCTACGCCGCGGACCTGACCGGTTCCGGCGGCGGAGCGGGAGAGTTGCCGCCTTCCGGCATGATGATGGGTTCGGCGATCGACAGCGAGTCCGGCGAGCCGCTGGGCGGCGTGGTGATCGCCATCGGCGAGGGCGTGGCCACCATCGCCTCCGATCCCACCACCGGAAAATTCCAGAGCAGTTTCCTGCCCCCCGGCGAATACAAGGTCACCGCCTCCCGCGATGGCTACCAGCCGGTCGAGGACAAAATCACCATTTCCGAGAGCAAACCCGCCAGCATCAAGCTGTCGCTGCGCGCCAAGGCGGGCCGCGAAACCGGCCGCATCACCGGCCGCGTGGTGGGGCTGGATGGCGCGGGATCGCCCGCCTCCGTCAAGATCGAAGGCCCCTCCAGCCAGGACCTGAAAACCGATCCCAAAACCGGCGAATTCCAGGTGGATGTGCCGGCGGGCAACTACAAGGTCACGGTCACTCCCGACGGCGGCAAGCCGGTTGAACACAACGTGGCGGTCGAAAAGGCCGGTGTCGCGGTGGTGGACTTGGTCAACGGCGTCACGCAGGCGGCGGGTCCCGCGGCCAAAATGACGGATGGCCCCGCCCGCCTGACCTGGGGCAAGATCGAACTGGCCGAACCGCTGGAATTCAACGACGCCGACGCGCTGGACGCGAGCAAGGCCAAGGCCCTGGAATCGGTGGCCCGCCTGATCAAGGACAACCCCACCATCGAACGGGTGATCATCGAATCCCATACCGACAACAGCGCCGCCCCGGATGTCATGCTGGAGCGTTCCAAGAAGCGCGCCGACGCGGTCAAGGCCGAACTGGTTCGCCTGGGCGTCCCGGCGGAAAAACTGGATGCGCGCGGCATGGGCGATTCCCAGCCCGTGGCTTCCAACCGCACCACCGGCGGACGCGCCCGCAACAACCGCATCGAGTTGTTCGTGAGCACCGCCGGCCAGTAATCAGGCCAACCGCCACCCTGTCCGCCAACCAGCCCGGAGAAATCTCCGGGCTGGTTTTTTTCTCCCCTCTCCCGCCCGGCCCGCGCGGCCGCCCGCCCCGTATCACCTGTCCGGATGTTCCGCGGCGCCATCGTCTTCCCGTTGCATGAGCGATGTAAAACAGGGAATCCGGAGCGGGGATGGACGATAATCAGGGGCTCCTGCCCGCGTGGCCGGCTCCCTCGGCTTTCCGTGGAGTCTCAACCGGCGGCTTGTCATGCGACAAGCGGAATTGTCACCTGGAGGGCGAAAAGCCGCCCGTGTTTCCTTCCCAAATGATTGATAAACAATGACTTTACCCCCAAATTTCCCGTTGGATTGGAAGTTGGCATGCAGATTGCGATACCTTGTAACGACAGAAACACTGTCAAAGGGATCACACAACCTTCAGGAGCAGGGTTATGACTTTGGGCTTCACCAACTACTGTAGCAGGCAGGCGTGGCTGCTGGCTGTCGCCATGCTGGTCACCGCCTGCGGTGTCGCCCCCGTACTGCCGGACACTCCGTCTGGCGGCAATCCGGGGGGCAATGGTTCAGGCAACAATGGCGGGGGATCGGGTTCCACCTGGGTTCCGCCGGATTTCAAACAGGGGATTCCAGGCGATGTGGCGGTGAACGAAACCGCCGAGACCGCCCTGGATCCCGCGCGGCAGCCTTCCGGCGAGTCCGTGAAGGAGCAGCAGGCGCCCCAAAATGGCAAATCCGCCCATATCTTCACCGCGGCGGCCACCGACGAACTGAATATCTCGGTGGAAATGCTTGAGGGCGCCGACACCCCGCGCATCGCCGTTTACGGCCCCATTGCTTCCAATGGCGGCGCGGCCATGCTGGCGGCGGACGCCAACACCGACGGAGACGGCGTCGCGGGCGTGACCGCGACCATCGCGGCGGACGGCGACTACCTGCTCCTGGTGGAGACCATCGCCGGAGTGACGGTCTCCAAACTCGAACCCCCGGCCGACGCCGGAGCGCGCTGCGTGGGCGGAGATGGAACCCGCTGCGGCGGCGACACCCCCGTCACCAACGCGCGCGGCAAGTATCGGGTCCGCATCGCCTGCGTGAAGTGCAAGAATCACAAGCCGATTCTCTGCATGTCCACCGCCGAATGCCCCAAGGGCCTGACCTGCACCACCGAAAACGGCGAGTGCCTGTCCGCCTGCCCGGACAACAAGGACCCCAATACCGCCTGCGACACCGCCTGCCGCGGCCGCTGCGTCCCGCCCAACCAGAACGAGGACAAATGCCCGGTCATGCGCTGCAAGGCGGGCTATACTTGCAGGAACAGCCAGTGCATTCCCAACGAAACCTGCGCATCCAACGGCGATTGTCCGGAAGGCGGAGTCTGTGAAAACGGACGTTGCCGCCCCAGCGGCCCCTGCCCGCTTCCGCCGGAACGCCCCTGCGATGAAACCCAGGGTGAAAAGCGCGTCTGCTCGAAAACCGCGGACGGTTGCGAAATCTGCCGCTGCGAGCCCGTGAATCCCCCCGCCTGCTCGGCGGCGGCCGATTGCCCGCCGGGAACGCTGTGCGTCAATGGACGGTGCGCCCCGGACAACGCTTGCGCCGCCATTCTGTGCGCGCCAGGCTTTATCTGCCGCGAAGGCAAATGCGTCGAACAGCCCACCTGCGCCTGCCCCGAGATTTACGCTCCCGTGTGCGGCGCCGATGGCAAAACCTATCCCAACAAATGCCATGCCGAATGCGTGAAGGTTCCGGTGGCGCGCGAAGGCGAATGCAACGCCGGTTGCGCCTGCCCGAAGATTCTCGCCCCGGTGTGCGGTGTCAACGGACGCACCTATCCGAACAAGTGCATGGCCGAGTGCGAGAAGGTCGAGGTCAAGCACGAAGGCGAGTGCAAAACCACCTGCGTCCCCACCTCCCGCACCGACATCTGCGGCAACGGCAAGGATGACAACTGCGACGGCCGCGTGGACGAAAACTGCCCAGATCGCTGCGCCACCGTGAAATGCGCCGCCGGTCAGGTCTGCCGCGATGGCCAGTGCGTGCCGGAAACCTCCTGCGCCTGCCCGGCCATCTATGCTCCGGTGTGCGGCGCCGATGGCAAGACCTACGGCAACAAATGCGAAGCCGGTTGCGCCAAGGTCGAGGTCAAGCACGAAGGCGAGTGCAAGCCCGAATGCAACATCCAGTGCCTGCGCTACGATCCGGTCTGCGGCAAGAACGGCAGGACCTACGGCTGCGGCGAGGCGGAAGCCAAATGCCACGGCGTGGAAATCGCCTACCGCGGCGAGTGCAAGCCGGTCTGCGGCAACGCGGAAATCTGCGGCAACGGCAAGGATGACAACTGCGACGGCCGCGTGGACGAAGGCTGCACCACCCCAACGCCCTGCCGGTCGAACACGGATTGCACCAACGGCCTGGTCTGCACCAATGGCGCCTGCACCCGTCCGGAAACCTGCTCCTGCACCAAGGAACTCAATCCGGTCTGCGGCAAGGACGGCAAGACCTACAGCAACCCCTGCATGGCCCGCTGCGCCAAGGTGGAAATCGCCTACGAGGGCGCCTGCAAGGGCAACAACCACTGCGCCGTGAAGTTCTGCAAGCCTGGACAACGCCTGGATGTCTGCACCGCGGATGTGGGTCCGGACGGCTGCCCGGGTTCCTGCGGCTGCACCACGGTGAATTGCCCCACCCTCGCCCCCATCCCGCCCGACTTCTGCAAGGACGGCTACAAGCGTCCGGGCGGCGTGAGCGAGAGTGGGTGCGTGCTGCCGCCGCTGTGCTACAAGGCCTGCACCGGCGACAACCAGTGCGGAACCGGCGAGTACTGCACCTCCTCCACGGAGTGCCTGTCCGCCCCGGGCTGTGATCCGGCCCAGGGCTGCCTGGGGCCGCCCGTGTGCTACGGACGCTGCCTGAAGAAGTAAACGGCAGGTCCTGTTCCTCCAGCAACGCCCGGCGGGTTTCGCACCCCCGGGCGTTGTGATTTTCCGTCTGGCGCGAAGCGGCTTTCAGATAATAATGCGGAAGGGATTGTTCCGCGCCCACGCCCCGTGAAATAGCGGAACACTTGGCCCAACGGCTGGATTTGAACCGGCTGGCCTCGCACGCGGCGGGGAACGGCGGTTGGGTTGGAAAGATGAACTGAACGTGGACTGGGGAAGTGGTCGGGGCGGCCGGATTTGAACCGACGGCTTCCTGCGCCCAAGGCAGGCGCGCTACCAGGCTGCGCTACGCCCCGAACCGGGGCCGTACATATCGCGGCCCCACAGGCGGGGCAAGTGATGGTCCCCACACGGCGAATCACCTTCCGCGGACCGCTCAACCCGGCGCGGCGATTGACTCCCCTCCGGCCGCTGCCTATACCACCTGGATTCCGGCGGGGGTATTCCACGCCCTTGCATTCCGTCGTCGCCCAATGTCTTTCATGCGTCTTCCATGGGTTTTGATCCCCTGCCTCGCCTTTGCGCCCGCCGCGTGCACCAGCGGAGCGCCCGCCACGCCCGCCGCCGCCGGCAAGCCGCCCGGCGCCATGCCCGCCCCGGTCAGGCTGGTGAAGGCCGCCCGGCGCAACGCGCCGGTGGTGATTGACGCCGTCGGCGCCATCGAGGCCGCATCCACGGTATCCATCAACGCACGGGTGGGCGGAGAGGTGCTGCGGGTTCATTTCCGCGAGGGCGCCATGGTGCGCAAGGGCGATCTGCTCTTCACCCTCGACGCCCGTCCCTACGAGGCCGCCCTGCAGGACGCGAAGGCCCGGCTCGCCCGCGATGAAATCCTCTCCCGCAACGCGCAGGACGAGTTGAAGCGCACCGGAACCCTGCTGGAGCAAAAACTGATTCCGCAGGATGTCCATGACCGCATGAAGGCCTCGGCCGCCGCACAGGAAGCCGCCCTGGCGGCCGCCCGCGCCGCCGTCACGCGCGCCGAACTGGATCTGGGCTGGACGCTCATCCGCGCGCCGGTGGATGGCCGCACCGGGGATATTCTCGTACATGCGGGCAATGTGGTGAAGGCCAACGACACGCAACCCATGGTCGTGATCCGCCAGGTGCGTCCGCTCATGGCGCGCTTCGCCGTGCCGGAAGCCCATCTGGCCGCCATTCGCGAAACCTCGCGCGGCGGCGAACTGGCGGTGGAAGCCGTTCCGGGGGGATCGCGCGCTCCGCCCAGCCGGGGCGTGCTGACCTTCATTGATTCCGCCGTCAACGCCTCCACCGGAACCATTGCGCTCAAGGCCTCCTTCGCCAATGAAGACGACGCCCTGTGGCCCGGACAATATGTGAACGTGCGCCTGACCCTGGCCGAGGAGAAAGACGCGCTTTTGCTTCCGGTCCAGGCGGTGCAGCAGGGGCAACAGGGCTCCTATGTCTACCTGGTCCGCCCGGACAACACCGTGGAGATGCGGCCCGTGCGCACGGCCCGTTACTCCGGCGATGAGGTGGTGATCGCGTCGGGCGTGGC
Organism: Myxococcota bacterium; assembly: GCA_022072125.1. GTDB lineage: Bacteria > Myxococcota > JAJVIH01 > JAJVIH01 > JAJVIH01 > JAJVIH01. The sequence goes on along the minus strand of JAJVIH010000050.1, from coordinate 16,513 downwards.
GGAGGGCGACACCGTGGTGCTGGACGGCCACCTGCGGCTTTATCCGGGAGCGCCCGTCAAGGCCGTCGAGCGGGAAGCGCCGGTTTCCGAAACGCCCGCCGCCGTGGCGACCGCGGCCCAGGGAACGGCGCCATGAACATCGCCGCTCCGTTCATCCGCCGCCCGGTGATGACCACCCTGGTCATGACGGGACTGCTGTGGTTCGGCCTGATGGCCTATCAGCGCCTGCCGGTCAGCGACCTGCCCAACGTGGATTTCCCGACCATCAACGTCACCGCGGCGTTGCCCGGAGCCAGTCCGGAGACCATGGCTTCCTCGGTGGCCACGCCGCTGGAAAAGGAATTCACCACCATTGACGGGCTGGACAGCATGACCTCCAGTTCGGCGCTGGGATCCACCTCCATCACCCTGCAATTCTCGCTGGAGCGGGACGTGGACGGCGCCGCGCAGGATGTCCAGGCCGCCATCTCCCGCGTGGTGGGCCGCCTGCCGCGCGACATGCCGGCGCCGCCCTCGTACCGCAAATCCAACCCCGCCGATCAACCGATCCTGTTCTACTCGCTGACCTCGCCGTCGCTGCCGCTGTTCCGCCTGAATGAATACGCCGAAACGCTGCTGGCCCAGCGCCTCTCCACCCTTTCCGGGGTGGCGCAGGTGATGGTGTACGGTTCGCAGAAATACGCCGTGCGCATCCGCGTGGACCCGCGCCTGCTGACCAGCCGCGGCATCGGTTTCGACGAGGTCACCCGGGCCATCCAGGGCGCCAATGTCAACCTGCCCACCGGCGCTGTGTTTGGACCCGCGCGCAGCTTCACGGTGGAGACCAACGGTCAACTCGCGGACGCCGCCGCCTTCCGCGAGGTCATTGTCTCCCAGCATAATGGCCAGACAACCCGCCTGAAGGACGTGGCCGAGGTCGCCGACGGGGTGGAGAACGACAAGACCGCCGCCTGGTATGTGGACCAGCGATCCGTGGTGCTGGCGATCCAGAAGCAGCCGGGCGCCAATACGGTCAGGGTGGCGGACGCGGTGAAAGCAGCCATCCCCGATCTGGAAGCGCAGATTCCCGCCTCGGTGAAGCTCAAGCTGATCTTCGACCGGTCGGAGTCCATCAAGGAATCCGTCGCCGATGTCACCTTCACGCTGTGGCTGACCATCGGGCTGGTGGTGCTGGTGGTCTTCGCGTTCCTGCGCAACCTGACGGCCACCCTCATCCCCAGCCTGGCCATGCCCATGTCCATCATCGCCACCTTCGCGGCGATGCACCTGCTGGGGTACAGCCTGGACAACCTGTCGCTGATGGCGCTCACCCTTTCGGTCGGTTTCGTCGTGGATGACGCCATCGTGGTGCTGGAGAATATCGTCCGCCACATCGAGATGGGGGAAACGCCGTTGCAGGCGGCGCTCAACGGCTCCCGCGAGATCGGTTTCACCATTGTCTCGATGACGGTCTCCCTCGCCGCGGTGTTCATTCCCATCCTGTTCATGGGAGGAATTCTGGGGCGCCTGTTCGCCGAGTTCAGCGTCACCATCGCCATCGCCATCCTGATCTCGGGCGTGATCTCGCTGACGCTGACGCCGATGCTGAGCGCGCTGTTTTTGCGCGGCGGCGAGCGGAAACATGGCTTCCTGTACCGCGCCAGCGAACGATTTTTCGGCTGGATGCAAGGCGCCTACGCCTGGGGACTCGACCAGTCGCTCCGGTTTCATCTGCTGGTGATGGTGTTTTCCGTAGGCGTGATCATCGCCACGGTGATGATGTTCCAGAAAATCCCCAAGGGTTTTCTACCGACCGAGGATACTGGCCAGCCCTTCGCCCTCACCGAGGCGCAGGAAGGCATTTCCTTCGACAACATGAAGGAGTTGCAACTCACCGCCGCCCGTGTGGTGAAGGCCGATCCCGCGGTGGAAGGCTTCAGTTCCAGCGCCGGAGCCCGCCCCGGCATTTCCGGCAGCAACGCCGGCCTGATGTTTATCCGCCTGAAGCCGCGCGCCCAGCGCGACCCCGCGCCGAAAGTGGTGGATCGCCTCCGCCCCAAACTGGCGGCGATACCGGGCCTGCGGGTGTTCCTGCAGCAGCCGCCGCCCATCCGCATCGGCGGACAGTTCAGCAAAAGCCAGTACCAGTACACCCTGCAATCGCCGGACACCGCCTCGCTGTACCAGGCCGCCCCGGTGATGGTGGACAAACTGCGCGCCATTCCCGGCCTGCGCGATGTCTCTTCCGACCTCCAGCTCAAGAATCCGCAGATTGACGTGGCGATTGACCGCGACCGTGCGGCCCTGCTGGGTCTTTCCGTCGCCCAGATTGAAGACGCGCTGTTTTCCGCCTTCGGGGCCCGGCAGGTATCCACCATCTACGCGCCCAACAATACCTACAACGTCATCATCGAACTGGACCCGGCCGTGCAGCGCGACATGACCACGCTGGACCTGATCCATGTCCGCTCGTCCGGCGGCAAGCTGATTCCCCTGCGCGCCGCCGCCAGCACCCGCGACGGGCTGGGTCCGCAGGCGGTCAACCACCTGGGGCAACTTCCGGCGGTGACCATTTCGTTCAACCTGGATCCGGGCATGGCGCTCGGCCAGGCGGTGGATCGCATCGCGGAAATCGAAAGGTCCGTCCTGCCGCCCACCGTCACCACCCGCTTCCAGGGCGTGGCCGAGGCCTTTCAGTCCTCCCTGGGCGGCCTGGGATTTTTGCTGCTGATGGCGGTGGTGGTCATTTACATGGTGCTGGGGATTCTTTACGAGAGCTTCATCCACCCCATCACCATTCTGTCGGCGCTGCCATTCGCGGGCATGGGCGCGCTGGCGGCCCTGATGTGGATGGGCATGGACCTGAATGTCTACGCCTTCGTCGGGGTCATCCTGCTGGTCGGCCTGGTGAAAAAGAACGGCATCATGATGGTGGATTTCGCCATCGAGGCCCGGCGGGATCGCAATCTGGGTCCGCGCGAGGCCATCCGCGAGGCGTCGCTGGTGCGCTTCCGCCCGATCATGATGACCACCATGGCGGCGTTGATGGGCACGCTGCCCATCGCCCTGGGCCATGGCGCGGGAGCGGAGGCCCGCCAGCCGCTGGGCGTGGCGGTCGTCGGCGGGCTCCTGTTCTCGCAATTCCTGACCCTGTATGTCACTCCGGTGTTTTATCTGTACATGGAATGGCTGGGGGAATTTTTCCGGCGCCTGCGCGGACGCCAGCCATCCGGACAACCCGCCGCGGCGGAATGATGAAGACCCCGCGGACCATGGCGCTCCAGCGCGGCAATCCACACGGTCCCGTGGCGTGAACCCGCTCTTTCCATTGATTGCCCCTTGCCGGAAAACCGCCCGCCGGCCGCCGGGGATGCTGGTCCTTTCAGCCGTGGCCCTTTGGGGAGCCTCTGCTTTCGCATCGGACAGCGCGACTGGAACCCTGAGCATCGCCGCCACCGGTGATGTCACGCTCGGCCACCGCTTCGCCGAATACGTGGACAGCCTGCGCGCCCGGAGCGAACCGGCGGAGGTCATCTCCAGCTTCGCATTCGAGGGCGTGCGGGATGTGCTGCGCATGGCCGATGTGGCGGTGATCAATCTGGAAGGTCCTCTCACGGATCGCGGGGTCCCGGCCGCCAAGAATTTCGCCTTCCGCGCCCCGCCCGCGTTTGTCTCATACCTGACGGAAGCCGGGGTGGACGCCGCGCTGCTGGGCAATAACCACACGGCGGATTATGGCCGGGAGTCCGTGGAGGATACGCGCGGCGCGCTCCATCGCGCGGGGATCGCCCATTGCGGCGCGGGCATGAATCTCAGGCAGGCCCGCGAACCCTGCATCATGAAAGGCCGGGGAATCACCCTCGCCCTGCTCTCCTACCTCTACCTGGGACCCAAACCGCCCGAACCCGGAGTCATCTGGGCGCTGGAAGATCGCGTCGGCATGGCGGGACACCCCCATGACGAGGCGGCCGTGGCCGCCATGCTGAAGGAGGATATCGCCGGCGCGCTGAAAACCAGCGATGGCGTGGTGGTATTCATGCACTGGGGCCGGGAATCCACCTGGTTCCCGGCGGATTATCAGAAGCGCCTGGCGCGCGTGGCGATTGACGCCGGAGCGGCGGCGGTGATCGGCCACCATCCCCATGTATTGCAGGGGGCGGAGACGTACCGGGATCGCCCCATCGCCTATTCCCTCGGCAATTTTGTTTTCGGCGGGAACTGGAATCCGCGCGACAAGGACGCCGCCATCGCCTGGCTGGAGCTAAGCCGCGCCACCGGCGGCAAACGGCGGCTGTCCGCCCGGCTGGAATTGCTGCCCGTGCGCACGGATCGTCTCCCGGAAGGCCATCCCTTCGCCGCCCATGTGGTGGAAGGTGGAGAGAAGACGCGGGTGCTGTGCCGCCTGCGGGCGATGTCCGCGAAATTCCGTTCCCCCTTGCCGCAGCTTCGCGCTCCGGACCTGGCGCGTGACTGCGCCGGCGTTGGTCCAGCCCCGCCGCCGGCTCCAGCCACCTCCGCGGGAAAGATGAGTCCGTGAGCATGCCTGCTTCAGGCCTGACAGCCCGGAAACCCCCAACTCACGTCTGGCGGGATGCGATGCGCCGGAAGGAACGCCGGTTTTCCCGGGCCATCGGCGTCTGGTCACATCAGTCCGCTCATCCGCCCAGGCCGGAGGGGTCGAAGTACACTTCATTGCGGGTGATCCTGCCATCCCGGATCAGCACAAGGTCCATGCCGGTTTTGTGAATCACACCCGTGGAGACCGGAATTTCCGCCCGCCAGCGGATGACGCATCCCCCGTCCACCGGCCAGACCTGATCCAGCCGCCACACCCACGCGGGATTGCGCGCCAGGAGCTTGCGCAAGTATCCCTCCAGCCGTTCCCGCCCGCGAAGTCCGGCCGGATGGGCCGGATCCGAATAGTAACAGTCATCAGCATAGAAAGCGGCCAGCGCCTCCGGACGGTTGCCGGTCCAGGCGGCCAGCCACTCGTGCAGCAGGGATACCTGCGGAAAGGCGTTCAGGACCTGTTCTCCGGAAGCATTCATGGGTCGCTCCAAGCGGCAGGCGGCTTGCCCGGACCGATCCGCCGCATAAATTGCCGCGAGCAAGAGGGCTGACGTGCTCTTCAAAACCCAATATACCTTCGCCTGTTCCCTGGAACAATTCCAGCAGGCGGTGTTGCACCCGGAGTTGGATGCCTATATCGAGCGCCGTCTGCAATCCATTGAACGGCGGCATGTGCTGGAGATCCGCCCGGAGGGGGACGTGATCGTCAAGCGCGTGCGGTGCCTGCCCGCGGTGGAGATTCCGCGCCCGCTCCAACCCTTTGTCAGCCCGGCGATGATGGAATGGGAGGAAGAGATCATCATCAATCCGTCGCGCGGCTGGTCGGAATTTCGCGCGGCGCCCCTGCGCTTCCGCGAATATTCGTCCACCCACGGATGCGCCATCGCCCAGCCGGTCCCGGGCGGCGTGCAGCGCACGCTGATGGCGGCCATCTCCATCCATATCCCCGTCTTCGGCGCCCTGTTCAGCCGCTTTGTCGAGGACCGCGTGGCGGCTTCGCTGGACGAGGAAGCCCGCGTGTTTGCCAGTTTCATCGCTCAGCGGATAACATCCGGGGAAACCGCGCTCCGGAATTGACCCATGGCGACCACATCTCCAACCAAACGAACATCCGCCCTGCGCAAGCCGCGCAAAGTGCTGTCCAGCCTGGCTGACAAGGCCCTGCAGGGCTTTGTCAACGGCGTGGCCCTGCTGACCGACGGCTCCCTGACGCCCGTCGGCGCCACGCCTTCCGTACTGGCCTACCGCAAGGACAAGCTGGCGGTGCATTTTTATCCCCGGCAGGAACGCGACAGCGCGGATATCGGCACGGAGAACCTGGAATTTGGCGCACAACCCATCCGCACGCCGGTGCTGATCATCCCCCCCCTGATGGTGCAGCCCTATATTTATGACCTGCGCCCGGGACACAGCATGGTCGAATACTTCACGCAGCATGGGGCGAATGTGTACCTGGTGGACTTCGGCATTCCAGACGAGCGGGATATTCACGTCACGCTGGATACTTACGTCGCCGACTGGATTGACGCCGCGGTCCAGGCGGCGCTGGGTCATTCCGGACAGAAGCAAATCCACCTGTTCGGGTATTGCATGGGCGGCATCTTTTCGCTGATGTACACGGCGTGGTCGGGCGGAGGGGCCATCAAGACCATTCTGTCCACCGGCACGCCGATTGATTTCGAAAAGCTCGGGATGTTGTCCTTCGCGGCGCGCGCGGCGGGCGGACAGGTGGACCGGGTGACCAGGCTGCTGGGCGGCAATATTCCGGGGGAAATCCCCTCTGCGGCCATGCGCTTCACCACGCCGATCAAATCCATGACCCGGATGGCGGATCTGTTCGTCAACCTGTACGACGAGGAATACATCAAGGGCTACAACGCCATGCAGCGTTGGGCCAAGGATTTTGTTCCCTACCCGGCGGACGCCTTCAAGCAACTGGTGAACGAATTCATGCTCGGCAACAAGCTGGTCACCGGAGAATTGCGTCTGGCCAACCGCCCGGTGGACCTGCGGACCGTCACCTGCCCGATCATCGCCTTCGCCGGACGATCCGACACCGTGGCCGCCTTCGCGGCGGTGAAGGAGATCATCCGCAAGACCGGCAGCCGGGAGGTGGAGTTCCACGAAGTCCCCGGGGGACATATCGGCGTGCTGGCGGGTTCAAAGGCGCCGGAAAAGGTCTGGGCGCCATCCATTGATTGGATGCGCCGCCACGATGCGTGAGGCGGGTCTTCTCCCGCCCCGCCGGATGAGATGAAATAATCCCTCCTCACGCGGGACGGGGCGATTCACCCCAGCACGCGGCGGGCGACTTCCTGGTAGGCTTCTTCCACCTTGCCGAGGTCGCGGCGGAAGCGATCCTTGTCCATCTTCTCGTGGGTCGCGCTGTCCCACAGACGGCAGCCGTCGGGCGTGATTTCATCGCCCAGCACCAGTTGGCCCCGCGGATTCACGCCAAATTCGAGTTTGTAATCCACCAGATCAATCCCGCGCTCCCGGAAGAACGGAACCAGAACCGCGTTGATCTGGCGCGCCATGGTTTTCATCTCCGCCAGTTGGGCGGGCGTGGCGAGGCCGAACACCTCGATATGCTCGTCGTTGATGGGCGGATCGCCGAGTTCGTCGCTCTTCAGGTAGGTCTCCAGAATAGCGCGCGGGAGTTTTTCGCCTTCCGGACGGCCCATGCGTTTGGACAGCGAGCCGGCCACGATATTGCGCATCACCACCTCCACCGGGATGATGGTCAGGCGCTGCACCAGCATCTCGCGCGGCGACAGCACCCGGATGAAATGGCTGGGCGTTCCGGCGGCGCCGAGCAGGCCGAAGATGCGCGCGGTGATGGCGCAGTTCAGTTCGCCCTTGCCGGCGATGGTTCCCTTCTTCACGCCGTTGAACGCGGTGGCGTCGTCCTTGAACACCTGCACGAGTTCATCCGGATTGTCCGTCGTGTAGAGAATCTTGGATTTTCCTTCGTAGAGGCGATCGCGTTTCTCAACCATGGGCGTCTCCAAATACCCTGCGGAAGATTTCATCCACGTGGCGCAGGTGGGTGTCGAGCGAAAAACATTGGCGCAGCGTATCCGCATCCAGCATGGACAACAGATCTGCATCCTGCAACAGCAGCGATTCGAAGGACTTCCCCTCCAGAAAGGCGCGCTGGGCGTTGCGCTGCACGATCACGTAGGCCTGCTGGCGCGGCGCGCCGCGGCGCGCCAGTTCCAGCAACACCCGCTGGCTGAAGATCACGCCGTGGGCGGCCTCCAGGTTCTGTCTCATGCGCTCCGGATATACCACCAGGTTTTTCACGAGACCGGTAAAGCGGCGCAGGGCGAAATCCAGCGTGACCGTGGCGTCCGGCGCGATGATGCGCTCGACCGACGAATGGGAGATATCCCGCTCGTGCCACAGCGGCACGTTCTCCAGCGCCGCCAAGGCGTAGCCGCGCAGCAGGCGCGCGAGCCCGGTGATGTTTTCCGACAACACCGGATTGCGTTTGTGCGGCATCGCGCTGGAGCCCTTTTGCCCCTCGCTGAAAAACTCCTCGGCCTCGCGGACCTCGGTGCGCTGCAGGTGCCGGATTTCCACCACGAAACGCTCCAGCGAGGCGCCGATCAACGCCAGCGCGCCAAAGAACTGCGCATGCCGGTCGCGGTGCACCACCTGCGTGGCGGCGGGCTCGCACATCAGGCCCAGGCGCTTCATCACCCGCGCCTCCACTTCCGGGTGCACATTGGCGAAAGTCCCCACCGCGCCCGAGATTTTGCCCACGCCCACCGCCCGGATGGCCTCCACCAAGCGATGCCGTCCGCGCTGCAGTTCGTCATACCAGCCCGCCAGCTTGAGACCGAAGGTGATCGGCTCCGCGTGAACGCCATGGCTGCGCCCGATCATCGGCGTCAGCCTGTGTTCCAGCGCACGGGACTTGACCGCCTCCATCGCTGCATCCCTGTCCCGCCGCAACAGGCGGCCCGCACGGGTCAGCAGCACCGCCAGGGAGGTGTCCAGCACATCGGACGAAGTCATGCCGAAATGCAGGATGCGCGTGGCGGCGCCGTAACGGTTCTCGATGAAGGTCAGGAACGCGATCACGTCATGCTTGACAGTGCGCTCGATGGCGTCAATCTCCTCGATATCCTCCGGCGTGAAGCGATGAATGGACAGCGGTCCTTCAATGCCGGCGAAGGCGGCGCTGTCCACATCACCGCGGGCGGCCATGGCGCGGGCGGCTTCCAGTTCGATATCCAGCCAGACCCGGAATTTTTCCGCGGGCTCCCAGATGGCGGTCATTTCAGGATGCGCGTAGCGGGGAATCATCGCTTATTTCTCCGGAACGGGGCAGAGCCGCGGCTTTTCAGGATCGGCGGGATAGGCGTATTTGCCGGCCCAGCCGTCGGAGACCATGCGCTCATTGATGTTGATTTCGCCGCACAACACATAGCCCAGACGGCGTCCGTATTTGTCCCGCTCATTGCCGGCGATTTTGACGGCGGTTCCATGCGAGCAGAGTTCCTTGACCCGTTTCGAGGCCAGTTGTCCGCAACGCACCACCTGCTCGTATGTCATCTTCCACATCTCCGCCTGGTAACCGGCGCGGCGCTTGCTGTTGTCATCAAAACCGGATTCGGCGGTGTCAATTCCCACCAGGCGGATTTGCTGATCGCGTCCGGAAGGGCAATCCACGATGGCGGTGTCGCCATCCTCCCACTGGCTGAGTTTGCAATCCTCGGCGGGCGCTTTCGACGTCAGCTCTTCCACCGTGGGGATTTTCCCCGGAGACCTTGGCCGGCCCCGCCTGGAGTCCTGGCCCCCGGCCGGAGCGCTGGCGCAACCGGCGATGGCCAGCCCCAGGACACACATCAGCGCGCCTGAAACAACCAGAATTTTGATTGCCGGGTTCATCCGGATGACTTTCGCCCCCCTTGCATGGCGCGCTGTGTAACACCAGCGAACAAACCCCGGCAAGCCGGAAAGGGCAGCTGGACATGATCGCCGCGATAACCTGGATGACCGGACTCAACCTTCGCCCTTTGTGACAGGTGCATGACAAAAGATTTTGTGGTAGGGAAACGTCCGCTTTTCATCCGGAAAGCATGAACACCATCCTGCTCGACTTGCCAGGGGGGAAATTCATGAAGCTGATCAGCAGACACCCGTTGAAGATCGCCCGGAAATCCAATGGCGGCGCGGCGGCGCGCATCCTGATGCTCTGCCTCCCCGCGCTGGTGTTGGCCGCCTGCGGAGAATCCGCGGTGAAGCCCAGCGGAAAGGGATTTGTTCCCGGCGGCGGTTCGTCTGGCGGCGACAGCGGAACCGGCGGCGGAAATACCGGCTCCAACTCCTGCACCGAGTTGCGCACCCTGGCGCAGGTCTGCGGCGTATCGGCCCAGATGGAGCCTGTTATCAACGCCGGCCGCATCTCCAGTTGCGAAACCGCGCTCAACGAATTGAAAAAAGCCTGTTCGGGGGGCAACCCCGGCGACGCCTGCTCCCGGCTGGCGACCGTGGTGAGCGCCTGCTACGGCGCCAATTCCCGCGAGACCGCGACCATCCAGGACAATATCAACAAGGCGAAGGCCAACGGGACAGGAGACAGCTACTGCCAGAATATCGTGACCAATTTCCGTTGTCCGGCCGGTTCCGGCGGTGAAGACGGCGGTTCTTCCGATGGCGGAGCCAGCGGCTGCACGGCCGACGAGGAATGTGGTCCTGGCGGCATCTGCCTGACCGGACGTTGCACGTCCACGGGCGGAGGCGGCGACGCGGGCGGCGGGGAAACCGGCCCCGGTTGTCAGGCTTTCCACAGGGCCATGGCGGATTGCTTCGGCGCGGGCTCGCCCCAGCACCAGGCGGCTTTATCGCTGCGCGATGAAACGGCGTGTTCCGGCGAACTGAGCACTTTCCGTTGCACCCGCGACGCCGGCGGCGCGACTGATACAGGCGGATTCGACGCCGGCGGCGGAACCAAGCCCTGCCCCACCACCCTGACCTGCGCCAACCGCTGCCAGCAGGGCGATTCCCAGTGCATCACCGGTTGTATTGACGCCGATGGTCCGGCCTGCCGCCAGTGCGTCACCGTATTTCAACAATGCGTCCAGCGGAGCGGATGCGCCCCGGACGACGACGCCTGCATGGAACAGAAATGCGGCGTGGAGTTGAACGCCTGCTTCCCGGCTGGCGGCGGAACCTCCGATGGCGGAACCACGGACACCGGCGGAACCGATGCGGGCGGCGGCGGCGGACCGGCCTGTCCCAACATCTCGCGTTGCCTGCGCGGGTGCGGTGATAATGATTCCGCCTGCGTTCAGAAATGCATTCAAAATGACGGTCCGGCGTGTTCAAGCTGCATTCGCTCCTACCAGGACTGCGCCACGCGCAATGGTTGCAATACCGGCGGACCGGCGGACGAAAAATGCCTGGAGGACAAATGCGGCCGCGAATACGCCGCCTGCTTTCCGCTCGACCCTGGAGTATGCGGAGCCCGCTGCAACAATCCTTATACCGATCCCGCCAAGCCCACCCGCTGCACGGATGGGGTATCGGTCTGCGCACCGTTGCAAGGCGGCGGCGGGGTATGTGTTCCTCAAGAACTCCTGACAGGCCAGACGCCGCCGGCGCGCCCCAAGGGCGCTCAGGGCGCCCAATGCCTGAAGCAGGAGGAATGCAACACCAACCTGCTGTGCGTGTTCTTCTGATGGCGCGGGGTCTGGTCAATACAAACGGATCCCCCGGCATGAACAACGACACCTTTTCTCCTCGCCGGCGCGCGGCGGGGAAAGGTTCGCTCCTGGGGTGACGGGTCTGTAAGACGCGGCTGGCGTCAGGCGGGCGAGGGCGTTCTTATCCGCCGGTTTCGCGGGGGATGAACTCCAGCGCGATGAGATCGTCGAAGGTCTGGCGGCGGCGGGTCACCCACCATTCCCCGCCCTTCACGAGCACCTCCGGCGTCAGCGGGCGCGCGTTGTAGGTCGAGCCCATGACCGCGCCGTAAGCTCCGGCGGAATGCACCGCCAGCAATTCGCCCGCTCTCAATTCCGGAAGTTCGCGGTCGCGCGCGAGAAAATCTCCCGTTTCGCAGACCGGCCCCACCACGTCCACCTTGTGCAGCGTCCGTCCATCGTGCAGATGCACCGGGGTCATGCGGTGGTGGCTGCCATAAAAGGCCGGGCGGATCAGATCGTTCATGGCCGCGTCCACCACCAGGAAGCGTTTGGTTTCGCCCAGTTTGTCGTAAATCACCCGGGTGACCAGCACGCCTGCATTGCCCACGATCACGCGGCCCGGCTCAAACACGAGTTTCAGGTCAAGACCCCGGGTTTCCTCCACGATATGCCTGCCATATTCCGCGGGATGCGGCGGCGCCTCCTGATTGTAGTTGATGCCCAGGCCGCCGCCCAGATCCAGGTGATGAAGCGGAATCCCCATGCCGCGCAGTTTCGCCACCAGTTCCTTGAGTTTGCGCAAGGCGTCAATGAACGGCTCCACCTGGGTGATCTGCGAACCGATATGGCAATCGAGCCCGGCCACCTCGATGGCTTCCAGTTCATGGGCGCGCTGGTAGGCGGTGACGGCGTCCTTCCAGGCCACGCCGAATTTGCTCTCCTTCAGCCCGGTGGAGATATAGGGATGGGTTTTCGGATCCACGTCCGGGTTGACGCGGATGGATACGGGCGCGGTTTTTCCCAGGCGCAGGGCCACCGCGTTGAGCGCCTCCAGTTCGGGCAATGACTCGACGTTGAAACAGAAAATCCCCGTCTTCAGGGCGTATTCCATTTCCTCCGCGGTTTTGCCGACGCCGGAAAACACCACCTTGCGCGGATCCACGCCCGCCTTCAGGGTCTTGAACAATTCGCCCGCGGAAACGATATCGGCGCCCGCGCCCTGGCTGAACAGAAGCTTCATCACCGCCAGGCTGGAGTTGGCCTTCATGGCGTAGCAGATCAGGTGATCCACCTGCGCGAAGGGTTCGCGGAAGACCTTGAGGTGCCGCTCCAGCGTGGCGGATGAGTAAACATAAAAGGGCGTGCCCACCTCTTCCGCGATGTGTTCGATGTCCACGTTTTCGCAAAACAGGCGATTGTCGCGGTACTCAAAATGGTTCATGACTGACTCCAGATGACAGATGCCGTTTTCTCCCGGCGGACCGGGCAAACAGGCTGGCGGGCGTTCCGTGGAAGGCCCTACTCCAGCGCCTCGACAAAATCGGCGATGCGGTCCAGCCCCTTGCGGATCGTCTCTTCGCTGGTGGCGTAGGACAGCCGGATGAATCCCTTGCAGCCAAAGGCCGATCCCGGAACCACCGCGACAAGTTTTTCCGCCAGCAGCAAATCGGCGAAGACATTGTCATCCTCAATCACGCGGCCCTTGTACCGCTTGCCGATGATTCCCTCGATGGAGGGAAACACATAAAACGCGCCGTGGGGTTTCAAACAGGTGACGCCGGGAATGGAGTTGAGCCCCTCGACAAAGAGTTTGCGGCGGCGGTCAAACGCCTCGACCATTTTGCCAATGAAATCGCGGGGACCGGTGACGGCGGCCAGCGCGGCCTTCTGCGCGATGGAGGATGGATTCGAGGTGCTCTGCGACTGGAGATCCGCCGCGGCGTCCATCAACATCCTGGGGCCCGCCGCCCAGCCGATGCGCCAGCCGGTCATGGAAAAAGACTTGGACACGCCGTTGACCACGATCATGCGATCGCGCAGCGCGGGAACCAGCGTGGCCATATTGTAGGCCTTGAAACCGTCAAAGGTGATGGCGTCGTAGATATCGTCGGAGAGAATCAGGCAGTCATGCTTTTTCAGCACCTCGCCCAGGGCGATGAGTTGCTCCCGGGAATAGGCCGATCCGGTGGGGTTGCAGGGGCTGTTGAGCACGAAGATTTTCACGTCCGGGGTGAGATGCCGCTCCAGTTGCTGGGGCGTGACGAGAAAATGAGCCGCCGGAGAGGTGGGAATCGCCACCGGTTCGGCGAAGGTGATGGCCGCCATGTCGGCGTAGGAAACCCAATACGGCGCCGGATAGAGGACCTTGTCCCCTTCCTGCAGGGCCGCCTGGAAGATATTATAAATCGAGTGCTTGGCGCCGCAGGAAATCACCACCTGGCCGGCGGCGTAATCGAGGTCCAGGTCCTGCTTGATGCGTTTGGCCACCGCCTCGCGCAGTTCGGGGACGCCCGCGGCGGGCGTGTACTTCGTGAAGCCCTCCTGAATGGCCTTGATGGCCGCCTGCTTGATGTGATCCGGCGTGTCGAAATCCGGCTCGCCCGCGCCGAAGGCGGCGACATCCTTGCCTTCCTTTTTCAGGGCCTTGGCCCTGGCGTCAATGGCGAGGGTGGGAGAGGGTTTGATTCGCTCCATGCGGCTGGCGAGTTTCATGGTTTTTCCTTGCGTGGAAAGCGGGCCAGCAGGGCCCGGTGAACATTGGGAGGGGTCATGGGCGACACGTCGCCGCCCAGGCTGGCCACTTCGCGCACCAGCCGCGAACTGACATAGAAATGATCTTCTCCGGCCATCATGAAGATGGTCTCCACGTCCGGATAAAGGCTGCGGTTCATGTGCGCCATTTGAAATTCGTATTCAAAATCCGAGACCGCCCGCAGGCCGCGGATGATCGCCCGGGCGTTCTGGGCGCGCACATAATCCACCAGCAGACCGGAAAAGGAATCCACGCGCACGCGCTTGCGGTCCTTCCCCAGGGCCTCCTCGATCATGGCGCGGCGTTCCTCCAGGCTGAACAGCGACTGCTTGTTCGGATTGACCACGATGGCCACCACCAGCGAATCGAACAGTTTGAGCGAACGCTGGATGATGTTCAGATGCCCCAGGGTCAACGGGTCGAAAGAACCAGGGTAAATGGCGATCAGCGGTGATTTCTGGGGCATGGGAATTATCCGGCTTCGCGGTAAATGCTGATGCGGGCGCCGCCATAACGGCGATCAAAATCCAGTATGTATCCGTTGGACAGGGCCGGCGGCGAGGGGCTCTGGCTTTCATGCTCCAGGATCACCACCGCTCCCGGGTTCAACAGGTTCGCCCAGCCGGCGCGGCGGGCCAACTCCTCCACATGCTTTTCGCCGTAAGGCGGATCGGCGAAGACCATATCAAAGCGCGATCCGCCGTCAATCCGCCGCAGCCAGCGGAAGACATTGTCCGCGACCACCACCCCGCGATCCGCCAGCCTGCAATGCTCCAGATTGCGGCGGATGGCGTCCAGGGACGGTTTGGCTTCTTCCACGAACACGCATTCCGCGGCGCCGCGGGACAGCGCTTCAATGCCCAGGGCGCCCGTGCCCGCGAACAGGTCCAGCACGCGCTCATTTCCACGGAATACGCCCAGGTGGCTGAACAGCGCCTCCCGCACGCGATCCGCCGTGGGGCGTACGCCCTCGCGCGGGCAGACCAGGCGGCTGCCCCGCGCGCTGCCGGTGATGACGCGCATCAGACCTTGCGATCAATGATGGTGGTGACGCCGATGCCGAAACCAATGCACATGGTGGAGAGCCCATAACGCACATCGCGGCGCTCCATCTCGTGCAGCAGGGTGGTCATCAGCCGCGCGCCGGAAGCCCCCAGCGGATGTCCCAGCGCGATCGCGCCGCCATTGACGTTGACCCGGTCGAGGCTGCATCCGGTCTCCTGCTGGAACGCCAGCACCACCGGAGCAAAGGCCTCGTTGATTTCGATCAGATCCATGTCGCCGATCTTCAATCCCGCCCGGGCCAGCGCCTTTTGCGTCGCCGGAATGGGTCCGGTCAGCATGATCACCGGGTCCACGCCCGCGGTGGCGATGGAGACGATCCTCGCCCGCGGCTTCAACCCCAGTTCATCGGCCTTCTTCCTCGAACCAATCAGCACCGCCGCCGCGCCGTCGGAAATCTGGCTCGAAGATCCCGCCGTCACCACGCCATCGGGTTTGAAGGGGGTGGCGAGGCCCGCCAGCTTTTGCAGGGAGGTTTCGGGACGGACGCCCTCGTCACGCTTGAACTCCGCCTCGCCGCCATCGGGGGTCTTGACGCGGATGGGGGAAATCTCGCGGTCGAACCAGCCCTTCTCGCGGGCCGCGGCGGCGCGCATGTGGGATTCCAGACTGTATTCATCCAGTTGCTGGCGGGAGAGCTTCCATTTCTCCGCGATCATCTCGGCGGAAACGCCCTGCGGAACCAGATCAAAACGCGCGGCGACCTCCTCCGGGCCGGGCCACCAGTTGTATTCGCCGGCGGGGTCTTGCGCATCCGAACCCATCTTGATGCGGCTCATGGCTTCGGCGCCCGCGGCGATGATCAGATCGTACTGGCCGCTCATCACCGCCATGGCGGCGAAGTTGATGGCCTGCTGCGAACTGCCGCACATGCGGTTGACCGAACAGCCCGTGACTTCGATGGGGAAACCGGCGGCCAGCGCCGCCACCCGCCCGATATTCATGCCCTGCTCGCCCACCTGGGTGACACACCCCATGATCACGTCGTCCACGTTCCCGGGAGCGGCGCCGGCCTTGTCCATCAGCGCACGCAGGGCCTGGCCGGCGGCGGAATCAATGCGGGTATGCGCCAGCGCGCCGTTCCTGCGGCCAATGGCGGTGCGGGTGGATTCGAGAATGAATGCTTCGGCCATGGTGTCCTCCTCGGCGGATTGCGCGGGAGAGCTTATTCCAGCCGCCCCATTCCGGCAACGGGACGCGTGAAAAACCCGCCCCCCCCGGTCTGGAAGCCGCGGGACGCCAACAGAACCGGCATCGTCCCCGCCATCGCATTGCCCGCGAACCTCATCCACGGCGCGTTGCGTCCAATCGCGGTTGGATGCTTGCCCGCATTTCCCACCCGGGTCCGATCTCCGCGTCCGCTCCCCCCGGTCTGGAAGCCGGGGGGAGCCCCGCCCCGCGCGCGGGCGCTTCGCGCCCGCCGCCTCCCCCCACCCGGCGCCCCACAGCCGCCCGCGGCGGCCCCCATTCCGCGCCCGCGGCGGGCGCGGAA
>JAJVIH010000018.1 GCA_022072125.1 Myxococcota bacterium | reverse complement strand
TGTGAAAACAGGAGCCTGCATTCCGGGCGGGCATCCATCCGCGCGGGCCTGCGCGACAACGCGGCTCCGCCTGAACGCGCGCGCGATCCCGGGCCTGGCGCCCCCCTTCCCCGCGCCCCACGGTCCCCTGTTCACGTGCGGCCCATGTGCTGTACGAACAGCCTGGGACCGTCCCGCCCGCGGCCGCGTGCGCCTGGCGGCGCCGCACGCGAGACGCGGAGCGGGGGCCGCCTTTGGCGGCCGTGGGGCGCGGGGAAGGGGGGCGGCGGGCGCTGTGCGCCCGCGCGCGGGGCGGGGCCTCCCCCCGGCTTTCAGCCGGGGGGAGGCGGGCCTTCGGTGCGGGCAATGGCGGTAGAGCGGGCGGCGGCAAATCCCGCGCCGGGAGAAGAAACGCGTTGTGGGGGCGCTCAGAGGGACGCCAGGCGCGGAGGGCGACCGGGAGCCGCCGGTGGGAACAAAAAACCGGCGGGCTCAAGCCCGCCGGAAATATTCCCCCGGGCCGGACTCAGCCTGCGGACTTCTTCGAGAAGTACCAGTCGGTGAGTTGCACGCTCTTGTCGTTGACACGATCCTCGGCGGCCTTCTGGGTGGCTGGCGGCGGCACGATGCACAGATCGCCGGGTTGCCAGCCTTCCGGCGTCGCCAGGCCTTTTTCCGTGTTGAGTTGCAGGGCCTGAATCACGCGTTTGATCTCGTTGACCACGCGGCCCGTGGTCATGGGGTAGTAGATCATCGCGCGGACTTTCTGGTCCGGATCGAGGATGAACACCGTGCGTACGGTGGCGGTGGCCGAGGCTCCCGGGTGAATCATGCCGAATTTGTGGGCTACATCCATGGAGAGGTCGGCGATCACCGGGAATTTGATCTTGACATTGAAGTGCTGCTCGATGCTGCGAATCCACGCGATATGGGCGTAGACGCTGTCAATGGAAAGCCCGATCAACTGCACGTTGAGCTTTTCAAAATCGTCCTGCAGTTTGGCGAATCCGACAAATTCCGTGGTGCAGACGGGGGTGAAATCGGCGGGATGGCTGAACAGCACCACCCACTTGCCTTTGTAATCGCTCAGTTTGATTTCCCCCTGGGTGGAGGGAGCGGTGAACTGGGGTGCGGGTTCGTTCAAACGCGGCAGGGAATAGGTTTGGGTTTCGCTCATGGGTGGCTCCTTGGGGAGATGGGAAATGCACCGGGATGCTTTGGCGCGTCCATGCATGTATTTCTTCCGGATAATTTTGTCAATACCCGATGGGATAAATAGGAATATGAAGAGCCGTCTAAACCGATAACTCAGTGATACTTTGATATTTAATGATACTGGGCGATTTTGGGGTTTTGCTTGATGAAGATTGGTTAAAACCATGCATCCCTGATTGTCAGATCATCTATCCAGACTAAATTTTTCATGAAATCAAATATTTATAAAAATATATTCCGTAACGGAATATTTACTATTGACATGTGACGTTGCGGAAGATATTTCTAAGCGCAGAATCTTGATGCAGAACCTTGATATTTTTTTGAGGAGATCGCATGCAACCGACATCACGCCTTGCTTCGATGCCCCTTGCAGTTCCCCGCAACCGTAAACTTCCCGCCGTTGAGTCCCCGGCGGCCGCGGCGCGGGAAAGCCAGGCCTCTGGCGTGGACACTGCTGGCGAAAATTATATTCGCGTCGGCGAACTGGCGGCGCGGACGGGCAAGACGGTCCGTGCGCTGCATCTTTATGAAGAACTGGGTCTGTTGACTCCGGTCACCCGCACCGATGGCGGCTTCCGGTTGTATGACCAGGACGCCGTCGTCCGGGTCAAATGGATCATCCGCATGCAGGATGCGGGATTCACCCTGCCGATGATTCAGGACATTCTCCAGTTGGTGGAAAACAACGGTTTTGGCGTGCGCACACAGAAGACCCTCGTCAAGGTGTTCGAGGAAAAGTTGCTGGAAACCCGGAAACAGCGGGAGCATTTGGCTCAGGTTGAAGGATTGCTGGAAAGGACCCTGCGCGCGATTCAAGAGACGGCTCCGGGTCCCCAAGGCAATTCCAGGACTGCTGCGATTGACGAAGGGATCGCTGCGGAGATAATCCGTGCTTCGACCATATTTCACCCGTAAGGGTCAGGTTTGAGGCGGTCAATCATGGTGAAGTTACCGATATACATGGACAATCATTCGACCACGCGGGTGGACCCCCGGGTGGTCGAAAAAATGTTGCCCTATTTCACGGATGAATTTGGCAATGCGGCCAGCCGCAGCCATCCTTTCGGGTGGCATGCCGAGGAAGCGGTGGAAAAGGCGCGGGAGCAAGTGGCCTCGCTGATTGGCGCTAACGGCAAGGAAATCGTCTTCACCAGCGGGGCGACGGAAAGCGATAATCTGGCCATCAAGGGCGTTGCTTCCTTTTACAAGGAGAAGGGCAAGCACATCATCACGACCCGAATCGAGCACAAGGCGGTGCTGGACACCTGCAAACGGCTCGAACAGGAAGGGTACGAAGTGACCTACCTGGAGACCGGCAAGTCCGGCGTGGTGGATGTGAAGGATGTCGAAGCGGCCATGCGCCCGGACACCATTCTGGTCTCGGTGATGGCCGCCAACAATGAAATCGGCACGGTGCAGCCGCTGGAAGAAATTGGCAGGCTGTGCCGCCAGAAGGGCGTGCTGTTTTTCACCGACGCGGTGCAGGCGGCGGGCAAGATTCCGCTGGATGTCGAGCGGATGAATATTGATCTGCTGGCCCTTTCCGCCCACAAGATGTATGGCCCCAAAGGCGTGGGCGCGCTGTACGTGCGCCGCAAGAATCCCCGCGTGCGCATTTCTCCCATCATTGACGGCGGCGGACATGAGCGCGGCATGCGTTCGGGCACCCTGAACGTGCCAGCCATCGCCGGCTTCGGCGAGGCCTGCCGCCTCGCCCAGGAAGAGATGCCGGAGGAGTCAAAACGCATCCTGGCGCTGCGCGAACGCCTGCACCAGGGATTGGCCAGCCAGCTTGAGGATATCTACCTGAACGGCGATCCGGTCCGGCGCCTGCCGGGCAACCTGAATCTGTCCTTTGCCTATGTCGAGGGCGAGGCCCTGATCATGGCCATCAGCGATGTGGCGGTGTCGAGCGGATCGGCCTGCACCAGCGCCAGCCTGGAGCCATCCTACGTGCTGCGGGCGCTGGGGGTGGAGGAAGAACTGGCGCATACCTCCATCCGGTTTGGCATCGGCCGGTTCAATACAGAGGAAGAGATTGATTACGTCATCAATCTGGTGGTGAACAAAGTCCGCAAGCTGCGGGAGATGTCGCCGCTGTATGAAATGGTCAAGGAAGGAATTGACCTGAAATCCATTCATTGGGCTTCAGCCCATTGACCCGCGGGCCAAAGCGCGTTACCTCTAACCCTGGGGAGAAGGCATCATGGCTTACTCTGAGAAGGTTCTGGACCACTACAACAACCCGCGCAACGTCGGTTCGCTCGACAAGAACGATCCGAGCGTGGGAACCGGAGTGGTTGGCGCGCCGGCCTGCGGCGACGTGATGAAACTGCAAATCAAGGTCGGCGAGGACGGCGTGATTGAAGACGCCCGGTTCAAGACCTTTGGTTGCGGCAGCGCCATCGCCAGTTCCAGCCTGGTGACCGAAATGGTCAAGGGCATGAAGGTGGACGATGCGCTCAAGATCAAGAACGTGGATATCGCCCGGGAACTCTCCCTGCCGCCAGTGAAGATTCACTGTTCGGTCTTGGCCGAGGACGCCATCCGGGCGGCGCTGGAAGACTACCGGCGCAAGAAATCCCAGTCCGCGGAGAACGCGGAGGAATCCCTGCCGCTCGCCGTCAACGGTTGATGCGGCGTGGGTGAGCGAGGAGAAACCCGATGTCTGCAATCACCCTGACCGATAACGCCATCCGGCGCGTCAAGACCATGCTGACCGAGAACAAGAAGGAAGGTTACGGCCTGCGCGTCGGCGTGAAGGGAGGCGGATGCTCCGGCCTGTCCTATTTCATGGATTTCGAGAATACCGCCGGCCCCAACGACAGCGTCATCGAGTTTGACGGCGTGAAGGTTTACGTGGACAAAAAAAGCGCCCTCTACCTGACGGGAACCCAGCTCGATTTCAAGGAAGGGCTCATGGGAAGCGGCTTCAAATTCGAGAATCCCAACGTCTCCCGGAGTTGCGGCTGCGGCGAAAGCTTCAGCGTGTGAAGCAAAACGGCGGCGGTCATTTTCCAGGCGCGCCAGGCGGCGCGCCTTTTTCTTGCCGATGGCCCATTTACCCCCAAACCGGCTGAATCCCCTTCTGGCTCCAGGCAGGTTCCTGCTTGCGCGGCCCGCGGGGCTCCAGGTCATCCCTGACAGGGCGGCGGGCATTCAACCGTGATGGCTTCCACGGCGCAATCCCCCTGCTGGAACTGCGGCCGCGGCGATCCGCGTCAGGACTTCTTCTGCGCCGTCTGCGGAGCCTTGCAGCCGCCGCCGGATGGTTCTCTGTTCGTCTACCTGGGGCTGCCCGCGGCCTATGCCCTGGACATTGCTCATCTCCGCCAGTTGATCCGGGAGCGTTCGCGGCTGCTCCACCCCGACCGCTTTGCCGCCAAATCCCCCCGCGAACGCCGGCTGTCGCTGGAACATTCCATGCTGCTCAATGAGGCTGGGCGCGTGCTGGGCGATCCATTCCGGCGGCTGTCCCTGCTCCTGAAAATGCGCGGGGTGGAAGCGGCGGAAAGCGGAAGCGCCGGTATTCCGCCCGCCTTGTTGATGGAGATGATGGAGTTGCGGGAGGAGTTGGCGGACGCCATCCAGGACAACCAGCCCGGGCGCCTGCTGGAACTGGACCGCGCCATGCGCCAGCGCATGGACCGCTTGCTGGCGGATACGGGCGCCTGGACGGACGCCAACTGGACAAGGGAATGGTCCGCGGAAGAAAAGGACAGGCTCCGCCGGAGCCTGACGGAGTTGAAATTCTGCGACAGCTATTTGCACGAATGGGATCAGCGGGCGGGCCATCTCAAGGACGAAGGATGATCCCGTCCGTGAATTTTGCACGTCCCGTGGCGGGGTGTGGAGAACGCGCGCAACGGGTTCTGCCCGTTTTCCGGTCCGCCGGCGGCCGGGCCTTTGCAACGGCCGTCCGGAGAAAGCAGAACATTCAGGCCGGTCCGGCCCGGTTCAACAGGAGTTGAGGAAAGTCCATGCCAATTGAAATATCCGGACCCAGTCCGCCGCCGCCCAAACCGCGCGGCCTAGCCATAGGAATTGACCTGGGCACCACCAACAGCGTGGCGGCGCGCACGGACGGCCGCCATCAGCCCATGGTTATCGGCGGCCCGCGCGGCGCGCTGATTCCGTCGGTGGTGGCCTATGTCAACGGCGAAATCCGCGTGGGCGCGGACGCCTACGCGGCGGCGGCGCTGCATCCCTCGGACACCATCGTTTCGGTCAAGCGTTTCATGGGCCGCGGCCTCGAAGACGTGCGTGGCGAGTTGGCCCATTTGCCCTACCAGTTCAATCCCGGGTCCGGCGGCGTCATCCGTTTCCGGGCTGGCGGGCGCGAGGTCACGCCGGTCGAAGTGAGCGCGGCCATTCTGAAATCCATCAAGGACATGGTGGAACAGCGTGAAGGCCAGCCGGTGGAGGACGTGGTGATCACCGTTCCCGCCTATTTTGACGACGCCCAGCGGCAGGCCACCCGCGACGCCGGCAGGCTGGCGGGTATGAATGTATTGCGCCTGCTCAACGAACCCACCGCCGCGGCGCTGGCTTTCGGGATCAACCGCGACCGGGACGGCGTCATCGCGGTGTATGATTTGGGCGGCGGCACCTTTGATATCTCCCTGTTACGGCTGGCCGGCGGCGTGTTCGAGGTGCTGTCCACCGGCGGGGATTCGCATCTGGGCGGCGATGATTTCGACCGCGCCTTGCTGGACCTGGCGCTGCAAAAGGCCGGAGCATCCGTTGGCGATTTGAATCCCGCGCGACTGCGTGCGGCGCTTTCCGCGGCGCGCAAGGCCAAGGAAGAACTCTCCGCCGCGTCTTCTGTCACCCTGACCCTCCACCTGCCCGGCGGACAGCGCCAAACGGATGTGACCCGCGAGGAACTGGAGCAGGCCATCCGCCCGCTGATCGAGCGCACGTTGCAGGCCTGCCGCCAGGCCCTGCGCGACGCCGGGATCAAAAAAACGGAAGTGCTGGAAGTCCTGTTGGTCGGCGGCTCCACGCGCAGCCCGCTGGTCAAGCAGATGGTGGCGGGATTTTTCGGCCGCCAGCCCCATGACGAGGTGGACCCCGATCTGGCGGTGGCGCTGGGCGCCGCCATTCAGGCGGATACCCTGACCCGCGGCCGTGAGGACGTGTTGCTGCTTGACGTGTGCCCGCTCTCCCTGGGCTTGGAAACCATGGGCGGCGTGGTGGAAAAGGTCATCCACCGCAACTCGCGGCTGCCCGCGGGCGCGCGCCAGACCTTCACCACCTATGCGGACAACCAGACCGGCATGGATTTCCACGTGCTTCAGGGCGAGCGCGAGACCGCCGCCGCCTGCCGATCCCTCGGGCGCTTCAAACTGAGCGGTATTCCGCCCCTTCCCGCCGGCATGGCGCGCGTGGAGGTCACCTTCCTGCTCGACGCCGATGGCATCCTGCTGGTCACCGCGCGCGAGACCAGCACCGGCAAGGAAGCTGGCATCGAGGTCAAACCCTCCTGGGGACTAACCGACGAGGAAGTGGAGCGCATGCTTCAGGAGTCCATGGATCATGCGGAGGGAGATTTCACCGAGCGGCTGATCCGCGAGGCGCGGGTGGAAGGCGAGCGCATCCTCGCCGCGCTGGATCGCGCCCTGCGGGAGGATCGCGCCCTGCTGGCGCCCGGAGAAGCGGAACGGATTCAGGCCGTGGCGGACAGGCTCGGGCAGGCCATCGCCGGTGATTCGCAGCGCGCCATCCGGGATTTGATTGAAGAACTGGACCGCGTCAGCGCGCCCTTTGCTCAGCGGCGCATGAACAGGTCTATCTCGCAGGCCCTGGAAGGCCGCCGCGCCGATCAAATCGTCCGCCAGATGGGCTGAACAACCCGGGCCGCGGGCGTTCCTGGCGCGGGCCATCAGGTTCCGCAGCCGGCGGCGGGATTTTCCAAAATGGTCACCGCGCCGTTCTCAATAGCTTCCATCCAACTGGAGCCGCTGATTTCATAATCGGCCCCGGTCTGGCAATACACCCCCGAAGGCGCGTCAAAGGCCTCCAGCGTGATGCGGATGCCCAATTCCTGTTGTTCCACCAGCCCGAACAGCACGCGCTGAACCTCCAGCCGATCGGCCAGCAGCGCGAGAAAATCCTTGCGCTGATCGGATTTGGCGCTGCCGCGTTCCAGCGGCTCCAGCACGTCGGCGGCGCGCGTGCGCCGCGGGTGGGGAGTAATGGTCAGTACGGGACGGACGGTCTGCAGGGGCTCCACGTCAATGGTTTCGTCCCACTGGCCGAAGCCGGGCAGGAAAGCCCGCACCCGGTGGCGGCCCGCGCGGATGCTCGTGCTGGAATAAGGGGCGAATCCGGCGAAGGCGCCGTCCACATAGATTTCGGCGTAGGGAGGACGCGAGATCAATTGCAGGCCGCCCGTGGCTTCCTCCATGCGCCTGCGTGCGGCCATTT
This sequence comes from Myxococcota bacterium, assembly GCA_022072125.1. GTDB lineage: Bacteria > Myxococcota > JAJVIH01 > JAJVIH01 > JAJVIH01 > JAJVIH01. The sequence continues at coordinate 98,355 of JAJVIH010000018.1, read as the reverse complement.
CAAAGGTCTCGCGCACCTGGGGTGGAAAGGTCGCCGGATTCATCCGCGCCTTTGGGTCCGCATCCAGCAGGGCGCCGAAGGCTTCCAGGGCTTTTTTGCGGTCGCCAAACAGGGTTTCAAAGGCCCCCAGAAAAATCAGCGACTCCAGGTAGGCGGCGTTGTCCTCGCCGAGGAACAGGGTCTCCTCGAAGAGCTTCCGCGCCTCGCGCATTTCCGCGATGCCTTGTTCGGGATCAAGCTGGATCCAGTGGCCCTTGCCCGCCTTCAGCAGTTCCTGGGCGCGGCGGAATTTTTCTTCCAGCGCCGGGTCTTCGTTCTGCGCCACCAGCACGGGAATCAGGTATTTATGGGCCCTGATCCTCAGCCGCAGGCGGCGGTTGATCTGGGCGGCGAAGGGGCCCGCCTCTTCATTCACCGGATGTACATAAGTAAACGCCGGGGCGGGCGCGGTCAGGGGGGGCAGGGCCGCGCGCGATCCGGCGGGCATGCCGGGGCCCGCGGGGGCTTTTCCCGCGCAGGCGGCCACGGCGAAAACAAGAAAAACCGCCTCCGCCAGGAACAAGGCGCGGAAGAACGCTGAAGAGGTTGTCATCAGAACTGGATGAGCACGGAGCCCGTGGTGGGAGGCTCCTTGCCGCCGGATGCCGCCAGCACGCCCGCAGTGGTTCCGCCGGCGACCGCGACCACGCCAACGCCAATCAAGGTCCAGAACCACCATTTGTCGGTGATCTTCTCCTGTTCCTTCTTCTGGTCATCCTTGAATTTCTTCGACTGGCTCATCATGTCGCCGATATTCGAGCCGCCGCTGGACACCATGTTGCCGCGGAAAAGATCAAATACGAAGGTGCGGATGTCGCTGTAGAGGGTGGGACTGCTCAGGTTGAACTGTTTGGTTCCTGAACCCACCACGGTCGGCATGGGCTGCTGCGGCCCCTGATCCACCAGGATGGCGGTCACTTCGATTTGCGTGCCCTGATAGGTCACGGTTCCCAGCACCATGCGGTCGAGGAAGAGCGAACGGCCCAGTTCCGTGATGCCCGGTCCAATCGCCATGCCGGGGATTTCCCCCGCCGCCTGGGCGGAAGCCCGCTGGTAATTGGCGAACAGGCGGGTGGGCGTCAGGTTGATATTGGCGGCCTTCGGCGCGCCCGGCGTGACCAGCACCTTTTCCATGGATTTGGTGTAGCCCTTCTTGTTCAGCACCAGGTAGTGTTCGCCCGCGTTCAGGCCGGGCACCTCGGTCGGAGTGACGCCGTAATAGATATTGTCCACGTACACCTCCGCCGCCGGCGGGTTGGAGGTCACGGTGATGGAGCCCTTGGGACCGGCGGCCCTTGCCGCCTTGACTTCGTCGTACAGGGTGGTGATGGCCGGATTGATGGCGAACGCCGCCGGATCGGGCACATAGGTCGGCGACAGGTTCAGCACGCGCTCGAAATAGCTTTTGGCGGTGTCCGGATCGCCCTGCATGACGCTGGCGGCGCCGCAGTAGAACAGGGCGGTCTCGAAGCTGCCGTCGCGCGGCAGATACGGAAACGCCTGCTCCAGGAAGGTCACTGATTCAATCAGCTTCTCCATGGAGGTGGACATGTCCATGGCCGCGAAGGCGTCGCGTCCCTGGGTGAATGACTGGTTACCGTAGGTGATGCGGGTCTCGTTTTCCCGCGCGGACTCGCCCGCCAGCACCTTTTCCACATCCACGTTCACATAACCGCCCTGTTGGCCGATGGCCTCGGTGGCTTCGTGCTCCACCAGCGCGGCGAGTTGGGTGGACTGGGCGTCGTAGGGGAAGAAAAAGGCCGCGGCCTTGACGCCCGACTGGGCGTGGGCGGCGGGAATCAGATATCCGGCCGCGCCCGGGCCCACCATCAACGCCGACCAGGCGGCCAGAAAGGCGGAAAAGGTTTTCAGCGCCCAGCGCCGGCGCCCCTGAACTTGCAGTTTCATGGAAGGTGTAAAACCCGGATCAAAAGGGATAAACGTCCGCAGGCAAGCTAGTCCACCGCCTTGCGGGATGTCAAAACTTATTCCTCGCCGCCGTCTTCGCCGCCGCCCTCCAGATAGGCCTTCGCGGCCTCAATCTGGGGCGCCCGTTTCGGTCCCGGGGCGTCGAGGAATTTCTGGAAGTATTTTCTCGCCAGCCGGTCCTCGCGCAACGCCTTGTAGGCGCTCGCCAGACCATACAGATTGCTGGGATTCTCACCATCCAGCGAGACCGCGATGGTGTAGTCATGCGCGGCGAGCTGGTTCCTTTTCATCGCCAGGTGAACGGAGCCGCGGCCCGCCCATGCGCCGGCCAGCCGGTGGTCGCGGGCGATGGCCTGGTTGTAAAGGGAAAGCGCTTCCTTCATGTCTTCCGTGGATTCGGCTTTCTGTCCCCGCATCAGGAACTGGATGGCGTCGCCTTCTTCCTTGTTGACGCGGAAGCCGGGCTTGCCCGGTTTGCCATAGTTGGCCAGCCGTTCCTCGGCCTGATCCGCCCTGGCCTTGGCGTCCTGGTTCTTGGGTTCCTGCTCCAGAACTTTGTCCCAGGCGGCCTTGGCCTTGCTGTAGTCTCCCGCTTTCGCCCATGCGTCGCCCAACTTGAGTTGCACGCCGGTCAGTTTGGGATCATGGCGCAGGGCTTCCTGATAGGATCGCGCGGCCAGGAATGGAAAGCCGTTCTTGAGGTGATCGTCGCCCGAACGCGCCAGCGCCGGGGCCAGTTCTTTTTTCGCCACCGCGGCCCTCGCCGGCCCCTGCGCCCGCACCGACGCCTGCGGAGCCTTCATCAACCCGCGGATTTCATCCATCTTGGCGCGGGCCTGGGCCACGTATTTCTGTTCGGTCGGGCGCTGCTCCAGTTCGACGTATTTGCCGAAGGCCGCCAGCGCGTCGTCGTAACGCTTTTCCGTCATCATGCAGTCGGCCATGCCGTAGTAGGCGTCCGGGTCATTCTGCTTGACCGAGAGATAGCGCTGGTAGGCCTCGATGGCGTTTTTGCAGTCGCCGCCTTTGCGGTAGGCGAAGGCCATGTTGTACAGGCCCAGCACGAATGACGGGTTGTTGTCGGTCGCCAGCCGGAACTCTCCCGCCGCCTCGGTGAAGCGGTTGGCGTTGAAGTACACACGCCCCAGTTCGCGGTGGATTTCCCAGTTCGTGGGCTCCAACTCCGCGGCCTGTTTGAGCAATTTCTCGGCCTCCGCGAAATTCTTGTTGCGGATGGCGTCCGTGCCTTGCCGGAACAGGTCACCCGCGCTTTGGGCGTGGGCGGCGGCGGACCAGCAGAGCATCATGACGGACAGCAGGCGGATGGCGAATCGAAGCATGTCTGGAACCCTGTCTGAAAGGCGCGTCATCTGGACCGCGGGAGCATGTCCAACCCCCGCCGCAATGTCAACGAAATCCGCGTCGCCGCCTCGCCGCACCCCGGTTTTGGCATGAAGGGCCTGTTGCGCCCTGGGGAATCAGGACCGATCCGCCGGTTTCCGGCCGGGAAACCGGAAGCTGCCTGCCCGGTGAAGCGCTTGCAGGCCGCCGCCGGGGTCCGGCGGCGGCTCCATCCATGGGCCGTTGCTTCAGGCGGAGGTTTTGTGTACCTTGCCGCGCCATGAAAAGCCTGAGAATTCTGGTCACCGGCGGCGCGGGGTTTATCGGCAGCCATCTTTGCGCGCGCCTGCTGGAACAGGGCCACGAGGTGATTAGCCTGGACAATTATTTCACCGGACGCCGGCGGAATATCCAGGAACTCCGGCGAAATCCGCGCTTCGAGGAAATCCGCCACGATGTCATCCAGCCGATCCTGCTGGAAGTGGATCGCATCTACAACCTGGCCTGCCCCGCCTCGCCGGTCCATTACCAGTACAACCCGGTGAAGACCGTCAAAACCAGCGTGATGGGAGCGCTCAACATGCTGGGCCTGGCCAAGCGCGTGAAGGCGCGCATCCTGCAGGCGTCCACCAGCGAGGTCTATGGCGATCCGCAGGTGCATCCGCAGACGGAAGACTACTGGGGACACGTCAATCCAATCGGTCTTCGCTCCTGTTACGACGAGGGCAAGCGGCTCGCCGAAACCCTGATGATGGACTACCACCGCCAGAACGGCGTGGATATCCGCATCGCGCGCATTTTCAACACCTATGGCCCCAACATGCGCGCGGACGATGGCCGCGTGGTCTCGAATTTTATTGTCCAGGCGCTGCGCGGCGAGCCCATCACGGTCTACGGCGAAGGTCTGCAGACGCGCTCCTTCTGTTACGTGGACGATCTGGTGGATGGCCTGATGCGCCTGATGGAATCGCCGTATGCCGGTCCCATCAACCTGGGCAATCCTGGAGAGTTCACCATCCGCGAACTGGCCGATCTGGTGATTGAAAAGACCGGCAGCAAATCGGCGGTTGAAAAGCGTCCCCTGCCCTCGGATGATCCGAAGCAGCGGCGTCCCGACATCACCCGCGCCCGCGAATTGCTGGGCTGGGAGCCGAAAATCCCCCTGCGTGAGGGCCTGGTCAGAACCATCGAATACTTCCGGAGCGAAACCGCATGAAATTTTTCATTGACTCAGCCGACATCAAGGAAATCAGCGACGCCCACGCCCTGGGCCTGGTGGATGGCGTCACCACCAATCCCTCGCTGATCGCGAAGACGGGCAAGAAACGGGAGGAGGTCATCCAGGACATCGCCCGTCTGGTGGATGGCCCCATCTCCGCCGAGGTGATCTCCACCAACTGGGAAAGCATGCTGGCCGAGGGCCGCGAACTGGCGAAAATTCACCCCAACGTGGTCATCAAGCTGCCCCTGATCGCCGATGGCCTGAAGGCCTGCCGCATCTTCACGCAGGAAGGCGTGAAGACCAACGTGACCCTGTGTTTCTCCGCGGCCCAGGCCCTGCTGGCCGCCAAGGCGGGCGCAACCTACATCAGCCCCTTTGTGGGCAGGATTGACGACATCGCCAGCGAGGGCATGGACCTGATTGACGACATCCGCACCATCTATGACAACTATGGCTTCACCACGGAAATCCTGGTGGCCAGCGTGCGTCATCCGGTTCATGTGCTGGACGCGGCGCGCATCGGCGCCGATGTCTGCACCATCCCCTACAAGACGCTGGTGCAGCTCATCAAACATCCGCTGACGGATATCGGCCTGGAAAAATTCCTGGCGGACGCCCGCGCCGCCGGCAAATAACCATCACGCAGGGGAAAAACTCCGGAGGGAATCATGGATCGCAATCTGGCGCTCGAAGTCATTCGCGTCACCGAGGCGGCGGCCATCGCCAGCGCTCATCACATGGGACGCGGCGACGAAAAACTCGCCGATCAGGCCGCGGTGGACGCCATGCGGACCGCCTTTGACTCCATCGCCATCAGCGGCACGGTGGTGATCGGCGAAGGGGAACGCGACGAAGCCCCCATGCTGTACATCGGCGAAAAGGTGGGCAGCGGCGGCCCCGGGGTGGATATCGCCCTCGATCCGCTGGAAGGCACGACCATCCTCGCCACCGGGCGCAGCAACTCGATTTCGGTCATCGCCCTGACGGACAAAGGCGGCTTCCTGCACGCGCCAGACACCTACATGGATAAGATCTGCTGCGGGCCGCGCGCCAAGGGCGTGATTGACATCACCAAGGGAGCCACCTGGAACCTGAACGAGGTGGCGCGCGCGCTGGATCAGCCGGTGACCGAGATCACGGTGGTGATCCTGGATCGTCCGCGCCACGCGGAACTGATCCGCGAGGTCCGGGAGGCGGGCGCGCGCATCAAGCTGATCGGCGACGGCGACGTGGCGGCGGCGGTGGCGACCTGCCGCGAGGAGACCGGCGTGGATTTGCTGCTGGGAACAGGCGGCGCGCCCGAGGGCGTGCTGGCGGCGGCGGCGCTGCAATGCATCGGCGGAGACATGCAGGGCAAACTGGCCTACCGCAACGAGGGAGAAAAGGAACGCGCCCGAAAAATGGGCGTCACGGATATGAACAAGGTTTTCAGCATTGACGAACTGGCCTCGGGCAACTGCATGTTCGCCGCCACCGGCGTGACCAACGGCGATCTGCTCAAGGGCGTGCGCTTTTTCCGGGGCGGCTGCTACACCAATTCCATCGTCATGCGCCGCCAGTCGGGCACCGTGCGCATGATTGAAACCATGCACCACTCAGGCAAAAAAAGCTGGATCAAGAAATAGCCCCGATCCTCGTTCCAACTCCGGCGGCGGGGCGAAAGCCCCGCTTGTTCATTGCGGGGAACGGCGGGGCAGGAAACCGGCCAGATCTTCCACCCGGCTGGCCCGGGATGCCGGAATGGCCGCGCGCGCCACCACCCGCGCATGAACCAGTTCCAGTCCGGCCTTGCGGCGCGGCGCTGGCCGCACATCCTCGCAGGCCAGTTCAAACACCAGTTGGGCGTCCACCGTGCGCACTGGACCGAAACGCTCGCGAAAGTGGGAATTCAGCCACCCGGCCAGCGCCTGCCCATCCCCATCTTCCAGCCGCATGGGCGCGGCAGCGACGGGAACCAGACCCCTGCCGTCCCAAACCGCGAAGGTCAATTCCGCTTCCTCGCTCCAGGACTCCTGCCGGTACGAGGTCAGCACGCAGTGAAACACCAGCGGGTCCGCCAGACAACGGAACCATTCGCCGCCATCCTGCCGCCGCCGCAAGTCGAGACCGCGATAGCCCCGCGCCCGTGACTGGCGGTGCGCCATGGTCAGTTCGTTCCACCCGCTGGCGGGAATGGCTGCTTGCGGCGTCAGGGCGCCAGCGCCGCCAAGCGACTGGTCCAGTTGCATGCGGCGATCGGCGAATGGCGATAGCCGGGTGTCTTCACCCTTCCATTCCAGGATATCCATCGCGATGAAGCGGATATCCGTCTCGTCCGCGGGCTTGCGGGAAGTGTTCTTCCTGGCCGGCTTGGCCGCCTCGCCGTTTTCGACGACGCCCAGCAGCACGGTCCGGTCAGGGAGGTTCCGCGCCGCCGCTTCCAGTTCATCCGGGCAGATCATCCAGTCCTGTTCCTCCATCCGCCACAGCAGCGTACCGCCGCGGCGCCGGATGAGTTGCGCTGATTCGCCACGGGGAACCCAGAAGGCCTGCCAGTTGTCCGCATTCTCTTCCGCCAGATCGTTCAACCGGATTTCCATTGGGACGCTGGTCTCCGGAATACGGGTCAACTCCACATCACCACCAGCGGGATCGCCAAGCGCACGCCAGAAATCCGCCGATGGCGTCCAGTCCTGCATCAGGCGCCAGGCCAGCAGCGGGGCGGGAACTCCCAGAACCTGGCGCAGCGCCGCCGCCAGTTCATTCCGTGCGGCGGCAAGCCGGAAGGTTCCGCACGCCAACTGGTTGAGAATGAGCAGATGTTCCCGGGGCGCGCGCCGGCGCCATTCCATCAGCCTGGAGGCGCGCTCCCCGGGCGGCAGGGCCCGCATGATCGGAAACTCGTTCTCCATCCAGCGCTCCAGCGGGATTTCCCCGGTGACGCCCGCTTCCTGACGGCAGGTCAGCGCGATCACCTCGGCGATATCTCCGGAGCGGCGGATGCAATCTTCAAACAGCCATGGGGCCATGCCCGCGGCGCGGGCGCTTTCCGGGAGCAGGTCTTCCGGGTTCACGAGACGGCGCGGTCGCCGTCCTGTCAGCAGCGACAGCATCCATGCGGAGCAGGCAGGAGCGGACGCCCTCCATGCGCGCGCCAGCGCCTCGATTCTGCGCGCGGGATCGCCAAGGCCTTCGAGCGCGCGAACCAATTGAACCAGCGCATCCATGGCTTTCAGACCGCGCGGGCTTCCGCCAGTTCTTCCGCCTGCAACCCCTGTTCGCGCAGGGTTTGCACCAGGGCCGCCGCGTCGCCATGCATGGCGATGACGCGCCGGGCGCCGGTTTCGCGGATGGTGCGCAGCAGCGAGTTCCAGTCTGCATGGTCGGAGATGACAAAGCCGCGGTCGTAGCCCTTGTTGCGGCGGGCGTTGGCGAGGGCCATCCACCCGGAGGCGAACGCGGTTTCACATTCGCCCAGGCTGGCCTCCCATTTGGTTCCGCGCGCGTTGGGCGGCGCCAGCACCAGTTCGCCCTGAATCAGTTCACGTTTCGAGGCGTCGCCGGCGAGTTGGAATTTCGCCATGGGAATCCCCATCTCATGGTAGGCGATGGTGGGGGCCAGATGGGCGCCATGGAGATACACAACGCCGGCGTCCAGCCGCCCCAGTTCGGCCAGCAGGCGCTGGGCCTTGCCCAGGGAATAACAATAGAGAATGCAGTTCCGCCCGCACTCCCGCGCCTGCCCGCGCCAAGCCAGCACTTCCCTGGCGATCTCCTCGCCAGGACGCCATTGGTAGAGCGGCGAACCAAAGGTGGTTTCGGTGATGAAGACATCACAGGCGACCACTTCAAAGGGCTCGCAGGATGGGTCGGGATCGCGTTTGTAATCTCCCGACACCACCCAGACCTCGTCCCGCCATTCGATGCGCACCTGCGCCGAACCCAGGATATGTCCAGCGGGATGCAGCGACACCCAGCATCCGCCCAGCCGGAATTTTTCTCCGTATTCCACGGGCCGGATGTTGAAACGGGCGCCAATGCGCTGGCGCACCAGGGGGGCGCAACGCGATGAACAGATATAACCGCCGCTTCCGGGCGCCACATGGTCGGAGTGGGCGTGGGTGATCACGGCGGTCTGCACGCCGCGGCGCGGGTCAATGAAAAAATCTCCCGGCGGGCAGTACAGTCCGCGCGGGTGGGGAATCACGAGGTCCATGGATGCCAGTCAGACGCCGGGAATTTTGAAGTTGAACTCCGGCGTGAGACCAGCATTTTGCCAGTTCACTTGTTCAGGTTCAATGGCGCTAGCGAAGTTTGCTGTTCACACCGGTTTTCCGTGGGGCTTCCTCCCTTGCTGGGCGGTGTCCAGGCGGCCCGGCGGATCAAGACCGGAGCCTGTTATGCTCTGCGGGCAAGTTCAACGCCGTCGAGGGCTCCCGGCGCGGGATGCCGCCATTCCGCGCGCGGGGATCGCCGGAACATGCATCAATCGCTGGTCAACCACGCTCCAGCCCAAGGGATTTGAGTTTCTTGTGCAGGTTGGTGCGGTCCAGCCCCAGGAGTTCGGCCGCCCGCGTGACATTGCCATCGCAGTTTTTCAATGTGCGCTGGATGTATTCCGTTTCGACCACCCGCAGCACCTCGCGCAGGCTCAGGCCATCCGGCGCGGACGGCGTTGACGGCGCGGGGGCGGGCCGGGAGGCCCGCAGAGACGGCGGAAGATCGCCAGTGACTATCGGATCGCCGCCGAGGATGAGCAGGCGTTCGACCATGTTGCGCAACTCCCGGATATTGCCCGGCCAGTGATATCCCTTCAGCACCTCCAGGGCGTCATCGGTGATGGCCTTCCGCTTCATGTTGTAGCTGGCCGCGATGGCGGTGAGGAAATGGCTGACCAGGGCGGGAATGTCATCGCCGCGCTCGCGCAGCGGCGGCAACTCCAGCGGCACGACGTTGAGGCGGAAATACAGGTCTTCCCGGAAGCGGCCATGGGTCACATCCGCCGCCAGGTCACGGTTGGTGGCCGCGATCACGCGCACATCCACGTGCAGCACCTGTTCGCTTCCCACCCGCTGCACCTCGCCGGTTTGCAGGGCGCGCAAGACCTTGGCCTGGGCGGCCAGGCTCATGTCGCCGACCTCATCCAGGAAGAGAGTGCCGCAGTGGGCCGCTTCCATGAGTCCGCGCTTGCGCTGCACCGCGCCAGTGAAGGCGCCTTTTTCATGGCCGAAGAGTTCGCTTTCAATCAGTTCGCCGGGGATGGCGGCGCAATTGACCTTGACGAAGGGCGCCTTGGCGCGGGCGGAGTGTTCATGCAGCGCGCGAGCCACCAGTTCCTTGCCGGTGCCCGACTCGCCGGTGATGAGCACGCGCGCCGCCGTCGGCGCGACCTTTTCGATTTTGCTCCAGACCTCGCGCATGGCGGGTGATCCGCCGATGATGTCGTCGGCCTTGCCCAGGCGGTGTTCCGCTTCGCTCAGGCGCCAGCGCAGCCCGCGCATCTCCAGCGCGTTGGCGGCGCTGATCAGGACGCGATCGCGGTCGAGGGGCTTCTCGAAGAAATCCACTGCGCCCATGCGCACCGCCTGCACCGCCTCGCGCACGCCCGCGTGTCCGCTGATCATGATCACCGGCGGGGCGTCCGGCTCGGCCACGATCTGCTTGAGCACATCCAGCCCGTTCATGCCGGGCAGGAACAGATCCAGCAGCACCAGATGGACCGCGGATCGAGCCAGCCGTTCCAGCGCTTCCTCGCCGGTGGCGGCGTCGAGCACTTCGTAGCCGTCCTCCTCGAAGATCATGCGCAGGATGCGGCGGATATTCTTTTCGTCATCCACCACCAGAATACTGCCACGGTGCTCCCGCGCCGGCGTGGATACGGCTTCAGCGGTCATTGTTCACCTCCCGGCGCCATGCAAATTGCGGCAAGGTTACCGATCCGCGCTCCCGCTGTCGAATCCGCCGCCATGGCCAGGGAAGGCGCGCGAGCGGGCGGAGAAAGAGACTCAAAACGGGGTGAGGGCCGCCAGGCGGGCGGCGCGGGATGCGCTGGCGGAAAGCAAGCCGCCAGGGGATGGCGATCAATCCACGCCAAGCATGTTGATCTTGAGCAGCAGGGCCTGCCGGGAAATGCCCAGCGCCCGGGCGGTGGCGGTCTTGTTGTTGTGGTGCTCGTCGAGAGCCCGCTTGATGACGCCCTTTTCCAGGCGGCGCATGGTTTCCTTGAGGGTTTCGCGCCCGGTGCCGTCCACGGTGACCACATCGGGGTCGTCTTCGCCGGCGATTTCGGGAGACAGCGCGTCCACGTCAATATGGGTGGAGTGGCCGCTGAGCAGGCAGGCGCGTTCCAGTTCGTTGGAAAGCTGGCGGATATTTCCCGGCCAGGGGAAGGCGCACAGACAGGCCATGGCGCGCTCGGTCAGTTTTTGCGGTGCGTTGGGATGGCGTTCGCGCAGGCGCTCCAGCAGGTGGTTGACCAGCAAAGGAATGTCCTCCTGTCTTTCCCGCAGCGGCGGTACGCGAATCGGAAAGACATTGAGGCGGAAATACAGGTCCTCGCGGAAGCGCCCTTCCTTGACTTCGGTTTCCAGCACGCGATTGGTGGCGGCGAGGATGCGCACGTCGCAGGTCTCGGGCTTGTCGGCGCCGACCGGCCAGAACTCGCCTTCCTGGAGCACGCGCAGCAGCTTGACCTGAAGCTGCAGGGGAATTTCGCCGATTTCATCCAGGAACAGCGTGCCGTGATTGGCGATGGAGAAATACCCCTTCTTGTTGCTGGTGGCGCCGGTGAAGGCGCCCTTGACATGGCCGAAGAGTTCGCTTTCCAGCAGGGTGGCGGTCAGCGCGCCGCAGTTGACCGCGGCGAAGTAGCGATCGGCGCGGGCGGACCGGCCATGAATATGCCGGGCCAGCACCTCCTTGCCCACGCCGGTTTCCCCCTGGATGAGCACGGTGGAATCGGACCCAGCCACGGCGTCCGACGCCTTCAGCACCTTGCGGATGGCGGGGCTCTCGCCAATCAGCAGGGGAGCGCTCCGGGATTTGGCGATATCCTGCAGAAGGGTCTTGTTGCTGGCGGAGAGTTGTTCGCGGGCGGCCTTCAATTCATCCACCAGGCGGATGGTTTCAAAGGTCGATCCCGCATGGGCGGCGGCGGCGGCGAACAGGGCAAGATCGGCCTCGTCGAATTCCCTGCCGCGGCGGCTGAGCAGGAACAGCCCGAATACCTTCCCCGCGTGGTCCATCAATGGGGCGGCCATGATGGAGTCCACCCCGCTGGCGGCGGCCGGCTCGGACTGCTGGGCGCCGCGGGTCTCCTTGAGCAGGATGGCCTGTTTCTCCGACAGCAGCCGCTCGCGCAGGGACGGCGGCGCGCCGTCCGCCGGCTCCTTGCCCGAGGAGGACCGGCTGAACGCCTTGCGGAACTCGCCCTGGGGGAAATCGCGGAGCGCAGCGTAAAACCAGATATCCCCGCTGAAGCGTTTCTGGAAAAAGCGAAAGAGCCCCACGAACTGATCGGCGAGTTCGGAGGTGCGCGCCTGTTCGCCCATGAACTGGCACAGGTCGCGCAGCGCGGCCCCGTCCTCGCGAACCCGGGGGGGCAGTTCAAACGTAGGCTTGAGAGCGCGCACCGCCACCACGGTTTCACGCGCCGGAGACGGGGTTTCGCCGGCGGCGGCTTCGTCCACCCGGATGACGATGGGCGTGTCCGCATCGCCGAGCAGCAGTTCGTCGCCGGTCAGGATTTTCTGCCGCCCAGGCGCCCCTGGAGCCACCACCGTGCGCTGCCCCGACCGGTGGATCATCGAACCATTGGTGGAAAACAGGTCTTCAAAAATCCAGTCAGACCCTTGCAGGTACAGCCGGGCGTGCTGGCCGGAGATACGGGGGTCCACAATGGCGATGGAACAATGGGGCTTGCGCCCGATCATCACCTCGCCGGATTGAAATTCCACGGAATGCTGGTTGGAGAGGCCAAAATGCAACGTCAGCCGGAGCATGGGATCACCATGCCAGAGCGGCGCGCCGGGTGGCAAGAGCGGGGCGTTCAATCAGGGCGTCGTGAGAACCGTGATGTTTACGGAGAGGGCGCGAAGGCGGGTGTTCCGGTGGCGGGGCTTTCCACGAGTTGACGGGCGTGGGTGAAAAAATCCAGCGCGCCGCCGTTATCGAGCACGGCGGTGCGTTCGCGTCCGCGCGCCCTCCAGTACGCGGGTTGTTTCAGATCCGCATCCGTGGGGGGCCAGTTGAAGCGGCTGTACACATTGCGGTGCTGCGGATGGTACTGCCGCATGATCAACCGGCTGTCGTTGAAGCGATCATATGCGCGGAAATCCGGGAAGGAGACAAACCAGATCAGCAGGATCAGCGAACCAATCAGGACCATCCATCCGGCGTTTTCAGGAACGCTTCCCGCCGTTTCCCGGCTGCTCATCCAGCGCGTGAGTGCGATCAACATCGCCAGGCACAACAGAGCGGCGCCCGCCAGATACCAGAGGCCGGATGAATAACCATCCATGCCCATGGCGGAGACGGCGCTGGGCGGCAAAAAGCCCAACCTCCAGAGTTCGCCGCCCAGATCGCGGAAGGGAATCCGGTACAACAGGGCCGCGTGGGGGAATGGCACGGTGGAAACAATGGTCAGCAGGCACCCGGCCAGCATGAATCCGCCGGCGGCGCGTCCCCACCAGGGGGTGGATCTTCCCGCCAGGCGCTGGACGCCCAGCGCCGTGGGGATCATCAGGAAGGGCATCAGCGGAGTCAGGTGCCGCATGCCGACACATCCGCCGCCATGCCAGACCGGGTAGGAACTGACGATGTAGAAGAAAGCCAGCGACACCAGCGTCACCGGCCAGAAATGAACAGACCGGCGCCGTTTCATTTCCACGAATCCCGGAATGGCGAAGAGCAGCATGGGGCTGAACACCAGGATGCCGCGTTGGGGAGCGAAGAACATGCCAAAGAAGGCGATGTGATCTGGAAGGGTGATGCCCAACAGTCCCTGATTGTGGACCTGGGTGAAGGTTTCCTCCTCCAAGTGGGAGTAGCCTGTGGAGAACGGGTTATCGAACGCCAGGTAGTGGTAATAGAGCAGCCCGGCGATGAAGGGCGCCGCGAACAGCGGATAGGGCAGAAGGCGGAGGAAGCGTTTCTTCAACACCGCGATGGCGTAAACGCCCATCAGGAAAATGGGAATCGCGGGTGGAAATTCGACCATCAGGGTCATGCCCGCGCAGGCGCCCGCCGGGACGAACCACCAGGGGTTGTCGCGATCCAGACCCCGCCTCAGGCACAGGTAGGCGCCAAACAGCAGCGCAGCCGTGAGTTGGTGGCTGAACAGGATGAGGCTGTTGGAATAAGCCACCGTGCCCAGCCCGTAGGCCAGCGTCAGGGACAGCGCCAGCACGCGCGACTGAATCAGTCCGGCGAGGGCGGCGAACACCATCAGCGAAAGCAGGATGGAAGGAACGATAATCACCGGCCACTTGAGAAAGCGGATGGCGGGCGACACTTCCTTCAGCGAGGCGCGGGCGGAAAACTCCAGGCGTTCATCGTCTTCCCAGGGGGGGATGGACCAGGTTTCCGGCTTGCCGCGCCACTGTTCGTAGGCCCAGTAAAACGGAACCGACAGCAGGGATAGCCCGGGCGCCTTGTCACTGTAGTAATGGCCGTTGTAGCGGGAGCGATCCAGCGACACGCCATAACGGGCGAATTCCTCGTCAATCTTCAGTTCGCCGCGCTGGACCAGGGCGCGGGTCATGTAAAAGCGGGTGATCTCGTTGGGATTGGCGGATATGGGGAAAAACGGATGAAACCACCCGTAGGCGAATATCAGTCCGCTGATCAGCAGGATTTCCAGTCCGCGCGCGCGCAATTCAGTTCTCCAGCGCGAAGCAGAAATGCGCCTTGCCTTCGCGCTCGCTGAATACGTCAATGATCAGCGGAGCGGACGCCGGGGTTTCTTCTTCCGGCATCTCCAGCACATGGACGCGGGTTCCCGGAAAAGGGTGATGCAGGATTTCCCGCCGGATGTAATTCCCCACCCGGATGGTGAGGCGGACCGGCGCGGCGATATCGCCGCGCGTCGCCGGATCGCCGAACATCGTATACAGGAAAAACCGCTTGCTCAGGGGCCATTCCGGATGGCGGATCCGCAGGTTCCGGCCCGCGTAGGGATGCGCCCAGATGCATTGGGTCTGCTGTTCATGCACGGGGATGAACGTCTCGCCCACATAATGCCAGGGCGCCGTCCCGCAATGGTATTTGCCGTTGTACTCCAGACATTGGCTCCAGGGCCCGCCGGGGGACTGTTCCACCTCCACCACGAGTTCCCGCAGGTGTTCACCCAGGCGGTGTTTGGGCGGCTCAAATTCCGTGATGACCAGATTTCCCTGTTCGCGGACCCGCCTGCCTTCGTAGGGATGCGCGGTCACCATCCACCCCCCATGTCCCGCCGGGTTGATGGAATTGGGGATCATCCCCGGAGTGACCCCGCGGTCCGACACCTGCCAGATTTTCCGCAGGCCGCGGGTGTCGAAATACTGGCCATGGATGGGGGCCATCAGCGGCAGATCGGGCACATTGACAATCGAGCGGAAGGATTGCACCGGCGCGGTAATCACCAGGTCTCCGGCCTGCACTTCCGGCGCCAGATCGTTCAGCACGCGCTCCCATTCCAGCGAACCGGGGCGGTAGAGAATCGTATAATACAGAAGGACCAGCCCAATGGGCCACGGCCACAGGCGCATCAGACCGCCCCATCCCCGTTCCCCTGATCTGCTGGACCGCGACGGATTCATGGACCCAGCGGCGGATCAAACTCCACCCGGGGCTCGCCCGGGCTGGCGAATACCTCGCCAATCAGAATGGGTTGCTCGCCCAGCCCGGACAGGGCGGAGATTGCGGCGTCCGCGGCGGCGGCGGGAACCACGAAGCAGTATCCGATGCCCATGTTGAAGGTATCCCACAGGTCCGGTGCAGGGACCGATCCCGCCTCTTGCAGGCGAAGGAATATCTCCGGCGGACGCCAGGCGCCGCGGCGAACCCTTGCGGACAAGCCTTGGGGAAAGGCGCGGATCAGGTTGCCCGGCAATCCGCCGCCAGTGATATGGGCCATGGCGTGGACGGGGACCTTGCGGATCAGCTCCAGCACCGTGCGCACGTAAATGCGGGTGGGGGCAAGCAGCAGTTCGCCAGCGGTCTTGCCGTCAAACCAAATGGAGCCGGCCTGCAGGCCCAGGCGTTCAAACACGATTTTGCGCGCCAGTGAATAACCGTTGGAATGCAGGCCGCTGGAGGGCAGCCCGATGATGGTGTCTCCGGCGGAAACCCTGGACCCATTGATGATGTCCGGCCGGTTGACCACCCCCACCGCGAAACCCGCCAGATCATATTTTCCCGGCGGATACATGCCCGGCATTTCCGCTGTTTCCCCGCCGATCAGCGCGCAGCCCGCCTGGCGGCAACCCCCGGCGATACCGGTCAGCACCGCCTCCGCCTGCGCGGCGTCCAGGCCGCCGGTGGCGAAATAATCGAGAAAGGCCAGAGGCTCGGCGCCGCACACGATCAGGTCGTTGACATTCATGGCCACGAGATCAACGCCAATGGTGTCGTGCCGGCCCGCCGCCAGCGCCACCAGCAGCTTGGTGCCCACGCCATCGGTGCAGGCGGCCATCACCGGTTCGGGATACCGGGCGGGATCAAAGCGGAACAGACCCGCGAATCCGCCCACGCCAGACACCACCCAGGGCGTGAGCGTGGATCGGGCCAGGCGTCCGGCGGCGTCCGCCACCTCGTCGCCCTTGTGGATATCCACCCCCGCCGACCGGTAGGTCAGTGGAGCGCCGTCATTGTTCTGCGCCATGTCAGTCTGTTCCCGGCCCCCGCGGCCGCGTGAAAAGCGTCACGGATTAACAGCTTTGTTGGGAGGTGGCAATACCCGGAAGGCGAACGCGCCTTCTGGCGGATCGCGGGTGCGGTTGTTGTCGTTGTCCACCGCTTCCACGAAATAGCGGATGGTGCTGCCGGGCGGAAAACCGGCGGCGCCGTCCGCGGACGAAGGGATTAACCCCCGGTATTTTCCTTCCGCCACCTGGGACATTGGGGTTTTCGTGAAGGCTTGTCCGGTCTGGGGCGCGCTGGCCGGCCCCCACCACAGGTTGACTTCCAGGATTCCGCGATCGTCCCGGACGCTGGCCAGCACCTCATAGGGACCCACCGTGTCGGAGGTGTCGGTGAGCCGGGTGGTTTCCACAATGACCGGCGATTCCGTGTCCACGCAGCCAGACAGCACCGCCACGGCCATCGCAACCCCGATGGCGGCAGCGCGGCGCCGGAAAGCGGATGGCTGGATTGGCGGATACAAGGTCACTGAACACGATCCGGGTTGAAAGAAATTCCCGCGTGCGGCTTTCAGTCCAGCGAGCGCGGGTCGGTGAGCCGTCCGGTGATGGCGCTGGCGGCGGCCACGGCCGGACTGACCAGCCAGACATCGCCCGGAGCGCCCATGCGCCGGTCAAAATTCCGGTTGGTGGTGCTGGCGGTGATCTCGCCAGGACGGGGAATGCCCGGCCCGTTGCCAATGCACGAACCGCAGCCCGGTTCGGTGACCACCGCGCCCAGCGTGCGGAAAAACTCCAGAATGCCTTCCTTCTCGGCCGCCATCGCCACGTCGTGGCTGGAGGGCGTCACCGTCATGCGCACCGTGGGAGCCATTTTTCGTCCGCGCAGCACCTGGAAGGCCGCGCGCAGGTCGGCGAGCGAGCCCCCCGTGCAGGAGGCGATCACGACATTATGCACCGGCGTGTCTCCTGCCTTGTCGAGCGCCACCCGGTTGCGGGAGTCGCCGGGGCTGGCCACGGTCACCGGCACCTCGCCCAGGTCCAGGTTCCAGACCCTGGCGTATTCCGCGCCGGGGTCCGGGCGGACCAGCAGGGGCGCCAGCCGCTCCTCGCTCAGGCCGCGCTGGGTCTTGAGGAAACTGATGATGGGGGCGCAGGGTTCGACCACGCCGGTCATCAGCCCGCCTTCCACCGTCATGTTGGTCAGCACCGACAACTCGTCCACGTTCCATTGCTCCAAGCCCGGGCCGCCCAGTTCGATCACGCAGGTATCGGTGGGCGACTCCCGCCAGTGTTCCTCGCGGAAGTAGGGGTCGCCGATGATGTGCAGGATCAAATCCTTGGGCGACACCACGCTGCCCGCGCGCCCGGTGACGTTGATGCGCACGGTTTTCGGCACGGTCACCGGAATCAGTCCGGTGCGCATGGCGAAGGCCATGGCGGTCGAGCCCACGCCGAACGCCAGGCAGTTGAGCACGCCCGCTGTCGGGGTATGGCTGTCGGTCAGCACGTTGATCGTTCCGGGCAGGGCGTAGCGTTCGACCACCAGGCGGTGGCAAACCCCCGGAGGCAGATCGCGGTGCGGGCCATGAACCTTCACGCCCATGCGCGCGCAGCCTTCCAGCATCTCCTTCGTCAGATCCATGGCCGGTTTCAGGCGGGAGGCGCGGACATCCTCCGGCACCGCTCCGTGGTCCAGCAGGACGAAATGGTCTTCAAACGCCGCCACGCTGGACGGATTGCTCACCGGCGCCTTGCCGAAGGCCTCTTCATAGAGCGCGACCACCATGCCGCCCGTATATTCGTGGACGCCGCGGAAATCCGTACGCGCCAGCACCTGATCGCCCGGGCGAACGGAGTCGAGGCCAAAGGCGTTCTCTGGCAGCGATCCCGCCAGCGCGTTTCGCGCCACGATTTTCTCCGTGATGTTGAGCGGACGCCTGGCCGCACGCGCCGATTCGGGCGGGCGCGCCTCTCCGCTGATCAGCCGGTTGGCGTAGGGCAGCAACCCGCCGGATTGCGACACCGCACGGAAAAACGGCGGCAGTTCGCGGGTGAAGGCGGACAGGTCCACGTCCTCGCCGGCCAGCAGGCGATCGAGCACGGACAGATCCGTGGTGAACGGCATGCCGCCATAAACCATGTTTTCCTGGAAAATGCGTTGGAAGCTCTTCGCCGCCACCAGTTTGATCCCCGCCCCCTGGTGTGCGACCACCGCCACTTCCCGGCTGGAGCCGGTGCCATAGGCGTCGCCGCCCACAATCACTTCAAATCCGCCTTTTCTGATGGCTTCAAGATCCACCACGCCCTTGAAATTTCTTAAAAAATGAGGTCCGAGAATTTCACCAGTATAGCCTAGGGTGCAGGCCTGTCCGGAGATCATCGCATCGGTGTTGACGCCAAAGGCGAGGGGCTCGCCCCGATAACGGAATTGGGGCGCTCCGGGTTCCAACTGCCGCTGGATCAACGCCGGGTCATCGGTCAAATACAGGATTTTACCGGTCAACTTCATATAAATGATCTCCTTAAAGCGCCAGCGGGGCCCGGATCGCGGGAATGATCTCCCGCCGCCAGGCAAGGGCCGGATCGTATCAACATCGGTCCCCCGGTTCAATGTAAACGGCGCGAAGGCTCAACCATCCGGCGGCTCTCTTCCCGGCGCGGCGCGGGACTCTGGTGGATCCTGCTCCACCACGATTTTGGCCCACCGGCGCTTGCCCACCTGCACCACGTATTCGCCCGGCGCCAGCCGCAGGTTTTCATTCGCCGCCTTCTCGCCATTGATGCGCACGGCGCCCTGCTGGAACATGCGGCGCGCCTCCCCGGCGGATTCCGTCAGTCCGGCGTCCTTGAGCAGGCGGGCCAGCAGCACGCCGTCCGGCGTGGCGGCGGCGCGCACCACGGGCATGTCGCTGGGCGCCTGTTTCTGGCGGAACAGATTGTCGAACCGTTCCCGGGCGGCCTTGCCCGCCGCTTCCCCATGGAAGCGGGAGACCAACTCCCCGGCCAGCGCCGCCTTGAAGTCGCGCGGATTGGCCCCCCGTGCAACCGACTGCTTCATCTCTTCGATCTCCGCCAGCGAGCGGCGGGACAGCAGGACAAAATACTCCCACATCAGTTCATCGGAGATGGACATGGTCTTGCCGAAGATCTGATCGGGTTCTTCGTTGATTCCGATGTAATTGCCGAGCGATTTGCTCATCTTGTCGCCGGTGATCACTCCATCCGCCATCCGCCCGCCGGTGCCGATGAGCAGCGGCGTGGTGAGGACAATCTGCGGGCGCTGTCCGTATTCCTTCTGCACGGTCCGGCCCATCAGCAGGTTGAAAAGCTGGTCATTGCCGCCCAATTCCACGTCCGCCTGAAGCGCCACCGAATCGTAGGCCTGCACCAGCGGATAGAGAAACTCATGGATGCTGATGGACTGCCCATCCCGGAAGCGTTTCTTGAAATCGTCGCGCTCCAGCATGCGCGCCACGCTGTAACAGGCGGCCAGCCGCACCATTTCCGGCGGCTTCATGGCGTTCATCCACCGGGAGTTGAAATCCACGGTGGTGCGGGCGGGGTCCAGCACCTTGAACACCTGCTGGCGGTAGGTTTCGGCGTTGGCGGCGACCTCCTCTTCCGTAAGCTGGCGGCGGGTTTCCGAGCGGCCGGTCGGGTCGCCGATACGCCCGGTGAAATCGCCGATCAGGAAAATCACCTGATGACCCAGGTCCTGGAACTGGCGCATCTTCTGGAGCAGGACCACATGGCCCACGTGCAAATCCGGCGCGGTCGGATCAAACCCGGCCTTGACGCGCAGGGGACGGTTCTGTTCGCGGCTTTCCTTCAGGCGCTCGCACAGTTCCTGCTCCACCTGCACATGGGTGGTTCCGCGCAGCAGCAACTCCATCTGTTCTTCGACGGGGGGAAATGACATGCTGGTTTCCTGTGAACGGGCTGTTCCTGGCGGTTCACGCCCAAGGGCTTGCCCGCCCCGCCGATTAACGCGCCGCGCGTCCGCTTGCAAGAAGCCCCCGCTCCGGCATAGTGCGCGGAAGATGAACGAACGCCGCAAATTTGTTCCGGGGGTATACCTGGTCGGGGCCGGGCCCGGCGATCCCGGCCTCATCACCCTGCGCGGCGCGCAACTGCTGGGCGCGGCGGAAGTCTGCATCTACGATCACCTGGTCCACCCCGCGCTGCTGGATTTGCTGCCCCCGGAATGCGACCGCGTTTTCGCCGGCAAGTCGGCGGGCCGCTTCAAAACCGGTCAGGACGACATCACGGACATGTTGATCGAGTACGGGCGCACCAACCGGATCGTGGTGCGGCTCAAGGGCGGCGATCCTTTCGTCTTCGGGCGCGGCGGCGAGGAGATGATCGCCCTGACCGCGGCGGGCCTGCATTGCGAGGTGGTTCCCGGGGTCACCTCCGGAGCGGCCGCCCCGGCGTACGCGGGCATTCCGGTGACCCACCGCAACCTGACTTCGATGGTGGTCTTTGTCACCGGACATGAAGACCCCGCCAAGCAGGACAGCGCGGTGGACTGGCGGCTGTTGGCCCGGCTGCGGGCGACATTGTGCGTGTACATGGGGGTGTCCCGCTGCGGCGATATCGTGCGCGAACTGATTGATGGCGGCCTGGACCCCGCCACTCCGGCGGCCTGCGTGGAACGGGGAACCCAGCCCGGACAACGCCAACTCCGGTGCGCCGCCGCTGATCTTCCCGCGCGCATGGAAAGCGCCGGAATAGACTCGCCCGCCATGATTGTGATTGGCGCGGTGGCGGCTGTGGAGGGTTTCGAGAACTGGTTCACGGGCAAACCATTGTTTGGACAGCGGGTGATCATCACCCGCGCGGCGGGTCAGGCCAGCGAATTGGCGGGGATGGTGGAGGAACTGGGCGCCCAGGTGTTGCGCATGCCCGCCATCGAGATTCAGCCCATCCCCGCGCGCGAGGCCATGGAGCAGGCCCTGAACGCCATCCGCCCCGGCGATGTGCTGGTGTGGACCAGTCCCAACGGCGCGCGCCGCACCGCCGAACTGCTGGAAGCCATGGGCAGGGATATTCGCGCCTTCGCGGGCTGCCTGACCGCGGCGGTGGGACCCTCCACCGCGCGCGCGCTCAAGGAACACACGGGACTGATCGCCGACCTGTTGCCCGGCGAGGACTTCCGCGGCGAAGGGGTGTTGAAAGCATTGATCGGGCGGCTGCAATCCCCCGCCAATCTGTGGTTGTTTCAGGCCCGGGAAGCGAGCCGCACCCTTCCGGAAGGACTGAAGGCGGCGGGCCATCACGTCCACGAACTGGTGCTGTACCAGAACGTGGAGCCGGAGTTTGATCTGGACGCCTTTGAGCAGGCGGCGGATGATCCCCACACATGGGCGCTGTTCACCTCCTCCTCGACGGCCCGCAATTTCATGGACCTGCTTGTGCGCCGGGGTCATGACCCCGAGGATGCGCCGATCCGGGCGGTGTCCATTGGTCCGGTCACCAGCGAGACCCTTCGTGAACTGGGGGTTGAGCCGGCGGCCGAAGCCCATCCAAGCACCCTCCAGGGATTGGTCGAGGCCCTGGTTCGCGCCGTGCAGCGGCGCAAGGAGTGACCATGCTGAAATTCAAATTTGTCGAAACCAGCACCGTCACCGATGAAACCCTGGAGCAGATCGTCAACGAATTTGTCTCCCAGGGCTGGAATTTTGAGGGGATCCACTTCGCCATGCGGGACACCTCCAAGCGTCCGGCCATGGCGTTCGTCACTTTCACCCGGGATATTCCGGAAGGCGCTCCGGATGATCCTTCGGGGGAGGTTTACAAGGTTTCCTGAGCGCGCTTGAATGGAACGGTCATGGGATACGCCTCTCTGCCAACGCCCAATGAAACACCCATCGAACGTTTCCGCCGCTACGCCGGAATGCGCCGCGACGTGCCCTGCCTGTGGGAAGCAGCGTTCGCCGTCGCCGAAATCGAATTTCCCAATGCCGACGCCGAACCCTACAGCGAATTGCTGGATGTCTTCGCGGATCAACTGAAGGAGGCCCTGTCCGATGGCGTGGATGATCCGGAGGATTTTGTTTCGATTTATCACCCCATGTTTTTCACGGAATGGGGCTTTCATGGAAATGACGAGGATTATTACAACCCCGGGAACAGTTTTCTGAACCGGGTCATTGACAACCGGACGGGCATTCCGATTTCGCTGACGGTGATCTACGCCGAAGTGGCCCGCAGGGCGGGTTTTCCGGTGCACGGGATCAATTTCCCCTCGCATTTTCTCGCGGCGGTGGGCGAGACCGATCCGCTATACGTGGATGTCTTCAACGGCGGCAAACTGGTTACCGACAGGGACTGCCGGGAGATGATCCGGGAATACGCCGGTCAGGAACCCGGACAACTGAATGTCTGGCGGCGGCGCGCCTCGAACCAGGCGACCGTGGCGCGCATGCTCAACAACCTGAAGACCATCTACTTCAGCCGTTCGGATTACCCGCGCATGATGGATGTGCTGGATCGCCTGTTGCTGCTCAACCCGGATGATCTCTGCGAGCGCAAGACCCGGGGCCTGCTTAACCTGCGCATGGGCCGGATGACCAGGGCCCGCGAGGACCTGATGGCCTGGGCCGCCCGTCACGATGATGAAGAGGAGACCCGGGAGGTGCTGGCCTTGCTGGCCCCCACGGAAGGATTCGGCGGCGTGAACTGAGGACGGCTTGATGCCTGTTGATGACATGAAACCCGCCCGCGCCGCGGGATGGCCGCCGGCCGTGTCAGGCCGGCTGATTTTTTTTGCAAGAAACGGATACGGTTTGCCGCGCCCCGATCCTGATCCACACAAAGGTCCAACGTCATGCGCATGGTGATGTTTGATTCCCGGCGGTATGACCGGGAAGCGTTTGATGCGGCGAACGCCAGCGGGCGGCATGAAATTACCTACCTGGAGCCGCGGTTGACGCCCGAAACCGCGGCCCTTGCCGGGGGATACCCGGCGGTTTGCTCCTTCGTCAGCGACCGGGTGGACGACCGGGTGCTCGAAGAGCTGCACGCAGGCGGCACGCGGGTATTGCTGTTGCGCTCCGCCGGTTTCAACCATGTGGACCTCCGGGCGGCCGCCCGCCTGGCTGTTCCCGTTCTGCGCGTACCCGAATATTCCCCTTACGCCGTGGCGGAACACGCGGTGGCGCTGGTGCTGGCGCTGAACCGGCATATTCACCGCGCCCACGCGCGGGTGCGCGAGGGCAATTTCTCGCTGGACGGACTGGCTGGGTTTGATCTGCATGGCAAAACCGCGGGGGTGATCGGACTGGGACGCATAGGCCAGGCGGCGGCGCGCATCTTTCTGGGGTTCGGCTGCCGCGTGCTGGGATACGATCTGGTCCCCCACACCGGACTGGCTGGCGCGCCCGGATTCCGGCAGGCCGGGTTGCATGAGGTATATGCGGAGTCGGATATCATCAGCCTGCACGTGCCGCTGACGCCGTCCACCCGCCATATGATTGACGACGCCGCGATCTCCCGCATGAAGCCCGGCGTGTACATCATCAACACGGGACGCGGCGCGCTGATTGACAGCATGGCGCTGATTCGCGCCCTCAAAACCCGGCGCATCGGCGCGGCTGGTCTCGATGTCTATGAGGAAGAGGAAGGGGTGTTCTTCGAGGACCTTTCCAATACCGTGTTGCAGGATGACGTGCTGGCGCGGTTGCTCACCTTTCCCAATGTGATTGTCACGGCCCATCAGGCGTTCCTGACGCGCGAAGCGTTGCACAATATCGCATCCGTCACGCTGGATAACCTGACCGCGTTCGAGGAACAGCGTCCCCTCGTCAACGCCGTGCGCCCGTCCGGGTAGACATATTTCCAGCCGGGTTGGTGATGTTGTCGCCGCCGGCTTCTCTCCCGGCGCGCGATGGTTTCTCCGCGCCGCGGGCGGCGGAGGCGAGGGTGGGATTGATTTGCATGGTGCTCGCCTTGCAGGCCCATGAGGCAGGTCCGGAAGCGTCCTGCTTCAATTCCACTTGCGGAAATTCGCCAGACTGGTTGAATGCGGGCTCCAGACATGCCCGGGCGACTGTGCTGACGGAGGTTTTCATGCGCCGCATCTCCCTGTTGTTATTCGCCGTTTCCGTTCCCGTATTCGTGGCGTGCGGCGGAGAAGACACGCCCGCCAAAGGCGGATTCACCGGCGCCGGTTCAACCGGCGCGGATGGCGGAGCAGGCGACAGCGGCCTGACGGATTTGGCGGGGCCGCCGGTCAATCCGGGAGGAAGGGATTCCGGTGTTCCGCCAGCCGATGCGGGGAGCCCGGACACCGGTGTTCCAGATACGGCGGCCCCGGACTCCGGAAATCCGCCCACGCCGGGCCTGACGCCGGAGCAGCAGGAATGGATTGACGCCCACAACGCCGCGCGGCGGGATCGCCCCAATCCTCCCGCCAATCCCCCCCTCGGGCCGCTGCGCTGGTCGAAGGACATGGAAGCCAAGGCGCTGGCGTGGGGAAGGGAGTGCAAATGGAAACACAACCCCAACACCATGTCTCCGGCAGGGGTGCAGTCGGGCGAAAATCTGTATGCCGGAACCCAAAGGGTGACTCCCACCCGCGTGGTGACCCTGTGGGCGGAAGAGGTGAAGGACTACGATTATCATGCCCTCAAATGCCGCGCGGGAGCGCAATGCGGCCATTATACGCAGGTGGTGTGGCGTGACACCACGGAAGTGGGCTGTGTGATGGTCGAATGCCCCAATGGCCTGGAAGGCTTTCGCAGCGGGCGCTGGTACGCCGTCTGCAACTACGCTCCTCCCGGCAATTACGTGGGCGAAAAACCTTACTGAACCGCGATACGGCCCCCCGCACCACAGAGGCGTCCATGCTGATCCCAGAGCGGTCTCATGATGAATTTGATTGGGTCTTTGTGGAGTTTCTGCTTGCGCAGGGCGCCATCACCCCGGACGAACGGGAAAATCTGCTGACGCTCCGGCAGGCGGGGGTCAACCTGCCGCTGGCCGCGCAACAACTGCCCGCGGTCACGCCCGGCAAGCTGAGCCGCGCGGTATGCATCGCCAAGGGAGTATTCGGGCTATCATGGAACGATTTGTTCGTGGAGATCGATCCCGCGCCGCCCGGCGGTCTGGAATCCTGGACCGCCGGGGGCTTTTTGCCGGTTTCGGTTTTTGAACACCAGGTTTTCGGCGTGGCGAAACCCGGATTTTCCGGCGGCCCCATCGAATCCGGCGATGGCGTCCGCACCCAGCCGGTGGTGTTGCAAACCATCAGCCGTTTCACCGAAGCGGTCAGGCGTCTGGAAGAACTGCGCGCGCAGGTTCATCCGCGCAACGCCGCGCTGTCCGATTATCTGGTGCGCCGGGGCGCCCTGACCGCCGCCCAGCGTTCCGAAATCATGCGGGCGATTGGCGAGCCCATCACCCATGACAACCTGCAGAACCTCAACCTGTGGATTGATTTCGCCACCCGGCGCTTTCTGCAGGATCAGGCCGTCATGGAGTGGGCCTGCGCCTGGACCAACTCCCCTCACGTCTGGCTGAGCGAGTTGCTGGCGCTGGCGGATACGTCCTTATGCCCGGTGTTTGAACGGCGAAGCGGGCAGTTTGACGGTTTCATTCCCCTGCGTCTCACCGGCGATCTGTTGTTCACGGCTTTTTCACGCATGCCGGATATCCAGTCGCTGGATTTTGTCAAACAGATGGCCGGGGCGCGTCTCGCCATTCCAGTGATCACCACGCCGTACAATATCCGTCTGCTTACCGAGGCGCTGTACGGCCCCCTGGCCCCCGAATGCCGCGCCGCCATTTCCGCGGGACTGCCGCTCCCCGATGCATTGGCCGAGCGTTTGGGCGATGACGCCATCAGCGGTCCCGCGATGTTCCGCTCCATCCTGTCCGCCGCGGTCGAACAGCGCGCCAGCGATATCCACATCGAAAGTTTTCAGCACCACGTGGACCTGCGCTTCCGGGTGGATGGCCGCATGACGCGCTTCAACACGTCGCGGCTCAATCCGGCGACGGTGCGGCCGCTCATGAACGCCATCAAGATTCAGTCGGACCTGGACATCAGCGAGCGGCGGCGTCCGCAGGATGGCGGCATGCGCGAGAAACTGATGGGGCGGGAACGGGAAATCCGCGTCTCCATCCAGCCCACCGCATGGGGGGAAAACGCGGCGCTGCGCATCCAGGATCCAGCGGCGGCGATGCTGCAGGTGGGCGATTTGGGCATTGACCCGGCCGGCCTGGCGTACCTGTTGCGCCTGCTCGACAGTCCCCACGGCCTGATCCTGGTCACCGGACCCACCGGCTCCGGAAAAACCACCACGCTTTATTCCCTGCTCCAGCATCTGCTGGCCCGTGAAATGAAAATCATGACCGCGGAGGACCCGATTGAACGCTACGTGGACGGCATCCAGCAGAGCATGGTGAATCCCGCCATTGGCAATAGCTTCGATGTGTTCCTGCGCGCCTTCCTGCGGCAGGATCCAGATGTCATCCTGGTCGGCGAGATCCGCGACGAACCCACCACGCAAACCGCTCTTCGAGCCGCCATGACCGGTCACCTGGTGTTGAGTTCGCTGCATGTCAACAACGCGCGCGGCGTGGTCAACCGGCTTGAAGACATGGGCGGCATGCGCAGCCTGATCGCCGATTCCCTGCTGTTCGTGATCAGCCAGCGGCTGGTGCGAAGGTTGTGTCCCGGGTGCAAAACGCAGATCTCGCCCGATCCCGCCATGGTGAAGGAGTTCTTTCCGCGCGGCGCTCCGCCGGAGGCGCGGTTCTGGCGCGGCGCGGGATGCGAACGCTGCAATTTCCGGGGCTCGCGCGGGCGCATCAGCCTCTTCGAGCTGTGGGCTCCCGCTTATGATCGCCGCCGCGAACAGGCCAGGCAGGCCAAACAGCTTGAGGCCTTCGACGCCATCGAAACCAGCCCCAACCGTTCGCTGGTGGCGGACGCCCTGGGCAAGGCCATGAATGGGGACATCTCGCTGGAGGAAGCCTACGAGGCCCTGAGCATGGATGAACTCAAGAACTGGCAACGCGAGGCGCTGTCAGGCCTGGTTACTGCTCAATCTGTTGGTTGAGGTCAAAGCGCGGGTTGGCCACTTCCAACTTCTCCTGCAAGGTTTGCTTGCAGTGCGCCATGGCTTCGCGCAGTTGGTCCGCGTTCAGGCCGCGCCCGCGAATCAGCCGCGCCAGTTCGCCGTTCATCTCGCGGATGGCCCCGATGCGTTCGCCCAGTTCCGCGGGCGGTCCGCCCTCGCGGCCCAACAGCTTCATCAGGCGCGCGGCTTCCGCCTGGCTCTGCGGCTCCATCTCGCGGATTTCCCGCGCGACGACGCCCGCCAGGTTGGCGGCGATCAGCACGCGGAACTGGAGGCCCTTGTCCGTGATCGCCGCCTGAACATCGCCCGCGAGAAAACCCGCGACCGCTTCCAGCAATACATCGGGTGAGGGACGATCCTGCATATCAACCTCCGGCGCCCTGGGCGTTTTCAATCAGGCGCAACGCTTCCCATTCCATCTCGACCGCGCGGCGGGCGATGGCGATATATTCGATGTCGTTCTCCTCGCCCGAAAGGAACCGCTCGCCCTGGTACACGCTGCCAGCCGCCCAGCGCACATTGCCCAGCACCTCCCACCACAAGAGATCATGGGTGGAAGGATGGCGGCCGCTGGCCCGGGCGTAGGCTTCCAGAAAGGGCTCACGGCGGCTGAATCCGCCCACCGGCAGGTTGAGCCGGTTGAAGCGCCAGTCGCGCACGCAGATCCACGCCAAGTCCTCGCAGGGGTTGCCAAAGCGGGAAAATTCCCAGTCGAGAATGGCTGACAAACCGTCTGGCGTGACCATGAAATTGCCGGTGCGGAAATCTCCGTGGACCAGCGTGACCTCGCGGTTCTCCGGCGGGTGATCCTCCAGCCAGCGCGCGGCCAGTTCGAGCCCGGGGTGGACTTCCTTCATCTCGTCGAGCATGCGGCGCAGAAACTCCATGATGTCCGCAACCGGATCGGGGGGCGCGCGTTCTCCGCCCCGGCTGGCGAAACCCACTTCTGGCGCGGAAGCGGGCGTGATCGAATGCAGGCGCGCCAGATTTTCCGCGAGTTGAACGGGCAGCCTGGCGCGGGCGTTCTCCAGTTCCGGGTTGCGGACCACCCGGCGCCCAATGGCTTCACCTTCCACCCAGTCGAGAAAATACGAGGTTGCGCCGGGACGGGTCAGGTCCTGGGCTGGAAAGCGGGCTGCGGGAGTGGCGACGCCGGCGGCCCGCGCCGCGCGGATGACCTGAAATTCGTCCGCGCGGGAGATGCTGCCGGGCAGGGACTGGCGGGCGTCCGCGCGCAACACCAGCCGGCGGCGGCCTTGCAGTTCGCCCGCGCTGAATTCCGCGTCGAGTTTCCAGTTGTCCTGGCAGGCGCCGCCGGGCAGTTTACCCAGGGCGTGAATGGTCACGGCCCCGCCGGTTTCCCGTTTCAGGTGGGCGCGCACCGCATCCGCCAGCGGATTCAGCATTTCAGCCATGGTTTCCCATCCGGTTGATGGATGGAGTGATGGCACAGAACCCCATCAAGAGCAATGGAGATATCCACGGAGGGATTGAAGTCCCCCCCGCCATGATTTCCGCTTGACCGGACCGCCCGATGGTCCTATGTCTCCCGCCGGTTTGAGCCCCACGGCGGGGCGGGAGAATCACCATGAGCAAGCGTTTTGTCGTTGCTGTCGCGGGCGCCACCGGCGCGGTCGGGCGCCGGATGATTGAAACCCTCGAACGCCGGGAGTTTCCCGTGGGCAGGCTGGTTCCGCTCGCGTCGGAAAAATCCGTGGGCAAGAGCGTGCGGTTTCGCGGGGAGGACATTCCCGTCCAGAAACTCACCGGGGACGCCTTCAAGGGCGTGGACGTGGCGCTGTTCTCCGCCGGCTCGTCCGTGTCGAAGGAGTTTTGCCCACTGGCATGGAAGCACGGTTGTCCGTCCATTGACAACTCGTCGGCGTTCCGCATGGACCCGGATGTTCCGCTGGTCGTGCCCGAGGTCAATCCGGACAAAATCGCCCAGTTCCGTAAAACCGGCGTCATCGCGAACCCCAACTGCTCGACCATCCAGATGGTGGTGGTGTTGCAGCCGCTCCACAAGCACGGCAAGATCAGGCGCGTGGTGGTTTCCACCTACCAGTCCGTGTCGGGCGCCGGACAGAAAGGCATTGACGAACTGAGCGGACAGATTGACGAGATCGTCAAGGGCAAGGCCCCCACGCCGCGCCACATGCCGCATCCCATCGCCTTCAACGCCATCCCCCACATTGATGTGTTCAAGGACGACGGTTACACCGGCGAGGAACACAAGATGATGAACGAGACCCGCAAGATCATGGGGGATGAGCATATCAAGGTCAGCGCCACCTGCGTGCGCATTCCCGTATTCTACGGGCATTCCGAATCGGTGAACGTGGAGTTTGAATATCCGGTGAGCGCCGAGGAGGCGCGCGACATTCTCTCCGCCGCGCCGGGCGTGAAATTGATGGATGATCCGCCGTCCAAGGCCTATCCCCTGGCCACCGAAAGCGCCGGGAAATGGGAGGTGCTGGTGGGCCGCATCCGCCAGGACAAAACCGTCCACAGCGGCCTGAACCTGTGGATCGTCGCTGACAACCTGCTCAAGGGCGCGGCGCTGAACGCGGTGCAGATCGCCGAATACATGGTCCAGCACAAGATGCTGGGTTAACGGCCGCCCGCAACCGGCCTATGAATCCGCGGTGACGCGGAACACCTCCTCGAAAGTGGTCACGCCATGCGCCAGCTTCTTGATGGCGCATTCGCGCAGCGTCATCATGCCGTCGGCGCGCGCCACCTTCATGATTTCCTTGGCGTCAATATTGTCGTTGATCATTTTCCGGACCTTGTGGCTGATCGGCATGACCTCGACAATCGCCGTACGGCCCCGGTAACCCGTGAACCGGCACTCCGGGCAGCCCTCGCCGAATTTCACCGGCAATTCGCGCGGCATGCCTTCCGGAATCTGGATGTCCAGCGAGGTGATCTGCTCTTCCGTCAACACGCCGTCGGTGATGCATTCCATGCAGATGCGGCGAACCAGGCGCTGGGCCATCACCCCGCGCAACACCGAGGCGAGAAGAAAGGGCTTCACCCCCAGTTCGGTCATGCGCGAGATGGCGCTGGGGGTGTCGTTGGTGTGCAGGGTGGCCAGCACCAGGTGGCCGGTCAACGCCGACTGCACGGCGTTCTCGGCGGTTTCGGGGTCGCGCACTTCGCCCACCATGATGATATCCGGATCCTGACGCAGGATATTGCGCAGGGCGGCGGAAAAGGTCAGACCGATCTTGGGGTTGACGGCGGTCTGGTTGAACTCCTCGCACACCATTTCGATGGGGTCTTCGATGGTGGTGACGTTGACATCCGGCGTGGCCACCAGCCGCAACGAGGAATACAGCGTGGTGGTTTTACCCGATCCGGTGGGGCCGGTGACCAGGATCAGGCCGTTGGGCTGGTTCAGCCAGGTTTCGTAAATCTCCCGTTCGCGCGGGAAGAATCCCAGCTTGTCGAAATCCTGGATCAGAATCTCCGGATCAAACACGCGGATGACCACCTTTTCGCCAAAGGCCACCGGCAGCGTGGAAATACGCAACTCGACCTCGCGGTCGCCCCGCGCGACCTTGATGCGGCCATCCTGCGGCTTGCGTTTTTCCGCGATGTCCAGACGCGCCATGGTCTTGATGCGCCCGACCACGGCGGGATGAATGACGCGGTTGAATTTGTTGACCGTGTGCAGAATGCCGTCAATGCGCATGCGCAATTCGCTGTGTTCGCGCTTGGGCTCGATATGGATGTCGCTGGCGCCCTGATCAAAGGCGAAGTGGAACATATACTCCACCAGACTGACGATGGGCTTTTCGGTCGGGTCAATCTCCTCGACGCCCTTGATTTTGATGTACTGCTCCAGATTGCCGAGGTCCGGACCCTCCTTCATGCGCAGTTCGGCGCCCTTCACGCTGCGCTGGAATCCAAAGAAGTCGTTGATGATCCGGTTGATGTCCGTGGGCGAGGAGAGGATGTAGCGGATGGCCTTTCCAGACGACCGGCGGACTTCCTCCAGCGCGGCGGTATCGAAAGGGTTGCTGACCGCCAGCGTCAGTTCCTGATCGGTCACCGCGACCGGTATCAGGGTATGGCGGCGGCAGAACTTGCCGGACAGCGCCCCGGTCACCGCCTTGTTGTCGAGCCGCAACGAGTCCAGCTTCTGGTAGGGGATGCGCTCCTCGCGGGCGATCGCCTCCATGATGCGATCTTCGGTGATGGTGCGGTTGGGGTTATCGGGCATCGGGAAATTGAACGCGGCGATGATCTCCACCGGGCTGATGTTGATCATGGGGGCGGCGGAGCGCCTGCCGCGGCTGGTCCCTTGGCGGGCTCGCATGATTTTGGCGCGCATCTGCGCTTCGTGGGTGAAGACTTCCTTGCGTTGCTGCTCCGTCAATAACCGCTGGCGGATCAGAAGCTCACAGAGAAATTCCGTATTGTAATTGACCACCGGGCTGGCAGGCATGGCCGCTCACTCCATCGCTTGCGTGTTGGATCGCCAGCATACCCGCTCCGTGGTTTTCGTCCAGCATGCGGAGAGGAAGCCTGTCGAAAAGGGCCATGGCGGGAGAAAGTAGCGCGCGGCGGCGAGGGGCGTTTCACGCCCGCGGCGGCCTGCTCCGGCCATGCAGCCCATTCAGCCAGTCCATGCGATCCGGATCAGGACGGGGCGGCGGCGGCTCCGGCCTCCATGCCGGATTCTTTCTTCTCCATCGCGGCCTCTGGCGCCGGGGGTTTCAGGCTGTTGGCCCGGGACAGGAAGAACCACACCAGCGGAACCACGCCTCCCAGGAAAAACGTCACCCCGCCGATGGCGCGCATCCAGGTCAGCGTCTGGAACAGCGGGCCTTCGACGAAGGTATGGGAGCGTGCGGCGGCGTATCCCTCGCGCAGCACCAGCATGAACTGCGCCACCCCCAGCGGCAGGGTGTGCATCAGCACCATCAGCAGC
Organism: Myxococcota bacterium; assembly: GCA_022072125.1. Taxonomy (GTDB): domain Bacteria; phylum Myxococcota; class JAJVIH01; order JAJVIH01; family JAJVIH01; genus JAJVIH01. The sequence goes on along the minus strand of JAJVIH010000018.1, from coordinate 65,976 downwards.
AAGCCCCCGTTCAGGCTCCAGAAGGAAATCCGGAGGATGCGCGGACTCCAGGCCTCCGCGCGCAGGAGATAACGGGCGCAGAACAGGGCCGCCGCGATGGACAGGTTGCCGTACACGCCAAACAGCGCTGCGTGGCCATGGTTCACTGTCAGGTAGGTGCCATGCTCGAAATAATTGACGATGGGCAGGTTGATGATGAATCCAAACACCCCCGCGCCCAGGAAATTCCAGAAGTTCACTCCCAGCAAAAACAGGAAGGGTTCGGTAAGTCCGAACTGGCTGACGCCGCCTTCGTTGCGCATGGCTTGGCGCGGCAAACGGCGGAAACGCCAGGCCTCCGCCGTCACCATGATCAGCGGAATCACCTGCATGGTGGAGAAGACGCTGCCAATCGCCAGCATGGGTTCAGGCTTGGCGTTCCAGTAAAAATTGTGGCTGATGCCCAGCAGGCCCGACCCCAGGAAAAGCAGGACCGCCAGAAACACGATGCGTTCGGCGCGCTGCCTGCCCAGCACCCCCATTGTCACCAGGAACCACGAGGCGATCACAGTGGTGAACACCTCGAAGAAACATTCCGCCCACATGTGGATGACGCACCAGCGCCAGAAATCGGCGATGACAAAATTGGCGCGCGGTCCCGAAACGAATCCCGACGCGAACAACAGGGTGATTCCCGCCGTGGTGTAGAGCATCCAGTTGGGAATCGAGAAGGGCGATGCTTTTCCCAGCGCGGGCCAGACCCCGCGAATCAGGATGATCGCCCACAGGATGAACACCCCGAACAATATCCACTGAAAGACCCTGCCCAGTTCGACAAATTCCCAGCCCTGGTTTCCCAGTGCGCGCCAGTATTCGCCCAGCAATCCATGAGGGCCCAGAACGCCTCCCACCAGCGTGCCCGCCACCACGATGACCAGCATGCCAAAAAGAATTTTCGCCAGCGTCACCTGGGAGGGCGGCTGTGGCGCGATGCGCGGCAATACAAACAGCGAACCGGCGATCCAGCAGGCGGCGATCCACTGCACCGCGAACTGGACATGCCAACTCCGGGTCACTGTCACCGGGAGATATTCCGAAAAGTTGATTCCGAAGAAGGTGGTGAAGCCCAGAAAATCATGCACCGTGAACACGCCGGCGATGACCTGGAGCAGGAAGAGCGCCATGGCGGTGACGAAAAATGCGTAGGTCAGCCGCTGCAGGCCGGAGGCGCTCGCCGCGCTCACCCGCGCGATGGTGGCTGGCGGGCTGATGTCTTCCGGCTGGCGCGTTTCGGCGTCTGAATAACGTCCATGGAGATACAGCACGCCCCCCAGCGCCAGGATCAGGGCCAGCGATCCCATCACGCTCCAGAATGAAGTCCCCGGCGTGGGACGGTTGCCGGCCAGTTCGTCGTAGGGCCAGTTGTGCGTGTAACTGGCGCCGGTTCCTGGCCGTTCCGCGCCGCAGACCCATGCTCCCCAGAAGAAAAACGCGCTCAAGAGATGTATCTCGCCGGGGTCCGAAATCAGTCCGGCGGGCTGGAACGCGCCGGCGGACCGCGAGGCGAATTTAGCGGTATAATGATCCTGCACCGCCTTCCACGCCGCGGCCTGCGCCGCGGTCAGCCGCACGGTGTTGGTCTCCGCATTCCAGGCATTGTGGCGGATGTCGTGTTGCACGCGGCCCGCCACGCCCTCGCGCATGAGTTGATCGGCGAGGACGGGATCGCGCTCCGCCGCGGCTTCGTACCATTGCTGCATGGCGCGCGCGCCGGTATTCAGCGCCTCGGCGGTGAAATCCGGCCCGCGCCCGGCGCCGTCTCCGAACATGGAACCGTAGTTCATCAGGGCGCGCTTGAGAAAGACCTCCTGGCCGTCCAGCACCTGACTGCTGGTGATAAGCACCGTTCCGTCCGGACCGGCGAAATCCGGAACTGGCGGCGCGTCGCTGTAAGTCTTTGCGCCCATGTACATGACGCCCGCCGCGCCAATGACCAGAACCGCCAACAGGTATTTCCACCAGTGTCTCGGGTGCATGGCAATCTCCTTGCATGGCCGGCCCCGCTGGATGGACTTCTTTCCGGCGTGCGGCGGGCGTTTGTGGGGAATGTTCGGTCACATCCGGCGGTCCGGTGAGGAGTCTTCTCACACCAGCGGAGATGCTCTGGCCGGCGGCGGCCACGGCGTTATATCCTTGGTGCGCGGTTGACTTGCCCCCGGCGAGCCGAAGGCCCGGCGTCCGGGCGCGCCGCTGGACAGGCGATTGCGCCGTGGATCAGCCGCAAACCATGGGGGTGGGGTGGCTGGAGGCGGAACAACATATTTGACCGCACATGTATGGTGATATATGGTAATGGTTCAAACGCACCACCGAATCCCATGGACAATTCCAATCGCCAGAATCCCCCCGCCTCGCCCCCCAACGGCGGCAATGATCCGGACCAGGCCCTCCCCCCCGAGGAACTGGTTCATCATCCCTATTATCCGGCCGCCCTGCTCAAGGTCTCCATGGAGATATCCCGGAACCGTTATGCGGGCCTGGAGGAGATCATCCAGAAGGTGATTGAAGGCACGGATATCGATCCGGATGAATTCAGGAAATTTGTGACCAAAAACATGAACGCGCTGGTGGCCATCGCCCAGAAAAAGAATTACACATGAGCACCCGTGCGGGGGGGAGTCTTGGCGTGCCCGGACGCCAGCCGCGAAAGGATGCTTCATGGTCCGTTACCAGCGCCGTATGCTGGCTTCCGTTGTTGGTCTGACCTGCCTGTTGGCGGCTGTTTCCGCTTTCGCCCAGAAATCGCCGCCTGTTCTGACCATCGAGGAAGCGCTGGTTCTGGCGCGCAAGAACAATCCGGCCTTTCCGCTGCTGGAACAGAAAGTCACCCAGGCCAACGCCCGCATTGACAAGGCCTGGGCCTTCATCAAACCCAACCTGACCTGGCAGGGCACCTTCACCCATACTTCGGCGGGCGGCGCGCTGGATCCCGCCCAGTCCGCCATCGCCACCATTGACACCATCCAGAATCTGGTGGGCGACAGCGGCCTGATCCCCGCCAGCAAATTCGATGAACAGCGCGCCCTGATTCGATCCAACAGCCAGCCCATCGAGATTGTCCGCCGCAACAGCTTCGGCATGAACCTGGTGCTGCGGCAGCCATTGTTCAACGGCCTGTCCATCCCCCTGATCAAGAACGAATACGACAACCTGGAAATGCAGAAGCTGACCAACACCGTGCAGGAGCGCAAGCTGTTGCGCGGCGTGGTCGAGACCTACTACCAGTTGGTCACCGCCGAACGGCAACTGAAAATCCAGGAATCCTCGCTGATTGTGCGCAAGGAACATTTGCGGGTGGCCGAGGCCCGGCTGGCGGGCGGCATTGGCGCCAAACTCGATGTCATTCAGGCGCGGGCGGCGATTTCCGCAGTGGAACTGGAGATCACGCGCACCAGGGCCGGCATTGACCAGGCGCGCGCGGTGCTGGCCAACCTCATCGGCGGGCCGGCGGAATTTTCCACCAAAGACCCCAACCCGGTTCCCCCCGTCAACAGCGAATTACCCACGTTGGTGCAGTCCGCCATCGCCAACCGCGACGAACTGAAGTCGTTGGACTTCGCCAAAAGCATGGCCAACCGGCTCGATGACGTGGCGTGGATGAAATTCGTCCCATCGCTCGATTTCACCGGCCTGCTGCGCGGCACCGACACCCCCGGCTTCCAGGGCGACAATTTTGTGTACCAGCTTGTATTCACCCTGACGATTCCCCTTTACGACGGCGGAACCCGCTACGCCGACCTCAAGGACGCCGAATCGCGCATTGTCGAGGCCAACGAGGCCGTCCGCAACCAGCGCATCGAAATCGAGCGCGAGGTCACCACCGCATGGCTCAACTGGATCGCCATGCGCAACCAGATCCGCGTGGTGGAGGAGCAGGTGAAGATCGCCACCGAAACCGTGGAAGCCGCCCGCGCCCAGTACGAGGCGGGGGTCATCACCAGCCTGGAGGTGGTGGACGCGACCGATCGCCAGCTTCAGGCCGAGATGGGCCTGAACATCATGAAAATCGGCGCCGAACTGGCCTTGTTCAAGCTGAGCGACGCCATCGGAACCTGGCGTCCATGACGATTGCGCCCGCTTGGCCGGTTCCGCCGCTCCGTTGTATGAGCATGACTGCCGGGATGGACCGCTTCAGCCCGGTTTTCCACGTTGTCCGGAGAGAAAAAGGCAAACCGGCGCCTGACCCGGCGCGAACCGGAACAAGGCGTTGGGGGCCGCGAATCCGCGGTCAGGCCAGCCTGACCATGGACAAGACAAAGGCAGCCTGTGTTTGGACAGTTTGAACAACTGATGAACCGCGGCGGATGGGTGATGTGGCCCATCCTGATCGCCTCCATCCTGGCGGCGGCGATTTTTCTGGAGCGCATCTGGAGCCTCCGCCAGTCGCGCACCATCCCCCAGGCGTTTCTCAAACGGCTGCGCTCGTTGCTGGAGCGCGGGCAATGCTCGGAGGCGCTGGCCGCCTGCGAGGAAAACGATTCGGCGCTGGCGCGCATCATCGCCGCGGCGATCCGCAACCGCGAACAGGGCCGCGAGAAAATGCGCGAGGCGGTGGAGCTTTCCGGCCGCGTCGAGGTGGCGATGCTGGAGCGCTTCGTCAGCGTGGTCAGCATTGTCGCCAACCTGGAGCCGCTTTTGGGTCTGCTGGGCACGGTGCTGGGACTCATCACCGCTTTCCAGTCCATTGAAAAAGCCGGCGTGATGGGCGACCCCACGGTTGTCGCCCGGGGCGTGTGGGAAGCGCTGCTGACCACCGCGGCGGGCCTGTTCGCGGCGATTCCCGCCTACATCATGCACAAAACCCTGCGCGGACGCATCAACGTGATCGTGCTCGAAATGGAAGAACACGCCTTCGAGATTGTGGAGTTGCTGGAGTTCCGGCAGAAATATCCCCTGCCGCCGCAGAACCTTTCCAGTTCAGGACCGGTCAGCGTTCCCGCCGCTCCGGCGGAGGAGGCGCGCCCATGAATTTCCGCAAGCAGATCACCAGTGATTCCGGAGACGACGAAATCAACCTGACGCCGATGATTGATATCGTCTTCCAGTTGCTGATCTTTTTCATGGTGACATCGAGTTTTTCCAATGCGGTCAGCAATCCCTCGCAGCAGGTGTCCACGATTGACGTGGAATTGCCGCGCGCCAGCGCCCGGGGCGCCGCCATGCCATCCGATGCGGCGGTGGTGGTGTTGCACGAGGATGGTTCGCTGATCTACCGCAACCAGCTCACCTCGCTGAGCGCGCTGGAGGAAGATCTGAAGCGCCTCGCCAAGGACAAGCCGGGCGCGCCGCTGGTGGTGCAATCGGATGAAAAGGTCCCTCACGGCCGCGTGGTCAAGGTGATGGACCTGGCCAAGCTGTCCGGCATCCGCACCATCTCCATCGCCACCGAGGCGAAATAGGCCGCGAAGGGCTGGAATCCGGGGGCTGCTTGAGCGGGATGATATTGCTTTCCCGCATCTCGAATGGCGGATGGCGCGCCAGCGCCGGATTGAGAACGCCGTGCGAGAACCGGAACGCCGTCCTTTATCCGTCCCCCGCGTGAACGCGCTGGGTGAAGCTGGCGACGCGCCGGGTGATCAACTCTTTCTCCACATCCACCGTCAACACGTGAAAGCTTTCTTCCGTCAGGTACAGTTCCAGCGGGCGGGCACGCAGCTTACGGGTCAATTCCAGCGCCCCCGTATGCGGGGCTGTGTGATCATTGCGGCTGTGGACGATCAGCGCCGGGCAGGTGACGCGCTCCAGTTCGCGGCGCACGAGGTTGCGCAGCTTCCATATCTCCGTGACATGGCGGATGGGCATGTCCATGTAGCCAGGTTTGTTCCAGCGCATGAAATCATCACGGCTGTCCACGCCGCGGGTTTTGTGTTGCACGCGGTAAAAGCGCCACAGCCTGGTGCGGTGGATGACCGGAATCAGCGCCCGGGTCAGGCGATCAAAATGCATGGCGGCGCCCAGCGCGCTGACCGATGCGACATCGTGCGGATGCTGGGCGGCGAGATGCAGCGCCAGCAGCGCGCCATAGGAATGGCCGATGACGCTGGCCTTGCCCCCCGCCGCGAACTCCAGGAATTGACGGGACACCGGGTGGTAGACATCCTGCCAGCTCAGGGGCTCCAGGTCCTGCCAGCGCCCGCCGTGTCCCGCGAGCAGGGGAGCCACGACCGTGAAGCCGCGCCGGCGCAGTTCCTCGCCGATCATGCGCATATCCCAGGGCGTGGCGGTGAATCCGTGAATCAGGAACGCCCGGGGAGCGCCCGGGCCGGCGTCAAGCCGGAAAGCGGCGGTGTCGAAGCGGGCGGTCATTCCGCGGCGTCTTTTTTCAGCGCGTTGACGCCTTCCATCTGCACGCGGCGCGACAGGCGTCCAAGCCCGTCGTAGGCGGCGTATTTGTAGAGTTCGGAGAGCGTCGGGTAGTTGAACACCGTCTGGATGAAATAATCGATCTGGCCGTTGAAGCTCATGACCGCCTGGCCGATATGAACCAGTTCGCTGGCCTTTTCGCCGATCACGTGGACGCCCAGCAGGCGCAGGTTCTCCCGGTGGAAGACCAGCTTCACGAAGCCGTCCTCGTCGCCGATGATCTGGCCGCGCGCGTTGCCCGCGTACCCGGCCCTGCCAACCTCATGCGGAATGCCTTTTTCCTGGCAGCTTTCCTCGGTTTCGCCCACCGCGGACACCTCGGGAATGGTGTATACGCCCATGGGCAGCAGGTTGGACACGCGATCCTTGTACTTGATGCCGAAGGCGTGACACATGGCCACGCGCCCCTGCTCCATGGAGACGCTGGCCAAGGCTGGAAAGCCCACCACATCGCCCGCGGCGTAGATATGAGGAACGCTGGTCTGGAAGTGATCATTGACCACCACGCGGCCGCGTTCTCCCGTCTGCACGCCGGCCTTGTCCAGGGCCAGCTTGGCGATATTGCCGTTGCGTCCGCTGGTGTTCAGTACGGCGGCCACGTCGAAATCGTCGCCGGATTTGAGGCGCACGCGCAGCACGCCGTCCATGCGCTCCACGCCGGTGACTGATTCGCGGAACAGCACCTGGATGCCCAACCGCATCATCTGTTCGTGCAGCTTCTGCGACAGTTCGCGATCAAGGAAGGGCAGCATCTGCTCCCGGCCATCCACCAGGATCACGCGGGCGCCCAGCGCGGCGAAGATGGTGGCGTATTCACAGCCAATCACCCCCGCCCCGATGATCGCCATCGAGCGCGGCAAATCCTTGATATCGAGGATGGTGTCGCTGTCGTAGACGCCTGGGAGGTCGAACGGAAATCCGGCGGGATGGTGCGGCGTGCTGCCCGTGGCGATCAGGAAAATATCCGCGGTGAGACGCTGCCGGCCCTTGGGGCCATCCACCAGGATTTCGCGGGGGCCGGCGAATTGCGCCCAGCCTTCGATGAGATCAATGCGGTGGCGATCAATATTCCGGTTGATGCGCTCGATCTCCCGTCCCACCACATAGTGTTTGCGGTACATGAAATCCTGGACGGAGATGTCGCGTTTGATCAGGTAATTCACGCCGAACAGCCCGCGCGAACGCACCCCCGACAGGTAAAGCGAGGATTCGCGCAGCGTCTTGCTGGGGATGGTGCCGGTGTTGACGCAGGCCCCGCCGGGACGGGCCTGGGCTTCGATAATGGCCACCCGCTTGCCAAAATACGCCGCCTGGGCGGCGCCCTTTTCCCCCGCGGGGCCCGAACCGATGACGATCAAATCGTAATGCGACATATCGCTCCTTGATAACGGAATCCGCCCTTGTTTGTCGAGGGACGCCCAATCCCGCAAGCCGGAAGAACAGTCTTCCCGCGCGGGCCGCTCCGCCATATGAATGAGAAGCGATTTTACCGCGGCGCCGCCGGGATTGCGGGAATGGCGATCAACCGCGCCCGGCCGGGCCGTCTTCAAACAGGGTGCGATGTTCCAGCAGGCGGGCGCGGATGGCGTCCCGGGCGGAGCGGAAACGCTCCAGCATGACCTCGCGGAAAAGGGAAGGATCGTTGCTCGCCGGGTCTGGCGTTGGCCAGTGGAAACGCCGGGCGTTTGACAGAAATACGGGACAAACCTCTTCGGCGCACAGGGTGATCACCAAGTCCAGGCTGGCGGGATCAATTTCCGATACGGATTTGGAGTATTGATGGCGGATATCCACGCCGGATTCGTCCATCACCTCGACGGCGAAAGGATTGACCCGCGTGGGGCTGGACCCGGCGCTTTGAACATCCAGGCCGGGGAAGAGCGCGCGCGCCAAACCTTCGGCCATCTGGCTGCGGGCGGAGTTGGCGACACACAGGAAAAGAACGCGGGGCTTCCTTTTTTCCATGGAAATTTCATCGGGCGCCGGGGTCCGGTGGTCAAGCAACAGTTGGGTGACAGCGGCCTGGTGGGGGGTGGGGGATGGTGACAACGGCGCGAAGATCGCGGCGGGCGCGGAGAGCGCGTCCCATGAACGGTTGCGCGGGAAACCACGGAAATTCCATGCGCTTGCGCCGCTGGAGGGCCTTGGATATAAGGCGTTTCCCCTGAGGAGAGGTGGCCGAGCGGTTGAAGGCGCCTGACTCGAAATCAGGTTTACCGGCAACGGTAACGTGGGTTCGAATCCCACCCTCTCCGCCATGTTCTCCGGCTGAAATCCATGAACCGGCTTCATTACGGTGATAACCTGGAAGTGATGCGGACGCAGGTTCCGGATGCTCCGGTTGAACATGCCGCCGCCCGGTGATAGGTCCGCTCCGGACTACGGGACGATTTTCCGGAGAATATCATGGCCTGGACCGATGGAATTTCGCCGCATGGCGGCATCGCCCCCCTCGCATCCAACCTGTGGGTGGTGACGGGCGCGCTGAAAAACATGCCGCTGCCCCGCAATATGGTGATCTACCGCATGCGCGATGGCGGGTTGCTCATCCACAGCGCCATCGCCATGACGGATGAAGCCATGGCGGCCATGGAAAAGCTGGGCAAGCCCAGCATCATGATTGTTCCCACCCGCTATCATCGGCTCGATGCGCCGCGCTACAAGAAACGCTACCCGGATATCCGGGTGCTGTGCCCGAAGGGGTCGGACAAATTCGTGCGCGAGGTGGTTCAGGTGGATGGTCATTGCGAGGATGTTTTCAAGAACGGCGGCATGGGCGTGCGCGCCATCGCCATTGATGGCGTCAAACCCATCGAACTGGCCTACGAACTGGATGTGGACGGCGGCAAGGCCCTGGTGGTGTGCGACTGCCTGTTTCACCTGAAGGAAGGCAACTGGTTCCAGCGCAATATCATGCGCGTGGTGGGATACTTCGGCATGACGCCGATTGGGAAAATGTTTCTGTTGCAGGATCGCGCCCGCTACCGCCAGTGGCTGGAGGATCAGTCAAGGCGCGAGGACTGGAAAGCCGTCATCGTGGCCCACGGGGAACCGGTCACCAGCGGCTGTTCCGCCAGACTCAAAGAGGCCGCGGACCGGCTGAAATAGTTTCATCCCCCAACATGAGGGATGCCGGATCACGCGCGAGGGATAGCGAAGCGGGGCGGAGACACCGCCGCCGCGCCCTGGCGCCGTGGAACCCTCACGATGGATGATGCGGGGTATGGTGGAGCGGCCGCGGATGCGGCGTTTCGATGGTGACTTTCAGGCCGCGCCCTTCCAGCGCCGTGATGATTTCCGATACATGTTCGTGGCCGCGGGTCTCGATGGTCAGGTCCACAATCGTTTCGCCCAGGTTGGCTTCGGAAAACGCCCGGTTGTGGTAAATCTCCATGATGTTGGCCCGCAGCGTGCCGATCACGGCGGTCAGGCTGGCCAGCGATCCGGGCGTGTCGGAGATAGTCACGCTCAATTTGGCGAGGCGGCCGTCCTTGACCAGACCGCGCTCGATGATGCGCGAGAGCACGTTCACGTCAATATTGCCGCCGGACAACACCAGCGCGACCTTGCGGCCCTTCAGGTTGACCTTGTTGTTGAGCAGCGCCGCCAGCGGCACGGCTCCCGCTCCTTCCACCAGGGTCTTCTCCCGTTCCAGCAGCACCATGACCGCGTTCGCGGTTTCTTCTTCCGAAACGGTGACGATATCGTCCACGTACTTGCGGACAATCGGCAGCGTCACATCCCCGGCGCGGCGCACCGCGATGCCATCGGCGATGCTGCGCGCGGCGGGCACCTCGACGGGCTCGCCCTTTTTCATCGCTTCCTTCATGGAGGGCACGGATTCGGTCTCGACGCCGATGATGCGGATTTTCGGGTTGGTCTCCTTCAGCGCGATGGCGACGCCGGAAATCATCCCGCCGCCGCCAATGGGGACCACCACGGAATCCAGGTAGGGATTCTGTTCCAGCAGTTCCAGCCCCATGGTGCCTTGTCCCGCGACAATCAACGGGTCATTGAACGGATGCACGAAGGTGTATCCGTGCTCCTTCTGCAGCAGGCAGGCATGGGCGAAGGCCTCGTCGTAGCTGTTGCCCTTGAGCACCACATTGCCGCCGTAGCCGCGGGTGGCGGTCACCTTCACGATGGGGGTGGCCTCCGGCATGACGATGGTGGCGGCGATGCCCAGGCGCGTGGCGTGGTAGGCCAGCCCCTGCGCATGGTTGCCGGCGCTGGAGGCGATGACGCCCGCGGCTTTTTCCTCCTGCGTCAGGCGCAGCAGTTTGTTGAGCGCCCCGCGTTCCTTGAATGAACCGGTCATCTGCAGGTTTTCCAGCTTGCAGTAGACCTTGCATCCCGTGAGGTTGGAGAGTGACTGCGAAAAGGCGCATGGTGTGACGAAAATGGCGTCCTTGATGCGCTCGCGGGCCTGCTCGATATCGTGGATGGTGACCTGAATTCCGGTGCTCATGAACCTGGACTTTCCGGCGGTGGTTATGGACCTGCCGCCAAGGCGGGCGCACACTATCGGCCCGCCGGATGCGAGTCAAAAGCTCCTGGTTGGTCTGGATCCTCTCCCGCGCCTTGCGGCGCGGGAGAGGGGAGTGGCGAATCGCGGCCGGGTGAGCGGGAGCGAATCGATCCCCCCCTGTTGGGCGGGCAATGGAGAGGGGCCGGGAGTGGGTCCGCGGCGATCGGGAAGAGAACGCCGCCGCAGGCGGGGGGGCGCGAAGCCCGTTCCCGCTACCCAATTCAGGTGAACTCCATCTGCTCCCCAAACAGGGAAGCAGGGAGTTTCACCTGTTTTTCCCTGTCCTTTGCGGCCGGGTTGTGCCATGATGCCGCCGGTTTCTCCACCCATTACAGGAAAGGTCCGTCATGGCGACTCAGGATATGGAGCTGGGAACGATTGTGGAACTCACCGCCAAAATTCCGGAGGAAGGCTCCGGCCCCCTGGTGATGAAGGGCGTGATTGTCGGCGTGGCGGAAGGGGATGATCCTTCCGGCAAACCGGACTACTTGGTGCAAAGCATCGAGGCTTTTCTGGCAGAGGAAGGCGAAGAGCCGGAGGACATGATGACCATGGACGTGATGGCGTCCGGCGAGTACGCGGGCCACTGCTTTGTCCTGCATCAGCACCGCGTTGACAAGGACAGCTTCGAGGAGGGCTTCGACATGCTCGAAGTGGTCTCTCTCGAACCATCGGACCTGGATGGCGCGACCTTCATTGAAGGCGTCGAGGACATGTACGGCGAATTTGACGAGTACGTGCAGGAGGCCATGAAAGAGTTGGGCTTGCAGGACGCCGGGGACAATGACGATACGGAAGACGGCGACGAGTGGGACGACGATTCCGATGATGACGAGGATGATGATTTGGATGGCGAGGACGAGGACGATTTCGACGATGATGACTCGGACAATGATGACGGCGATGACGATGCGGACAATGATGACGAAGAGGAAGACGGGCCCGCGAAGCAGGCCAAACCCGATCCGCGCAAGGGCAAGCACTAATCCGCGTTGAAGGGAGCCGGCCGTTTCCCCACCCGCCGCGGATGGAATTGATCGCGTGGGAGGCCCGCGCCTGGCGGGACGCATCCCGCTGGAAAACCGGGGGTATTGTCCCGCCATTGACCTGCCGTGCGGCGTGGGGATATTCCTTTCGCCGGTTCGCGTTTCGCGGGCGGACCCACAGGAGAATCAGTTTTGGCCTACCATGCGTGGTTCCAGTGTGTGAACGGGTGCTCCGGGCAGTACTCCCCGTTTGAGGTCATTTACCGCTGTCCAACCTGCAGTTCGTTACTGGAAGTCAAACATGATCCTTCCGCCCTGCGCGATCGCAGCGCGGCCGCCTGGATGAACCTGTTCGACGGGCGGGCCGGACGCACCGCCTGGCCCTATGGATCGGGGGTTTGGAGCAAGAAGGAATGGGTGCTGCCGCAGATCAACGACGACAACATCGTCTCCACCTTCGAGGGCAACACCAACCTGTACTGGGCGGAACGCCACGGCCGCACCATCGGGATTGAAGATCTCTGGATCAAGCAGAGCGGGCTTTCCCATACCGGCTCGTTCAAGGACCTGGGCATGACCGTTCTGGTCAGCGCGGTCAAACAGATGCGAAACAACGGGATTCCCATCCGCGCGGTGGCCTGCGCCTCGACCGGCGATACTTCCGCCAGCCTCGCCTCCTACTGCGCCGCCGCGGGCATTCCGGCGATCGTGCTGCTGCCGCGCAACAAGGTCTCCAACGCCCAGTTGTTGCAGCCGCTGGCCAACGGCGCCTTGGTGATCAGCCTGGACACCGACTTCGACGGCTGCATGAAGGTGGTGCAGGAACTGACCCGCGACGAGAGCATCTACCTCGCCAATTCCATGAACTCCCTGCGCCTGGAGGGACAGAAGACCATCAGCGTCGAGATCGCGCAGCAATTCGACTGGCAGGTTCCCGATTGGGTGATCATCCCCGGCGGCAACCTGGGCAATGTCTCGGCGCTGGGCGCGGGGTTTCTGCTGATGCGCGATCTCGGGCTCATCACGCGGCTGCCGCGCATCTGCGTGGCGCAGGCGGAGCGCGCCAATCCGCTTTACCGGGCGTTTCTCGGCGGCTTTGAGCGTTTTGAGGCGGTTCCCGCCCAGACCACGCTGGCGAGCGCCATCCAGATCGGCAACCCAGTGAGCGTTCACCGCGCCATCAAGGTGTTGCGCGAGTTTGACGGCGTGGTCGAACAGGCCAGCGAATCCGAACTGGCGAACGCGGCGGCGCGCGCGGACCGCACAGGCATGTTCAACTGTCCGCACACGGGCGTGGCCCTGGCCGCGCTGGAGAAACTGGCCGCCGCGAAGACCATCCGTCCGGAGCACCGCGTGGTGGTCGTCAGCACCGCGAGCGGGTTGAAATTCTCCGACTCGAAACTGGCGTATCATCAGGGACAAATCGCGGGGGTGGAGGCGCGTCACGCCAACCTTCCCGTGAACTGTTCCGCGGACAGCGGCGAAATTCGCAACCTGATCGGACGGCATCTGGAAAAATGGAATATCCTGTCCGCCTGACCATTCGACGGAGGAGCACGCCTGTGAATCCGAAAAATCCCGTCCTGATTCCCGGCGCGGAAGCGCCGCCGTTCGACCTGCCCGGCGTGGACGGCGCCCGCTACTCCCTCGACAGCTTCGCCGGCGCGCCTGTGCTGGTGGTCATTTTCTCCTGCAACCATTGCCCCTATGTGAAAGCCTACGAAGAGCGCATGGTGCAAATCCAGGCGGATTATCAGGACAAGGGCGTGCGCCTGATCGCCATCAACGCCAACGATGACAGCCGCTATCCGGAAGATTCGTTTGACAACATGAAACGGCGTGCGAAGGAGCGCGGCTTCAATTTCCCCTATGTCCACGACGCCAGCCAGGAGACCGCCCACGCCTACGGCGCACGCTTCACGCCGGAAGTGTTTGTCTTCGACCGCAAGCGCAAGCTCGTCTACCACGGCCGGATTGACGACTCGACCTACGAGCCCGGCTCGGTGAAGAGCCCCGATCTGCGCAACGCCCTGGATGCGGTGTTGGCGGGCCATGCTCCCGGCGTGCGTCAGACCACGCCGGTCGGTTGCACCATCAAATGGCGCCAGGCGTAATTCCCGCCGCAACCGCGGCCGATCCATTTTCCAGCCGGTGAATTTCGCGGCCCGCTTGACTTCAATCCCTGGAGCTTCCGCGATCTTCCCATCCCTGCTTCCGCCGTGGAAGCGCCCGTTCCAGGCGCTGTTCCAGCGTCATCCGTCCACCGGCGAAAGCCGCGTGCGGGGCAGGGGTTTGAAAAACCGCGCTGGCCGGGATAATCATGGTTTCAGCAGCCAGCGGGTTCCACGTGAAAAGGGGGGTCCCATGAGTTCCGACCAACAAGACCAGAAAACGGATCAGCAGGAACCAAAGAAGAAACGCTCCTCCAGCTTCACGCCGCAGGAACCGGACAAACGCAAATTTTCACGGGTGGAAGTGCATATGAAGGTCGAACTGCGCACGACCTACGTGTACGCCTCCGCTTCGGTGTTGAACCTGTCCACGGGCGGCGTGTTCATCAAGACCGGCAAGCCCCTGCCGGTGGGCAGCGAACTGGATCTGGCGATGCATTTTCCCAATCTGGAGACGCCGATTCAGATCAGCGGCGTTGTCCGCTGGGTGCGATCAGGCGCGGAACTGGATCAATCCGGCATGGGGGTGGAGTTGATGAATATCACGCCGGAAGTGCGCGTGGCGATTGACGAATGCCTGCGCCAGGGGCCCAAGAATTTCTGATCATCCCCCTGGCCCGGCATTTCACGCGAACGGCTTCCGCCGGTCTGGGCGAAGGTTCCGGCCTGTTGTCCTTGTCAGGAAAACAGCCGCTGTTTCTACTGCCCTGGAGCGTGGGGGGTATGGGAGGCGGCGGATTCTTCCGCGGCGGGCGGAGAAGCGGATTCCTGGCCGGCCGCCGCCGTGGATTTCCCCAGGGCCTGTTCGCGGCGTTCCACATCGGCGAGGTTGTGATCCTGGGTTTTCGCCGGCGGCGGCCCGGGCATCTCCACCCGGGCGATGAGCACCCCCACGGCAAGCAGCGCCGCCAGGGTTCCGCCGCCGATCAGCCATGCGGCCATCAGGGATGGGGTGATCACCATCCACCATGCCATCGCCGAGGTGATCAGGGTGGCGAGCACGCTGACCAGCCCCACCTGGGGAGGAGTCAGTCCCAGCTTTTTCAGGCGCAGCGCATAATGATCGGGGCTGCCGTGCATGATCGGCTTGCCCTTGAGAAAGCGGATGACGCTGACCAGCGTGGTGTCGAAGATCGGAACCGCCAGCACCAGCGCAGGCGCGATGGCCGCCGCCACGTTGTTGCGGGTATAGGAATTGTTCATGGCCAGCGCCGCCAGCATGAAGCCGAGAAACAGGCTGCCGGTGTCTCCCATGTAGATGCGCGCCGGCTGCTTGTTGTGCATGAAGAAGCCCAGCGCGGCCCCGGCGACCGCCAACGCCAGCACGGCCACCATCTGCCGGTTGCAGTACAGCGCGAAGCTGAACAGCGCCAGCGAGGCCGCCGCCGCCACCGAACTGGATAGACCGTCCATGATATCAATCAGGTTGATGGCGTTGGTCAGACCCACCACCCAGAGAAAGGTCAGCGCGATGGCGGCCCATTGCGGCAGCATCTCCAGCTTGATGAACACGCCGGACCGCACCATGAACGCGGTGGCGATGATTTGGCCCGCAAGCTTGACCTTGGGCGTCAGCACGCCGAAGTCATCCACCAAACCCAGCAGCAGGATCATGGTGCCGGAGAGGAATATCCCCAGCACCTCCTGGTTCAGTTCGTAAGTGACCGCCGCGGTGGTCAGCACCCCGGCGTAAATCGCCAGCCCCCCCAGGTAGGGAACCGGCTCGCGCTGGGTTTTCAGCGGCGTGCTCGGGCGGTCCACGATGCCGAATTTGATGGCGGCGCTGCGGAAAATCGGCGTTGTGTAATAAGTAATCAGGAAGGCCAGGATCAGCGACAGGGCGTAAACCGCCCAGGTCCAGGTGAGAAGCTGGGCGAGCGGCATCAGATTCCCATCGCCTTGATGATGACGCGCTTCTTCCGGCAGCCGTCAAACTCGGCGTAGAAAATCTGCTGCCAGGGCCCCAGGTCAAGCACGCCCTTGGTGATGGGTACGGTGACCTCGTGGCCAATCAGCAGGTTCTTCAGGTGGGCGTCGCCGTTGTCCTCGCCGGTCTGGTGATGCTTGTAGGCGATGCCCGAAGGGGCCAGTTTTTCCAGCCATTCCTCGATATCCTCCCACAGACCCGGCTCGTGGTCGTTGATGTACACCCCCGCGGTGATGTGCATCGCCGACACCAGCACGAAACCCTCCTGGATGCCGCTGCGCTCCACCAGTTCGCTGACCATCTCGGTGATGTTGATCAACTCACGCCGCCGGCGCGTGTTGAACCAGAGATAGTCAGTCAGGACCTTGACCGGGGGATTAGAATTTGCAGGCAGCATTTCCAGAGTTTTTCGCCGCGGTGGTGGTGGCGAACTGCACGGAACCGGCCGCGCAGGTCACCGATTTGAATACGCCATTTTCGATCACAACGTCCGCGATATCCACATACGGACCCGCGGGAGCGAGATCAAGATTGTCGTCGCCGGTGAGTTGATCAAACTTCCGGCAGCACACGCCCTTTTCCACCCCGTTGATCTTGATGACCGTGGTGGTTTTCGACGGCTCATGATCAAAGCAGGTGGGGCCAAAGATCACGCTTTCGTAGTAGTCCTTGCAGTCTTCCATGTACCGCGAACGGATCTTGAAGGTCTGGGCCCCGCTGGCCGGAACGGATTTATATTCAATCCGCTCCGCTCCGTTGGCGGGAATGGCGTAGAACGGCCAGGTGGTTGTTCCCTGCGACCAGCCGTAGTCGCCCCAGTTGGGCTTCTGGTTGCCGTAATGGCAGCGGCTGCTGCTGCTGGCGTTGCCGGCGATGCCAGGATGGTAGAAGGCCATTTGCACATCCCGCTTGTCGGCGTCGTTGGAGGCGATGTTTTCGTAGGTCAGGTCCAGCAGCACCGTGGACTGCACAAAGAAAGAGACCACCGTGGGCGCGCTGGCCTGCCCGTTGCTGTCGGTGACCACCAGTTCGACGCGGTACGTTCCGTACAGATCGAATTTCAGGTCCCAGCTTGCGCCGGTTCCAGGGGTTTTGGTCCCGCCCGCCGGTTGTTCGAGGATTTTCCAGGCGTAGGATGCGATGGAGGCCCCGCCCTGGGCGATGCTTCTCGACCCGTCAATCTTCAGCGTGTCGTTGAACGGCACGATGTATACGAAATTCGGATCCAGCAGGGTGGTTCCCACCTGGATGCGCGCCTCCGGCTTGTTGTCGCTGGAGCGCCCGCGCACGGGCACATCTTTCTTGCTGACCGCGGAGTCGTTGTTGATGGTCAGTTTGCAGGCCTTGGCGGTCAGGTCCACGGCCTTGCCCGCCGGATCAAATACGGCCTTGGAGGAGTGTTTGCCCGCTGGCGGAATGGGAGCCGTGGGCGGCTCGGCCACTGTCACTTCCGTGCAGGAACTGGTGATGGAACTGACCGTCAGCGTGGCTCCGCCGGTGTTCTGGATTTCAAACGCGATCTCCCGCGTGGTGGTCAGCGGCACGGTGCCGAAATCAATGCTCGCCGGATTGACGTTGACGCCGGAAGTGACGCCCGCGCCATTGACCTGGACAATCACCTGCGGTTCGTCGGCGTCGTTGCTGCGGATATTGAGGAAGCATGTCTCGGTAATCGCCGAGACGGGCTTGTAGGTCACCGTGATTTTCGCGCTGGCCCCCGCGTTCACGCTGGTTCCCGGGCTGGTGCGGGTGAAGTTGGCGCAACTTCCCGTGGTGGTGACCGTTTGCAGGCTCAGCGTGGCGTTGCCCAGGTTGTTGATGGTGATGTCCTGCGGCGCGCTGGTGGTTCCCACATTGACATTGCCGAATTTCAACTCCGCCGGTTTCACCTCGATTTCCGGGGCCGCCCCCTTGCCGGAGAGCGCCACCCGGACCGTGGAGGCGTCCGTGTCGTTGCTTTCGATATCCACGTTGCAGGAATCGTCCTGGGTGTTCGTGGGCCGGTAGGTCACCTTGACGGAGAACGAGGCGCCCGCCGCCAGCACGCTGCCGTCGGTGGGCTTCTCGGCGAAGCTGAACTCGGCGCAGTCGGCTCCGGTCAGTTTCACCGAGCGGATGGTCAAGGGGGCGTCGCCCACATTGCGGATGGTGATCTCGCCGGTCTTGCTGGAACCCACGCCGCTCACCAGGTCCACGCTCGACGGCGATACGCGGATATCCGGCTCGGCGCCCGCGCCGATCATGGTGACCGTGAGACTGGCCGACTGCGGGTCGTTGGCCTCGAACTCCAGGATTTCCGTCACCGCGCCCTTCGATTTCGGCTCAAACGCGGCCTGAATGGTCACGGACGCGGCGGGTGCGACGGTGAACGGTCCGCGCGGCGTCCACGAGAAGGGCTGGTCGGCCGCGTTGACCTTGCCCTTGACGGAAGCAACCTCCAGCGGGCTGCCGCCCTTGTTGGACACCCGGAATTCCACCAGTTTCTTGCTTCCGATGGCCACGTTGCCGAACTGCAGGGCGTTGCTCGACAGTTCCATCTTCGGCGGGCTGATGGCCTTGCCGATCACCTTGACGGTGTTGGGCGAGGTGGGGCCGTCGTTTTCGATGCGTAACTCCGCCTCGAACGAGCCGGCTTTGGCGGGCGTGAAGCTGATGCGCAGCCTGGCCTCCGCGTCCTTGGTTCCCTTCGCGGTCAGCTTGAGCGGCAGCGCGGGCGGCGACACCAGCTTGAACTCCGTGCTTTTGGCGATAGCCAGCGCGGTCACCCGCAGTTCAGCGGCGCCGTCGTTGCTCAGCGTGACTTCCTTCTCCGCCGCCGCACCGACAGCCACTTCGCCCAGGTCCACCGGGGAAGGATCAATCTTCAGCGCGCTGGAAACCGCGTTGCCCTTGACGGGGATATCCAGCGCCGCCGGTTCGCCGTTGGTGTTGACCTGGATGCTGTCCGTGCTCTGGCCCGCGGTCTTGGGCGCGTACGATACCTTGAACTCGCGTTGTTCATTGGGATTCAGGAAGATCGGGAATTTGCGGCTGGCGTCCGGAACCCAGGCGAAAACCCCGGCGGATTTGGCCGCCAGGCCGTCAATGCGCAGGACCGCGTCGCCATCGGTCGCGTTTTTGATTTTGACCGTGCGTTCCGCGGTCACGCCCACGCGGATTTCACCGAAGTCCAGTTCGGCGGGCTCGGCCTGCGCCTTGGCTTTCCCTTTCACCGTGGTGGTGAGCTGTATCTCCAGCGTTCCTTCGTCCGGGTCATTGCTGGCCAGGGTGATGGCGCCTTCCGCCGGATCGGCATTGGCGGCGGAGAACACCACTTCATAGGTCCACGAATTGCCTGCCTGGATGCTCTTGGGAACGACCGGGTTGGTCTTGAAGGCGAAGCCCGCCGCAATGCCCTTGCTGATCACCAGCGACAGGATTTTCAGTTCGCCCAGGCCCTTGTTGGTCACCGTGAAGGTGCGGGAAACCGGCGCGCCCACCACGACCGGACCAAAATCAATGACGTATTTTCCACCCGACGGCGTCAGGTCCAGGTCAATATCCGGATCGGAGGAGCTTTGGGCGTCTCCTGTGTCGCCCGCATCGCCGCCGGAGTCGCCAGGTCCGCTGTCGGGGGCGTTGGGATCGGGAATGCATTTGCCGCCGAAGCAGATATGGCCGCCCGGGCAATCATCGCGTTTCGTGCAGGACTCCGCGCCGCCGGAATCACCGCCGCCGCCATCGGCTGGCGCAGCGTCGGTCTTGCCTGCATCGGTTTCACCGGCGTCGTGAGGGGGGATTTCCTGCAGCACACACTGGCCATTGATGCATTCCTGCCCGGGAGTGCATTCCAGGTTGGTGGTGCACAGGAAGGGGTTGGAATCGAAGGGAGTCGCGGCGTCGGGTTTTCGGGTGATGGCGCCCTCGGGCAGGGCGTCTTCGCCGCAAGCGGTCAACAAGGCGAGCGCGCTGGTGAAAAGCGCCAGCGCGGCCCGGGGGAAAACAGTGCGATTCATTCGGACGATCATGAAAAACCCTCCCGGCAACCTGCCCCGGAGATACAAGTGCTCCAGTGTAGCAGAGCGGCCCTCTACCGCAATTAACGCTCTGCGTCAATCCAGCGGAAACAGGGAGTTGGGTGAATGGAGCGGCGGCCGCTACCGCCGAGTCTCTTCCCCCTGACGATTTTACCGGCTCCCTTCCGCCCGTCTGATGGATTCGATGGGCGGAAATCATTCCTTCCGGTTTTGCGCGGCGCGCAGGGATTCCCAAGCTGCGCGGGTGAGGCGGTGGACTGCGCAATGATCGCGGCCAAAGTCCCGGAACTCCGTGAACTGGAAACCCAACCGCTGGTAAAAACGGATGGCCCGCGTGTTGCCGGCCAGCGGATCGATGATCACGGCCTCCACTTCAGGCGGAGCGAAACAGCGTTCGAGGGCCAGCGCCATCATCTGTGTTCCGTAACCGCGCCCCAGGTCGTTCGCCTCGCCAATCCAGATGTCAACCGCCCGCAGGTTGGGCGGACAATCACCCCAGTAATGGCTTTCCTCACGTGCGGGATCGATGATCTGGATAAATCCGATCGGCCTGCCATCCGCCATGGCGATGAGTTGTTCCCGCCAGTCAGGTTTGCGGCCGAGTTCGTTTTCCCATCCCCAGTCATCGTTGGGATCGGCTTCGATGTTGTGCGGTTGTTCATCCCACCGCCGCAGCAGGGGCAGATCGTCCATGACAGCGTCCCGCAGGGTGATGCGCCCTTCGCCGCCAGCGGCGGAAGGAATGGATGGCGCAGTCTTTCCGTTGTTCATCCGTCTGTTCCCCGGCGAAGGATATATCCGCGTGGGTTCTTCCTGTCATTTTCAACGCCCCCGCTCCAGCGCCCCGGACAGGCGGAATATCCGCATGTGGGAGCAAATGGCGTGGCTAGTTCATGGTTCCGCCAGAGGGATTGGCCCACAGACGCCAGTTGACGTGGGATTTGTGGACGATCAGGCGGCCGCGCGCTTCATCCCATTCCACTTCCACATCGCCGCCGGGTTTCCACCGGCGCACCCCCCTGGAGGCGGACGCCGGTTCTCCCAGCGTTTTCAGCCGATCGAGCACCGGCGCGGGGTCGTGGTAAAACGCCTGCGCCAGCACCAGGCGCCCGTTTTCAAAGACCAGGCCCAGGCGGGAGGGCTTGCCGCGCGGGCCTCCGTCAGCCGTGATCCAGCGCATGGATTCGCCGCCTTCTCCGGCGTCACGGCTGGCCTGCGTGAAGTTGTAGCGCCATTCCAGCAGACGCCGCTGGCAACTGGCCAGGGAGCCGCCCAGCGGGAAACCATCCATCATCGCGTCCACGCCGCCGCCGCAGGATATCAACGGCAGAAACAGGAGAAACCCAAGGATCCGCCTAGCGCGCATGGGCCAGAATCTCCCGTTCCACCCAGGCGCGGTAGTCCTCGTCCGTGGCCACGCCCAGGCGGATCATGAGATCATAGTCGCGCAGCCACATCTCCCCGTTGTCGCGGTTGCGCCATCCCACGATCCGGCGGTCATCCAGGTAAACAAGGACAAATGCGTCCCTCTCCACGCGCTTGCCGGAGGAGGTGATCTGGTCAAACTCCCGATCGGATCCGGCGCCGCGCCGCCATTGCCATTCCGTCAATACGCCGTCGTGAAAGGTCAGGCGATCCGAGTAACGCTCCAGGCCGGAATCATCGTTCCGCTCTTCATGGACATGGATGAGGATCCATTCAAACTCTTCCTGTTTCAGCGATGGCGACGAAGCAGTCAGCCCCAGTCCGCTGCGCACGATGAATCCGGCGGTACGGGCGTTGAGCACCGCCAGGGTTTCGAGAATGGGCATGCCGGAATAAAAGTCGCGCGCGCCGGTCTCCCCGCCGGATGAACAGGAAAGCAAAAGCAGGGCCGCGAGAGCGGCGGCTGGACGGAGAAACACCATGTCCCGTTCAGCATGGCAGTCCGCCGGAAGCGGATCAACCGCCCCGGAAAACTTTTCGCGCCGCCGTCCGTCTTTGCAGGAGACAAGCTTCCCGGTAAGCTGAGGAACATCTCTCTGGAAAGGCGCGCGCATGACCGTAAAACCATTCGCCGCGGCGGCGGTATTGATGTTGTCGGCCGCCACGGCCGCCGCGGGACCGCTTCCGCGGGAACAGGTTCCGGACCCGCTGAAAAGCTGGATTCCCTGGGTGCTGGATGGCCACGAGGCCATGCGTTGCCCGTCATTGCCGGGGGAAGACGCCGCTGTCCGCGAATGTGTGTGGCCGGCCCGGCTGGAGATCAAGACCTCCGGCAAGGGAGCGGTGTTTGAATATCCGGTGTCCGTTTATGCACGATCGCCGGTGCGCCTGCCTGGTGATCGCGACCACTGGCCGCTGGACGTGAAGGTCAATGGCGCGCAGGGCGCGGTGGTGGACAACGGCGATACTCCGGTCATCTGGCTGCCGCCCGGCGCTTATGTCATCAGCGGGCGTTTTGCGTGGGAGCGAGCCCCGGAAAAACTCTTCGCGCCGCTGTCAGTGGGATTGCTGGCGTTGGAGATCAACGGCAGACCCGCTCCCTTTCCACACCGCGATCCCGAGGGATTCCTGTGGCTCTCCCGCGAGGAGACCCCCGTCGCGGTGGAAAACACCCTGGAGATTGATGTCTTCCGCCATGTGCTTGACGACAATCCGCTGCAGGTGACCACGCGCATCGAACTGCGGGCCGCCGGCGAGGCGCGGGAGATATTGCTGGCGCCGCCGGTGGACAAGTCTCATGTGCCGGTCAGCCTGAACTCGCCCGTGCCTGCGCGCATTGAAACCGACGGACGCCTGCGCCTGCAGGTGCGGCCGGGAACCTGGACGATCACCCTCGTCACCCGTTACGGCGCGGAAACCCGGTCCATCAGTTTTCCTCCCGGGCAGGGCGACTGGGCCCCGGAAGAAATCTGGGCCTTTCAGACCGTTCCCGAAAATCGCGTGGTCAATATCACCAGTCCGGCGCCGGTTGACGCCAACCAGACCCGGCTGCCTGCGGAGTGGCGCGGATTTCCCGCCTACCGCCTGGCCCCCGGCGAAAAAATGACCCTGGACGTATTGCGCCGGGGCAATTCCGATCCCGCGCCCAACCAGTTCAACCTGACCCGCGAACTCTGGCTGGATTTCGAGGGCGGCGGCTTCACCGCGCGCGACGCCATCTCCGGCAGCATGCACACCGAGTGGCGGCTCTCCGGCGCGCCGGGCCTGCTGCTGGGACGCGCCAACGTCAACGGCGCGGATCAGGTCATCACCCGGGATCAGAAGGGACGCATGGGGGTGGAAATCCGCCATCCCTCCTTCAATGTACAGGCGGAAAGCCGCATCGAGGGCGAAACTTCGGCCATCCCTTCCACCGGCTGGGATCATGATTTCCAGCGCGTGTCCGCCACCCTGCACCTGCCGCCAGGGTGGTCGGCGTTGCATATCAGCGGCGCCGATGATGTTCCCCGCACCTGGATGCGCTCCTGGACCCTGCTCGATCTGTTTCTGGTGCTGGTCGCCGCGCTCGCCATGACCAGGCTCTGGGGCAAGGCCAGGGGCGCTCTCGCCCTGGCGGTGCTGGTGCTGACCTTTCAGGAGCCAGGCGCTCCGCAATGGATCTGGATCGCCCTGATCATCACCGAGGCGCTGGCCCGCTATCTGCCCGCGGGCGGATTGCGCGTGGCGGGCAACCTGGCGCGCGCCGGTTGCTGGCTGGTGTTGCTGGCCCTGGCGCTGCCATTCGTGGTGCGGCAGGGGCGGCAGGCCATGTATCCAGCCCTGGGATCCAGCAGTGGGTATGGCGATGGCTGGAGTTTTCATGTCCCGCTGGGGGGGATGGCGGCCATGCAGGACAAAGCCGCCGCGCCCATGGAAGAAGAAAACTTCCAGCAAAACGCCGCGCCGGCCGCTCCTCCGCCATCTCCGGCCCAGGATGCGGTGCAGGGCATGATTGACGGCAAGGACGCCGGCATCAACTCGTTCCGCTCTGATTTGAGCGATATGGGAGGGCGCGGCAAGGCCGCGCCGCAGCGCTCCTCCAACCTGTACAAGGGCGTGCAGCGGAAGAACCGCATGTACCAGAACGACCCCAACGCCAATGTGCAGACCGGTCCCGGACTTCCCGCCTGGAGTTGGCAGAGCATCGCCATCCAATGGAACGGCCCGGTGGAGAAAACCGAACAGCTCCGGTTGTGGCTGGCGCCGCCCTGGCTCAATTCCCTGCTGAGCTGGGCGCGGCTGGCGCTGTTGCTGGGACTGTTGATCGCGCTCGCCCGCTCCCTGACGCGGAAAACCGGACCTTCCGCGCCAGCGCCGGCCCCCGCCGTCAGCGCAGCCGCCGCGGCGATGTTGATCGTTTTCACCTTCTCCGCCGGCGGCGCCCGCGCGCAGATGCCCGATTCCGCCACCCTCGACCAGTTGCGCGAGCGCCTGTTGCGGCCGGAGGCCTGCAGCCCCAACTGCGCCTCCATCGAAAGCATGGAACTCAACGCCCAGGCGGACAGCCTGCGTCTGAACCTGCGGGTTCACATGGCGGCGGGCGCGGCGATCGCCCTCCCCGGCGGCGCGGGACACTGGACTCCCGACAGCGTGACGATCAACGGCGAGCACAATCCGGCGATGATGCGCGATGGCCGGGGCCATTTGCTGCTGTGGCTCCCCCAGGGCAGCCATGCCGTAGTGATGGAAGGCCGCCTGCCTGGCAAGGACGCCGTGCAATTGCCCCTGCCGTTGCCGCCCGCCCGCGTCACCGCGCAGGCGCAGGGCTGGCTCGTCGCCGGCATCCGGGAAAACGGGCGGCCCGATGGCGAACTCCAGCTCCAGCGGGTGCGGGAAAAGAAAATGGATTCCGCCGCGCCGATGGAGTCCAGCGACGTGCCGCCATTCGTGCGCGTCACCCGGGAGATATCCCTTGACCTGCAATGGCAGGTCGAGACCACGGTGGAGCGCCTCAACGATTCCAGCGTCTCCGCCGTGCTGGCGGTTCCGCTGTTGCCTGGCGAATCGGTCACCACGGCGGACCTGCAGATTCAGGACCGCAAGGTGCGGGTCAACCTGACGCCGCAGCAGTCGAGCGTCACCTGGACCTCGGTGCTGGAGCGCAAGGAAGTCATGGAACTGATCGCTCCGCGGGATGTGGGCTGGAGCGAGGTGTGGCGCGTTTCCGCGGGCCCCGTGTGGCATGTGGGCGCCGAGGGCATTCCCGAGGCCATCAACAACCAGGGCGGCGAGTATGTGTGGCAGCCCTGGCCCGGCGAAAAGGTGAAACTCGCCATCACCCGTCCGGAGGGCGTGCCAGGACAAACGCTAACCATTCTCAAGAGCCACCAGAATGTCACGCCGGGGGATCGGGTCACCGAAGTGGTCCTCACGTTGTCCATGCGCGCGAGCCTGGGCGGCCAGCACATCATCGCCTTGCCGGAAGGCGCCCGGGCGCTCTCCATGAGCGTCAGCGGCAAGGTGCTGCCGGTGCATCAGGATGGCGTGAAGCTGACCATTCCGGTTTCTCCAGGACAACAGGAGGTGGTGGCGAAGCTGGAAGTCCCCAACGCCATTTCGTTCCGCTACGAAACCCCGCGCATTTCCCTGGAAACCCCCAGCGTGAACGGCAGCATCGGCTTCGCCACGCCGCGCAACCGCTGGCCGTTGTGGCTGAGCGGTCCGCGGTTGGGACCAGCCATCCTGTACTGGAGCTTCCTGCTGGTGTTGGCGATCATCTCCCTCCTGCTGGGGCGGATTCCGTGGATTCCCATGCGGGCGCGCCACTGGTTTCTGCTTGGCGTGGGGCTTTCCCAGTCGGCGTCGGCGGGCGCGCTGGTGCTGGCGGGCTGGTTTCTCGTGCTGGGGGCCAAGCGGAAATTCGCCGCGCGCATTCCGGATGGCGCGTACCCGCTGGTCCAGATTCTGATCGGCTGTCTCACCTTCGCGGCGGCGGGCGTGCTGCTCTTCGCCATCAAGGAGGGCTTGCTGGGATTTCCCGACATGCACATCCAGGGCAATGGTTCCTACGACACACACCTGAACTGGTACCAGGATCGCATGGCCAGCGCATTGCCTTCGGCGGTGCTGATCAGCGCCCCGCTCTGGTTGTACCGCGCCCTCATGCTGTTGTGGGCGCTGTGGCTGGCGCGTTCGGTGATTGACTGGGCGCGCTGGGGCTTTCAGGGATTCGTGGACGGCGGGCTGGTGATCCGTCCCCCGGCGGCGCCGCGTTCGCCGCCGCCGCCGCCGGCGGTTCCGCCTCCCCCCGTGCCGGAATAAGCGGCGTGTTCTTGTCCCCCTCCCCACGCCGGGGCGCCGGGAGGGAGGTGACGGTCAAGCGGGCAAAAGCCGTTCCCGCGCCCGGGACGGGTTTGCAAGAACCAGGCGAACCCCTGGGATGAAGGTGGGTTACGCGCCGGTCTCCCGGTCCTTTTCCCCGAGATACTGTTGAATCAAATCGCAGGCCCGGGCGGCCGCGCGCGCGAGGTCATCGGCGATGGGCTTCAGTTCCGATTGCGCCACCACGGAATGACCGGCCAGCAGTTCGCTGTTCATCGTCACCGGGGTCATCAGGTTGGCGAAATCGTGCATCAGCCTGCCAAGGCGATCCCGATCCCGCGCAACGGCCTCCAGCGCCTTGCGTATGCGCCCGAGTTCCTCCTCCAGTTCCTGGTTTTTCTCTTCCGGCAGGTCGTCAATGAGCGCCACGTAGCCGTTTTCTCCATTGGGCAGGCGCAGCGGGGTGGTGGTCACCCGCGTGGTGATGATGGAGCCGTCCTTGCGGATTTGCCGGCGCCGCACCCCGCGGAATCCCCGGTCTCCCCGCAAAAGCACCTGGATGCGCTCCATGGCTTCGCCGCGCTCCTCGGGGGCGATGAAATCGGTCACCCGGCGCCCCAGCAGTTCCTGCACGGTCCAGCCAGCGGTTTTGGTGAACCACGGATTGGCTTCCACGATGCGCATATGCGAATCCACCACCACCACGCCCGCCGAGACATTTTCAAGGATATTCCGGTAGCGCAGTTCGCTGTCGGCGAGTTGCATCTGCATCTGCTTGATGGCGGTGATGTCGCCGCCGCCGCCGATCACGGTGATGGGCAGGCCGTGTTTGTCCCGCTCCAGCACTTCGCCCGCGGCCTGGAGCCAGATCCATCCTCCGGTTTTGGATCGCAGGCGCACTTCGTATTTGAACTCCCGCAGACGGCCCGAGACGACATCCTGGAATATGGTGACGAACCGCCCGGAGTCATCCGGATGAATGCGATCCAGCCACCAGTGAAAGGTTCTCATCCCGTCCAGCCGGGGGGTGTAGCCGCCCACGCCCAGATCATCCGGGACGATGCGCATCTCATCGGCGGGAACATTGTAAACCCAGACAAAATAGTTGCTCGCCTTGAGCGCCAGCCGCTGCACCGACTCCGCGGTTTTGAGCGCCTCCTCCGCCTGCCAGCGCGCGGTGTCGTCCCGGCAGATTCCCACGGCGCGGACGGGCGCCCCCTGTTCATCGCGCTCCAGCACGCGGATGCGCACCGTGATCATCCGCCAGACCCCGTGAATATCCATGACGCGGTGGCCAAACTCCGTCCACTCGCCATCCTCCGCGTTTGCGAAAATTCCGGGCAGGAGCATCAGGTCTTCCGGGTGAATGCGCGCGTTCCAGAACCATTGCTGCCAGATGGGATGCTCTTCCGGCGAGTATCCGAGGATGGGCGCGTTCCGCGGCTCGAAGGAAAGGGTTTCCCCCCTCATGTCGGAAATCCACAGGTAGTTGTTCTCGCCGTCGAGCGCGAGATCGACCATGCTTCGTATCCCCGCCCCCTGGTTGGCGAACGCGCCGGTGGGGGGACATTCCAATCCGATTCCCACGCTGCGCACCGGCTCGCCCTGCGCGTCGCGTTCGATGATCCGCCCGCGTGAATGAATCCACCGCCACCCGCCATCCGCTCCGGAAATCCGGAATATCTGCTGGAAGACGGCGCCCGGCTCGTAGATGTAATGACTCAGCAGCCGGTAGTGCTCTTCCAGATCGTCGGGGTGGATTTTCGACGACCACCACTGGCGATCCTGCGTGGCCTGGGTTTTCAGGGAGTACCCCGCCACGATGGAATTGTGTGGCGCGATATCCAGCACGCCGCTGGCGAAATCATAGGACCAGATATAGGCGCCCTGTTCGCCCAGCAGGCGTGCGATCAGATCGCCGCAGGCGGCGGTATCGGCGTTGCTCCACGGGGTTCCGGTTGCGGGAACCACGGCGGCGGTGCGGGCCGGCGGCTCATGGACCCGCGCCCCGCCCGGCCGGATCACGCCGCAACCGGAATATCCCGTCACCGCGCCATCCGGACTCCGCATCAACCGCGCCTGAACATCCAGGGTGAGCCGCTCCCCGCCCTCTCCGGGGTGAATTTGCAGGCAGACCGTCCCCGCGCCTCCGCGCAGTTGCGCCAGGGCGTCCAGCGCCAGGGCGCGCTCATGAGGGGGCAGCGCATCGTGCAGTTCGCCGATGGTTTTGGCGGCGGTCAGGAATCCGGGCAGTTGCTTCAAAACCGCGGAGGCGGCGATCAGCCGGAATGATGAGCCATCCGCCGCGCATTCCCAAAGAACCGTATAGAGTCCGGTATCGGAAGCCATGGTCCCTGATTTGTCTCTGGATCAAGTGTTGTGGCCATTTGCCAGCACGCCGCCCATGCTCTGCTACCACAACCCGGGGGACGAAAAAATGTGTTCACATTCGCCCGCGCGCCATTTTGGCACTTCTGGCTGACAAATTCCATGGATAGAGTTATATGATCGCCACCTGTCAATTGGCCGCCGGTAATTTCAAGCCCCCTGACTGGAGGATCGAATGAAGGCTCTCTCCCCTGTTTTCGCCGGGCCGCGCGTTGCGTTCGCCGCCCCGTGGATATTGATGCTGGCGCTGACCACGGCCGCCTGCGGCGGCGATGACAAAACCGGAGACAAACCGGGTGATGGCGCGGGAGACACCGCTTCCGCGGATACAGCCCCCGCCGATGCGGCGCCCGGAGACTCCGCCCCGGATTCCTCCTCGCCAGACTCCGGTCCTCAACCGCCGGAAGCAGGTCCCGCAGACGCGCCGGCGCCGGATACCGCGCCGCCAGGCAAGGGACCCGGCGAAGCCAATAACATCGAGGAACTGCGCACGGACAAGACCCTGAAGGCGCCGGGCCTCAAGGACGATGTCATCGTGGTGATGGATGACTGGGGCATTCCGCATATCTACGCGAAAAACCTTTCCGATCTGGGGTTCGCCGGCGGGTGGGTGCAGGCCTCCCTGCGCATGTTCGCCATGGAGGGCGTCCGGCGCCTGTCCTCCGGCACGCTGACGGAATTTCAGGGAGCGGGGGCGCTGGGAACCGACGTGGATCAGCGCTTCTGGAAGTTGCGCCGCATCGCCCAGCAGGTCTACGATTCCCTGCCGGCGGATGACGAACTGAAGCTTTACATGGACAGCTATGCCGCCGGAGTGAACGCCTTCCTGAAACAGGCCCAGTGGGAGGAGATCGGCCCCGAGTTCATCGGCCTGGGAATCCGCCCGGAAAACGTGGCGCCGTGGACGCCCGCGGACTCGCTGGCCTTCGCCCGCTATCAGGTGCTCAACCTGTCGGAGGGATATATTGATGAAGGGGATTTCGCCGCGCAGATTGAAGCCGCGCGCAAGGCCTTTCCCAAGGGCGACGCCCGGGAAGGCGCGGCGGCGGATTTGCTGACCCTCAAACCCGCGCGCGCCGCCACCATTCTGGATGGATACCCCAAGGGCGACACCCGCGCCCAGGTGGGGCCAAAGCCCCATGAACTGCGGCTGGAGCATTTCCGCAAACACTTTCCCAATCCGCGATTCCGCCCCGGCCTGCTGGAAGGCCACGCCAGCTTCCGCAAGAGCCTCGCCGGATCCCCCTACAATATCTTCGGGCTGTACACGGAACGGGATCGCGGCTCGAACAACTGGGTCGTCTCCGGCAAGCACACCGCCAGCGGCAAGCCGATTGTCTCCGGCGACCCACACCTGGGCCTCAACAACCCCGCCATCTTCATGGAAATGCACCTCAACACCAAACGCGCCGGCGGAACATACAACGCGGCGGGCGTGACCTTCCCCGGCATCGCCGCCGTGGTGATCGGCCATAACGACGCCATGGCTTCCAGCGTGACCACCTTCTTCACCGATGTCACCGACTACTATGTGGAGAAGGTGGCCATGGGCCCCGATGGTTTCGTGAAATCGGTGCTGTTCAAGGGACAGCAGGTGGATGTCGTCCGCCGCCCCGAGGAGTTCCGCTTCAAGAAGGAAGAGAAGGAAACCTGCGAGCAAACCGCCGGCAAGCGCGTGCCGGGCTGGGCGAAAAAAATCTACCCCGTCAAATCCCGGGAGGACGGCCCCAACTGCGTGGTGACCATCGAATACCTGGAGGTTCCCCACCATGGTCCCATCAACTCGGTTTCCGATGACAAGACCACCGCGCTCAGCGTGCGCTGGACCGGTTTCCAGCCGACCAACGAAAGCAAGGCCATGTGGCTGGCGTTCAATTCAAAAAATCAGCAGGAATTCGAGGACGCCCTCGACAACTTCGGCGTCGGCGCCCAGGGATTTGTCTATGGCGACACCAAAGGCGATATCTTCATGACGGGAACCGCGCTGACGCCCATCCGCGAAAAGCTCGACCCCGCCACTCCGCCCTGGCTGCCGCTGCCTGGCGACGGCGGATACGAATGGACCGGCAAATTCCTTGATGACACCCAGCTTCCCCACGCGCTCAACCCCGCAAAAGGCTACGTGGTGACCGCCAACAACGATCCGGTGGGCAACACCCTGGATGGGGATCCGCTGAACGAAACCCTGAAAGACGGCAAGCCCTACTACGGATATTTCTACGCCGAGGGGTATCGCGGCGGCCGCATCCAGGATCGCATCGAGGAATACATCAAGCAGGGCAAGAAGATCACCGTCGAGGACATGATGTCGGTGCAGGCCGATCATTACTCCAACATGGGCAAGGACTGGCTGCCCCTGCTCACGGAGGTGCTGGAAAAGGCCAGGAAGGCCAGGGAAGGCGACAAGACCATGGACCCCAAACTGGCGGAGTTCTACGACGAGCGCGCCGGCAAGGCCATGGAATACCTGAAGAAGTGGCGGCTGTGGGCGGCTTCTGGCGTGGGCAAGGATGTTCCGGCGGAAGAAGTGGATGATTCCATCGCCACCTCGATTTTCAACGCCTGGTACCAGTGGATCGCGGTCAACACCCTGGGCGACGAACAGGAAAAGATGGGGCGCAATCTGATCAGCTTCCAGGTGTTCAAGGCCCTGCACCACATCACATTCCGGGAAGGCGAACTCATCAGCAAATCCGGCGCCGATGGCCATTCCATCTATTTCGACGACCTGCGCACGCCCGATGTGGAAAGCCGCGACTTCATCCTCATGAAGAGCCTGAAGCAGGCGCTCGATTTTCTCGAAAGCGGCCCTGCCTTCAAGGAAGGTTTTGGTACGAAGGACATGACCCAGTGGCGCTGGGGAGCCAAGCATACGCTGACGCTCAAGCACCTGGCGGGTCTCGACTTCCTGGCGGTGCCGCCGGGCGGGGACGCCGGGTTTCCCAACGGATTCCCGCGCCATGGCGACAACAACAACGTGGACGCCTGCAACTACGGCGTGTCGCGCACTTCGTTCAGCAAAAACTGGACCTATTCATCCGGACCAGCCACCCGCGTGGTGGTGGAGCTGACTGACAAGGGTCCGAAAGGCCATATGGCGATTCCCGGCGGGCAGGATGGCAAGCTGGGCGCCCCCCACTATGATGACCAGATCCGCAAGCTGTGGCGTCTGAACAAATACCACAAAATCTACTTTGAGGAGACGGATGTCATCCGCAACTCAAAGCAGAAGTGGGTGTTCACGAAGTAACCCCCCTGCTGGAGCCCAGTCAAAGCGGCGGCCCACGGGCCGGCCGCTTTTTTCCGGGAAAGTGTTGGGGCGCGTGGAAGATCGGCCTGCCCGGACTATTTGATCCGGGACTCGTTGTAATCCAGATCAAGCAGCCAGTGTCCATCCTCCCTGATGCTCCGCACGGGCACTTCTTTCTGCTCCCACGGGATGGCGTCCGGATTTTCCTTGACGATCTTGCCGGTCACGCGCACCAGTTCCACTTCCCTTTTCAGGGCGAACGCCATTTTGGCCTGATCGTCGCCGTCTTCGGGAGGTTTCTGATCCAGGTCCACGCCGTATTTGCGGATCAGTTCCCGGTTCTGTTGCAGCTTCTGCAAATCGGGCACGCGCGCCACCAGCGTCCATTCCGCCTTGTCGCCATTGACGTTGACGTTGCGGGCCTCGATGCGGGCCATGCCCAGCACGAAATTCAGCAGCCGCAGGTTCATTGGATCGCCCAGTTGCCTCGCCAGCCTCTCGGTGGGCACGGTCGCCCGCCGCGCCTTCGCGTAGGATTCCACCACCGCCCGCACGTCGCCTTCGCCCAGCGAGCGCATCATGCGCGCGAAGGGTTCGGCGGGGCCGGTCAGGCCGGAAAAATCCACATCCTTGACGGTGGGCAAATCCTTGGCGTCCACCAGCAGGTCTTCCGGTCTGCCGGCCGAGGTGAAAGTGGCTGGCGCGGGATGTTTTTCCTCCGCTTCGCCGGGGGTCATGGCGGAAGCGGAACTGGCGGGCGCCGCCACCTTGATGACGCCGTCGCTGGCGGCGGTGGGGGCTTCGGCGCGCTTGCATCCCGCGAAAACGCAGGCCAGCGCGAACAGGGTGATTGCAACGGGCTTCATGGGTATTCCTGTGGGGAAAGGGGGATCATTCCACCAGCGTGGACAACTCCACGCCGGAGCCGATTTCTTTTTCCAGGTAGGCGCGCAGGCGCGCCTTGATGCGCGCCTCCAGTTGCCGGGCGCGCTCGCGGGTGATGCCGAATTCCTCGCCGAGATCCTTGAGGGTCTTGGGCTCGTCGGTCATCAGCCGTTCGCGCCAGATGATGGCGTCACGGCCTTTCAGGGTGGCCCCGAAGGCGCTCATCTTCCGCTGCAACAGTTCCTGCAGATCATCGCGCGCCGCCTTGTCCTCCGGCGAGACGCCGGAGCTTTCCAGCGTGTCGCCGACCGAGGTGCGGGAGTTGGGATTCAGCGGCGTGCTCATGGATACCTCGCCTTCGCCCATGCGCTGGCGCATCTCCACCACGTCGCGCTCTTCCACCTGCAGGCGCTCGGCCAGCAGTTTGGGCGAGGGATCAAATCCCTCCGCGATCAGCCGCTCGCGCTCCTTGTTCAGGTTGAAGAAGAGCTTGCGCTGGGCCTCGGTGGTGCCCAGCTTCACCAGCCGGAAATTCGACAGCAGGTAACGCAGAATGTACGCCCGGATCCACCATTGGGCGTAGGAAGGCAGCCGGTTTCCCCGGAAGGGGTCAAATTTGCGGACGGCCTGCATCAGTCCCACGTTGCCTTCCTGGATCAGGTCCATGATCTGGTGTTTGGCGCGGCTGTACTCCATGGCGATTTTGACCACCAGGCGAAGATTGGCGGTGACCAGCCGGTAGGCGAGGGCGGGGTCCTGGTTTTCAAAATATCGCTGGGTCAGGCGCTGTTCTTCTTCCAGGCTGAGCAGAGGATACTGGGATATCTCCTGCAGGTAGACCGTCAGGGGGTCGGTTTTGGCGAGGGCGATTTTCTGCCCGTGGCGTGCAAGCGGCGCGGGCAGGATTTCATCGGGAGAAACCTCGATATCCTCCCCGGTGAATCCGGGCGGCGGTTCGTCCGCATCCAGCGGATCGCCGCCGTCTGGTTCCTCGCTCCCGGCTCCGGAAACCAATCCGTCCGCGTCCAGATCCTGGTCTTCCACATCTTCGTGTGCGGCGTCCCCGGACCGGGCGGCGGAGGGGGGGGGGCGTTTCGCCGGCGGCCTGTCCGCCGCGGCGGATTTCACGGCGCGCCGGCCGCGCGGGTTGTTCCGCGAGGCGGCGGCCGGTTCCGCCGCAGGGTGTATGTTGTCCTTCTTCCGCGCCATGGGGGCGATATCATACACAAGCGCCCGCCGATGGAAAGCGGGAAGAAGATTTTTCACTCATGGGCCCCGCTCCTTCGGCATGATGGCGGTTTCTGACGCCGTCAAACAGGGGCGAGCGCCGCGGTGAAGTGGCGGAGGGACGGCGGTTGCGCCGTGATGCGCAGACCCCGGATTTCCGCGGCCCTGGCGGCGGTCTCCGCGATCACCTCGCATACATAGTCCATATGGCTTTGGGTGTAGACCCGGCGCGGGATGGCCAGGCGCACCAGTTCCATGGCGGCGGGAATTTCTCCGCCGCGTCCGTCCGGCTTGCCGAACATCAGGCTGCCAATTTCGCAACTCCGGATGCCGCCGTGCAGGTACAACTCGCAGGCCAGCGCCTGCCCCGGCAATTGGTGCGGCGGGATATGCGGCAGCATCGCCCGGGCGTCAAGGTAAATGGCGTGTCCACCCGGCGGCTGCACAATCGGCACGCCGCCGGCCGCGAGGTGTTCGCCGACGTATTGCACGCTGCGGATGCGGTAGGTGAGGTAATCCTCGTCCAGCACTTCCGCGAGCCCCTGGGCGATGGCCTCCAGATCGCGCCCCGCCATGCCTCCGTAGGTGGAAAACCCCTCGGTGAGGATCAGGAGGTTGCGCATCTCCGCCGCCCGCGCCGCGTCGTTGGTGGTGATGAATCCTCCGATATTGGCGAGGCCATCCTTCTTGGCGCTCATGGTCGCGCCATCGGCCAGCGAGAACATCTCGCGGGCGATTTCCAGGGGCGTGCGCGCGGCGTATCCTTCCTCTCGCTTCCGGATGAAAAACGAATTTTCGGCGAAGCGGCAGGCGTCAATATAAAAGGGAACGCCATGGCGATCGCAGACCGCGCGGACCGCGCGCAGGTTCGCCATGGAGACCGGTTGGCCGCCGGCGGTGTTGCAAGTGACGGTCACCATGACCATGGGGATCGCGTCGCGCCCGTGTTCGTGAATGAGCCGCTCCAGCGCCGTGGTATCCATATTTCCCTTGAAGGGGTGAACCCGGGAGGGAATCCGGCTTTCCGGAATGCCGATATCCAAGGCGGACGCCCCCTGCGCCTCGATATTGGCGCGGGTGGTGTCGAAATGGGCGTTGCTGGGGATGATCTGGCCGGGCTTCAGTCCGGCGAAGAGAATACGCTCGGCGGCGCGGCCCTGGTGCGTGGGAATGACGAATTCGTGGCCGAAGATGGATTGAACGGCCTCCTCGAACCGGTAGTAGGAAGGACTGCCGGCGTAGGACTCGTCGCCGCGCATGACGGCGGCCCACTGAAGGCTGGACATCGCGCCCGTGCCGCTGTCGGTGAGCAGATCAATCAGGACATCATCGGAGCGCAGGCGGAACAGGTTGTGGCCCGCCGCTTTCAGCGCGGCTTCCCGCTGGGCGCGGGTGGTGATCCGCAAGGGTTCGACGGACTTGATGCGGAATGGTTCGATGATGGTTTTCATGGTCCGCCTCCCGCGCGCCTTGCTTGATCGTCCAGGGACTGGTTGCTTCCCGCTCCGGCGGCGGCGCAGGTTTCCAGAGCGCCCGGGGAGCGTAGGAAAGCCAGGATGGCTGGCAGAGGAGGTTCCTCACAAACCCGGGTTCCGTGAAATGCCCCGCCGGTTGCGCGGCGGATGCGATCGGGAGAATGGCCAAGGCGGGCGAAACGAAGGAATCACCCCGCGAAAGCCGCCCGGTTCGCCGGCCCATGCCCTGCATGATCGTGGGTAAAAACGGTTGCCGGAAAAAAGCCCGCCGGTGGAAAACCATCTCCGGCGGGCCGTGTCCCGGTCAACGATGAACCGTTGTCCGCGATCAGGGAGCGGGTGCGCTGGATCCGGCGGGCGTGGCGGAGGCATCCTTCGGGGCCTCAAGCAGTTCCTTGCGCTCACGCTCCACCAGCGGTTTGAGCAGCCAGTCCGACACGCCAAAGGTATAGGGGATTCCTTCCACCTGGACCACATACTGGTTTTTGGCGTCGTTCTTGCCGAGGATTTTCAGGCTGTAGGTCTTCTCGGGCTCTTCTTTCGGCTCTTCCTTCTTGTCTTCACCCAGCTTGACCGCCTCTTCCTTCTTTTCTTCCTTCTTCGGCGGCTTGCCGGTCACCACGGCGGTGATCGGACGCGGGAACGGCGTTTGCGGTTTCACATCTGCTCCACCCAATACATCTGCGAACGAGATATCCGCCGCCTTGCGGGCCAGCGATTCCACTTCGGATTTTTTCACGGTCTCGCCGGCGGACACGCCGGCCAGGGTCCAGCCGGAGGCGTCCTTGAGCAGGTGAAGCGGATTCTTCTCGTTTTCGATCCGGACTTCCTTCACCGTGTCGAAATCAAGCTTCACCAGGGTGGTGTCCACCCACGAGGATACGGTGGTGGGATAATTCCACGAGGCGACGCCTTTCACCTCGTAGACATCGTCGCTGCCTTCCAGACGGACGAAATTCTTGCCGCCGGAGCCGGATTTGCCCAGGTACAGGGTTACCGGGGCCTGGCCGGAGACGGTCAGTTTGAGCACCCGTTCCGCGTCCTTCGCCGAGACCTTGAGCGAGGCCTGGCTGCCCACCGAGGCCGCGACCGGCTCGCGCACCTGCAATTTCTGGAGCTTTTCCAGCGCCTCCTTCACCTTGTCATCCCTGGCCGGGTAGTTGGACGCGCTGGCGGCCACCCACGTATTCTGCTGGTTGACCAGCTTGAGCATTTCGCCGCCGCCGCTGATTTCCAGTTCGGCTACGTTGGCGGCGCCGCCGCCCTGCAATACGCTGATCAGCGGACGCGCGGCCAGGGCCGCTGGCGGTTTGCTCATCTCCCAGACGCCATACGCCAAGGCGAGTTGGGCCGCCGCCAGGCCAATCAGCATTCCCGTATTCAGTTTCATGCTTCACCTCCCTTGCCGCCCAGGGCCTCCTCCCGCGGGAGCAAGTCCATGCGGCGGGCGCGGCGCTGCTGGACGCCCATGCCAAACACCACCGCCAAGCCAATCAGGGCCGTCAGGTAGTTGATCCACTCGTATTTTTCCTGGGCGGACTTCTCCATGGGCCGCAGCGTGCGGGCGACGGTTCCCCGCGAACGGATGCCCAGCATGGTGGCGTCCTCCAGGCTCCAGTCAATGATGTTTTCAATCAGCTTCACGCCCAGCATGCCCTGATCCGATCCCATTTGCCGCGACATCATCAGGATGGTGTCGTTCACGAATTCCGTGCTCGACAGCACCACCAGCTTCGCGGTGTCCGGCGATTTCTTGAGGGTCCGGCCGGTGCGGTCGGCGGCCTTGCCGTCCTTCTCCTTGTCGGCGCCGGTTCCGAACAGCGGCGACGGTTTGTCGGCGAAGTAGCTGTCGAAGGAGCCGGTCATGGCCACGCCCAGCAACTGCCGCGCCCGGTCGGCGGGCGGATCAGCGAAGCCGGTCTCGGGGTATTTCTCAAAGTCCGGCTGCACTTCGGAACTGGAGGTGGTCCATGAGTTTTCCGATGAACGGATTAGTTCGGAGACCTTGCGATCGCCCAGCTTCGGCTTGTCTTCCAGGCGCAACGCCGAGGCGAAATGCATGGCCACGCCGGGCAGCCCGCTCAGGATGGGATTGTCCTTGTCGAAGCCGTCGGAGCGGATATCCACGAAATAGGGGTATTTGAACAGCTTGATCTCCTGCACGCGGAAACCGCCCACCGAGCGCTCCACCGGCACCGGCAGCGGATGGTTCTGGGTGTCCAGAACGAGATCCTTGCCGGCGATGACGCCGTAGTGCTTGAGCAAATCCTCCAGACCGCTCTCCACCTTGACGACCGCCAGCTTGCCCATGCTGGACATGTCCAGCTTGTAACCGCTGGTGACGGCCACCAGATTGCCGCCGCGCATCAGGAACTGGTCCACCGCGAAACGCTCCTTGTCGCCCGCCTTTTCCGGCTGCATCAACAGCAGCACGTCAATATGCGGCGGGACCACGCCCTTCGAGAGATCAACGGTCTCGACGGTGTAGTTTTCCGACAGGGCGCGGCGCAGGGTCTGGAAGCCCTCGCGCGGCTGCGGCGGCATCTGTCCCGGGAACATGGGCTGCTGGGGCGTTTCCCGGGGAACCACCATGCCGATGGTTTTGAGGAAACCGGGGGTGCGGCGGCGCAGCGCGGCCTCGAGATTCTTGCGGATATCCGCCTCGGTCTGGTCGGCTTGCGGCGGAATCAGTTCGGCCTTGGCTCCCACCTTTACGAACAGGTGCAGGTAGAAATAATCGTTGGAGAACAACCCGGCCATCATCGGCTTGATGCGGTAGGTATTGTAGATTTCCTGCGGCGTATCCTGGCGGGTGACATCGGGATTGACGACCTTGTACTCCAGTTTGCCGCCCGAACGGCCCTGAATTTCCCTGGCCACCTTGTCAATCATCTCGGGGATTTTCTTGAAATCGTCTGGCAGGGTCTGGGGGGAGATCACCGCCGTCAGTTCGGCTTTTTCCTCCAGCCTGGCGAAGACATTTTCCAGGCTCTGAAAGCCCTCGGACACGCGCTTGATGGCGCGGGTGATGGCGTACTCCGGATTCTGCAGCTTGACCTCGATATTTTCCGGACCGCGGGCGCTGACCTCGATCAGTTCCTGGAAGCCGAGCACCACATGTTCGTCGCCCTGGCGCACGACGATGTTGAAGTACGAGTTGACGACGGCGTCCTGGTGGCGCTCGCTGATGCGGAAGGGAATGCTCTTGATGCCATAGGTTTCGTTGGCTTCCTTTTCCTCTTCCTCGTTTTCGCGGGGGTCAATGAACCGGGTGCGGATGACGCCCCGTCCCACGGACTCGTATTCCTTGATCAGATCGCGGATGCGCGGAACCAGCGGCTGCAGCAGCGGATGGGTCTTGCCGCTGAAATAACCGATGATGGTCACGGGGTCCTGCAGGCCCTGGATGACGGTTTTGGTGGCGGTGCTGATGCTGTATTCCCCCCGCTGGGTGATATCCAGCCGCGCGGCGGAGGCCGGGGCGATCCACAGGTTGGGCAGCAACAGGTTCAGGGCCACGAGCCCCGCCAACACCCTGCGCCCCAGCAGGCCGCGTTCGCCGGAGACGTTGCGGTCCAGCCGCTTGCTTTCCAGCGCATAGGTGTTCAGCGTCAGGAAGGCGCCGGTGATCGAAAGGTAGTAGAAGATGTCCCGCAGGTCGAAGACGCCGCGCGCGATGCTGGCGAAACGCGATCCCGCGCCGATGGACGACAGGATTTCCGCGCCGGCGGCGCCAGCCAGGGCGGTCACCTGGGGGGCGCCGGCGAGGTAGAGCAACCCCAGCAGCACCAGGGTGACCATCAGCGATACGATCTGGTTGTCGGTGGTGGAGGAGACAAACAGGCCGATCGCCAGGTAGGCCCCCGCCAGCATCATGGCGCCCGCGTAGCCGCCGATCACCGGTCCCCAGTCCAGATCGCCCATGGTGGCCACCGACAGGGGAATGCCCACGGTCAGCGCCAGCGCCACGCCCATCAGCGCCCAGCCGGCGAGGAATTTGCCCAACACCATTTTCCAGGTGGGTACGGGCAGCGTGAACAGCAGCTCCATGGTGCCCATCTTCTGTTCATCGCTCCACTGGCGCATGGTCAGCGCGGCGACGAGGAAGATCAACAGCGCGGGCATCCACTCGAAGAGCGGACGGATATCCGCCAGGTTGCGGGCGAAGAAACCATCCACCCAGAAGAAGGTGAACAGGCTCGCCACCAGAAAGATGGACAGGAAGATCATCGCCACCGGGGAGACGAAATACCCCCGCAATTCCTTGGCGGCGATGATGCGGACGCCGGCGATTCGCGGCGCTCCCGATTGACCCTGGGTCCCGGACATTACGCAGCCTCCCGTTCTTTCATCAGCCGGTTGAAAACAGATTCCAGATTGTCCACGTCGCGGCGCAGTTCAACCACTTTCCACGATTCCTTCTTGGACAGCTCAAACAGGTCATTCCCGGCGTCGCGGCCTTCCTCCGTGCGGATGCGCAGGGTCAACACGTCGTTTTCGCGGACCGGCGTCACCGCCGCCACGCCCTGCAGCCGGCGCACGGCTTCCGCCGCCTCGTCCGGCGCGTCCAGCAGGCGCAGCACATGGGCGCCGTGCCTGTGCAGTTCGGTGAAATCGGCGTCCCAGGCGATGGATCCGCCGATGATGATGATCGCCCGCTGGCAGACCGCCTCCACCTCCGGAAGGATATGGGTCGAGAACAGAATGGTGGAATGTTTCGACAGGTCCTTGATCAACTGGCGGATTTCCACGATCTGCGTGGGGTCGAGGCCGCTCGTCGGCTCGTCGAGGATCAGGATTTCCGGCTCATGGAGGATGGCCTGGGCGAGACCGACGCGCTGCCGGAACCCCTTGGACAGCTTGCCGATGGGACGGGCGAGCACCTGCTCCAGCCCGGTCCGGTACACCGCCTTGCTGATGGCCCGGCGGCGGCCGTCCTCTGGAATGCCGCGCAGTCCGGCGGCCATTTCCAGGTATTCCTGCACCAGCATCTCCGGGTACAGGGGCGCGCTTTCGGGCAGGTAACCCATGCGCCGCTGCACCTCCAGCCGGTGGCTGACGACATCCTGTCCGCCCACGCGAACCTCTCCGGCGGTGGGTTCGATGAAGCCGGTCAGGATTTTCATGCAGGTGGTTTTGCCGGCGCCGTTGTGTCCGAGAAGGCCGACAATTTCGCCCGCCTCGATATTGAACGAGACGCCCTTGAGCGCCTCGATGGCGCCGTAGGTTTTTTTCAGGTCCTTGACTTCAATCAGCATGGTTGGAGTCTAACCGGTTGAAAAGGTTGAATTTTATTGACCGGGAGCCCCGGGATGGCGGGAAGGTAACCATGCCCTGCCGTGAGTCAATGCACAAACGGAAAAATTCCGCACGGCGTCCCACCCGCCGGGCCGCGTCATTCAGGTCCGCGCCGGCTCCCGCTTCGCCGCTGGAATCATTGACGGACTGGCGCGGGAAGGGCGCGGATTTTTCCGGAGCGGACCGGATGCGCCCCGCGCAGGCGGCCCGTGGCGCAAAGCGGGCGAGCCGGGCAGGTTTCGCACAGGGGATTGCGCGGACGGCAATGGCGCGCGCCCAACTCCACCAGTTGGGCGTGGAAATCATTGTAGAGCGCGGCGTCCGCGGGCAGGTGGTCCATCACGCCGGCCTGCAGGGGGGCGTAAGCGCGGGCGGCGTCCCCGCGCGCCAGCCCCATGCGCGAGAAGATGCGGGAGGTGTAGGCGTCCACCACGAAGATCGGCAGGCCGCCAGCGTAACACAACATGGAATCCGCGGTCTCCGGTCCCACGCCATGGAGCGCCAGCAGGGCGCGCCGCGCATCCTCCAGCGGCCAGGCGAAAAGCGCCATCAGATCGCCGTCCAGTTCCCGCTCGATGAAGTCAACAAACCGCCGCAGCTTGAGCGCCTTCTGGTTGTAATATCCGGAGGAACGGATGACGGGCGCCAGCGCGGCGGCGGACACCGGGGCAAGGCCGGGAAAATCCATCCAGCCGCGGCCGCGCATGGCGGCGATGGCTTTCTCCACGTTGGACCAGGCGGTGTTCTGGGTAAGGATGGCCCCCACACAGACTTCAAAGGGCGTCTCCGCCGGCCACCAGCCGCGGCGGCCAAAACGCGCGCGCAGCCGGAAGTAAAGCTCCAGCAGCCGCTCGCCGCGGGCGCTTCCGGTTTTCCACCGCGCCGGCGGAGAGAAACCGGCGCCCTCCCATGCGCCCGTTCCGCCCGCTGTGAAATCGAAATTCATGAAGTGATTGTAGCGCCATGGACGATGGCGGTCACCCCCCGGCCCCTTCGCGGTCCTGGGGGGCCTTGCGCCCGGCTTGCCCCGTGGGAGCATCCTGCTAGATTGCCACGCCGGTGTGACGACAATCTGGTTTTTTTCATCAGGTCTGACATGAACTCACGCATTCGCTGGCTCGCCGCCGGCGTTCTTCTGCTGGCGGCGGCCGCCGCCTTCGCCCGCAATCCCAATTTCCCCAACAAAAACGCTTCCCGCGAGGACCTGGCCAAGCCGGAGAACTGGCCGGACGACCCTGCCTACAAACACGAATGGCAGTTGTGGAGCTTCATTCCCGATGCGCTCAAGCCCAAGGTGCGCGCGCCCGAACACGCCCTGGGAACCGGCATGCACGCCGATCGCGCCTGGCAACTCACCACC
Source organism: Myxococcota bacterium (assembly GCA_022072125.1). Classification (GTDB taxonomy): domain Bacteria; phylum Myxococcota; class JAJVIH01; order JAJVIH01; family JAJVIH01; genus JAJVIH01. The sequence goes on along the minus strand of JAJVIH010000018.1, from coordinate 23,838 downwards.
GGGCGCGGCGATGTGGTGATCGCCGTGCTCGATTCGGGGATCATCTGGTCGGAAAAAGACCTGCACGCCAAAACCTGGCTCAACAAGGGTGAATTGCCCGAGCCCCAGGACAAAAACGGCCAGTCCAAACCGGGGGTTTACGACCTCAACGGCGACGGAATCTTCAATGTCTTCGACTATGTGGAAGACCCGCGGGTGAAGGACGCCCCCAAATCCGGATGCAACGCCTTTGGACTGCGCGATCCCCAGGACCTGATCTTCACCTTCTCCGACGGCAAGGACGGCGACGGCAACGGCTATGTGGACGATATCTCCGGCTGGGACGCCATGTGGGATGACAACGATCCCTACGACAACACCTGCTTTGACCACGGCACCTACGAGGCGATGATCTCCGCCGCCGAAACCAACAACGGCGTGGGAGCGGCCGGCACCTGCCCCGGTTGCATGGTGCTGCACGTGCGGGTCGGCGACAGCTTCGTCACCGATGTCAACAGCTTCGCCAAGGGAACGGTTTTCGCGGTGGATTCCGGCGCGAAGGTCATCCAGGAGGCGCTGGGAACCTTCAACCACACGCCCGCCATGCAGCAGGCGATTTTTTACGCCTGGAACAAGGGCGTGATCACCGTGGCCTCCGCCGCCGATGAAAACAGCTATCACCTGAACTGGCCGGGCGGCGGCGAGCGCACCATTTACGTGCATGCGGTGCGCCATGACGAGGACAATTACACCCGCAGCACCACCTTCCTGAATTTCGCCAACTGCACCAACTTCGGCGGCAAGCTGGCCCTGTCCTCGCCGGGAGACGGCTGCTCCTCCGAGGCCACTGGCCGCACCGCCGGCCAGGCGGGACTGATCTACTCCTACGCCCTGGATCTCAAACTGGAGCCCCCGCTGAAAACCGGCGAGGTCTTCCAGTTGCTGCAAATGTCCAGCGACGACATTGACGTGCCCGAATCCAAAACCGATCCCACCAAATACGCGAGCGGGCCCGGCTGGGATATCCGCTTCGGCTATGGCCGCAACAACGCCCGCAATTCGCTGGAGATGATCCGCGACGGACGGATTCCCCCCGTGGCCGATATCGTCAAGCCCGGCTGGTTCTCCCATGTGGACGCCAAGACCACCACGAAAATTCCCGTGGAAGCCGAAATAGACGCCTCCCGGTATCCTTCCTGCAAATACGTGCTGGAAGTCGCGGGCGGCGCCGATCCCAAGGACGGATGGGTGACGGTCAAGAGCGAAAGCGGCCTCACCGCGCCCAGGAACGGCCTGATCGGGGAGATTGACGTGGCCGCGATCAAAAATATCCCGGGCCTGCAACCGCCCGGTCCGGAGAGCTGGAATTCCTTCGCGGTGACCGTGCGCCTGCGGGTGGAGGCGGACAAGCCCGGCCAGCCGCCGGTGAAATCCGAACACCGCAAGACCTTTTTCGTTCACCATGATCCGGACTGGCTGCCCGGTTTCCCGAAATGGATGGGATATACCTCGGGCGAATCCAGCCTGAAGATGGCGGACCTGGATGGCGACGGCAAGGAGGAACTGGTGTTCGCCACCGCGGATGGCCTGATCCACGCCATGCGGGCGGACGGCGGCGAAAATCCCGGCTGGCCCGCCAAAACCGGCCTGATGAACGCCCTCGATCCCGCCAACCCGCAAAACAACGCCGGTTCGGCGGCGTTCAAGGACCCCGCGATCAAGGCCGCGGACTGGCGGCAGTCCGTGGTCAGCACGGTGGCGGTGGGGGATCTCAACGGCGATGGCGCGCCTGGCCTCGACGTGGCCGCCGCCACCCTGGAAGGACGTATCTTCGCCTTCAATTCCCGGGGCGAGCCGCTGCCCGGCTTTCCCATCCGGCTCCCCGGCGTGGACCAGAACGCCACCAACAAACGGGCGTGGCTGGACAACGCGATTTTCGGCGGCGTGGTGCTGTACGATCTCAATGGCGACAACACCCTGGAGATCATCGTGGCGGCGGGAGATCAGCAGGTTCACGCCTACACCTTCGATGGGAAGCCGCTGCCCGGCTTCCCGGTGCTGGCCTGGTCGGACAAAAAACAGGGTTCCAGCGACGCCGAACGTTCGCGCATCATCGGCACGCCCGCCATTGGCCTGCTCGATGGAGACAATATCCCCGATATCGTGATCGGCACGACGGAGGTCTACGACAACGTATTCGCCCGCCTGTACATCATCCATGGCGACGGATCGAAACATCCGGGGGGCGCGCTGCACGCGGGTTCGCCGGTATCGTTGACCGGAGCGGCGGTGGATGTGCTGCCCTATGTGGGCCGCGGCATTCCCACCAGCCCCATCATCGGCGATGTCACCGGCAATGACGGAAAGCCGGAAATCCAAGCCATGACCATCGCCGGGCCGGTGCTGCTGTTCACCGGAACCGGGGAGCAGATCATCGGCATGAACTCCGGAACGGAGAAATTCGGCAAGAACGCCACCAGCAAACAGGGACCTTCCCTGTCCTTCATCAACAACACCAGCATGGGAGACATGGACAACGACGGGCGTCCGGAAATCATGACGGGAACGGTCAGCCTGAGCCTGGGCTCGGCCACTTCCGGCGCCAAGCGGGCGGAGATCGATCACCAGGTGAGCGCCTGGAAAGTCGCGTCCCGCGGCGGACAACTGGAAGGCGGTTTCCTGCCCGGCTTTCCGCGAAAGGTGGAGGATTACCAGTTCTTCCAGAACTACGTGGTCGCCGACATCAGCGGCGACGGCCTGGCGGAGATCATCAGCGGCACCGGCGGCTATGTCGCCCACGCCGTGGACAAGGACGGCAATCAGCCCGCGAACTGGCCCAAATTCAATGGCGGCTGGCTGATCTCCACCCCCGCGGTGGGCGACATGAACGGCGACGGCTATCTGGAAGCCGCCACGATGACCCGTGAGGGCTGGTTGTTCATTTACAAGACCAAGGGTCCGGCGGACGGCAAGATCGAATGGGACAGCTACCACCACGACGCCCGCAACACCGGCAATCACCTGACCCCCCTGCCCAAACGCAAAGGCCCGGCGGGCGGCGGAACGGATGGCGGATCGGCAGCGGACGGCGGCGCCGGTCCGGATGCGGGGCCCGCCGCGGACGCCGGCGGCGAGGCGGACGCGGGTTCTTCAGATAGTGGCGGGTCCGCGGCGCAACCGCCAAAGGAGGACGGTTGCGGCTGTTCCATGCAGCCCCGGCGGAGCGGCGCGCAGGGCCCGTGGATGCTCGCGCTGCTGGCGGCCGCGTTGCTGGCGTGGCGGCGCGCGAAGCATCCGGCAGGCGCCATTTCCGGGTGAACCATTGCTCCCCGTGCGATCCGCGGGGGTTTGCCGGACCGGACGGCCAGGCGGCGGGCCCGCGCCGGAAGCCCGCCGGGCGATCCGCGCTTTTCTCCAGGCGGGGAAGCGCATAATATCGGCCCGCCGCTTTTCAGGATTGGTTTCATGCCCCATTTGCTCCGGCATTGCCGCCAGATTGTCTCCCCCACCATCCGCGAATTCAGCGCCGCCGCGCGCAGCCACCATGTCCGGGTGGTGCGCGATGGCGCGTTGTTGATGTCGGACTCCGGTCAGGTGGTCTGGTGGGGAACCGAGCAGGAGTTGCTCGCCCATGGCCCTGGCGGATGGGAGGACGCCGCGCAGACGGACGCCTCCGCCTGGGTGATCCTGCCGGGATTCGTGGATTGCCATACCCATGTGGTCCACGCCGGCGACCGCATGGATGAATGGGAGTTGAAGCTGCGCGGCGCGTCCTACGAGGAGTTGCACGCGCGCGGCATGGGCATTCTGTCCACGGTGCGCAAGACCCGGGAAGCCGGCGATGCGGAACTGGAAATCCAGAGCCGCGCGCGGTTGCGGGCCATGCTCGCCCGGGGCGTCACCACCGTCGAGATCAAAAGCGGCTACGGATTGAGCCATGAGCAGGAGATCCGCCTGCTGGAGATCATCGCACGCCTGCGGGAGAGCGGACCGCAGGGCGTTGTGGCGACTTTTCTCGGCGCCCATGCGGTCCCGCCGGAAGCCGCGTCCGCCGCGGAGTGGGTTGACGAAATCATCCGCCGCACCCTGCCGGAGATCGCCCGCCGCAAACTCGCCAGCGCCTGCGATATCTATTGCGAACAGGGGGCGTTTGATCCCGGGCTTTCGGAGAAGCTGCTGATCGCGGCCAGCCGCCACGGCCTGCGCCTGCGCGTGCATGCGGAGCAGTTGAGCCGCACCGGGGCCGCGGAGATGGCTTCCGCCATCGGCGCGGACACCGCCGATCACCTGGAATACGCCGGCGGCGGCGACATCACCTCGCTGTCGCGCGCCGGAACCACGGCGGTGATCCTCCCTGGAGCGGCCCTGTGCATTGGCGCCCGCCGCAAGGACCCCGATCCGCCCGTGCGGGAGTTGATTGACAGCGGCGCTCCGGTGGCCGTCGCCACCGACAACAACCCGGGCACTTCCCCCACCACGCATCTGCCCCTGATGGCCTCGCTGGCGCTGCACCGTTATGGCATGACCCCGGAAGAGGCGCTGTGGTCCATCACCCTCCACGCGGCGCGCGCGCTCGGGCTGGAGGACCGGGGAACCTTCCACCAGGAAGGCGGCGTTCCGCCGCGCGCCGATGTGACGGCGATGGAATGCGACGACTGGCGGCGCTTCCTGTACGAACCCGGATCGGCGCCGGTCGCGAAGGTATGGATCGGCGGCCGGGAGGTGTTTTCCCGCGGGGATTGAAAAGGGAGCCGCATGGCGGCTCCCGGCCGCCAGACCCTGACGCCTTCCCTGCCCGCGGCTGGCGGAGGATCCGGAACGGCTTGCCGGGGCGATCCGGGCGTTTCTTCCGGGCTGGGGGCTCTTGACTGAACCGGAGAAGGAAACACATTGCGGATTGGGCCCGGATTCCGGCGCCGTTTGAAGCCGCGCGGGGGCGCATGGTATTCCGGGGCCACTGGAGGCTGGCGTGAACAAGCGCGATTATTATGAAGTGCTGGGAGTTCCCCGCGGCGCCGGCGAGAAGGCGATCAAGGCGGCCTACCGCAAGCTCGCGTTGAAGTTCCACCCGGATCGCAATCCGGGCGACAAATCCGCCGAGGACATGTTCAAACAGGTTTCGGAAGCCTACGAGGTGCTGTCGGACGCCCAGAAACGGCGCGCCTACGATCAGTTCGGCCACGCGGGCCTTTCCGGCCAGGGCGGCGCGCCCGGGGTGGATTTCGGCGGCGCCAACATCAACGATGTGTTTTCCGACATCTTCGGCGGCATGTTCGGCGGCTTTGGCCAGAAGCAGCAGCGCGCCCAGGGCGCCCACCTGCGTTATGAACTGACCATCTCCTTCGCGGAAGCCGCCCGCGGAACCCGGCGCACGCTGACCATTCCGCGGGATGTCGTCTGCGCCGCCTGCAACGGCACGGGCTCGCGGGACAAGGTCAAGCCGCCCGTCTGCAACACCTGCGGCGGCGGCGGAACCGTCTCCGTCCGGCAGGGGTTTTTCACGGTGTCGCGGCCTTGTTCCGCTTGCAATGGACGCGGCGTGCTCATCCCCAATCCCTGCCGCACCTGCCGCGGAACCACCTTCATGCCGGGCGATGTCCAGCTTTCCGTCACGGTTCCCCCCGGCGTGAAAACCGGCACGCGCCTGCGCCTGGCCGGCGAGGGGCAGCCCGCGCCGCCGGGCGGTGTTCCGGGCGATTTGCATATTGATCTGGTGGTGGAGAAAGACCCCTGGTTCGAGCGCGACGATTACGACATCACCTGCAAGGCTCCGGTGGATTTCGCCCACGCCCTGCCCGGCGGCAGCATTGAAGCGCCCACCCTGGATGGCAAGGTGCGCATGAAGATTCCTCCCGGCACGCGCAATGGGCATATCTTCCGCCTGCGCGGCAAGGGCGTGCGCAAACCCGATGGCGGCGCCGGGGACCAACTTGTCACCGTGGAAGTGGAGTCGCCCACGCAACTCAGCGATCGCCAGCGCCATCTGGTCGAGCAGTTGCGCGACGCCCTCAATTCATCCAATTACCCCGCCGTCAAGGAGTACCAGGACCGGCTGCGCCGCCTGGATGAGAACTGATCATGGCGAATCATCGTTCCGCTCCCTGGATCCTGTTGTTCGCCGCCGCGGTCTGGATCGCCGCCTGCAAGTCCGCGCCGGTGGACCCGGGCCGGAACGCCGCCGGCCCCGCCCAGCCCTCCATGGATGAACTGGGCGATCTGGAGGCGACCCGGCTGGATATGATGGAGTCCGCCGCCCGGCGCGGCCAGCATGCCCGCGTCATTGAGATCGCCGGCGTCTTCCTCAAGGAAAGCCCCGCGTCCCGGGCCGCCGCCCGCGTGCTGCTGCTCAAGGGCCGCGCGGAATACAACAGCGGCGAACTGGAAGCCGCGCGATCCAGCATGGAAAACATCGCCCTGCAGCATCCCACTTCGCCGCAGGCGCTGGAGGCCAAGGCCTGGCTGGGAATCATCGCGTACAAACAGGGCCGCCACCGGGACGCGGTGGAAACCCTGGAGCCCATTCACCGCCAGATGACCGCGGCCGCATGGAAGGAGCAGGTGGCGGCGGCGCTTTCCGCCAGTTACTTCGCCCTGGGCGACGACGCCAAGGGCGCCCAGTGGGCGGCGAAGGGGCCGCGCAACAACGGCGCTCCGGCGGATGATCCGGACCCCGGCGCTCCGCCAGCCAACTTGATTGAATCCGCCGGCGCGCCGGCCCACGGCGGCAGCGGCGTGGAAAGCCTGGAAAAACAGTGCGCCGCTTTGGAGCGCGGCTCGCAGGCGGCGGAACCGGTGTGTTTCCGTCTGGCGCTGACGTACCTGCACATCCGCCAGACCGCGAAGGGGGTGACGGCCCTCAAGGAGCATCTGGCGGCCTACCCCAATGGACGCACGGCCGCGCGGGCGAAGGAACTGTTGCAAGCCATCGAGGCGCGCACCGCCGCCGATCCCAACGTGATCGGGGTGATTCTGCCGCTGAGCGGCAAATATCGCGGCATTGGCGTCCCCGCCTATCAGGGGCTGCGCATGGGTCTGGGCAAGACGGAGCCCTGGACTCCCCCCGCTCCGGCGAAGGACGAAGAAGGCAAGACACTCCCCCCGCCGCCGCTGGATGAGGAAATCCAGGTGGGCGGGACCCGCATCATCGTCCGCGATGACGAGGGCGATCCCGGCAAGGCGAAACGGCTGGTGCGCGAACTGGTGATCCAGCACAAGGTCATGGCGATCATCGGTCCCCTGACCGCCGCCGCATCCGAGGCGGCCGCGTACGAAGCCGAAGACCTGGAGGTTCCCATCGTGCTGCTTTCCCGCAAGGAAGGGTTGCCGGAAATTGGGCCCTGGGTGTTCCGCAACGCCATCACCTACCGGGCGCAGGCGCATTTCATCGCCGGATGGGCGATCAACCGCATGGGGTACAAGCGGTTTGGGATCATTCATCCCGCCACGCCGGGCGGAACGGAAATCGCCAACGCCTTCTGGGACACGGTTGAATCCCTGGGCGGCGAGGTGACCGGAATCGAGTCCTATCCGGCGGACGCCACCACGTTCAAAGACGCGGCGCGCAAGCTGGTGGGACGCTACTACCTGGAACTGCGCAAGGAGTTTTTTGATCCCGTCAAGCGCAAGGAACTGGAGGGGCTGAAGGGCTGGGTGCGCAACCGCAAGCTGGAGGAATTGCAGGCCTCCGTGCCGCCGGTGGTGGATTTCGACGCGGTGTTCATTCCCGACTACTACCAGCCGGTGGCGGGCATCGCGCCCGCGCTGGCGGTGGAGGACGTGATCCTCTACACCTCCAGCGACTACCACCAGAAACGCATCATGGATGCGACCGGGCTCAAGGATCTCAAACTGGTGCGCCTGCTGGGCATTGATTCCTGGAACCACCCCAAGCTGATCGATCTGGGGGAGAAATACGTCGAGGAATCGGTATTCGTGGACGGCTGGAATCCCCGTTCCGGCTGGCCGGAGACCAAGGGCTTTGTCTCCGTGTGGCGGAGCGCCTACAACGGCGAGCCCAACCTCTACGCGGCGCAGGGTTTTGACACCATGGCGATGGTCAGTCAGGCGGTGTCCATGCGGCAGCCTTCCTCGCGGCTGGAGGCGCGCAAATTGCTGGCGGCCATCCGCGATTTCCCGGGTGCGCTGGGGAAAACCTCTTTTGGACCGGAAGGCGAGGCGGAGCATCCGCTGACCCTGTTCACGGTGTACAAAAAGGCTATCATCACCATGGATGACTACGAGCGGCAGCGCGGAATCAAAAAGGCGCCCGCCGCGCCCGCGCCCAAACAGCCCTGAATGCATGGACGATCAAAATCCATATGAGCCGCGCTGGCGGCATGTCTATTCCCCCGCCGGACTGGAGGGATGGGAAGAGCCCAGACCGCAACCGCCGCGCCGCCGCGTGGTGCTGCCGATCCTGCTGTTTCTGGCGACCATCGGCACCACCATGTACGCGGGCATGGGGTTGAATCCCAGGGCCGAGCAGTACCTGCGCAACCCTTCCAGCATGGAAGATGCGGGGTTTTTCCGGTTGATGTTCGAGTTGGGCTGGCCCTACAGCGCGGCGGTGATGCTGATCCTGTTCAGCCACGAGATGGGGCATTTCATCACCGCGATGCGCTATGGCGTGCGCGCGAGCCTTCCCTATTTCATTCCCTTTCCCGCCAATTTCGCGGGGACCTTCGGCGCGGTGATCGTGATGCGGGAGCGCATCCGCAGGAAATCCCAGGTCTTCGACATCGGCATCGCCGGTCCCATCGCCGGTTTCGTGGTGCTGGTTCCGCTGATGATCTGGGGCGTGTACCTCAGTCCGGTGCAGGTGATGGGGCCGGGAACGCATTATCTGGAAGGCGATTCCATCCTGTACTGGCTGATCAAAACCCTGATCCATGGGGAAATCCCGGATGGCAGCGATATCCGCACCCATCCCATCGCCTTCGCCGCGTGGATCGGCGGGCTGGTGACCGCGCTCAACATGATGCCGGTGGGACAACTCGATGGCGGCCATGTCACTTACTCCATGTTTGGTCCGCGCACTCACGCCCGGATTGGCCATCGTCTGGTGCAGATCATGACCGTGGTGGGCGTGATTGGCCTAGTCGCGTCCTTCGCTCCCAGCTTCGGCTGGGAGCCGCCGGAGTTCATGACCAACATGTCCGGGTGGATCATCTGGGCGATCATGCTGCGGTTCATGGGGCGCGCCCATCCCCCGGTGGATGACGAATGGAGCGAACTGGACCCCATGCGCCGCCGGGTGGGCGCGGCCGGATTGCTGATGTTCGTGTTGACCTTTGTGCCGGTTCCGCTGACCATTGTCACCATTCCGGGAGAAGAGAATTCCCGTCCGCCCGCCGGAAAACCCACGGAGTCCGTCCGGGCGCCTGCATACCCTGGCCATGAAGGTTGAATGCTCCAACTGCAAAGCCCTGGTGGAAATCCCCGCGCTGACCATGTTGCCGCAAGGGGCGGGTTTTTATTGCACCCAATGCGGACACGCGAATGTGATGGCGGTGCAGGGCGCGGCCGGATCCCCGGCGCCGCCGCCGGCCCCCGCGGCCGCGATCAGCCGCCCCTTTTCCCGCGAGGATATTCTCAAGCCGAACGCCACCATCCATGAGATATGGCGGGTCTGCCTCGCCAACTGGAGCGATGAAAAGCTGCACGCCCGGCTGATCGAAACCGCGGTTCACCGCCGCGAAGTGGAAATGGCGGGCCGTTATTACAAGGACTACATCGCCGAGCATCCGGGGGACGCTTTCGCCGTCAGGATGCGCGATCGCCTGATCGCGCGCGTCACCGCGGACATGCACAAAACCCTGGTGGCCGAACGCCCGCGATCCAGCGCCATGCTCAAATGGATCGGCTGGACCCTGTCGGTGATCATCTTCGTGGTCATGCTGGCGGTGGTGGTCAAACTGGTGCGGGCCCGTTCATCCATCAACTCCAGCCTGGTGGAAAAGGCCGGGTGAGAAAGCCCTTCATCCGGCCGCCATCCGCCAGATCCACTGCAAGGCCATCAGCGCGAACACGGTCATGACGAGTCCGCGGGCGCGGCGTTCGTGACGCCGCCAGCGCTCCAGCCAGGATGCGGCGAAGCTGAACGCCAGCGCCGCCAGCAGGGGTAGGGTGAAGGGCGCCATCTCCAGCGAATCCCCCAGCCGCCCGTCCAGCAGCAGGGCGATGGAGCGGGTGGTTCCGCAGAAAGGACACGGCGCCCCGGTCATGCGGTGAAACAGGCATGTCCCCGGCAACGAGTTGATCCACTCCATCAGGCCCACGGGGATATTGTTGTCCGCGCGCGCCGCCGCGGGCAAGGGATTTCAGGGCGCCGGGAGATTCCGTTCCCGGGCGATGGCGTTCCTCGCGCTCTCCCCTGAGATGGAGGTCATGCGGACTGATTGAGGAATTTCTCCAGGTTGGCGAGGCAACCCTGCCAGCCCTCCTCGTGCCCGGCCCGGACTTCCGGATCGGCCGGCAACTTGTGCGTCAGCACCAGTTCGGTGGCGGAGCCGCGCTCGTGCAACTCCACGCGCACAATGCTGTTTTCGACGCCCAGGTCCGGGCAGTTCCAGGAAAACTCCAGCACTTCGGGAGGAATGATTTCCCTCCAGGTTCCAAACTGGACATGCAGTTGGCCCGCGGGCCCGCGCATGGCGATGCGATATTCGCCGCCCGGAACCAGGTTGGAAGTGATATCCGCCCCCCAGTCCTCGCCGGGAAAAAACCAGCGGATCATCAGGGCGGGCTGGGTCCATGCGTCGAAGACCAGCTTGCGCGGGGCCTTCAGCATGCGGCGGACCAGGATTCCATCTTCGGGTTTGAATGACATGTTCAGTTCTCCTTCTGAATATCCGCCAACAGGGCTTCGAGGGCGTCGAGACGGCGGTTCCACAGCCGCGCCAGTCCGGCAAGCACCTTCGCGGCGTCCTGCAGGGGGGCCGGGTCCAGGCGGCAGTAATGTTCCCGCCCGCGGCGTGATCGTTCGAGCAGATGCGCGCGTTCGAGCACCTGCACGTGTTTCGAGACGGCCTCCAGGGACATGTCGAAAGGCCGGGCGAGTTCGCCGATGGTGTGCTCGCGGCGCGCGATGCGGCGCAGGATATCGCGGCGCACGGGATGCGCGAGGGCGTGAAAGACATCGTCGAGATGGGCGGATCCACGTTCAACCATATGGTTGAATTATAACATGCGGATCTGGTTGTCAACCAAGAAGTTGAATTTTTTGAATGAAGCGCCGGCGGGGCGGCAGAGGGGCGAAGGGGTGCTGCGTGGGGAGCCTCTTCCCCATGGACGAAGGGAGGCCCGCCCCCTCAGCCCTCTGGGGGATTGTCTTCGCGGGGGGGGGCGGGGGCGCGGCGCCCGGGTTTGAGCCAGCGGCGCAGGGATATCCGCCAGGAACGCTGGCCCACATAACTCCAGACCAGAACAAACCAGAACAGCCACCACGCCGAAACAAACGCGAGCCCCCCCCACACCAGCGGCCAGTAGCGCCAGGACCAGTCGAAGCGCGCCAGCATCATGAATCCGCCGATGATGCAGGCGCAGGCCGCCAGGCCGCCAAAGGCCGCCAAGCCCAGCCAGCGGATGGAGTGGTTGATGTTGTCGAGCGCGGAGCCCTGCACCGTGAAGGCGGTTTTCCCCGCCTCCATGTCAATCAGCACCTGGTCCACCTGCATCGGCACATCCTGCAGGAAGGTGGACAGGCGCAGCGCCAGCTTGAACCAGTCTCCATCGGCGCGAGAGGGATCAAACCGGTTTTCCAGCAATTCGCGCGCGAAGGGCATGGCCTCCGCGGCGATGTCGAGTCCGGGGTCGAACTCGCGGATGATGCCCTCCACGGCGGCCGTGGACTTGGCCAGGATGGCGTAATCGCGCGGCAGGCGGATGCCGTATTTGATGGCCAGGCGCAGCAGGCGGTCGGAGACCGCGCGCGGATCGAGCTGTTGCAGCGACATGCCCGAGTAGTTGTGCAGAATATCGGCGATCTCGTCGCGCAGGCCGCTGATCTGGATGCGTTTCTGCGGCACGCCCATGCGGTACAGCGTGCGCGCGGCGGAATCGGCGTCCTTGAGCGCGACCGCGGCCACCAGCACCAGCAGGGTTTCGTGCATCTGCTGGGAGAGTTTTCCCACCAGACCGAAATCAATCAGCGCCACGCGGTTGCCCGGCAGGACGATGATATTTCCCGGGTGGGGATCGCCGTGAAAAAAGCGGTCGTGAAACAACTGGTGGAAGGCCCCGTCGAGAATCTGCCGGACAATCTGCTTGCGCTCCGCGGGATCGGTGATCTCGTGCAGGCGGCGCCCTTCCAGGTACTCCATGACAATCACGGTGCGCGCGCACCAGTCGTCGTATATCCTGGGCACGACAGGGAATCCGCGTTCTTTTGCATTGGCGGCGAAGCGGCGGCAGTTGTCCGCCTCGATGCGGAAGTCCAGTTCCTCGGTGACCGCCTTCTGAAATTCCTCGACGATGCCCATGGGGTCGTACAGATCGGTCTCCTTGATGGTGGATTGCAGGATGCCCGCCACCAGCTTGAGAATCGCCATGTCCGACTGGATGTTCTGTTCAATTCCCGGGCGCTGCACCTTGAGCACCACGGTTTCGCCGGTTTTCAGCACGCCCTTGTGCACCTGGGCGATGGAGGCCGAGGCCAGCGGGCTTTCATCCAGCGACTGGAAGACCTCTTCCAATTCCTTGTTGAAGGCGTCGCGGAACTGCTGGCGCACCTGGCTGAACGGAAAGGGCGGAACATTCTCCTGCAGCAGTTCCAGTTCGTCACAGAACTCCGGAGGCAACAGGTCGCGGCGGGTTGACAGGATTTGTCCAAATTTGATGAAGGTGGTCCCGAGTTCGGCGAGCACCAGCCGCACCCGCCGGGGCGTGGGCAGGTTGCGCAGGTCCGCGGGGGTGGAGACTTCCGGTTCGGAGGCCTCGGCCAGTTCGCGGGGCGCGCGCGGGCCGCGCAGCAGGTTGGCGAAACCGTACCGGTTCATCACCCGCGCGATTTCGCGCAGGCGGCGGATATCCTGAATCATGCCCATGACAAACGAAAGTATGCCGCGTGAGAGCGGCGACAGGCAATCCGGGCCGCGGGATTACAGCCACGAGGTGGACCTGAGCGGCCATCCGGTGAAGCGCTGGGCCCTGCTGATCACGGGCGTCACCTCGCTGATCCTGGGCGTCATCGGCGTTTTCCTGCCGGTGATGCCCACCGTGCCCTTTCTGTTGCTGTCGGCCTGGTGCTTCGCGCGGTCCTCTCCCCGCTTCTACAACTGGATCATGAATCACCGGGTGTTCGGGCCGCCGCTGCGGGATTTCCGCATTCACCGGGCCATCCGCCCGCGGGTGAAGATTTTTTCCACCGTGCTGATCGTGCTGACCATGGGAACCAGCATCGTGCTGTTTGTTCCCTTTCCGCCGGCGAAGATCATCATGGCGGCGATTGGGCTGGGCGTGATCCTGTACATCTGGCGCTTCCCCACCCGTCCTGAATGACGGGGATCGCGGAAACGCGGACAGCTTCGCGGCGCGACCATCCCGGCGTTCCGTCCGCCGGACACCGGAGGCATGCGCGGCGGATCAGGCGCGCATCAGCCAGGTTTCCAGCGGACCGATGCCCTTGATGTGGATTTCGCCGCGGGCTTCCGCCGGATATTTGCCCCGGATGGCCTCCCAGGTTTCGCGGGTGAACTGGATATGCCCCGGAACGCCATGGGATTCCATGCGCGCGGCGGTGTTCACCGTATGACCCCACAGGTCGTAGATGAATTTGTTCTTGCCGATCACCCCCGCCACCGCCGGGCCGCTGTGAGCGCCGATGCGCAATTGAAGGTTCAGGTTGCGTTCGCGGTTGAAGCGGTCCAGTTCCCGTTGCATCGCCAGCCCCAACTCCACCGCCGCCTCGGCGTGATCCCCGCGCGGGTCGGGAATGCCCGCCGCCGCCATGTAGGCGTCGCCGATGGTCTTGATTTTTTCCAGTCCATGGCGGGCGCACAGTTCGTCGAAGCGGAAGAAAATCTCGTTGAGCATGTCCACCACGTCATGGGCGGAAAGGGTTTGCGACAGCGTGGTGAAGTTGACCAGGTCGGCGAAGAGCACGCTGACCTGGGAATGTCCGTCGGCGATGACATCCGGCGATTCCTTCAGCCGCCGGGCGATGGACTCGGGCAGCACGGACTTGATCAGGCGTTCGCTGCGTTCGCGTTCGATTTCCAGTTGGGATTCGGTGATCAGAATGGTGTTGCGGTAATACGACGCCACCACCATGGTGAACATCACCATCATCGGAACATTGATCTGGTTGAGCCAGCGCAATTCCGCCGGCATGACAAACGCCGGCGTGAAATACGGCAGCAGGGCGTACACGCCGGTATTGGCCAGCAGGTTGACGCCGAGCATGATGTTGCACGCCAGGTTTTCGTTGCGGCGCGCGGACAGCAGAATGCCCAGAGCGGTGAGTCCGTAATAAACGTGGATATAGGAACCCTCCCCCATCTGCAGGGTCATGCCGCTGATGGTGGCGATGCCCAGGCTGGTGGACAGCACGTAGACCATCACCCCGCGGTTGGTGGAGTTGATCCACCAGGTGGCGAGGTAGAGGATCACCATGACCAGCCGCATGACGGCGATGGCGGGCTGATTGAGGGCGAATCCGACAAAGCTCCACGAGAACAGAATCACCGCCGCGGTCAGGGAGATGACATTGGAAATGCGGATCGCCCGGATGTCCGCGGCGGGCGCGGAAGGGTCCACGCCATGATCGAATAGCCAGACCAGAAAGCCTGGCAGCCGGTCATAAATCTTGTCGCTGAGCCGTTTGACCTCGCAGGATTCAACGGCGGGCAATTTGAGGGCGGAAGAATATCGGGCGGCCATGACGACCTCGGCGAGGGGGACTGGGTTCAGGATCAATCCCTGGTGACGGGCCATTGCAATTCTTTTTTCGCCGCGGATCAAGGGAGGCCCCGGACATATGGGTGTTTCCGGCCCCGGCGGCGGGACAAGAAGGGGATGGTCCGGCGGCCTCCGGATTTTGGCATGCGCGCGGACCATGTTATAATCCACGAGGTGATGGCGATCACCGCGGGGCGCCTGGTTCGGAACGCATCCTGAGCTGGAGGTCCAATGTCTGAACAGAGCAGTATCATCGTCAACGCATCCCTCCCCGAGTTCTTTCGCTCCCGGCTGCAGGCCGTGCTTGAAGAGCATAGCCTGGATGTCCGGGAAATGACCGAATATTACCTGGTCCAGATGCTGGTGGATTTCCTCCATCCGGATCGGGTCTTCGAAATGGTGGACGGCGGCAAACAGACCCCCCGCACCCTCGCCGCCATGTTCGCGGACGCCGCCAACGCCGCGGGCGACCGCAAAATCGCCGAACTGCGGCGGCTGGGCGACGTGGCGCTGTACACCTCGGGGTTTTTCAGCGAACGGTTGCGGCGCGGCCTGGTCGGCGAACAGTATTACGTGTCCATGGGACGGGCGGCTTACGCCCAGTGCGCCAGCCTGATCGCCCCCCGCCCCAGCGGTTTTGACTGGAGCGAGACCTTCCACGACCTGGCCCTGCGATTCGAGACCATCGTGCGGGTGCTGCGCGACCTGTCCTCCGGCAATCCGCTGACGGACACGGATATCCTCCGCCTGTACGAGCGCTGGCTGGCCACGCAAAGCGAGCGGGCGGCCCGGCTGCTGCGCGAATGCGGCGTCCAGGTCAACGATTCCGGCCGCGGCATGGCGAATTGACGGCATCCTGCCCGCCGCGGCCTTCGCCGCTCCCGCCAATCCATGCGCTTTCCGGGACAATCAGGTAGGCTTCCGCCCCGGTGAGCATCCAGGATCAAACACCGGACCCACCGGACCATTCCCCCGCATCCCCGGCGTTGCAGGAATACCGCGCCGGCGCCGATGACGACGGGCGCCGCCTCGACCGCCTGTTGCGCGGCCTGTTGCGCGGCGCCCCGCTGTCCCATGTCTACAAGCTGCTGCGGACGAAACGCATTCGCGTCAACGGCCAGGCGGCGAAACCGGATCGTTTGCTGCGGGCCGGCGATGTCATCCAGTTGCGGATGGACGCCCGGCGGTTTGAAAACGACACCCGCCGCAAGACCCGTTTCCGCTCCGCCGCGCCGGCGCCGCCATTGGCCATCCTGCACGAAGACGAGGCGTTGCTGGTATTGAACAAGCCCCCCGGACTGGCGGTGCATCCGGGCGCCGGGCAGGAGGGAATCACCCTGATTGACCAGGCGCTGGACTATCTCGGGCCCGGGCAGGGGGGGGTATTCCGTCCCGCCCTGGCGCACCGGCTGGACCGCGACACCTCGGGCGTGATCATCGTCTGCAAGCAGGGAGCGGCGCTGCGCCATCTGGTGGGGCAGTGGAAGAACCGGGAAGTGGAGAAACGCTACCTGGCGCTGGTCCGGGGCGTCCCGCGCGAGCGTGCGGGGGTGATTGACGAGTCCATCGAGAGGCGGGACGCCCCCCATGCGGGCGCCGCGAAGGTGTCCGCCGCCAGAACCGGCGGACAGCGCGCGCTCAGCCGCTACCGGGTGCTCGACTCCGGCGGCGGCTGCTCCCTGCTGGAGGTGACCATCGAAACCGGCCGCACCCATCAGATTCGCGCCCATCTGTTGTCGCGCGGCTGGCCCATTCTGGGAGACGAACGCTATGGGGACGCCGTGGCCAACCAGCAGGCCGCCCGGCTGTCCGGGCTGAAACGGCAGGCCCTGCATTCCTGGCGGCTGAAGATCACGCATCCCCTGACGGACCAACCCGTGGAATTCGTCGCCCCGCCCCCCGAGGATTTCTCCCGCGCCGGCGCCGCCCTGGGCCTGAAATGGCCCAGGGAAAGGGAATAGCCGCTTTCACCCGGAACGGCAGGGGCTTGCCCCCCGCCGTCCATTCGCTGAGCGCTCGTGCGGGATATCCATCCCCCAAGATGGCCTCCGTCTCACCGCCTTGCTCCGGTTGCGCTGTCTCCTCCAGTCCGTTTTCTTCACTCCGGTTCGATCTCCGGTGTCCGCCGCACCCCGGCTGAAAGCCGGGGTGCGGCCCCGCCCCGCGCGGCGGGCGCTTCGCGCCCGCCTCCTCCCCCCCTCCCGCGCCCCACGGCCGCCCCGGGCGGCCCCCGCCCGCGTCTCGCGCGCGAGGCGCCCACAGGGCGCGCGCGGCCGCGGACGGATGGGTCCCCGGCAGCCCGTGCGGACGCTGGTGCGCGTATGAAGAGGGGACCGTGGGGCGCGGGAGGGGGGGGAGGCCCAGGACCGGGATCGCGCGCGCGTTCAAGCGGGGTCTTTATTGTCGCGCCAGGCCCGCGCGGCCTGGCGCCGGTGATCGTCTGGGTTTGGGGGTCCGGTTCGGCGGCGCGCGCTCCCGGACCTGGCGCGGGGCGGGGCCGCCGCTGCCGCAAGGCAGCGGCGGCGGACTTCCATGCCATCCAGGCGCGCCGGAGAGACGGGCGGCGTGCGGAATGTCCGATGGGGGGCGTATCCGGGGGACGGTTTTTGCCCCGGGTTGTCACAAGTCTCCGGGAAGGGCCTATAATAGTGGACGAAACCACCGGAAGCATTTGCTTCCATCCATACCGCGAGAAGGAAACCACCCATGAAAACCATCATTCGTCTGATTGCTCTCCTGTTGCCCGTGGTCCTTGCCGGACCCGTGCTGGCCTCGCCATTCCTGTTTCAGGTTGCGGACGCCCTCCAACAAACGGCGGTGTCCCAGGCTGGCGGCGCGGACAAGGCGGCCAAACCGGCGGACAAGGCCTCTGACAAGGCGAAGGAGGCGGCCGCCGGCAAAGGCAAGGCGGCCTGCGACTGCGGCGGAGAGAAATGCAAATGCGGTCAGGGTCCCAATGGAACCTGCGGTGAGGGCTGTGAGTGTTCCTGTTGCAAGCATGCGAAGGAAGGCGAGGACTGCTGCGCTGCCTGCAAGAAGGAAGGCAAGTCCTGTCCGGAATGCCATGGCGGCAAGGCCGCGAAGGCTGAATGCGCCTGTGGCGAGGGCAAATGCGATTGCGGCAAGGGCAAGGAAGGTTGCGGTTGCGGCAAGGCCGCCAAATCGGGCAAGGCCAAGGAGGCCAAGAAGGACGCCGCCGCGAAATGCAAATGCCCGGAGGGCAAATGTAAATGCGCCAAGGGAAAAGGCTGCGGCTGCGCCGGATAACTTCCGCTGAACCATGCAGGACAACCGGCGCAACGGGCTCGATGAACTGCTGGCGCGCCTCGCCGACGGCGATCGGGAGGCGTTCCGGCCCCTGTTCCTGGCGGCCTGGCCGGTTGTCCGCGATTACTGCCGCCGCGCCCTGGGCGATGGATTTGACGCGGACGACGCCGCCCAGCAGGCCATGCACAAACTGTTCGAGCAGGCCAGCGATTACGATGCGTCCCGCCCGGCGATCGCGTGGATGCTCGCCATCGCCGCCTGGGAATGCCGGACCATCCGCCGCAAACATTCCCGGTCCCGGCGGACCGGAATGGATGGGCTGCTCAACGCCGAGGCCGCGGGTCCCTCGCCGGAGGAAGAGGCCATCGCGTGTGATCTCGTTGCGGCGCTGCGCGAGGTGCGCGGCGGCCTCCGTCCGGAAGACCAGGCCGCCCTGCGGCAGGCGTTTGATGATCTGGAAGAAGAATGCGGACCGGTTTCGCCGGCCCAGCGCAAACGCAAGGAGCGCGCCCTCAACCGCCTGCGCGCCGCATGGAGGATGATCCATGGCTCCTGATCTGGCGATTCTGGAACAGGATTTGCGCCGCACCTACGAACGGGCGCGCTTGTGGCGCGGACTGGGCGCCGCGCTGGTGGCGGCCCCCGTGGCGGTGCTGGCGGTCGTGCTGAGCGAAAACTCCATGGCCACCGCCGCCTGGGGATCGGCGCTGTTTTTGCTGCTGGCCGCCTACTGGTGGCGCGGAGAGGCCGCTGGAAAGGCCGCGCTTCCGGGGCTCGCCGCCGGGCTTCCCGCGTTTTGCTGCGCCATCACGGGGGATTTGCTGGGCCACCAGTGCGTGGATGGCGTGTGCGTGTCCTGGTGTACGCCCTTGTGCGCGGCCGGCGGCGCCCTCTCCGGATTTTTGCTGGTGCGCATCGCCCGCACCCAGCGGCTGCCCATGGCCGCGGTGGCGCTGGCCGCCGTCCCCGTGTTGCTGATGGGGGTGATGGGCTGTTCCTGCGGGGGGTATGGCGGACTCGCCGCCATGGGCGGCGCCTTCGGCGCGCTGGCCCTGCCCGGCCTGCTCCTGCTCTTGCGCAAGTAGAAGTCCCCCGCCCCGGCCCCGTGACGGCGCTCACACTTGCCGGCGAAGACCTGCTTTACAATTGTATTCCAATGGGACAAGCTGATCCCATACACGAGGGTGCGGCTATCAAGGGAGCCAGGCGTATGCGCATCACCATACCGGGAGTGTTGTTGGCGGCGATTCTGTTCGCGCCCGCCGCATGGGCCGATGACGACAAATGCGGCGGCCTCGCCGCGGGCGTCACCCACGGCGAAATCAAATGGGATGACAAGGCCATTCTGGCGCAGGGAACCGGCGCTCCAAAGGTCGTCAAGGGCAAGACCAAGGAGGTCATCCTGCGGGAGACCGAACGGGCCGCCGAACTGGACGCCCTGCGCAAGGTCCTGGAACTGGTCAAGGGCGTGCAGGTCACCGCCACCGCCACCGGCGCGGACCGCGCCGCCGATAACGCCGTTTCCGCGAAGGTGCGGGGCGCCATCCGCGGTTTCAAGCGCTGCAAAAGCAAATACTACGCCGACGGCGGCGTGGACGTGGTGATCATGGTCCCGCTGAACGGACCGCTCGCCTCCGCCCTGCTGCCGGAAGCGAAACCCAAGAAGCCGGAAGGCAAGAACACCTTTTCATCCATCATCGTGATCGCGGCGGGCAAGGGGCTCAAACCCGCGCTGGCGCCCCGCATTCTGGATGACAAGGGCGCCGAACTCTACACCGTCAACATGGTGAAATCCGGCGATCTGCAGTCCAATGGCGCGGTGACTTACGTGAAATCGCTGGAGGACGCCAAAAAGCACGCGCTGGCGGGCGCCAACCCGCTGGAGGTCGCGGCGGTTTCGATCAAGGACGGCGCGGACATCGTGGTCTCCGCCGCGGATGGCGAAAAATTCAAGGAAGCCGCGGGAGCATTGAGCGGCGGACGCATCCTGGTGGTGCGGGAATGAGGCCGATCATGCGCGAACTGTTGATTTCCCTCTTGGCCCTGGCCGCGTGGACGGCGCCGCTGGCTGCAATCGCGGGGGATGCGGACAATCCCGCTCCCGCCGCAGCGCCCAAGGCCCAAACCGTCAAGGCGTCCGGAACCGCCGCCGTTCCCGGCGGAAAAAGCGCCTCGAAGGCGGCGCGCAACAACGCCATCGAAAAGGCCACCTTCAACGCCTTGCGCTCGGCGGTCGAGCAGACCGTCGGCGTGTTGATTGATTCGGAGAGCCGCACCGAGAATTTCCAGTTGATTGACGATCGCATCCTGTCCAAGTCCAAGGGCTATGTCTCCAGCTTCAAGGTCCTCGAAACCAAGGACGAGGGCGAGGAGGTGAGCGTGACGGTGGAGGCGGTGGTCGAAGCCGGCAAGGTCAAGACCACGCTGGGGTCCATCCTGCATCAGCTTGAGCGGCAGGACATGCCCCGGGTGATGATTCTGATCGCCGAGCAGATGATCGGCCAGACCGAGCCCAATATGTGGTGGAGCAACAAGGACAACGCCAAGCCCGGAACCGTCACCGCCACGGATCTGGGCGCGGCGGAGAATATCCTGGTGGATTTGCTGTCGAAAAAGGGCTTCCGCTTCGTGGATCGCCAGGCGTTGTCCGGAAAAATTTCCGTCAGCGATCCCGCGTCGTTGCTCAGCGACTCCAAACGGGTGCAGGAAATCGCCAACCTGACCGACGCGCAGTTGATCATCGTTGGCAAGGCGGTGGTGAAGGAGCACGGCGCGGTGGATCCCAACAGCACCATGCGCAGTTGCATGGCCGACTACTCGCTGCGCGTCATCAAGGCGGGGAACGGCGAAATCGTGGCCACCGTCAACGCCAACGGAACCTTCCTCGCGGTCAATCCCACCACGGCGGGCGTCAAGGCGCTGGAAAAGGCGGGCAAGCGGGCCGCGGACGAACTCATTGGCAAGATGCTGGAGTCGTGGAGGAAGGAAGCCACGGGCCCCCGCACCATCGCCATGAAAATCAAGGGCGTGAACGATTTCTCCACGTTCCTCCGGCTCAAGACGTGGATGACCTCGGAACTGGAAGGCGTGAAGGCGGTCCGCCACCGCCAGACCTCCAATGGCGTGTCCGTCGCCGATGTGGAGTACAACGGCCCCGCCGATCAACTGGCCGCCGCGCTGGCGGAGACCCCGTTTGAATCGAAAGCCCTCAAGGTGGTGGATATCAACGCCGCCGGCGTCACCGTGGAGATTCCTTCCAAATGAACTCCAGCGTTCGTCTCCGCCGCCTGCCGCCCGCGTTGTTGGTCCTCGCGCTGTCCGGACTTGCGGCGCCCGCTCCCGTGCTGGCCAAAAAAGCGGAGGACTCCCCCGCGATGGTCACCTTCGTGAAGGGCATGGTTGAACTGGCCGCCGGGGATGACGCCGCGTGGAAACCCCTGGCGCAAAAGGTCCGGGTCGCGGCGGGAGCGTTGGTGCGCACGGGCGAAAAATCCTTCGCCGAACTGGTCTTCACCGATGGAACGGTGTTGCGCCTGGGCCCCAAATCCCGTTTCAAGCTGGGCGCCGTGACCATCAACAAGGACGCACGCACGCTGGATGTCCGCCTCATGCTGGGCCGTTTGTGGATGAACGTCACCCAATCGCTGGTGAAGGACAACAAGCTGAATGTCCGCTCGAAGACCGCGGTGGCGGGCGTGCGCGGCACCGTTTTCGCCGTGGATCTCGCGGAGGACGACTCCACCCTGGTGCGCGTGCTCGAAGGATCGGTGGCGGTGAACAACGGCCCAGTGGTCGAGGCCGGCGCGAAACCGGAGCCGCGAGGCAAGCGGGAAGAGGTTCCCTTCCCCTCCGAGATCAGCAAGAAGGAATGGATGGAACTGATCGCGGGAAGGCTGGAGGCCGTGCGCGTCACCGCGGCGGGAGAGGTCAGCAAAACCACGCTGAGCGACAAGGACCTGACCGGGGAATGGGAAGACTGGAACCGCAAGCGCGACTCTTCCCTTGGCCGGAAGAAAAAATAGGGTAGGACTTCCGCCCACAATCCGTCAGCAAACGCCAGAATCAACAGGGCTCTCCAGGATGATTTCGTGACGGTTTCCCGGCGCGGGCGGTGTTAGGATTCATTGAAATTCACGGCGCATCCGCGCATCCCATCCCCGCTCTCTGAACTCCACCTCGATGGCGGGCGCGCCAGCGCGGCGCTGACGATCCATCGCGCCCTCGTGTTTTCCCGCTCACCAGCGCATTTCCCCGCTTGCCTGCGCGCATCACCAACGAATGGGACGATTCATCCCCCGTTCATCCCCTGCGAAGGGGCGGTTTTTGCTGCCCGCGCATGTCACCTTGAATGGTGACAAAAGGTGACAGGGTGCGGGTTTTGGTCGCGTGCAGGTCCGCGGAAAATCAGCGGAAAGCCGATTTTTCTCCGGATGCCCATGAAAATCACCATAATCAGGGATGAGCATGGGGAGACGAGCGCCATCACGGTCTCGCTCCATCGTTCAAAAACGAACACGGGGAAAGTGGAAGATCGTGATCCCGCCCCACGAAAGGAGCCCTCTGAAAGGAGAAACGCATGATTGACAAATTCACGATATCCGTCTCCGGCGCGTTGTTCGCCGTCCTTGCGGCGGCGCTCGCGGCGGCGGGCGGACGATTCAACACCTGGCTGCGCGCTGGGATTTTCTCCGCCGTCCTGTTGACGAAACGTCATGATGACGTTCCGTCAATGGAGCAATTCGATCTCCGCAAGTTCCAATCCCCGACTCTTCACCACATTCTTCCGGAGGCGATCCGCGATCACCGGTCTGATCACGAAACGGCGGCGACTCTTCGCATCACCAGCGGCAGGGAAAAAACGCGGGACCGCGTGGCGACTGGCGTTCACGGCGATGCGGAAAATCCGCCGCAACGAAAAAATCCCGGACGGTTCTGCGGTTACGACCGCCGCGATCTGGTCACGGTGTGGGAGAACGGCCATCCGCATACCCACGCGCTGCGTCCGCCGTCGCCGCTGCCCGGCGAGGATATGCTGCCGATGCGGCTCATCCGCGAGTGGCCGTTGCTGCCGGAATGGCTGGTCGAGCACGATCCGTATCAGGAGTTGCTCAGCGAGGATGAGCGCGTGTTTTCGCATTTCCGCAAGCCGCTGTATCGCGCGCTCGCGGTCGGAAAATGCGCGTGGTCCGATCTCTTTCTCGCCAACGACGATTCGTACGAGCGCGACGACACGCGCGCCTCGCTTTTCGGGCGCGATGCGTTCGTGGATCATCCGATTCTCGGCATGCGTTGGGGGCTGATCCGCCGCGCGGTGGCCATTTACAAGCATTTCCGCGAGATGCCGGAAGGGCCGCGCGAACGGCTCGGCCTGTTGCAGCACCTGTATATTTCGCGGATGGACCGCCACAACGACCGCGTGAAAATGGTCTGCTACGCGGCGGAGAAGAAACTCAGCACGCGCGAGGTGAAGATGATGACCGACGCCATCGCCCACGCGCGCCAGAAAAAAATTCCGCTCGCGGCGGTGTTTCCGGAGTTCGTGATGCGGCGCGCGGCGTGGGCGCCGGATATGCAAAAAGCGAAGGCGCGCAAATCGCGGGAGACGCGGCCCGCGATTCCGTGGCGGATGATCGCGGAGGAGATCGGGCTGGGCCCGCAATTGCGCGCGCTGGAATTCATGATCGGGCCGCGCGCCGG
>JAJVIH010000030.1 GCA_022072125.1 Myxococcota bacterium | reverse complement strand
TCGGTGGCCGCCGTGCCGGTCATGCCGCCCAGCTTTTTATACATGCGGAAGAAATTCTGGAACGTGATCGTCGCCAGCGTCTGGTTTTCGGGCTCGATGGGCACGCGCTCCTTGGCCTCGATGGCCTGATGCAGCCCGTCGCTCCAGCGGCGGCCCGGCATGACGCGGCCCGTGTGCTCATCCACGATCATCACTTCGCCGTTGCGGACGATGTATTCGACATCGCGGCGGAACAGGGTGTGGGCCTTCAGGGCGTTGTTGACATGGTGCAGGGTGTCAATTTCCGCCGGGTCGAAGAGATTTTCCACTCCCAGAAGCTGCTCGACCTTCTCCACGCCCCGCTCGGTCATCATGACCTGCCGGGATTTTTCATCCACCCAGTAGTCGCCCAGTTCCCGCTCTTCTTCTTCCGCCGACGGCGAAGGCTTGAGCCGGGGAATGATGGCGTCCACCTTGTGGTACTTCTCGGCGGCGTCCTCCGCTTGGCCGGAAATGATCAGGGGCGTGCGCGCCTCGTCAATGAAAATGGAGTCCACTTCGTCCACGATGGCGAAGTTGAGTTCGCGCTGGACGTAATCCTCCAGCCGGAATTTCATGTTGTCGCGGAGGAAATCGAAACCCAACTCCGAATTGTAGCAGTAGGTGATGTCGGAACGATACGCCTCCTGCCGCTGGCGATCCGACAGGCCGTGGACAATCACGCCCACGCTCATGCCGAGGAATTTATAGAGGCGTCCCATCCATTCGGCGTCGCGGCGGGCCAGGTAATCATTGACGGTGACGACATGTACGCCCTTGCCTTCCAGGGCGTTGAGGTAACAGGCCAGGGTGGCGACCAAGGTCTTGCCTTCGCCGGTGCGCATTTCCGCGATGCGGCCCGAGTGAAGCACCGCGCCGCCGATCAACTGGACATCAAAATGCCGCATGTTGAGGACGCGGCGTCCGGCCTCGCGGCAGACGGCGAAGGCCTCGGGCAGGAGATCATCGAGCTTTTCGCCCTTCTCGATGCGCTGGCGGAATTCGGGGGTCTTGGCCTGAAGCTGGGCGTCGGTCAGCGGCTTGATGCTGGATTCCAGGGCGTTGATCCGCTCGACCATGGGGCGGATTTTCTTGAGCATCCGCTCATTGGAAGTTCCGAACAGGGATGCGATCATTCGCTGAATCATCTGGGCAAAACCTTGTATCGCGGCCCACGCCGCGGATCGGAGTCCAGGCTGGAGTCCGGTTTCAAGGCGGACACCTTAACTATGGAACCCCAGTGGCGCAAGGCCCCAAGGCGGAAAACCCCTCACGGATCCCCTGGTTGGGCCGGACGGGCCTCACCCCGGCTTCCGGCCGGGGTGAGGCCCGTCCGGCCCCCGGGATCGCGCATGGGCGGCGGAAGGGGATCCGCGAATTCCGGCCTGGCCTGCGGCGTGGGGGCCGGCGCTAGAGCGTGGAGGATTGGGTTCTGGGCATGTACTCGAAAGGAGGCGGCGCGGGACGGCGCGGGAACGCGGCGGGTCCGCCCAACAACCGTTCACCAGGAGGGCCGGGAGGAAATCAGGAACCGGTATTCGTTCCCCGCATCGCCTGATCAAAACAGGCGGTGAATTTGCAGGCTTTCTCCATGGAACATTTGCCGGCCGCCTCGTCAGCGGCCCCGGCGTTCTTCGAGGTGATTTCGCGGTACTGCTCTTCCGCCCATGTTTCGCAGGTTCCCATGCTCATATTCTTGAAGTTGGAACCGGCGGCGCTGCCAGGTTCTTCAACCGAACACTGAATGGCGCGCTGGCAATAACCAGTGAAGGCGCTGCCGCACGCGGACAGAAGGATTCCGCAAACCATCAGCGTCAACAGGGGAACAAGGCGCATATTCATCTCCTTGAACAAGGCCGTGAAACGGCGGCGATGCCTATCATTCTTCGCCATCCCGGCCAAGCCTGAATTGTGACAATCCGGTGGCGCGGACGGATGAATGATCGCGGGGAGCCCGGTCCGGTTCCGCAATGGGCGCCCCTGTGATAGGGTGCCGGGCGATGAAGGCGATCCACGACACCATTCAACCGCTGCCGCGCGGCCAGACGTTCCGCCTGGACAGCGGCGCGGAGCTTCCCGGGCTGGAAATCGCGTTGGAGCAGTATGGCGAACTGACGCCCGGCAGGCATCCCGTCATTCTGATTTGTCACGGCTACACCATGTCGCACCATGCCGCGGGAGACGGCGAACGCTTTGAGCGCAAGGCCTGGTGGAGCAATATCATCGGCCCGGGTCTGGCGATTGACACCCGCGAATTCGCGGTGTTGAGCCCCAACATCATTGGAAGCTGTTTTGGATCCAGCGGTCCGGCCGCCCGCAAACCTGGGGCCCGCGGCGATTGGGGTCTGGATTTTCCCGATATCACCCTGGCGGACATGGTGCGCGCCCAGGCGGTGATGCTCGACGCCATGGGCGTGGAGCGCCTGCACGCCGTGGTGGGACCCTCCATGGGCGGCATGATGGCCAAGCAATGGGCGGCGGATTTTCCCGATCGCGTGGGACGGGTGGTGTCCATGGTGGCGCCGCTATGGATCTCCGGACAGGCGCGCAAACAGATGTTGTGGAATTACCAGTTGCTGTGCGGCTTGGATGAAACCAGCGTCCGCCGCCGCCGCATGCTGGATATGGACGGCTTCATGCGCCGGGTGAGGCGGGTCACCATGGAAACCTACCTCACGGACGCCTGGTTCGAACGCCGCTGTTCCGGGCCGGGCGAAAAGGAACGGTTCATGGCGGAAGAATGCGACAAATTCGCCCGCACCTTCCATCCGGTCTCCTATGGCAAGCTGGCGCGCGCGGTGGCCGGCTACGACCTGAAGCCCCGGGCCGCGGAGTTCCGTTGTCCGGTGCTGTTGATGCCTGGCGAAACCGACAAGGTGGTGACGCCCAATTTCGCCCGGGAAGCCGAATTTGTCCTGCGCGAGGCCGGGGTGGATGTGCGGCTGGAAATCATTCCCGGCGACTCGGGCCACCTGGCTTTCGAGGAAGAAACCGGTTTCATGACCCACCACCTGCGTGCGTTTCTGCATGAAGGTTGAGTGGATTCCGTTGTGCGCCGCCGCCGCCCTGTGCGCCTGCGGATCGCTGGCCGCCCCGGACAACCTGTGCTGGGAGCGCACGGAACTCTGGTGTCAGCGGATATTCGGATGCCTTTCTCCACAGCAACTGGCCTCGCCGCAAATCAGCCTGAAAACCGGAACTTCCGGAGGCAGTTGCCAATCCATCCGCGGGGTGGAATGCCAGCGCCTTGCCCGGGCGTGGGAACTGGGGCATATCCGCCACGACGAAGCGCTGGCCCGGACCTGTCTTGAGGACGCCCGGCGCGCCCTGACCTGCGGCGTGATCCGCCACGAACACGGGCTGGCCATCGCGGGAGATCAGGAAGAATACCAGGCTTGGCTGACCATCACGGAGAATGCGCCAGACTCCGCCTGCGCCAGGGCCACAGCCTGCGCGGGCGGAGGCGATCTGCCGGCCTGTCTGCCCGGAGCACCATGAGCGATACGAATTCCACGGATTCTGTTCCAGTCATCGGCCCCGGTTTGCCGGTCCCCCCCGGATTCCGTTGTGGTTTTGTCGCCATCGCCGGTAAACCCAATGTCGGCAAATCCACGCTGATGAACCGCCTGGTCGGCGACAAGGTGGCGATTGTCTCGCCCAGGCCGCAGACCACCCGCAACCGCATCCTGGGAATCAAGACCCTGCCCCGCGCGCAGATCATCTACGTGGATACTCCCGGCGTTCACAAACCCCGCAAGGGGGAGATCATGAACCGCATGATGGTGCTGGAGGCCTGGTCGGCCATCGGCGACGCCGATGTGGTGCTGGTGATGGTTGAGCCGTGGAAGAACGTCCGGCCCTCGCCCGGTCAGGAAGGCGACGAACCAAACGCCCTGTCGCCGCTTGTCGCCGGCATCCTGAAAAGCCTGAAGAACCAGGAGAAACCGGCCATTCTCGCCATCAACAAGATTGACACGCTGGACACCCCGGCGTCTCTGCTCCCGCAGATTGATTTCTACAGCCGGCAGCATCCCTTCGCCGCCATTGTGCCCATTTGCGCCCTGCATGAGGACGGGGTGGATCGCCTGGAACAGGAAATCATCGCGCTGTTGCCGGAGGCCGGCCCCCATTTTCCGGAGGACATGTTCACCGATCGCGCCGAGCGTTTCCTCGCCGCCGAGATGGTCCGCGAGAAGATTTTTCATTTCCTCGAACGCGAAATTCCTTATTCCACCGCCGTGCAGGTGGAGAAATGGGATGAAACCAGCAAGCCCGGCCTGATTCACATGATGATGGTGATCTCCATCGAACGGGAATCCCAGAAAGGCATTGTGATTGGCAAAGGCGGGCGGATGCTGAAACAGATCGGCCAGGCGGCCCGCCTGGATCTGGAGCGCTTCTTCGCCAAAAAAGTATTTCTCGAACTGACTGTCCGCGTCGCTGAAAACTGGACCCGCGACTCCCGGAAGGTGCAGGAACTGGGAAATCTGGAGCCCACATGATCCCCTGCATCGCCATCGTCGGACGGCCCAATTGCGGCAAGTCCACCCTGTTCAACCGCCTGATTGGCCGCCGCAAGGCGATCGTGGAGGACATGCCCGGGGTGACCCGCGACCGCAACGAGGGAGTCGCCCGCTGGAAGGATGGCCGGATGTTCCGCTTGGTGGATACGGGCGGCTATGAACCCGGCGCGAGGGATTTTCTGCCCGCCGAGGTTCACCGCCAGGTGGAAAGCGCGGTGAAGCAGGCGCACGTGGTCATCTTTCTGCTGGACGGGCAATCCGAACCGCTGCCCCTGGACGCCAGCATGGCCCGGATTCTGAGGCGCGCCCACAAGCATGTGTATTGCGTCGCCAACAAGGTGGATGGCGAAAGCCACGAACTGGACGCCATGGCCTTCCACCGGCTGGGTTTTGACGAGGTCCACACCATTTCCGCCCTGCATGGCCGCGGCGTGGATGATCTGATCAATCTCATCCTGGATAATCTGGAGAAATCCGGACAGGCTTCCGCGCCGGGCGAAGACGCCGGAGAAGCGGAGCAGGGCGCGCCCCGCATCGCCGTGGTGGGAAAGCCCAATGCAGGCAAATCCACCCTGGTCAACCAGTTGGCGGGCGCATCCCGGATGATCGTCAGCGACATCCCCGGCACCACCCGCGACGCGGTGGAAATCCCCTTCTCCAGCGGCGGCAGGGAGTACATCCTGGTGGATACCGCGGGCATCCGGCGCAAGCGCAGCATCAAGGAAAGCGTGGAGGTCTTCTCGGTGCAGCGGGCCTTCCAGGCCATTGAATACGCCGACGCCGCCATATTGATGTTCGACGCCACCCAGGGCCTGACCGATCAGGATGAACACATCGCCGGCAGAATTCACGAAGCGGGCAAGGCGGCGGTTGTCTTCGCCAACAAATGGGACGCCATGCCAGAGGGAGTCAACGAAAAGCATTTCATCGCGGACACCAAACGCAAGCTGAAATTTCTCGATTACGCGCCCGTGTTGCGCGGCAGCGCCCAGCAGAAAAAGGGCTTGCGCACCCTGATGAAGGAAATGGGCAGGGTGCTGGAAAACCGGTCACGGGTGATTCAGACCAGCGAGTTGAACAAGGTGATTGAACTCATTCAACAGCAGCATCCGCCTTCCTTTTACAAAGACAGGCGGGTTAAGCTGTATTTCGCCGCGCAGGTGGGGGTGAACCCGCCCGTGTTTCAAATTAAAACCAATTACCCAAAGGGGGTTCACTTTTCTTATGAAAGGTATGTGATTAATGCAATCCGTAAGCAATTCGGATTGGATGGCACACCAATCAAGGTTGTATTCAAGCCCAAGAACGCACCGCGTTATCAGGCGGATAACCCTGAAAGAACGGCGATTGGGTGAGAAAGACTGGTGTCCGTTGTTTATTGACGGACATATATGCATACACAAGAAATTTGTCCCAAATGCCACGGTTCATGGGGGTTGAAGGAGGAAGGGCGGGGGCAACCCGTGGTTTGCAGCAACTGTCACCGCCAAGTGTGGAGCCACCGGATCTGGAAACCTTTTTCCACCAAGGCCGAGGCGGAGTCTTATTTATGGGCGGCGATGGCTCTCGCGGGGGATGACTGTTTCATCGCCGGGGTGAAGGACCACAAGGGCGTTGCGTTGTTCCGTATTTTCGCCAACGAAGGCCGCCTGTCCGCCTGGAAAAAAAAGATGTTTCTGCGCCGCTTCTTCCCCTGGAAGGATTAAAGACAAAGTGGAATGCTTCCATGGCTTTTCCCCATGTTCCGGCGAAATGGGGAAAGGAATTGGCTTGATGTCATCGCGGCGGCGCATGCGCATGGGTGAATGACGGACCTGTTTCCGCGTTTTGATTCACGGCCCGCGCCGGGATTCCCGCCGGTTGGGGGCGGACCCGCGTGAAGCGGCGGTGATCATGACAGCGGTGAGCGTGCGGCGCCGGCTCCGGGGAACACCTGTCCGTTTGGGAAGGGTCCAATTGACTTTGGCCGGGGCCGATTCATAATCATTGGGTTGATGGTGGAGCAGGAGGCGGCGGCGCAATCAGGAGCCAAGGGATGGCCAAAAAACCAACCATCGGGGAAGGCAATCTCCGGCGCAATAACGAGATACTCCGCTTGGTGGATGATCTCCAGGAGCGCATTGACGAAGCCCATCGCCGTTACGAAATGTACTTCCTTGGCATTGAGAAGTCCGAGCCCTCCTTTTACAAGGACGATGTCCGCCGGAAAATCCGCGACCTGGAAAACGAGTACATCGCCAACACCGGCATCAAGTACAAATTCCAGAACCTCAAGGCGCGTTACAATGTCCTGCGCAATTACTGGGAGCGCATCCTCAAGCAGAAAGAGGAAGGCACCTATTTCCGCGACGTATACAAGGCCAAGATGCGCGACAACGAACGCGCCAAGCAGGACAAAGTCAGAATGCTCATGGAACAGGGAATGAGCCATGTGCAGGCGGTCAAGTTCCTGGAGGACCTGATCAAGACTCAGGGTCAGGAAGCGGCGCTCGCGGGCGCCGGCAAAAGCGGCGGAGCTTCCGCGCCGGCTTCCGCATCCAGGCCGTCCTCTCCGCCAGCAGGCGGCAACGCCGCCGGGCCATCGGGCAATGACGGCCTGGGACTACAGGGCGATAAACTGGATCGCGTCTTCAAGGCGTTTGTCATCGCGCGCAAGCAGACCGGCGAAGGCGTGGATGGATTGTCGCCCGACGCGGTTCGCCGGTCGCTGGAGAAACAGGCGCCCCAACTCCGCCAGAAGTACGGCGACAAGGAACTGGACTTCAAGGTCGTGGTCAAGGAAGGCCGGGCCATCATCCGCGCCGTGCCGAAGGAATGAGCGGGGCGAACGCCCTTCCTTCCGGCCTGACTGCTTGCATCCGTCAATCCGCTCAGGACTTCGGCTGGTTGAGCATGGCGGCCTGCAGGGTGTCCGACATGCGGTCGGCGATCATGCGCATGATGGACAGCGCGGTGTCGCTGCCGTGGCGCAGGCTTTCGAGAAATTCGTAGCGATCCATGACCATGACCGACAGTTCCGTCAGCGCGGCCACGGTGGCGGTGCGTGGACGGTCGGTCAGCAGCGCCAGTTCGCCGAACATCTCTCCGGGGCGAAGGCGCTTGACCGGACGGGGCTGCAGTTCGCCCGGCGCATACACCCTGACTTCCGCCTCGCCGTCCAGAATCACGTAGCAGGTGGATGCGGGATCGCCCTGCTGAATCACCAGTTCTCCGGCCCTGAAAAACTCCCGCTGGAAGCGGTCGCCGATATTCTTCATGCCGTGGCGAAGGGCGAACTCGAACATCACATCGTCCAGTTCGTCCATGTCGAGGATGCCGGGCCAGATGGGCGCTCCGGCCTTGTGGACGCCCGTTTCCGCGACGCCGCGGAAATTATAGGTTTCGAAGACGCCCTGCAGCGTCGCGGGCGCCGGATTCAGCACCTGCTTGATGTTGCGCGAGTTGGCCCACGCAAACCCCATGCCGAGCAGCGCCTTGGTCAGTCCGGGGTATTTCCGGTATTCCTCCGTCAGGCAGTAATAGGAACAATCCGCGGCGCGCGCGCCATTCAGCAGCCATGGGGAGAAATCGAAGAGTTCATCCGCGCGCACGCCCGCCTCGGACCGCTCCGTCATGCGAATGCCGCCCGCCACATGGCCATCGGCCACCACAATGATATTCGTGGTTTCCGGGTATCCATCATAGCGATCATAAATCCGCCCGGTGGGATGGGTTTCCAGAAGTTGCAGTTCCTCCGCCAGCACCTTGTGCCGCACCTGATACAGGTGATCCAGTTCGGACGAGTTGGTCGCGGTTTTGATGATGACTCCCATGGCGAACCCTGCTCCTGATATTTGTGCGGAAACGCGCCGCCGCCGGATTGTGCTTCAGAAGCATCCCCCAGCGCAAACGGGAACGGGGGTTCTGGCGTTCAAAATGCCAAAATCCGTCAAACCTCGCGGACGGGACAGCAACCTTCCCTCCGGAGAAAATTCTCCCGCGAAGACTTGGCAAACATGGGCAACCCGGATAAATACCTCGCCCGAAATTCCCCGCGACCGGATTGTCCGGCGAACAACACCCAACCCATCCGTCCGAGGGCGCCATGCCAGTAGATGTCCTGCTGACCGAAGGTAACCAGGTCTCGGTTCCCACCAAGCTCGACGCGAAGATCTCCGAAGCCAAACGCAAGGCTGACTACCAGAAGCTGTTCTACAACATGAAACTCCTGCGAGCCGTCGAGGATCGCATCGAGCGCGTGCTGGCCAAGCAGGGGAAAATCCTGGGCGGCGTGTACACCGGCAAGGGGCAGGAGTGCATTTCCCTGTGTTCCTGCGTTCACCTCATGGACGGCGATTTCACCTCGCCGACGCACCGCGAGATGGGCGTGTTTGTCGCCCGCGGCATTCCGCTGGTGGAGATTTTCGCCCAGTACATGGGCCGGGCCAATGGCAACACCAAGGGCAAGGAAGGCAATATGCACATGGGCTCGATTGAGAAGGGGATCATCAATTACCCCTCTCAGTTGGGCAACAACGCTGGTTGTGGAGTGGGCGTGGCGCTGTCCTTCAAAATCAAAAAGCAGCCCAACGTGGTCATGACCTTCTCCGGCGAAGGCGCCACATCCACCGGCATCTGGCACGAGACAGTGAACTTCGCCTCCGTGCGCTCGCTGCCGGTGGTGTTCATGGTCAACAACAACCAGTACGCCATGGGAACGCCGACGCACCACCAGTACCGGGCCGTCAATCTGGCCGAGCGCGGCGTTGGCTATGGCATTCCCGGCCTTGTGGTGGATGGCAACGACGCCGAAAGCGTGTACGAAGCCGCCAAATGGGCGGTGGACCGCGCCCGGTCCGGCAAGGGTCCGTCCATCATTGAATGCAAGACCTTCCGCATGACCGGCCACGCCCAGCACGACTCCGCCGACTATGTGCCGGAAAAGCTCTTCCAGGAGTGGGCGAAGAAGGATCCGATTGAGCGCTTCACCAGGTTCCTGCTCAAGAAGAAGTGGATCACCGCGGCGCGCATCAAGGAAATCGAGGACGAAATCAGTGCGATGATCGTCAAGGCCAGCGACGAGGCCGATGCGGGCAAGTTCCCGGATCCGCTGACCGCCCTTGAAGGCGTATTCACCGACCAGAAGATCATCAGCCACAAGAAGTGGAAGACGATGATTGTCCAGCAGAACCAGAATTACTGATCCCAGGCGGCAAAGCCCGGAACAACCCTCAAAGGACAGGCAGTCATGGCTGAACCGACGACATTCCTGAATGCGATCCGCGAAGCGCTCTGGGAAGAAATGGAGCGCGATCCCTCGGTCTTCCTGCTCGGCGAGGACATCGCCAACTACGGCGGCGCCTTCAAACTGACCAAGGGATTCATCGAGCATTTCGGTCCCGACCGCGTGTGGGACATGCCCATCTCGGAAGGCATCATCGTGGACTCCGCCGTCGGCGCTTCGATGAACGGCCTGCGCCCGGTGGCGGAAATCCAGTTTCTGGACTTCATCACCTGCTGCTTTGACCAAATCTGCAGCTACGCCGCCAAGCAGCTTTACCGGTGGGATGTGAAATGCCCCATCGTGATCCGCGGCCCCTACGGCGCCAAGACCAGCGGCGGGCCCTACCATTCCGCCTGCCCCGAGGCCTGGTTCGCCAACATGCCGGGCGTCAAACTGGTCGCGCCGGCCCATGTGTACGACGCCAAGGGTCTGCTCAAGGCCGCGATCCGTGATGACAACCCCGTCATCTTCATGGAAAGCAAATGGCTTTACCGTAACCTCAAGGAAGTGATTCCGCCGGGCGATCAGGTGTTTACCCCGCTGGGCAAGGCGGCGGTGCGCCGCGAGGGCCGTCACTGCACGGTCGTCGCCTGGGCGAACATGGTTCACGAATCCTATATCGCCGCGGACAAACTGGCGAAGGAAGGCGTTGAACTTGAGGTGATCGATCTCCGCACCATCACCCCATGGGACCACGAGACCGTGCTGGAGTCGGTCAAGAAGACCGGCCGCTGCATCGTGTTTCACGAAGCGCCGCGCACGGGAGGATTCGGCGGCGAGATCGCGGCGTACATCGGCCAGGAAGGCTTCGCATGGCTGGACGCCCCGGTCACCCGCATTGGCGCGCCGGACACACATGTGCCCTTCGCCAAACCCTTGGAGAACTACTATGTGCCCAACGCCGAGGACCTGATCGGCGCTGTGCGCGAGGTCATGGCTTACTGATTCACGCGAGACGGAACGGAGGCGAATATGGCGACCGATGTCATCATGCCGCAACTCGGCGAATCCATCGCTGAAGGCACCATTGTGACCTGGCTGAAGAAGTCCGGCGATTCCGTCAAGCGCGACGAGAACCTGCTGATCGTTTCCACGGACAAGGTGGAGGCGGAAATTCCTTCTCCCGCCGCCGGCGTGCTGCTGGAGATTCTGGTTCCCGAGGGCAAGACTGTGCCCATCAACACCGTGCTGGCCCGCCTGGGACAGGCAGGCGAAACCGCCGCCCGCGCGCCGGCCGCTGCTCCGGCCCCGGCGCCCGCTCCCGTGGCTCCAGCCGCGCCGCCGCCCGCGCCAGCGGTTTCCGCGGCGCCGGCGTCCGGCGGCAAAACCACCGATGTCATCATGCCGCAACTTGGCGAATCCATCGCCGAGGGAACCATCGTGACCTGGCTGAAGAAGCCCGGCGACTCCGTCAAGCGCGATGAAAACCTGCTGGTGGTGTCCACGGACAAGGTGGAAGCGGAGATTCCCTCTCCCGCCGCCGGCGTGCTGCTGGAGATTCTGGTTCCCGAAGGAAAGACGGTGCCCATCAACACCGTGCTGGCCCGTTTGGGCGAGCCGGGCGCCAAACCCGGGGCCGCCGCGCCTGCTCCCGCCGCCGCCGCGAAAACCGAGCCGGTGATGCACCTCGACGCCCCGACGGCGGCCTTCTATGAAGGCGCGCCCAAGGCCGCTCCAGCGCCCGCTCCGGCCCCGGCGCCCGCCGCTTCGCCTCCCGCCGCCGCCGCGAGCGGCTCCGCCGATGCGTTCGCCAAGCGTCTTCCCGGAGAAAGCGAAGAGGCGTTCATCAAGCGCCGGACATCCCCATTGGTTCGCCGCCTGGCGAAAGAGCAGGGCGTCAACCTCGCGCTGATTCCCGGCACCGGCCTGCATGGCCGCGTCACCCGGGCCGATTTTGATCGCGCGGCCGCCCAGGGGCTTGGCAAGGGCCCGTCCCCCGCTTCCGCCCCCATGGCTTCCGCCGCGGCGGCCGCCCCCGCCCCCGCCCCGGCTTCCGTTCCCGCGCCTGCTCCCGCCGCGGCCTGGCAACCCGGCGAGGATGTGGAGATCGTGCCGATGACGCCGATGCGCCGCAGCATCGCCGAGCATATGGTGGCGTCCAAGCGCACATCTGCCCATGTCACTTCGTTCACCGAAGTGGATCTCCACGCGGTGGACAAAATCCGCCTCGCCCGCAAGGACGCCTTCAAGAAGGCGGAAG
Source organism: Myxococcota bacterium (assembly GCA_022072125.1). Taxonomy (GTDB): domain Bacteria; phylum Myxococcota; class JAJVIH01; order JAJVIH01; family JAJVIH01; genus JAJVIH01. The sequence continues at coordinate 94,756 of JAJVIH010000030.1, read as the reverse complement.
GCTTCAGCCTGACCTACATGCCGTTCATCGCCCGGGCGGCCTGCGTGGCGCTGCGCGAGCACCCCATCGTCAATTCATCGGTGGATGGCGACAAGATCATCTACAAGAAACGCATCAACCTGGGCATTGCGGTGGCGCTGGAAAATGCGGGTCTGATCGTCCCGGTGGTTCCCGGCGCCGACACGAAGAATACGCTGGGCATCGCCCGCGCGATCTCCGAAGTGGCGGCCAAGGCCCGTGATCGCAAGCTTTCGCCGGGGGATGTCGCCGGCGGCACATTCACCATCACCAATCCGGGCGTGTTTGGCAGCACCACGGGTACGCCCATCATCAACCAGCCGCAGGTGGCGATTCTCGGCACCGGCGCCGTGATCAAGCGTCCCTGGGTGGTGGAGGACATGATCAGCATCCGCCCGATCATGTGGTTGTCGCTGTCGTATGACCACCGCATTATTGATGGGGCCACCGCGGGCATGTTCCTGAATCGCATGAAGGAACTGCTGGAGAACTGGACCGAGCAGGTCTGACGGTTCTTTCCGCGCCAATCCATGCCAACGCCCCCTGAATCAAGGGGGCGTTTGGTTTTGACGGGTATTGGACGGCGTTCCCGCCGGAGGGATCACATCATCCGCATCGCGCCCGCTTCCAGCAGAATGTCATCCGCTTGTTCCGGAGCCGCCGTCAGCCCGGGAAATTCTCCGGTCTTCTTGCAAGCGGACGGGGGGTCTGCTAAATAGCCGCCCGGCTTCTTTTGATCGACCGGTTGAAAGGTGGGCGTTAAACCCGCCTTTTGTCATTTATGGAGTCAGTCCAGGAATGCAGGATCGGGTGCTGGAAGAAAAAATCTGGGCCCTCTGTGAACCCGCGGTGCAGCGCATGGGCTTCGATATCATCGAAGTGGAATGGCTGAAGGGTTCCCGCATCCTGAGAATCTTCATGGATCGCACCGGCGCCCAGCGCCCGTTCCACGCGCCGCCGGAGCGCGATGAAAAGGGCGAACTGACGGCGCGCGGCGTCACCCTCGATGACTGTTCGCAGGTGTCGAGGGCGCTGGATGAACTGCTCGACACGCAGGAGATCATCCCCGGCCGCTACCACCTGGAGGTGTCGTCTCCAGGACTGGACCGCCCGGTGCGGCGCGACCGCGACTGGCGGCTGGCGGTGGGCTGCCGGATGCAGATCAAACTGGCCGCTCCGGTGGAAGGCCGGAAAAAAATCACCGGCAGGCTGGTCTCCGCGGAGGCTGGCGAGGCGGTGGTGGAGGAAAATGGACGGCGGATTGCGATTCCTATCGCGTCTGCCGCCCGGGCCCATGTGGTCTGGGAGTTTGACCAGGACAACGAGGAAACCACGGAGTGATGGATGGAACCGACATTGAGCCAAATCATTGATCAGGTCGGGAAGGACAAGGGCATTGACCGGCGCGTTCTGGTGGAGGCGCTGGAATCCGCCATGCTGACGGCCGCCCGCAGGAAGTACGGGCCGGATCGCGAACTGCAGGCGATGTATAACGAGGAGTTGGGCAAGGTTGAACTCTTCGAGTTCCGGAAGGTGGTGGAAACCATCCAGGATCCGGAAAAGGAAATCCTGCTCGAACAGGCCCATGCGCTGGACCCGGGCTGCCAGATTGGCGACGAACTGGGCATGCCGATCAATTCGGATGATCTGGGCCGCATCGCCGCGCAGACCGCCAAACAGGTCATCATCCAGAAGGTCCGCGACGCGGAACGGGAGATGGTCTACAACGAATACAAGGATCGCGAAGGCGAACTGGTCACCGGCACCGCGCGCCGCTTCGAGAAAGGCAATATCATCGTGGACCTGGGCCGCGCCGAGGCCATTTTGCCGGTGTCCCAGCAGACCCCACGCGAGACCTACCGGGCCGGCGAGCGCGTGCAGGCCTATGTCGTCAACGTGGACAAGGCGCTGAAAGGACCGCAGATCGTGCTCTCGCGCATTCACCCCGGCCTGTTGATGAAGCTTTTTGAAAAGGAAGTGCCGGAGATCGCGGAGGGCATCGTGCGGATTGAAAGCGCCGCCCGCGAGCCGGGAAGCCGCGCCAAAATCGCCGTCTCCAGCCGCGATTCCGCGGTGGACCCGGTCGGCGCCTGCGTCGGCATGAAAGGCTCCCGCGTGCAGGCGGTGGTTCAGGAGTTGCGCGGCGAAAAGATTGACATCGTTCCCTGGTCGCCAGACCCGGCGCGGTTTGTGTGCAACGCGCTGGCCCCCGCCGAACCCAGCCGCGTGTTGATTGACGAAGGCCGCAAGACCATGGAAGTCATCGTGCCGGACGACCAGCTTTCGCTGGCGATCGGGCGGCGCGGACAGAACGTCCGCCTGGCCGCCCAGTTGACTGGCTGGCGCCTGGACATCACCAGCGAGGCCAAGGCGGCGGACGCCCGCGAGCGCGCCCTGCGCGAACTGTCCTACCTCGAAGGCGTCGGCGAGACCATGGCGGAAATCCTTTACGAGCACGGCTTCCGGTCGCTGCAGGAAATCGTGGACGCCTCCGACGAAGACCTGATCGCGGTGCCGGGAATGAGCGAGGAGTCGGTCGAGCGTTATCATCGCATCGCCCTGATTGCGCTCGAACGCTGGCGTGAAGACGAATACAACCGCGAACGCGCCGAGGCGGAAGCCGCCGCGGCCGCCGCGGCCGCGGCCACGCAACCGGCGCCGCCGCCGGCGGAAGGAGAAAACGCCTGACACCGCCGGGGACTGGAGCCGGTTGAAGTCCGGGCATCCACCACGGCGGCGTTGCGTGGGGTGCGGGGCCATCACTGGTTGGGACGGCCTGCTGCGTTTCGCCATGACCGCGGACGGCATGATCCCGGATGTCCGGCGCAAACTGTCCGGACGCGGCGCATGGTGCCACCCGGACCTGAAGTGCCTGGAAGCGGGACTGAAAAAACGGGGATTCGCGGCGGCGCTGCGCTGTCAGGTCCAACGGATGGATCCCCGGACGCTGGCCCTGCAGGCCATCGGGATGCTGCGGGAGGAGCCGGCCAGGCGCCTCGGACGGTTCGGACGGGTGGAGGGAGAGGGAATGGCGGTCGCGCGCCATGGCGCCTTGGCGCCGGAAGACGCCCTGGTGATCGAGGACCCGGAATTTCCCTGGCCAGCGGACGCGGCGGATGTGCTGATCGTGCGGGAAACCGGCGTGAGAAAAGTTCTGGAGCGGGATATTGGATTGTTAAACGGCCTGGTTCGCACTACAATACCGGGCGTTTTTGCAAGGGGTTGAGCGCGCAAGCGATCTAGGGAGCAACATGGGCAAGAAGCGCATCCACGATATTGCGAAAGAACTGAATGTCGAAAGCAAGCTGGTCGTCGAGCGCGCCCAGAAGCTTGGCATTTCGGTCAAAACCGCATCCAGCAGCGTGGATGATCTCGACGCCGGGCTGATCATGAAGACCATTCGCTCGGAGGTGGAGGCGAAAAAGGCCCCCGCTCAGTCCGCCGTGGTCATTCGCCGCCGCGCCGCCGCTCCCGAGGCCGCCGTGGGCGAGCCTGTCATCCAGGCCGTGACCCAGCGCATCGAGATGGGAAAGGGGCCTGCCCCCGCGCCCGCCGCCGCGCCGGTGGTGCGGCGATCCCCCGATCCCGCGCCGGCCCCGCCTCCCGAGACGCCGTCCCCCGCGGAATCCGTGCAGCCGGAAGAGACGCCAGCCGTTCCCCGGGACAGGGCGGAACCGCCTCCCCCCGCGGTTCGTTCCGTAACACAATCCGCTCCGCGCGTGGTGGAGATGAACCGTCCGGCGCCCCGTCCCGCGCCTGTCCAGGCCCCGGAACGCGAACGCAAGGCGCCCGCCATCGAGATGTACAAGAGCGACGACACCGAAGGCGGTCCGGTCATTGTTTCGACCATGCCGCCCGACGAGCGGCGCAAAATGGAGCGCGAGGGAACGGCCTCTCCGCGCCGCAGCCCGAACCAGGCGCAGATTCTCTACCGTCCGACGGCGGAGGAGCAGGAACGCTTCAAGCAGGAACACCGCGACGTGGTGGCCCGCTATCAGCCGGGAGGTTCCGCGCGTCCTGATCGCTTCCCTCCCGGTTCAACCCCTGGGGATACCCGCGCGCCAACCAGTGATGATAACCGCGATGGTCCCGGCGGCCGCAAGCGCAAGGAAATGTCCCGCGCGGACATCTACAGCGGCCAGAAGGCTGGTAAGACCAAGAAGAAAAAGCAGCAGCAGCAACAGGGCGCCGGACCGCGCAAGTCCGGCGGCGGTTTCGCGCCCGCCGAGGCCGTCTCCCATGCTCCCAGGGTCAAGACGCCCATCAAGATCAACGGCGCCATCGTGCTGGGCGATTTGGCCCACGAGATGGGTCTGAAGGTCACGGAGTTGATCAAGAAGCTCATGGAAATGGGAGAGATGATCACCGCCAACCAGCGCATTGACGTGGGGCTGGCGGAGTTGATCGCGGGAGAGTTTGGCTGGGAAGTGGAAGACGTGTCCCGCACCGAGGAAGATATCCTTGGCGAGAGCCAGGAAGCGTCCAAACCGGAAAACCTGCGGCCGCGCCCGCCCGTGGTCACCATCATGGGTCACGTGGACCACGGCAAAACCACCCTGCTCGACACCATCCGCAAGGCCAACGTGGCCGCCGGAGAAGCGGGCGGCATCACCCAGCATATCGGCGCCTACACGGTCAAGCACAACAACCAGTGGATCACCTTCCTCGACACTCCGGGCCACGAGGCGTTCACCGCCATGCGCGCCCGCGGCGCCCAGGCCACCGACATCGTCATCCTCGTGGTGGCGGCGGACGACGGCATCATGCCGCAAACCGTGGAAGCCATTAACCACGCCAAGGCGGCAGGGGTTCCCATCATTGTCGCCATCAACAAGATTGACAAACCCCAGGCGGACGCCGAACGGGTCAAGCGCATGCTCACCGAGCATGGTCTGGTCGCGGAAGAATGGGGCGGCGACATCATCTGCGTTGAAGTCAGCGCGAAGATGAACAAGAATATTGACAAGTTGCTGGAGTACGTTCTGTTGCAGGCCGAGGTCATGGACCTCAAGGCCGACCCCACCCGCTTCGCGCGCGGCGTGGTGCTGGAATCCAGCCTGGACAAGGGACGCGGCGCCGTCGCCACGATCCTGATCAAGGAAGGCACGCTGCACAAGGGAGACTTCGTGGTGTGCGGCACCGAGTCAGGCAAGGTGCGCGCCCTGATTGACGAACATGGCGGCTCCATCAAGGATGCGGGACCCTCCCGGCCCGTCAAGGTGCTGGGTCTGAGCGGCGTGGTCGAGGCGGGCGACACCCTGGTGGGGGTCTCCGAAAAAGATCAGGCCGAGGAAATCGCCCGTTACCGCACCGCCAAGCAGCGGGAGCGGGAACTGGCGATCAGCGGACGCATCAGCCTCAAGGATCTGTACAGCCAGCTTTCGACGGAAAACATCCCCGAGGTGCGGGTCATTCTCAAGGCCGACACCCACGGATCGGTGGACGCCATCGCCGCGTCATTGCAAAAGCTCACGTCGGAAAAGGGACGCATCCGCGTCATCCACTCCGGGGTCGGCGGCATCACCATGGGTGATGCGCAACTCGCCGCCGCTTCCAACGCGCTGATCCTGGGCTTCCATGTCCGTCCCGACGCCCAGGCCCGGGAAATCGCCGAGCGCGAGGGCATTGATATCGAGTTGTACAACGTCATCTATCACTTGATCGAGGACATGCAGAAGGCCCTCACCGGCCTGCTCAAACCGGTCACCAAGGAAGAACTGCTTGGCCGGGCGCAGGTCCGCGAAACTTTCAGCATTCCCAAGGTGGGGACCATCGCCGGCTGCATGGTGATTGACGGAAAGGTGTCGCGCCAGGCCCAGGTGCGCGTGATCCGCGACAACGTGCAGATCTACGAAGGCAAGGTGGGCAGCCTGCGCCGCTTCAAGGATGACGTGAAGGAAGTGGTGTCGGGATTCGAATGCGGCATCGGCATCGAGGGCTACAACGATGTGAAGGTCAACGACATCATCGAGTTTTATAACGTCGTTGAAGTGCCCGCCCAAGCCTGACAGGCGCCGCCCCGTCATGTCACGGCCGGACCCGGCCGATCGCCCGGTCCTGCTGGAATATGCGGGGAAAGCGGGATGCTGAAATCTTCCGCCGGCAGCCGGTGGCGGCATGATGTGACCCCCCGGGTTCAACCCAACGGGTTGTCCGCGAACAAATAAATGATATTGGCCAGCGCGCTCAGTCCGGCGACATAAACCGCCGGCGCGAGCAGTCCGTCTCCGGCGCCAGATGGCGGCCGGGATAGCAGGCGTCCCGCCGACCATCCCAACGCAAGGCCCAGCAACGCAAACAGGGTATGACCATAGAGCGAAATCGCATCCCCTGATTTCGGCGCGAAGCTCCACGCCCCGGTTTGCGGCCAGTACAGCAGCAATGGCGGACTGGCGAGGAACACCAGCAGGTGAACCACATTGAAGCCCATCACCCCCAGGGCCGTGCTCACCAGGTCGCGGCGCGCGTTCATGGCGTCAACATATCTCCCACGGACCGGTAGCTGGTGATCGCCAAGCCGGACAACACGGCGAACCAGGCCATGGAAGCTGTCCACAGACAGAGTCCGGCCAGCAACCACCGGCGGAGCGGCTGCAATTCCTCATCGGCCTGTCCGCGCACGAGCAGGGCGGAACCCGCGGACGCCCCCAGCATCAGCACGCCAAAATGCTCCTTGATTTCAAACAGGGAAACCAGCCAGCGGTGGTTGGGCTCGAAAACCACCATCCGCACGTCCAGCTTGTAAGGCGGGTACACGATGAATCCGGTCAGCGCGCTCGCGGCGGACAGCGCCAGGCTGGCGTATACAAACCGCCGTTCGTTGCGGGTCAGGGCGCTTTTGCGGAAGGCGATCAGGCTGGCTCCGGCCGCCCGGGTGGATGCGAAGAGCGTGAACAGGGACACCAGCGCGTGCAGCAGCATGAGCAGGCGATCGTTATCGTTCCACAGGTGCGACATGGTGGATGGTGCTGCCGTCTGTCAGGTTGTGACCGCGGGAACCGGCGAAAACGTCATGATTTCGCGGATGCCGACTCAACCGGGATGGCGTTGTTGCGCCAGACAACTTACTCCACCCGGGGGACGCTGCAAGCGATTTCGCAAAAAAACGGACATCCCCGGCGTGGCGGAGGTGTCCGGATAAGGACATGGCGCGGCGGGATCAGGTGCCGGCCAGGTAGTCGTCCTGGTAAGCAATCTGCTCCGGGGTCAGCCTGTCAATGGACAGACCGGTGGCGGCCAGCTTGACCGAGGCCAGTTCTTGGTCCTGCTCCTCGCTGATGTCATATACGGCGGCCTGCAGTTTCTTGCCTTCCTTGGCCAGACGGACCAGCGACAGAAACTGGTTGGCGAAGCTCATGTCCATGACTTCCGACGGGTGGCCTTCCGCCGCGGCCAGATTGACCAGGCGGCCCTGCGCCAGCACGAAGACACGGCGCCCGTTCCTGAGTTTGTATTCCTCGTTGTTGGAACGGACGGTGCGCACGCGCTCCGCCAGTTCCTTCAGGTGGTTCAGGTTCAGTTCGCAGTCGTAGTGGCCGGTGTTGCAGACGATGGCGCCGTCCTTCATGGTTTCAAAGTGGCGCTTGACGATGACATCCTTCATGCCGGTGGCGGTGATGAAGATATCGCCGATCTTCGCGGCTTCATCCATCGGCAGCACCTCGAAGCCTTCGAGATGGGCCTTGAGCGCCGCCGTCGGCTTGACCTCGGTGACAATGACGCGGGCGCCCGCGCCGCGCGCGCGCATGGCCACGCCGCGCCCGCAGTGGCCGTAGCCCGCCACCACGAAATTCTTGCCCGCCACCAGCACGCTGGTCGCACGCAGGATGCCATCCAGCGACGACTGGCCGGTGCCGTACACATTGTCGAAATCCCACTTCGTTTCGGCGTCGTTGACCGCGATGATGGGATATTTGAGGGCGCCGGCCTTGGCCATGGCGCGCAGGCGGTGTACCCCGGTGGTGGTCTCCTCGGTGCCGCCAATCACGCCCGGAAGGAGGTCGGTGCGTTTGGTGTGGACGGTGGTGATCAGGTCGGCGCCGTCGTCCAGGGTCAGGGTGGGCTTGAAGGTCAGGGTCTGGTCAATGGCCCAATAAAACTCGGGCACGCTCATGCCGTGCCAGGCGTAGATGGACACGCCATCCACCGCCAGGGCGGCGGCGATTTCATCCTGGGTGGAGAGGGGATTGCAGCCCGACCATGATACTTCGGCGCCGGCGGCGATGATGGTGCGCACCAGCACGGCGGTTTCCTTGGTCACGTGCAGGCAGCCGGCCACCCGCTGGCCCGCCAGGGGCTTGTCCTTGATGGCTTTTTCGCGGAGGTGCATCAGCACGGGCATATTGGCTTCGGCCCATTCGATCTTGAGTTTTCCCGCATCGGCGAGGGATTCATTGGCGACCTTGTGATTCTTCGACATGGCGTCTCCTGAAAAAAGAAAAGCGGGGCGGCGGACCGCTCCCGTTGCTGACTACCCTTCCAGACGGCGAATAAACACAGCAATTCAGGGATTTGTCAATTCCCCCGCGGTTTTCTGACATGCATGTGGGCGGCCCGCGGCCCGCTTTTTGTGAATCCCCTTCCTATTTGCGCCAAGACGAAATCCAGCCGGTGAATACGCCCATATCACGTTTCTGGCTTGACTTTTGCTGGGGGGGTAAGGTCGGACTTCGTTTGGCTGCCGGAAAGGAATCATCGTGAATCGCCAGATTTCATCTTTCACTGCCGTATGCCTTTTGTTCACTGCTTGCGGAGGTAAAAACTCTCCCAACAGTATCGGCAACGAGAACACTGATGCGGGTGGTAAAGCGCCGATCTGCGGAGACCTGTTCTGCAACGGGGATGAAACCCTGGAAAGCTGCCCGGAAGACTGCCGCCCCATCTGCGGCAACACTCTCTGTCAAAAGGGCGAAACCCTGGCCTCATGCCCTCAGGACTGCAAGGAGTTCTGCGGCGATGGTCGCTGCGAGGGCGTGGAAACAATACAAGACTGTCGTCAGGACTGCATATTGCAATGTGGCAATGGAACCTGCGACAACGGAGAAACCAAGGCCAATTGCCCGGGAGATTGCAAGATCAGGTGCGGGGATTTCGAATGTGATCCGGACGAAAGCCAAGCCACCTGTCCCGCCGATTGTAAAGCCGTATGCGGCAACCGCCAGTGTGAACTCCCGGGCGAAACTTATGCTACCTGTCAGGTGGATTGTACAAGACCCATGCCAGAAACTGTCACGATTCTGGTCCACGGTGCGATAATTTCTCCTGGAAAAGCAGATGGCAAAGTATGGGATGGACCGAGCAGGATGATAATTGATTCCAAACTTGCTCAGGCGTTGGCGATGACGCTTCCGGCAGGATATGGAGCAGCCACACAATTTTTCGCATCTTCTGTTAACGGCGTGTTCGAGCCGCCGGACCCTCGCGGCGAAATAGGGCTGGATGTGGGATCGGGCTTCTTCGAAGATAAGAAAAAGTTACCCAAGGTTGGTAATACCTTCATGCCCAAATGGACCAACACTGGATGGCTTAACGTGCCAACCTCCTTTAAGCCCCGGGTGGAAATCAACCTCATGGATGTTGATATTTTGGCTCACGACCAAATCGGCACGGCCATGATTACCTGGGATGATATCCAGACAGCCTACCAACTCGGCGCGGAGTATCCCGCTCCCACCCACCAACGGGGCAACAAGACCATCTTGTTCGTGATCATCTCGGTGCGTTGAGGCCCATTGCCATCCCAGGGCGGCTTGACCTATCGTCGCCGGGACTTGTTCCGGTGGTGATGATATGGCGCGGATATTCATTTGGATGCTGGCGGTGGTCTTCTTCCTGTCCGCCTGTTCCCCGGAGAACGAAGGGACGAACGCCCGCGCAGGCGGGGATGGCGGAATGGCTGATTCCGGCGGCGCCTCTCCGGTTACGGCCGGCGAACCCATCGCCATTGACAGCCGGCCGGAATGCGATCCGCTGGACCCCTCTTACTGCGCCTTCCCCTATCCATCCAGCCTGTACCTGGAAGCGGACCCGTCCACCCCCACCGGACAGCGGCTGAAAATCCCCGCCGCGGCCCTGCCCAAAAACACCCAGGGCAAGTCCATCCACTCCAGCGAATACGACACCCTGGACGGTTATTCGCCGCAGCCGCAGATACTGTTCTACTTCGCGGACCTTGACCCCGAGGGTGCGGCGGACTGGGGCAATCCCGCCCGCTCGCTGGAGCCGGGTTCACCCACCGTGGTGCTGGAACTGGGCAGCGGACGCCGTATCGCCCACGTGCTGGAAATCAGCCAGCAGACAACCAAAACCGATCCGCGGCGGGCCGTGTACATCCGGTTGCTGGAGCGGCTGCGCGAAGGCGGACGTTATGGCGTGGCCCTGCGCGGGATGCGAACCGCCGGCGGTGCGGAAATCCAGCCATCGCCCGCATTCCTCGCGCTGCGCGACAAACGTCCCTCCAACCACGAAGCGCTGGAGAAACGGCGGCCGCGCTTCGAAGCCCTGTTCACGGCCCTGGAGAAGGCGGGCGTGGCGCGGGCCGGCCTGCAACTGGCGTGGGATTTCGACGTGATGAGCCAGACCGCCATCGCCGGACGCCTGCTGCGCATGCGCGATGACGCCCTGGGCCGCCTGCCCGCGAGCGGTCCGGAATACGCCATTACCCGCGTCGAGGATTTCACCGCGGAACAGGAGCCCCACCTCGCGCGCCGGTTGACGGGAACCTTTCGCGTTCCGCTCTACCTCGACAGCGTCAAGCCGGGCGGACGCCTTGTCCTCGACGCACAGGAGAATCCGGTGTTTCAGGGCTGGGCGAATGCTCCTTTCCAGGCCGTCATCCCGCGCAAGGCGGTCCGGGAAGGCGGAACCCTCGCCTTGCTGCATTATGGCCACGGACTGCTGTTGTCCGGCCAGATCATGCTCAGCGAAAAAGAGGGGATTTTCCTGCGCCAGCAGGCCGATGAATACAACTATCTGGTGGCGGCGTCGGACTGGTGGGGCATGTGCCGCGAGGATTTGGGCCATATCGCCGGCAATGTGGTCCCCGATTTGTCGCGTTTCCCCGAGGTTCCAGACCGGTTGCATCAGGGCATTCTCAATCAGGTGTTGTTGGCGGCGATGATGAAGGGCCCCTTCGCCGGCGATCCGCGCGTGACCCTGGATGGCAAGGTCAGGGTGGAAGCCGGCGAGGTGCTGTATTATGGCAACAGCCTGGGCGGCATCATGGGGACGCCGTATATGGCGCTGTCGCCGTGGGTGAAGCGGGGAGTCCTCGGCGTGCCCGGCCAGGCGTTTTCATTCATGCTGACCCGCAGCGTGGATTTTTCCGCCTTCATGTTGGTGCTCACCAGCAGTTACCCGGGAAATTTTGATCGCCTGTTCGCGCTCTCGCAGGTGCAGGATTTGTGGGTGCGCGCCGAGGCGCTGGGATACGGCGCCCGTATGCTGACGGACCGCCTGCCGGACACTCCGGACAAACAGGTGTTGATGCACATCGCCCGCGAGGATTCCGAAGTGGCCAACAAGGCGTCGGAGATGCTCGCGCGGGCCGCTGGCGTTCCCTACATGACCCCGGGACCGTCGTCGCCGTGGGGATTGAAGGAGCAACCGTATCCGCATTCCGGCAGTGGTTACGTGGAATGGGATTTCAAGGCGGCGCCCGCGCCCCAGGGTGATCTCGCGCCGGACGCCAACAACGGAACCCATTTGATGATCCGCGCGCTGCCCGCCGCGAAAAAGCAGATTGATCGTTTTTTGCGGGCGGGTGTCATCGAGCAGACCTGCAACGGCGTTTGCGACCCGGAGTGATCCCGGGGCGATCGCCCGCGCGGGCTAATCCACCACGATATATTTCTTCTTGACCAATTCGGAGAGCAGGCGCACGGTTTCCAGATCGCTCTCCGGGCTTTCGTTGAGGATGCTCTCCACGCGGCCATCGTTCAGCACATGCTGAAACATGTCGAGCAGCGCGGGCTCCAGCGCGCGCAATGGCGCGCCCAGCGGCAGGTTCACCTTCAACCGCGCGCTCAGGCCGGGAACATGGTCCTTGTAGCGGCCGATTTCATCCTTGAGCCGCATGCCTTCCATCAACAGCGACTCCACCGGCTCGTCGAGTTCGATCATGAACTCTTCATCGGTGGGCGCCTGCAACTCGAAAAAGCCCTTGTCCCAGGCGATCATGCGGTAGATGGCCTTCTGCGGTCCCAGGTCGTGGTTGTCGTTGATGGAAGCGTAAACGATGCGCCCTTCCCGGAAATGGATTTTTCCCTTGGTGTCCTGGTTGTTGATCACCAGCACGCCGGATTTGCGGCTGGTGGAGAACAACTGCATCAGGTCCGGCAGGGGAATCTCTTCCAGGGAGCCTGCCATGGTGCTCTGGCCGCTGCGCGGCCGGCGGCCCTGGCGCGCGGCCTCGGATTCCGGGCTGGGCTCAAAGCCGTCCTTTTCCAGCTTGAGAATGGATGTGCCGACCAGGATGCGGTCGCCTTCCTTCAGTTTGGTGCGTTTGATCCGTTCGCCGTTGACGAAAGTGCCGTTGGTGCTACCCAGATCCTGGATATAAATGCCATCGGGCAAATAGGATATTTTGGAGTGTTTGCGGCTGACCATGTCCTCGACCAAGACCATGTCGAGATCGCTGGAACGGCCAATCACAATTTCCTGCCCGGGCTGGATGGGGAACTGCCCGCCCCGGTATTTCCCGGAGATAAAATGCAGAACCATCGGTTGAGGTTCATTCACGACAAATCCCTCTGACTTTTCTGAAACTTTCCCGTCCGGCATTCCTAACGAAAGCGGGAGTTCTTTTCAAGCGCCTTGATCATTCCGAGTCCCAATCTGGGAAAACATCCCGGCGCGGCGGAGCGGAAGGGGCGCCGTTTCGCAACCTTGTTGAAAATACAAAACGGCGGTCCGCGGGACCGCCGTTTTGATGGGTTGGACCCAAAGGGGGGCTAAATCAGCCGCCGCCCTTGCCGTCCTTGTTGTCCTTGTTGTCGCCGCCCTTGGCCTTGCCGCCCTTGGCTTTCTTGACCTTGCCGCCGGTGTCGCCGCCGCCTTCGGTGGACTTGCCATCCTTGGTCTTGGCGGCCTTCCCGTCGGCCTGAGCCACGGTGGTGTTGTCCGAGGAGGCGGACTCCTTGCCGTCGCCCGGGCACGCGAAAGCGCCGCCGGCGAAGGCGACAAGGGCGAGAGCGAACACGCTGAGATTGACAAGCTTCTTCATGGGATTCTCCGTTGGAGGAATGCTGGTTGCGAACAACTGCCCGGAGAGCTAATCACAAGGGTCCCCTCCATGCAAGAACCTCGTGGGTTTTCCGGACCCGGCTGGAACTGCTGCTTTCCCCAACCGTCCATCCGTATGACGCCTGAACCCGTGAAAAAGTTCTGTGACCACCAGCACGCGCCGCAAAATTTTTTTGAATTGATCGCGTGTGTCGCGCATCACACCCCGGCCTGGAAAATTTTTCCGCATCAGACTCCAGAGGTTTTTCCCGCGGCTGGATGAACCGGAGTTCGCAACCATGATCCCGGGAAACACAACCCTTTTGACAGAAACCGCATGCGTGGTGTTACTTGAGATATCCATGAGGAAGACGGGTGTGGACAATATGGGTACAGGAAACCAGCATGACGCCTGAAGATCCAGATCAACCACCCCAGAATGCGCCAGAGGGATCCGCCCAACCCGCCGGACGGCCGGTCAGCCTGAAAGTGGTGACCATGCCCCATGATACGGGGGATGCGGTCAACCCGCTCGATCTGGCGCCGCCGGACGAACAGCAATCCGCCAATTCTGGTTTTCCCCATGACCCCGCCAGGCAACCCGCGTCCGCGGCGTTTGCTTTCTCTCCGTCCGCAACGCCGGAGCCTTCTCCGCCTCCGGCAGCGGCGCCGCGTGCTTCCGTGCAGCAGATCGCCAACCGGATGTGCCGCAAATGCGGCTGGAACAACCTGCAAACCGCCGGGTTCTGTTTCAATTGCGGCGCGGATCTGAACGCCCAGCCGCCGCGGCAGGCGCCGTCGCCTTATTCAGCCGCGCCCAGCGCACCGCCGCCCGGCGAGGAGCCTGTTTCGCCCGCCAGCCCTGCGCCCGTGACACTGCAGCCGGCGAATCCCGCCGATCCTTTCGCGCATGCGGTTCCATGGCGTCCCCCCTCCGCAGGCGCGCCCGTGGATGCGGAGCATGATCCCGCCGCGCATTTGTCTTTCCATCCATCGCAAAACCGGATACTGACCGCGCCAGAAAGCCACGAACCCGCGCTGGAACTGGATGCGCCGCCGTCCGCGCCAGTCTCCCTGGAGCCGCCGGGATATTCATCTCCGGGATATCCGCCGCCTGTTTATCCGCCCGCGCCGCCCGGGACTTCGCCTCCGGGACCGGTTTGGGCGCCAAGCCCTCATCTTCCGCCGCCGGTCTTGAAGCCGCATCAGCCATACCGGGGTTCGTACTACAACGAAATGAATCCGGCGGCGGAACCTGGCTTTCAGGAAAAACTCAAGGAGTGGCGGACAGAGGAGGCCGCCCAGGCCGATCAATCGCGGCAACTCAAGGTGACGCTGTTCAGCAGTGGTTTGGGGATTGTCATCGGACTGCTGATCTTCGTCCTGACCTCCAGCGACGTACCGTTCTGGATGATGATGATTGTGTTCATGATTATGGGTTTGGCCGCGCGCATGTTGTTCGCCTACAAATGGTAGGCGGGTATTGAAACAGAATGGACTGGATGCGGGGCCGCGTGGTTGCGGCCGTGTTTTGCACGCCGCCCGCGCGTACTGTCCGCCAGAGCCAGTTCGTAGATGGGGGGAGCCGCGTTTTCATCGTGGGTGTCCGGGCGCGTCCACATGGTCTGTCCGCCTGACCCCGGCTCTCCCTGCCTGTTGTGCAAGCAATGAGGGGATGGGTGTGGCTCGCGTATGACGCACAATGAATGAAGGGGCGGCGTAACGCGCCGGAGCGTGAAAAATCCGGGAGACAACGGAAAGGGGCGGAGTTGCGGTTCAGCAAACGGGAGCCGCCGCCGTGCGACGGGTTGCTTGCGGGTGAGCGATCCCGCTGGTAAAAGCCCAGCCCATGAAATTGCTGCATGTGAATGACAAGGTTTTTCGCGCCGAGTTCCGCGCCATCGCCGGGCGCCGGGTCGCCCGCACGGTGGACATCACCGCCAAGGTCCGGGAGATCATCGAACTGGTGCGGTTGCGCGGAGATCTGGCCTTGCGCGAGTTCGTGGAAAAGCACGACGGCCTGCACCTGCATCCGGCGGATTTTGAAGTCCGGCAGGAAAAACTGGACGCCGCCCTCGATTCCCTGCCCGCCGATCAGCGGGAAGCCCTCGAAGCCGCCGCCGCCCGCATTGAAGACTATCACCGCCGTCAGGTGATGGAGGGGTTCCAGTATTCGGTCCCGCCGTCCGCGGGTGGCGATCCGGGTCAATATATGTTGGGGCAAACCGTCCTCCCCTTCGAGCGCGTGGGGGTGTACGCTCCGGGCGGCGCCGCGCCGTATCCATCCAGCGTGCTGATGAACGTTGTTCCCGCGAAGGTGGCGGGGGTGAAGGAGATCGTGCTGGTCAGTCCGGTCAAGGAGCGCTACTCGGCGGGTCTCTACGCCGCCGCGAAAATCGCGGGGGTGCACCGGGTGTTCCGCATGGGCGGCGCGCACGCGATCGCGGCGCTGGCGTATGGCACGGAAACCATTCCGCGCGTGCAGAAGATTGTGGGTCCCGGCAACGTTTGGGTGGCCACCGCCAAGAAGCTGGTTTTTGGCGAGGTGGATATTGACATGGTCGCGGGGCCTTCCGAGGTCTGCGTGATCGCCAGCGAACAGAATGATCCCATGCTGATCGCCCACGATCTGCTCTCGCAGGCCGAACACGACGAGCGCGCGGTATGCATTCTGGTGACGCCCAGCGAGGCCTTGGCGCGCGCAGTCATCGCCGGAACCCGGCAGTTGTTGCGGAGCCTGGCGCGCCGGCCCATCGC
Organism: Myxococcota bacterium; assembly: GCA_022072125.1. GTDB lineage: Bacteria > Myxococcota > JAJVIH01 > JAJVIH01 > JAJVIH01 > JAJVIH01. Next base: position 78,760 of record JAJVIH010000030.1, on the reverse strand, counting down.
CCAGGCGTCCCTTCATGATTTCGGCGCGGCGATCGTCACCAACACCCTCGACGAGGCCATCGAACTGGTCAACGAATTCGCGCCTGAACACCTGGAAGTGCTGCTGGAGAATCCACGCGAGTATATTTCCCGGTTCCCCGCGGCGGGAGCGCTGTTTCTGGGGCCCTATACTCCGGAAACCGTGGGAGATTATATCGCCGGCCCCAACCATGTATTGCCCACTGGCGGCAGTGCGCGCTTCTTCAGTCCGCTGTCTGTATATGAGTTCTACAAGCGCCAGAGCGTGATGATGTTCTCGCGCGCGGGGCTCGCGGAGGTCTCACGCCATCTCATGACGCTGACCGCGATGGAGGGGCTGGAAGCACACGGCGCCGCTGTCCGGTACCGCATGGAAAACGAGTTGAAGCTGCTCGATCTGTCCGCGCCGCTGCCAGAGGCTCCGGCCGTGGAAGCCGCGGAAGAAGAAGGTGAGGGCAAGAAGGAGCTTCAGCTTTACGATCTGTCTCCGGAAGACACCCGTGCGCTGGCGGGTCTGGGCGAGGACGAGGATACTTCCGCCCGCGACACCAATGGCGCTGGTTTTGAAGGTGAGGAAGTCACCGCGCCGCCCGCCGCCGCGGAGTTTCCGGAAGAGACCACCATGCCGGACAAAATCATTCCCGGCGCTTCTCCGGAGGCCGGGGCCGCTCCCGCCCCGGAGGCCGGCAATCCTCCGCCGGAGGAAGGTCCGGAGATGGCCGGGGCTGTTCCAGAGTCCGCGCCGGAACCGGAACCCTCTGGCGAGGAACCAGCCGGTGAGGCTGAAGAAGCCGCTGCGGCGGTCACGCCCGGAGACGCTCCAGAGGACGATGACAAGCCGGAGGAAGATGGGTTTTTCCGGCGTCTGATCGGCGGCCGCAAGCGCACCAGAAAGCCAGGCAAGACGGGCGAGTAGCCGATGGCGGGACCGCGCGAACCCCATATTGTCGAACTGCAGGAAAACCTGCCGTTTTTCGTGGCGATGGCGGGGGTGGTCGGAATTGGTTTCATCTACAATCTGAGCGGCGAATATTGGGTGCGTTTTCATCCCGCCATGATCCTGGCGGCCAAATACACAGCGATCCGGGAAGCGCTGAGGGTGTGCCTGTTTTGCCTGTTGTGGGGCATGCACCTGACCTTGATCCGTCACAACGATTACCGGGTTGTGCGCCAACGGGCGTTGTTGATTCTGGCGGGCGTCACCCTGGTCATGGCCGGGCAGGAGAGCCTGCTGTTCCTGTTCCGCTGGGTGAATGATCCGCCCGGTCTTGATTTGTTGCTGGAGTATGTCTTCGCCGGTCTGTATTACTTTGGCGTGATTGCAGTCCCCTTCTACGAGATCGTTCGCCCCAAGCGGAAGCGCACCATGGGCGTGGACTGGGAGCGCCGGATTGTCACCATCATCGGTCTGGTGGTGATCGTGTTGTCGTCCGCCGCGCTGTTGCCCGCCCTTCAGGCAGGATTGGCCAGCGGCGTCTCCCAGGCGTTGAAGATGAAATCATGGAATCCGGGATGGAGCTTCACCCGCACGTTGCTGTTTGGTCATATCCTGTTTTGGGGCGGATATGTCTGGCTGCGCCACCAGCGGAATGCGGCCCGGATTGGCGCTTTTGGCCTGCTCGCCGTGGTGGTGTGCACCCTGGCGTTTTCATTGATGTTTGTGCATCAACCCACGGAGCACTGGTTGCAGGAGGAAGCGCGCCTGAGAGCCCTGTTTGTATGGATTCCCTATGGGGGCGCCATGGTGCAGATTTCAATCGCACTGTATTTTTGCTACCGCATATTTGGCCGTCGGGCAGCGCCAGAAAAAATCATTTCCCGCTCCCGGCGTCCGGAAAACGCTTGAAATCCTTGCAATTTGTTCCGGAATTTCGTACCATTGCGGCACGCCGTTCTCATTGATTTTCGTACGACAATATTGTAATGACAATGTTCCATTGGGGGAACGATGCACGACTCTTACGGCTACGGCATGACCATGTCCAATCAAGGCTCCAACAACGACGATCAACACCAGCAGCAGCGCGTGGATTCCCTGCTCAAGCAGGCCGAGTACCTCTACAACAAGGGGATGGTGAACGACGCGGTGCAGTATTGGAACGAAGTGCTGGAGATTGATCCCGAACATCCCAAGGCGCAGTTGTTTCTGACCATTGCGGGCGCCAACTTCGGCGCAGACGCCTTGCAGTTGCAGCGGGCCAGCGCACTGCGCCCCAAAACCACGTCAAAAAGCCGCGCGGCCCCGGATTCATCCATCTCCAAGACCCAGGCGGCCATTGGCCTGGCGCTCGACTGCGTGGGCATCCAGGGCGCGGCCATCATTGATCTGAAAAGCGGCGCGGTGCTGGTGCAGGCCCCGAACTCCCACGGCCTCAAGCCCGAGATGATGAAGATGCAGATCGAGGCGCTGCGGGTGGGCAATATCGAGGCGGAATTTGAGCGTGTGGTGATCCTGCATCCGCGCGGCAACCACCTGATTCAGCCGGTGGTGCCGGGCAAGGCGCTGGGCATTTACCTGATGTTTGATCCGGAAAAGACCAACATGAAGCTGTTGTACCGGTACCTGGATCAAATCGTGAACACCATCCTGTCCATGTGACAGGCCTCCGCGGGCTTGTTTCCGGCCGCCGCATTCCAGCGCCGGAAGCCAAAGCCCGCTTGCATCCCTTCACAGGATCGCGCTTGTTTCCGCCCTGCTGGTGGAAACAGGCCGTGTAAGGATCATCATCCCGCGCGGGTGATGCGCCGGGGCCGCCGCGCATCCATGAGCAAGTCCTGATCCAGCAGCCAGCGCCGGATTTCAATGCGCTGGATGGCGTCCGGAACGGGCAGAATCTTCAGCGCGTCGCGCGCGGACGGAAAGCGGTTCTCCGGGCGGGCTTCCAGCATGCGTTCGAGCCACTGTTGATGAAGCGCCAGGTCCGGGCGGAACTCGCGCAGGGGAGGCGTGCGCCAATCGAGCAGCAGATCGCGCTCCGCCGCCTCGCTTTCCGCGGCGGCGAGGGGTTCGCCGGTGGCCAGTTCCCAGAGGGTCAGCCCGGCCTGAAACAGGTCGGTCCGGGCGCTGACCCCAAGGCCCAACACCTGTTCCGGGGTCAGGTAACCGCGCTTGCCCTTGATGACGCCGGTCTGGGTGCGCGCCAGGCGTTCGCGCATCCAGGCGACGCCGAAATCGGTCAGCACCAGCCGCGCCGCCCCGTGCAACATGAGATTTTCCGGGGTGACATCCCGGTGGACCAGCCCGGCGGGCGCGCCGCGCGGCGCATGCCCGTGGACCGCATCCAGCGCGGACAGCAGTTCGCACGCCATCCACAACCAGACCAGGGGAGGAACTGCCACGCCGCGGGCGGCCGTATCCTGGATCAGGTGATGGAGCACCGGGCCGTCGAGCCATTCCATCACCAGCGCCAGTTGGCCCTGGTGTTCGCCGGCGTCGAGGGCGCGCGTCACGTTGGGATGGCGGATTTCGTGGAGAATCGCCATTTCGTCGCGGAACATGCGGCGGACTTCCAGGTCGGAGGAGACCCATGGCAGCAGCATTTTCACAGCCACCCGCCGTCCCGTCCGCAGGTCGCGCGCTTCAAAGACCTCCGCCATGCCGCCGCGCCCGGCCCGGCGGCCCAGGGAGTAACGGCCGAGAATCAGGTCATCCGGTTCTGGGGGAGGATTCTGGCGGGACATTCAAAATTCCCTTTGCAATTGGGCCGGGAACCCCTCTATTATCTCCCCGGGCTGCCGGAAAACAATCTATCCTGTTGTCATGACCCCCAAAGTTGCATGGGTTTCACAACGGCAGAACTCTCGACAAAGCCATGAAAACCTGGATTCGCGCCGCCTCGATCCTGTTGCTGTCCGTCCCCATGCTGGTGGGCTGCGGACGCAGCGACTTGGACGCTCCCTGCACTCCCGGCATTGACTGTCCGCTGGATATTGACCGGCTTTGCCCCGGCGGGGTCTGCCCCAACGTGGATCCGGATGCCGGAACCGTGGTGGATATTGACGGCAACGTGGTGGATCAAGACGGCGACCTGGTCGAGGACGCCGGCGAGGAAGACACTGGATTTGATCCCGACGCCGGGCAGGACGAGGACCGCTTCACGGTCTCCCCCGACGTGGACAAGGACAAGGACGGCATTGACGACAAGAAGAAATGCACCGTCCGCGCGGACTGCACCGCCAACCCCGAATTTGGTTCGGATTACTTCTGCGACAACGGCGAGTGCCGGAGAATCCTTGAATGTAATTCCGACAGCGATTGCGAACCGGGTCCCGAGGGCGAGCCCACCGAATGCCTGGATGGACGCTGCGTGCGCAAGGTCTGCCGCGGTCCGGATGACTGCTTCCCCACGGAAATCTGTTCCGCCGGGCGGTGCCGGCCCAAGCCGCCCTCCGACAACGTGGTGGCGGTGCGCATCCTGACTCCGCCGGGAACCATCGCCCCCAACGAGAAGAAACAGCTTCAGGCCATCGCCACCGACCAGGAAGGCAAGATCATCCCTGGTCAGGAATTTGAGTGGTTCTCCACGGAGACTGGCGTGGCGGCCATCAACCAGTCCAGCGGCCAGATGACCGGCGGGAAAACCGCGGGAACCACCCAGGTGACGGCGCGGCTCAAGAACAAGCCGGAAATCCTGTCCCCGCCGGTGGCCTTCACCAACCCCGGCGAGCCGAAAAAGCCCAATGGCGTCCGGGTGGTGGTGACCAATACGGAAACCGGCAAGCCGCTGTCAGGCAGCATCGTGGAAATCGAGCATGCGGGCGGCGTCGGCCAGCAACTGACCGGCAACGACGGCACGGCGTTCTTCGAGAATATCAATCCGCCGTTGAACGTGCTGTCCGTCTTCAATCCGGATTTCACCTTCGTGACCGCGTACAGCGTCAACGCGCGGGATATCGCGGTTCCGCTCAAGCCCAATGTCAGCGATGAATTCGCCACCGGCATCACCGGCAAGATGGACTTCAGCGAAATCCGGGAAGGCGACATTTTCATGGGATTCGGCGGCGTATCCATTTCCGGCGAACTGGTGGGGCTGGACCTCACCAAGATCATCGGCGGGCCGATCAACACGGAGATTCCCTTCTTCCAGGGCGCGCAGTTCCCGGTCCCTGGCGGCACGGTCTTCGGCCTGGGCGACACCCTGGCGATCAAGACGGAAGTTTTCGCGCTGGGCGATCCCGGTTTGCGCGCGGCCTGGGCGCTGGGCGGCAAACTCAGCTCCGCCACCTTGCTGCCGCTCATCAATTCGGCCCTGGAAGGCGGCGTGGATATCCCCACCATCCTGCGCCAAACCCTCCCCCTGCTGAATACCTTCCGCCATGACGTCAAGCCGAATATCGAATTGAAGGGATTGCCGCTGGTGGCTGATCCCAAGGACCTGGATGGCGATGGCGACCGCAACGACAAGGTGCCGGATTACAAGAGCTTCCCCAAGGTGAATCTGAAGCCCGCCCAGCGCCTGCTGCTGAAGACCCGCGTCGAAGTGCCCATCCTGCCGCGCTTCCAGGGCAAGTTGCTGGAAGGCGTGATCATTCTGGGAGGCACCAAGGTGGAGGGCTGGGGCACGGTTCCGCTGGGATTGACCGGCGGACTGGACCAGAACCAGAGCGATGAATTCCGCGATGGTCAGGTGCAGCCGCTGGATCTGCGTTTCGCGCCCAACCACTCGGGCCTGGAAATCGGCGAGTACTATGTGGTGGTGCTGGCCACCAGCTTCGAGGTGGACTTCCAGAGCAACACCCTGGGCATGTCCTCGGGACGTATCTCCATCACCAGCCGCTTGCCGGAGACGGTGGTGTTCCAGGATGGCTTCCTGGGGCTGCCGGAAGGCTCGCAGTACGATGGCCGCACGCGGAATATCCGGCTGGCCAAGGTGCAGAGCGCCCATTTCTACCGCATGAATTTCCGCCAGCGCGGCGGCAAGCAGTGGGATGTCTACCTGCCCGCCAACGTGCCGCCGACCGTGGTGCTGCCGAAATTCCAGGGCGATGATCGGGCGGCGGGCGCGCGCATCAAGATTGACACCATCCGCCTGAAGCCGGGCAACGACATGAACACGCTGTTCGCTTTCAATGGACGGGATCTGAACGTGCTGGAGCGCCTGACCGACGCCTTCAGCGTCTTGCCGATCACCCGCTGATTCATGTCCGGGCTGGGCGCCATCGCGGCGGGAGATGAACACGCGCTGGCGGCGGCGTCCGCAATCCTGAAGGCGGGCGGCAACGCGGTGGACGCCGCGGTCGCCGCCAAACTCACCTCCTTCACCTCGGAAGCGGCGCTGACAGGCGGCGGCGGCGGCGGATTCGCGGCCATTTTCGACCCCCGCGAAGGCGAACCGATCCTCTACGATTTCTTCGGCGTGGTCCCCGGACTGGCTGGACGTCCGGAGGATATCGAATTTTTCACGGTCTCGCTGTCGTTTGGGCCCGCCACCCAGGATTTTCATATCGGCGCGGGATCGGTGGCGGTTCCCGGCTGCCTGATGGGGCTGCATGAAATCCACCGCCGTCATGGGCGGTTGACCCTGGAGGAAGTGGCCGCCCCCGCCATTCGCGCCGCCAGACGGGGCGTGGCCTTGAGCGCGCAGGCCGCCGCGATTTTCCGGATTCTGGAACCCATCGCGCTGAGCAGCAAGGGCATGCGGGCGATTTTCGCGCCGCGCGGCGGGTTGTCCGGCGAGGGTGACATCATCCGCAACCCGGATTTCGCGGACTCGCTTGAATTGCTGGTGAAGGAAGGGCCCGCGCCGTTCTATTCCGGCGGGGTGGCGGAAGGGATCGCCGGTTTTCTGCGGGAGAAGGGCAGCCATCTCTCACTGGAAGATCTGCGGGCTTACCAGGTATTGCGCCGCGAGCCGTTGCTGGCCCGCGCCGGCGGAGCCGAGGTCGCGCTCAATCCGCCGCCGACCATCGGCGGGTTGATGATCGCCTTGGGCCTGGCGGTGCTCCAGCGGGAACACGCGGAACGCATGGGTCCGGCGGAACGCTTCCACGCCATCGCCCGCGCGCTGGAGGCCTGCAACCGGTTGCGCAACATCCCCACCGGCGGCAAGTCCTTCCACGAAGCCCTGTATGACATGGAACTGGCGCGCGGCATGTTGTCCGCCGCGTCTGTCGAGAACCTGCTGCGAGGGTTGGGGGATGCGCCGATCCGCCGCCCGCTCCGGCGCGATGACAATCCCCTTGGCAACACCACCCATGTCAGCGTGCTGGACCGCGACGGTTTCGCCTGCGGCGTCACCACATCCCATGGAGAGTCGTGCGGCTATGTGGCGCCGGGAACGGGCGTCATGCTCAACAATTTCCTGGGTGAGGAGGACATCAACCCCGCGGGGTTTTTCGCCGCCCCGCCAGGGACGCGCATGACTTCCATGATGTGTCCCACCCTGGTCATGCAGGATGGGCGCGCCGTGGCCGTGCTGGGCAGCGGCGGATCCAACCGCATCCGCTCGGCCATCCTGCAGGCGCTGATCAACCGCTATGTGGATGACCACACGCTGGAATACGCCATCCGCGCTCCCCGCCTGCATTTTGACGGTGGAAGATTGTCTTTTGAAACGGCGGGCATGGCGGCGGAACGGATTCGAGAATTGCGCGAGGGCTACGCCCAGGTGGTGGAATTTCCAGAGTTGAACATGTTCTTCGGCGGGGTTCATGCGGTCGCGCGCGCCGGGGACGGTTTCGAGGCCTATGGCGACCCGCGCCGCGGCGGCCGCGGCGCCGTCGTGCGGGAGTGAGGACCCAGCCGGCGGCTTTCCCTCAGTTTCTGTTTGCCCCCAAAACCAGGAGGGATGGGCGGCGGCGCGTTTTCATTGACACCCCACCAGGGGACCACTACATTCCGCGCGCTTCCGGGGGCCCAACCCTCATTGCGCGAGGTTCCGTCCATGGACACCGCATCTCCCGCCGCCAGCGGCGCCTCCAGCGATTTCCTGCGCCACGCCGGCGTCAAAATCATTCTCGCGCTGTTCTTGCTGGCTTCCATGCTGGGGGTGTTGGCCTGGGTCCGCCTCGACGAATCGGAAAAACACCTGGTCGCCGTCATGGAAGAGATGAAAGGAAAAGGCGCCGTTCTCACCCCCATGCAATGCGTGGACGCCACCCTGGAATGGTACAAGGGGTGTTCCGCCATGAAGAGCCTGTGCGACGCCTCGGTGGCGCGCATGATGGAAGCCTGTCTCGCGGCCGCGGATCGATCCGCTTACTGCGCGGAAATGGGAGACAAAACCCGCGACCGCAAATTCGGATTCGCCGAATGCCTGGATCGCAAGATGACCCGCCGCAACAAAAAAGCCTGCGGCGAGACCTTCGTCGCCATTGACGGCCACTGCCGGGCCCTGCGTCAGAAGGGGAATCCCGGATGAAGCTCCACCGCTTTTCCCAGTTCACCGTATTTTCGGTGTTCCTGTTGTTGATTGTGGGCGCGACCGTCAATCCCACGGGGTCCTCGCTGGCCTGCCCCGACTGGCCCACCTGCTATGGGTCGTTTTTCCCGGAAATGAAGGGCGGCATCCTGTTTGAACATTCCCACCGGGTGGTGGCGACGCTCGTGGGATTCCTGACCATCGTGCAGGCCATCTGGATCACCGCGGCCCGTCATGACGATCCTTTGCTGGCGAAACTGGGCTGGACCGCCGTGTTCCTGGTGGTTTTTCAGGGCGTGCTGGGCGGCGTGACCGTATTGATGGGGCTGTCCTGGTGGGTTTCGACCACGCACCTGGCCATCGCCATGGCCTTCTTTTGTTATATGATCTACCTGTCCTACCGGTTGAGGCCGGGGAGGGGCGCGCCAACGCTGGGGCCTTACACCGGGCGGCTTGATGGCCCGGAACGCCTAGCGGTGGGAATGTGCGCGCTGGCGGTTTACCTGCAAATCATCCTTGGCGGGCTGATGCGCCACACCCAGTCAGGCCGCGCCTGCCTGGATTTCCCGTGGTGCAATGGCGAAATCTGGCCGGGTGTTCCGGGCGGGCGAATCCATATGCTGCACCGGTATTCCGGCTACGCCATCTTCGTGTTGTTGCTGGTGGTCGTGTTCAAATACCGCAAGACGATTTCCGGACTCAAACGGCCGGGCGCCAATTTCGCATTCAAGGCGGTTCCGGTGGTGCTCACCCTGCAGGTCGCATTGGGCGTCCTGACGGTTTTCACCTACCTGCGTTCGGTGGACGCCATGGGCGTAAGCATCGTGGCGGCCCATCTGGCGGTGGGGGCCGGTTTGCTGGCCCTGCTCGCGTATCTCTATCTTGACCTCGGCAGGCAACTGGAGCATATCCGCATCGGCCAAGAGGTCGAAGCCGTGGTCACCGCGGCGGAAACCAACTCCATCCCATGAGCAGACACCGACACCAGCGGATCGCCGCCAGCGATTTCGCCGCCCTGTCCAAGCCCCGGATTGTGATCATGACCCTGATCATGACCGCCGGCGGCATGTGGCTGGCCGCGCCCCACCAACACCTGGATGGAACGCTCTGGCTTGCTTCGTTGCTGGGGGTGGGACTGGCCGTGGCCTGCGCCAACGCCATCAATATGATCCTGGAACGGGATGTGGATCCATTGATGGAGCGGACCCGCAACCGGCCGTTGGCGGCGCGGCGGATGGGCGTGGGCCCGGCGGCCGCTTTCTCGGCCCTCACCGGGCTGGCGGGGCTGGCGGTGCTGGCCGCGTGGGTCAATCCGCTGACTGCTGGCCTGACCCTGTTTTCAATTGCCAGTTACGCCTTCATTTATACTCCCCTCAAGCGGGTGACTCCGCACGCCCTGCTGGTGGGCGCGGTTCCCGGGGCCATGCCGCCCCTGCTGGGCTGGACCGCGGTGGCCAACAGCCTGGACGCCCCCGGCCTGGTGCTCTTTCTCATCCTCTTTCTGTGGCAGATTCCCCACTTCCTGGCGATTTCAATCTTCCGCAAGGAGGAATACGCCCGCGCCGGTATTCGTGTGACGCCGCTGGTCAAGGGCGAAAATGTCGCGCGCACGTTGGCCATCGCGTATTCCACCGCGCTGATTCCGGCCAGTCTGCTGCTGACCGGGTTGGGCGCCACCGGCTGGTGTTATTCCGGCTTCGCGGTGCTGGCGGGAGTCATTTACCTGATCGCCAACTTCCGCGGTTTCCAGCCCGGCGCCGGATTCCAGGGCGCCCGGCAGGCGTTTGTCACCTCTCTGTTGTACCTGCCGGTGCTGGTCGCTGGTTTGGTCGTGGACGCCTTTATCCACCGCTGACAGGAATCACACCGTATGGACAACCGGAACTTACAGCCTATGCTTCTGGCGCAATCTGGCGAGGGGTTGCAGGCGGAAAATGAATGATGGCTCATTCATCAAACAGTTCCGTCCCCGGAGAACCAGTGGCGGACAGCACCCCCTGGTACCGCAGCATTTATCTGTGGTCCTTCCTGATTGGCATCGCCACACTCACCGCCATGCGGCCGTTTCTGGTGTTCGAACCCAGGCCGCCGCCGGTGATGTTCAACCTCCCCGCCTGGACGCTGATCGACCAGAATGGCAGGCGGTTCGGCAGCCAGGACCTGTTGGGCAAGGTGTACGTCGCCAGCTTCTTCTTCACCCGTTGCCCGTCAGTTTGTCCAAAATTGATGCAGGCAGGCGGCGACTTGCAGAAACGCTTCCGGGAGAAAGGCGCGCCGGTTCAACTGGTGTCGTTCTCCGTGGACCCCGAAACGGACACGCCGGAAGTGCTGTCGGAATACGCCCGGAAAATGCAGGTGGATACCGCCTCGTGGACCTTGCTGACGGGACCGGAGACAGATATCCGCAAGCTGATCGAGGAAGGGTACAAAAAGGGGTTGGGCGACAAAATCCAGACCAGCGAAGGCCTGTACGATATCGCCCATTCGGTCTCATTTGTGCTGGTGGATCAATCCGGCGGGGTGCGGGGGTTTTATGAAAGCACGCCGCTGGGAATTGATGAGGTTTTTCACCGTGCGCAGCACGTTCTCAAAGAGCGGAAATGAGCGGCGGCGGCGGAACCGGAGAGCCGTGCAAACCCATGTGGGGACGGCGTATCTTCCGTTACGTAAGGAGCCAGAATCAGGGTGAAACAGCAGGTAAAAAACTGTTGCCTCGCCTCCGTGGAGGTGCTAGAACGCCGCCGGTTTTTCACCGGCATCAAGGCGACGAGGAATTGAGCAGAAACCGGGCTCCATTGCGCCAACCGGACACCACAGGAAAGAGTAGCTAACCATGCCCGTTATTTTTCCTCCGTGGACTAACAAACTTCCCCTGGCGACAGCGGCTTTCGCCGCCATTGCGCCCGTGGGGGCCATCGTCTTCTTCTGGTACTGGGGCTCTCCAGCTTTCACCGACGTGGGCTATCAGCCCATCCAGCCGGTGCCTTTCAGCCACCAACTCCATGCCGGGCAACTCGGCATGGACTGCCGGTACTGCCACAATGCCGTGGAGCGTTCTCCCTACGCCGCCGTGCCGCCGTCCGAGACCTGCATGAACTGCCACAAGCTGGTGCTCAAGGACAGCGTGAAACTCGCCAAGGTGCGGGAAAGCCACGAGACCGGCAAAGCCGTGGAGTGGGTGCGCGTTCACATGCTGCCGGACTACGCCTATTTTGATCACAGCGTGCATCTGGCGGCTGGCGTCGGTTGCGCCTCCTGCCATGGGCGCGTGGATCAGATGAAGCTCGTGAAGCAGGAAAAGCCCCTCAGCATGGGCTGGTGCCTGGAATGCCATCGCGCCCCGGAAAAGCATCTTCGCCCAAAAAGCGAAATCACCAACATGGAATACGACCCTGTGAAGGCCGGGTACAAACCTGACGAGGACCCCGATCGCGTCCGCAAGGTTTCCCAACTGGCTCCTCCCATTCACTGTTCTGGTTGCCACCGGTAAAGCATCATGGAAGACAGGAACAACGGCAAACAGTACTGGCGCAGCCTCAACGAGTTGGCTGATTCGCCGGATTTCATCTCCCGGCTTGAGAAGGAATACCCCGAGGCGGCGGCGGAGATTGAACTCTCCGGCGTGTCGCGGCGGCGTTTTCTGGAACTGATGGGCGCCTCGGTGGCGCTGGCGGGCGTCGGCATGGCGGGCTGCGTGCGCAAGCCCGTGGAGCATATCCTCCCGTTCTCCAAACGTCCGGAGGATTTGACCCCCGGCGTGCCCAGTTATTTCGCCACCTCCATGAATGTGGGGATGAACGTCTATGGCGTGCTGGCTTGCAGCAACGAGGGGCGCCCCACGAAGATCGAGGGCAATCCGCAACACCCCACCAGCCTGGGCGCGGCCAATGCCTGGGCGCAGGCTTCCGTGTTGGGATTGTACGATCCCGACCGCAGCCAGCGCCCGATGAAGCGCGACGGCGACAAAGGGCTTGTCCCCGCGGAAAAAGGCGAGTTTGAAAAAGCCTTCGGCGACGCCGTGAAGGAGTGGAAGAAAAACGGCGGCGATGGCTTGGCCCTGCTGCTTCAGTCCAACCCCTCGCCGACTTACGCGCGCATGCTCGACGAAGTGCGCCGCGGCCTGCCGCGGGCGGCGCTGTACTTTCACGACCCGGTGTATCCGTCCAACCGCGCCGAAGCCTTTGATTTGCTGGGCGTCGCACCCCGCCGCGCGGTTGTGTACAACCTCGACAAGGCGCGGGTGATTCTTTCCATTGATTCCGATTTCCTGGGGCTGGAAGGCGATAGCGTGAAAAACGCCCGCCAGTTCGCCGACGGACGCCGCCTGGGCAAGGAAACCGAATCCATGAACCGCCTGTACGCCGTGGAGCCCGCGTTCACGGTCACCGGCGCCATGGCTGACAACCGCCTGCAGATTCCGGCGGCCCATGCCGGAGAGTTTCTCAAGGCGGTGGCCGCGGAACTGTTCTCGCGCGCGGGCGGATCCGATCCCACCGGGGGCAAGATCAAGGCCGATGCAGGCCGTTTCGGCAAATGGGTTCCCGCCGTGGTCAAGGATCTGGCGGACAACCGCCGCGAGGCCTTGGTGGTGGTGGGAGATCGCCAGCCGGCCTGGGTTCACGCGCTGGGTTTCCTGGTCAACCACCTGCTCAACCCCGACTCCGCCACGGTTTCTTACCCGGCTGAAATCCCGGGTCCTCGCATGGGTTCGCTCAAGCTGCTGGCCGCGGACGCCAAGGCAGGCAAGATCAAGGCATTGGTGGTGCTGGGCGGGAATCCCATCTACACCGCCGACGCCGACTCCGGAATCGCCGACGCCTACAAGACCATTCCGCTGACCATTCACCATGGTTTGTATGCGGATGAAACCGCGCAGGCCTCCGCGTGGCATATCCCCGAAAGCCACTACCTGGAGGCCTGGGGCGATTTGCAATGCGCCGATGGAACCCCGGTCACCCAGCAGCCGCTGATTGCGCCGCTGTACGACACCTGGTCGGGCGTCGAACTGCTGGCGCGCATCGCCGGCGGCGAAGCCAAGGGCTACGATCTGGTCCGCGCCACCTGGAAGGCCCGCACCGGCAATCCGCCAGGGTTTGAAAACCTGTGGCGCCAATGGCTGCACGACGGCGTCATCACCAATGTGCCGCGGACCATCGCGGGACGTCCGGCCTTTGACTGGTCGAAGCTGGGAGCCATTCCCGGACTGGCGCAGGGTCCCGCCCAGGTGGACGCCAACTCGATGGAAGTCAATTTCATCATTGATCCGTCGGTGGCGGATGGCCGCTTCGCCAACAACGGCTGGCTGCAGGAACTGCCGGATCCCATCACCAAGCTGACCTGGGACAATGCGGTTTGCATCGGGCCCGTGACCGCCATGGAGCGCGGCCTCAAGAACAACGACGTGGTCGAACTGCGCTTCAACAACCACGTGGAGAAGGGCGCGGTGTTCATTGTTCCCGGCACGGCGGAACACACCGTGACAATTGCGCTGGGCTATGGCCGCCAGGCGGGCGGGCGCGTGCAGGAAAAGGCAGGATTCAACGCCTACAAGCTGCGCGTTTCCGGCAACCCGTTCTTTGGATCGGGCCTGTTGATCAGCGCCGCGGTGGATACGTATACGCTCGCCACCACGCAGGAACATGGCAGCATGGAAGGCCGCCCGCTGGTCCGCGAAAACACGCTGGACGGCCTGCGCCAGAAGCCTGATTTCGTGAATGATCTGGAGTTCATCAAGGACCCGTCCAAAATCAAATCGCTGTGGAAGGAGCCCCACCCCTGGCTGGAAGGCGCGGGCAAGGAGGGCGGGCCGAAATACCAGCAGTGGGGCATGGCGATTGATCTCAATGTTTGCACCGGATGCAACGCCTGCGCCATCGCATGTCAGGCAGAGAACAATGTTCCCGTGGTCGGGAAGAAGCAGGTGCTGCGTGGCCGTGAAATGCACTGGATCCGCCTGGATCGCTACTTCAACGGCGACAAGAGCAATCCGCAGGCGGTGATTCAGCCGATGCCCTGCCAGCAGTGCGAAAACGCGCCGTGTGAAAGCGTGTGCCCGGTGGCGGCCACCGCCCACAGCCCGGAAGGCCTGAACGACATGGCCTACAACCGCTGCATCGGCACCCGTTACTGCGCCAACAACTGTCCCTTCAAGGTGCGCCGGTTTAACTTCTTCAATTTCAACCTGGACTACACCGCGGTTGAAAAGATGCAGAAGAACCCGGATGTCACCGTCCGCTTCCGCGGCGTGATGGAGAAATGCACCTACTGCGTTCAGCGCATCAACCGCGCCCGCAGCGTGGCGAAGCGCACCGGCGATGGGCATATCAAGGACGGCGCGGTGACGCCGGCCTGCGCCCAGACTTGCCCAACCCAGGCCATCACCTTCGGCGATATCGCCGATCCCGGGAGCCGGGTGTCCATGGCCAAGAACAATTCGCGCGACTACGTGCTGCTCGCCGAGTTGAACATCAAGCCGCGCACCAGCTACCTGGCGAAAATTCGCAATCCCAATCCGGAGCTTGCGTGATGTTGACCAAGAACCAGGCCCAGGAACAACAGCTCCAGCTCAGCGACCCCATTGATCGCCGGGCGCCGCTGATTCTCGGCAATCCGTCGTTCAACAAGATCACGGAAGATATCTGCCGGCCCATCGAGGGCAAGACCCACGTGGTCTGGTGGCTGTACTTCTTCATGGCGGCGTCCATCCTCTCCATTCTGGGCGGCGCGCTGGGCCACCTGATTTACAACGGCACCGGCATCTGGGGTCTGAACAACCCGGTCGGCTGGGCGTGGGACATCACCAACTTCGTGTTCTGGATTGGCATCGGCCACGCCGGAACCCTGATCTCCGCGATCCTCTTCCTGTTCCGGCAGAAGTGGCGCACCTCCATCAACCGCGCCGCCGAGGCCATGACCATCTTCGCGGTCATGTGCGCCCTGATCTTCCCCGGCGTCCACGTCGGCCGTATCTGGGTGGCCTACTACATGCTGCCGTTGCCCAATCAGATGTCCATGTGGCCCAATTTCCGCAGCCCGCTGCTGTGGGATGTGTTCGCGGTCAATATCTATGGAACGGTGTCGGTCATCTTCTGGTATATGGGGTTGATTCCCGACCTGGCCACCATCCGCGACCGCGCCAAGGGAAAAATCCGCCAGATTATCTACGGATTCCTCTCGGTCGGCTGGACCGGTTCGGCGCGCCACTGGATGAACTACGAAAAAGCCACCCTGATCCTGGCGGGTCTTTCCACGCCGCTGGTGCTCTCGGTGCATACCATCGTGTCTTTTGACTTCGCGACCTCGGTGCTGCCGGGTTGGCATACCACCATCTTCCCGCCGTACTTCGTCGCGGGCGCCGTGTTCTCCGGCTTCGCCATGGTGGCCACGCTGCTGATCGTGGTGCGCAAGGCGTACGATATCGAACATATCATCACCATCCGGCATCTGGAGAACATGGCCAAGATCATGACCGTCACCGGTTCCATGGTCGGCTACGCCTACTGCCTGGAGTTCTTCATCGCCTGGTATTCCGGCAACCCCTACGAAATTTTCATCTTCAAGAACCGCGCCTTCGGACCCTACTGGTGGGCTTACTGGACCATGTTCACCTGCAACGTGGTGTCTCCGCAGCTCTTCTGGTTCAAGGCGCTGCGCACCAGCCCGGTGGCGATCTTCATCATCTCCATCTTCGTGAACATCGGCATGTGGTTCGAGCGTTTCGTCATCATCGCGACCTCGCTGCACCGCGACTTCCTGCCGTCGAGCTGGTTTTATTTCTCGCCGACCATCTGGGACATCCTGACCTTCGCCGGCAGTTTCGGCCTGTTCTTCACCATGTTCGCCCTGTTCCTGCGTTTCGTGCCGATGGTCGCCATCGCCGAAGTCAAGAGCGTGTTGCCGCAGGCCGATCCGCATTTCGAGGGAGAGATGCCCAAGGATGATCCTTCGCCCGCTCCCGCCCGCAAGGCGGTGGCGGAGTCCGAAGAGGAGGGTGACCTGATGCCCGCGACGGCCGTGGCCAGACAAGGAGCACACTGATGGCCGGTGAAAACAAACTCTACGGCGTGCTCGCCGAATTTGAGAGTCCGAAGGACCTGCTTCACGCCTGCGAGAAGGTCCGTGAAGCAGGTTACCAGAAGTGGGACGCTTATTCCCCCTTTCCGGTGCATGGCATTGAAGCCGCGATGGGACAAAAACCCTCGCCGCTGGGCTGGATGTCCTTCATCGGAGCCATCACCGGCGCATCGCTCGGCATGCTGATGCAGTGGTGGATGAGCGCGGTGGACTATCCCCTGGTGATTTCCGGCAAGCCGCTGTTCTCGTGGCCGGCGTTCATCCCCATCACCTTCGAACTGGGGGTGCTGTTCGGCGCGCTGACCGCGTTTCTGGGCATGTTGCTGCTGAATGGATTGCCCCGTCCTTATAATCCGCTGTTTTCCTCGGAGCGCTTCGCCCGGGTGACCGACGACAGATTCTTTATCGCCATCGAGGCGGCGGATCCCAAGTTCCGCACCGCCGAGGCGAAGGACCTGCTGACGAAACTCGGCGCTACCCACGTGGAACTGGTCGAGGGCCAAGCATGATGAAGCACGCATTCGCCATTCCGATGCTGATGGCTGGACTGGCGGCCTGCCAGGGCCAGACTTCCACCGAGCCGCCGATCCATCTGAACCCGAACATGGATCAGCAGGCGCGTTACGATCCGCAGGAGCCCAATGAGATGTTCGCGGACAAACGGTCGGCGCGCCCCTTCGTGGAAGGCGTGGTCGCCCATGGTTTCCCGAAAACCAGCAGCCATTACTGGCATGGCAAGGTCAACGGCGAACTGGCCACGACCCTGCCCGGGGAAATTCCTCTGACGGATAACCTGCTGGCGCGCGGCCGGGAACGCTACAACATCTATTGCACCCCCTGCCACGACGCGGCGGGCACGGGCCGTGGAACGGTGGTCCAACGCAAGGTAGGCATGACCCTCCCCTCGAATTTTCATGATGACCGTCTGCGCGCCATGCCCGTCGGCCATTTTTACGATGTGATCAGCAACGGCGTGCGCACCATGTCGTCCTACGCGGCGCAGATTCCCGTGGAAGACCGCTGGGCCATCGCCGCATATATCCGGGCGCTTCAGGTTTCGAAGGCCGCCCGTCTCGAAGATGTTCCGCCAGAACTGGCCTCGGCGAAAGGATGGAAATGAGCGAATCCCATTCCCACGCCCGCGAGTTGACTCCCGGGGATCTGAGGCTGCCTGAATCCAGCCTCTTCGCCAGATTGCCCGCCATTGGCGGGGTGATAGGTCTGGTTGGCCTTGGAGCGGCGTTTGGCCTGTCCAGCGCGGACCATCACCGCATTGATTTCTGGATGTCCCTGCTGACCGCCTTCATGTATTTCCTGAGCATCGCCCTGGGGGCGATGTTCTTCGTGGCGCTGCAGCACCTCACCCGCGCCGGGTGGAGCGTGGTCATCCGCCGCCTCGCCGAAAACATGAGCATGTCCTTTCCGGTTTTCCTGGCGTTGTTCGTTGTCATCACGCTGGGCAGCGGCCATATCTGGCACCACTGGATGGCGGAAGGCGCCATGAACGATCCGGTGCTCAAGGCCAAGGAAGCCTATCTGAATAAACCATTCTTCTTCATCCGGGCGGCGTGCTATTTTGCTTTCTGGCTGTGGGCGTCCTGGTTCATGACCAAACGCTCCGCCAGTCAGGATGAATCGGGCGATGTCTCGCACACCCGCGTGCTGCAGAAATGGAGCGGTCCCATTGTCGTGGGCTACGGCCTGACGCAGACCTTCGCCGCCTTCGACTGGCTGATGTCTCTCGACCCGCACTGGTTCTCGACCATCTTCGGCGTGTACTACTTCTCGGGAAGCGTGGTGGCGTTCCTCGCGTTCATGAACCTGGTCATCATCATCATGCGGAAGGGCGGGATCCTCGGCCATGTCGTCACCACCGAGCACCAGCACGACACCGGCAAGCTGATGTTCGGCTTCACCGTCTTCTGGACCTACATCGCATTCTCGCAGTTCTTCCTGATTTGGTACGCCAACCTGCCGGAAGAAACCATCTGGTTCGACCACCGCATGCATGGCGGATGGGACAAGGTGAGCATCGCCCTGGCGATTGGCCATTTCGTGGTGCCCTTCCTGTTCCTGCTGCCCCGTCCGGTGAAGCGCAATGACTTCCTCCTGGGGCTGGGGTCGTTCTGGCTTCTGGTCATCCACTTCGTGGACATCTACTGGCTGGCGATGCCGCCTCACTACGTGGATGGGTTGAAAATCACCGCGTCGAATGTTGCGGCCTTCGTTGGAGTGGGGGGGCTGTTCCTGGCGGCTTTCGGATGGAACCTGCGGCAGCGCAACCTGGTTCCGGCGAAAGACCCGCGGCTGGCCGAATCCCTGCACTTCCAGAACAACTGGGGTTGATCGTGAGCGAACAGAACAAAAAACAGGAACTCCAGGATCAGGCCTTCAATGTGGTCGGCATCACCGGCCGCGGCGAGGGTCTGGCGAAGCCGGTGGAAGGGCAGGCGGTTTACTACGTCGAATCCGGAGTGGAAGAAGACGCCCCGGAGAACATGACCATCGGCGTATGGATTGTCCTGCTGACCGGCATTGTGGCCGTATCCATGCTGGCGGTGTGGGCGTTCACCCACTGGTGGTCCGCCGGGGTTGTGAAACAAGCCTGGGACAAGCCGGACGCCCGGCTGATCGCCCTCCGCGAGTATGAAAAGACGGAACTGGGCAAGGCCGCCGTTGCTGACGCAGCGAAACAGACCTACGCCATTCCCATTGATCAGGCCATGAAGGCGGTGGTGAAAAATCCGCGCCTGCTCGCCACCATGATTCCGGTCACCACCACCGCGGCGGCGGTTCCCGCCGATGGGATTCCCGCTCCAACGGATGGCGCGGCCACCCCGGCCCCCAGCGTCCAACCAGGAACCCCCTGATTGAAGCCGTTTCGTCCAGTTCTCGCCGGATTCGCCGCTGCGGCCCTGCTGCCGCTGTGGAGCGCATCCGCGCGCGCGGAGGAGTTGATTCCCCGCGAGTTGCAGGGAGTGACCATCGAGGAGCAGTTCGGCGCGGAAGTGGATTTGAACCTGACCTTCACCACCCACGAGGGCGAAACCGTTCCGCTGCGGGAACTGGTGAAAGGCGATGTTCCCGTGCTGCTGACCCTCAATTATTACCGCTGCAAGATGTTGTGCAGCATGCAGCTCAACGGTCTGCTCGAAGGGTTGAAAAAATTCGATTGGACGGCGGGAGAAAACTTTCGCATCGTGACCATCAGCATTGATCACCGGGAAGGCTGGGAGTTGGGCCGCGACAAGCGCGCCAGCTATCTCAAGGCGCTTGGCCGCGGCGATCAGGTGGACTGGACCTTCGCGGTGGGAACCGTGGACAACATCCGCAAACTGGCGAAGTCAGTGGGCTTTGGCTACCGCTACGATCCGGAACAGGATCAGTTCGGCCACGCGGCGGGGGTGATGTTCCTGTCGCCGCAGGGCAGGGTGATGCGCTATCTGTTCGGCATCGAATACCGTCCGCTGGACATCAAATTCGCCCTGATGGACGCGGCGGAAGGCCGCGTGGGCACGCCCATCGAACGCATTCTCCTGAGCTGTTTTCATTACGACGCCGCCCTGGGGAATTACGCGCCCTGGGCGTTTGGCGTCATGCGATTGGGAGCGATCATCACCATGATTGTCTTGGGCGCCTTTCTGACCGTGATGTGGCGCCGCGAGAAGCCAGTCCAACTGGCGGAGGAAACGCCGTGAATACGTTTCTGTTGAATGCAGTCATCGCGCAGGCCGCCGGCGGCGCGAACGAGACAACCTGGATGCCGGTGCAGGCGTCCACTGTCGCCGCCGACACCGACTGGGCGTTCTATTTCATCTATTGGCTGTGCATCTTCTTCTTCGTGCTGATCATGGCCGCCATGGGCTATTTCATGTTCGCCTACAAGGCGAGCCCCGGCCGGAAAACCAGCCCGGTCAAAGGCCACCATGGCCTGGAAATTTTCTGGAGCGTGATTCCCTCGCTGCTCCTGCTGGGGATTTTCTGGGTCGGCTTCAAGGACTGGATGACCCTGAACGTGCCCCCCGAGGATTCGCTGGAAATCCGCGTGACCGGAAAGAAATGGTCCTGGTCCTACGCCTATCCGCGCTTCGGACTGGCCGGCGAGAACACGCTGGTGGTTCCGCAGGGTCAGAATGTCAAGCTGATCATGTCTTCGCAGGACGTTCTGCACAGCTTCTATATTCCGGCCTTCCGGGTGAAGCGCGACGTGATCCCCAACCGCTACACGGTGCTCTGGTTCAACGCCACCAAAACCGGAAAATTCCAGGTTTTCTGCACCGAATATTGCGGACAGGATCACTCCCGCATGCTGAGCAGTGTCGTGGTCAAGACTCCAGAGGAGTTCCAGGACTGGGTGGACAACGGCGGCGGCGATCCGCTGGATCCGGACTACGGCAAGCCCCAGCCGCCGGTGGTGGTGGGTGAAAAAGCCTATGTCCAGGCCTGCGCCGCCTGCCACAGCGTGGATGGAACTCCCCGGGTTGGACCGAGCTTCAAGGGGCTGTTCGGCAAGACCGAGGAATTCGCCGACGGATCGAGCGTGCAGGTGGATGACAATTACCTGCGCCAGAGCATCATGGAGCCCAACGCCAAAATCGTGAAGGGCTTTGCGCCCGCCATGCCCTCGTTCAAGGGGCAATTGAAGGATGCGCAGGTGGATGGACTCATCGAGTACATCAAGACGCTGAAGTAAGGAGAACGCCATGACCACAGCAACCGACACCATTTCCGCCGGTCATCATGAGGCGGAGTCGCACGGCGGAAGCTACCTGGACCGGAAGGGCGTGCTGTCCTGGATATTCACGCTGGATCACAAGCGCATCGGGTTGATGTACCTGGGCGCGGTCTCCCTGTTCTTTCTGATCGCCGGGCTGCTCGCCGTCGCGGTGCGCTACGAATTGATGACAGCAGCACCCGATTTGGTGGATGGCAATACCTACAACAAGCTGTTCACCCTGCATGGCGCCATCATGGTGTTCCTGGTGATTATCCCGTCCATTCCGGCGTCGTTGGGCAACTTCGTGTTGCCGCTGATGCTGGGCGCCAAGGACGTGGCCTTTCCCCGGCTGAACCTGCTCAGCCTGTGGATATATTTTTTCGGCGCCAGCTTCATGGTGTACTCCATCCTCGACAAGGGGCTGGACACCGGCTGGACTTTTTACACCCCCTATTCCACCAGCACCTCCACGGCGGTGATTTCGGCGACCACTGGCGCCTTCATCCTCGGGTTTTCCTCCATCCTGACCGGCCTGAATTTCATCGTCACCATCCACAAGATGCGGGCCCCTGGCGTCACCTGGACGCGCCTGCCGCTGTTTCTGTGGGCGATTTATTCGACCTCGGTGATTCAGGTGCTGGCCACGCCGGTGCTGGCGATCACGCTGCTGCTGCTGATCATCGAGCGCACCCTGGGCATCGGCATTTTCGATCCCGCGATGGGCGGCGACCCGGTTCTCTTCCAGCATTTCTTCTGGTTCTATTCGCACCCGGCCGTGTACATCATGATTCTCCCGGGCTTTGGGGTGATCAGCGAACTGGTCACCGTGCATTCGCGCAAGCATATCTTCGGATACAAGGCGATTGCGTTGTCCAGCCTGGCCATCGCCATCATCAGCTTCCTGGTGTGGGGGCACCATATGTTCGTGTCCGGCCAGTCGGAACTGGCGAGCGCGATCTTCTCGTTTCTGACCTTCGCCGTCGCCGTGCCGACCGCCATCAAGGTGTTTTCGTGGGTGGCCACCCTCTACAAGGGCTCCATTCACTACAATACCCCCATGTGCTACGCCTTGGTGTTCCTCTTTCTGTTCACCATCGGCGGTCTGACCGGCATTTTCCTGGGCACGTTGTCCACGGACGTCCACCTGCACGACACCTACTTCGTGGTGGCGCACTTCCACTACGTGATGATGGGCGGCACCCTGATCGCGTTTGTCGGCGGGCTCTTCCACTGGTGGCCCAAGATGACCGGCAAGATGTACAGCGAGTTCGCGGGCAAGCTGAGCGCGCTGCTGGTCTTCATCGGGTTCAACCTGACCTTCTTCCCCCAGTTCATCATGGGTTCGCAGGGCATGCCGCGCCGCTATCACGAATACCTGCCGCAGTATCAGACCTACCATCTGTGGTCCTCGATTGGATCTTTCGTGTTGGCCGCCGGGCTGTTCATCGCGGGCGGAGCGCTGTTCTTCTCGCTTTTCGGCTCGCGCAAGGCGGAGAAAAACCCCTGGGGCGGCATCTCCCTGGAATGGGAGACCACCACCCCGCCCCACGAGCACAATTTCCACGGGCAGCCCGCGGTGAACTGCGGCCCCTATGACTTCCCCGAAATTGACCACACCCAGGAAAAGGCGCACGCATGAGCACCTCCAGCCACGCTCCGGCCGCCCACGGCCATGACGCGCACGGACATGGGGAACACCCCAAGTTCCTGGCCCATCATTTCTACACCCCGGAACAGCAGCTCACTTCGGCCAAGCTGGGCATGTGGCTGTTCCTCGCCCAGGAAATCCTGTTCTTCGGCGGGGTGTTCATGGCCTACATCGCCCTGCGCTTCTTCTACCCCGGGACCTTCCTGGCGGCGCACGAGCATTTGAACAAACTGGCGGGCGCGGCCAACACCATCATTCTGCTCACCAGTTCGCTGACCATGGCGCTGGCGGTTCGTGCGGCCCAGGTGGGAAACAAGAAGTCGCTGATCAACAATCTGATCTGGACCATCCTGTTCGCCTGCGCCTTCATGGTCATCAAATACTTCGAGTATTCGGCCAAGTTCGAGCATGGGTACCTGCCGGGAAAATATTATCACGGCCATGGCATCGAAGGCGCCCCGCACGTGTTCTTTGGCCTGTATTTCACCATGACCGGTCTGCACGGCCTGCACGTGCTCATCGGCATCGGCGTGCTGGCGTGGGTGCTGATCCGCGCTTCGAAGGATGAATTTGGTCCGCAGTTCTATGCTCCAGTCGAAAACGTCGGCCTCTACTGGCACCTCGTGGACCTGATCTGGATTTTCCTCTTCCCGCTGCTTTACCTGGTGAGATAGCCATGCTCGCAAAGCTGCAAGCCTTCTACGAAAAGTACGGCCCGGACTATGTGAAGGAAGTCCTGGCGGGCGAACACGACCCATACGGCAACCACATCTCCGCGCTGCCAGTGTATTACGCCATCTATGGCGCGCTGCTGATACTGACCGTGCTGACCGTGGCGGTATCCTACGCGGACCTGGGACCGCTGTCCCTGCCGGTCGCCATGCTGGTGGCCATCATCAAGGCCAGCCTGGTCGTCGGCTACTTCATGCACCTGAAGTACGACACGCCGTTCAACGTGCTGGTCTTCTTCGGCAGCCTGGTGTTCCTGGCGATCTTCTTTGTCTTCGTGATGGTGGATCTGAACAGCCGCGGCACCCTGGTGGCCGAGCAGGAAAATTTCAGCATCCACAGGGCCCAGGATCCAGCGGAGGTGAAGCCCGCCTTCGTCACTCCGAAGAACTCCGATCACGGCGGCGGCGCCCACGGCGACAAGAAGGACGGCCACTGATCGTCTTCCGCGTCTCCTCGCAAAGGCGGCCCGGGGCCGCCTTTGTTATTTGGACGGTTTTTGGGAAATTCTCCGTGCGGCGTGGTCATCACCGCCCGGCCGGGGCGGATGCAACGGAGCCGCGGACCCATCCGGCTGCGCAAGGACTGGCGTTATCACGGAGCACACGATGAAAATCTGGTTGATGCGGCATGGTCTCGCCCAGGATCGCGAAGACCCCCGGTGTCCGCCCGACCCGGACCGGCGCCTGGTTCCCGAAGGGATTCGCAAGACACGGCTGGTGGTGCGCGGCCTTGCGGCGCTGGGCGCCAGCCCCAGGGTCATCGCCAGCAGCCCTTATCTGCGGGCCCGGGAAACCGCCGGTCTGGTGATGGAAGGGCTGGGCGTGGAATCACGGCTGGAACTCTGCGAGCCGCTGGTCCCCCATGGCGATCCATTCCGGGCCGCCGCTGACCTGAAGCGTCTGTGCAGTGGCGCGGATATTCTGGCGGCGGGACATGCGCCCAACCTGGATTTGCTGATTGGCGTGCTGACCTTGCAACGGCCCACGGCGGTCACCTTGCTGAAAAAATCCGCTGTGGCATGTTTGGATTGGGATTTGGAGTCAGGGCGGGCCCAGCTTGCGTGGTTAATGGGGCCAAAACAGTTCAAGGCGTTGCTGGATCCGGGAAAACATTGAGCAGCCTGCAGGTTCATCCGCACAGCGAGGAGAATGAGGCGTCTGCAATCCGGTTGTGGGCGGAAGAGGTTGTGCGCCTTCGCGGCAAGGCGGAGGATTCGCTCAAGGACGAACCGGTGCATGATTTGCGGGTGGCCCTGCGGCGCTGCCGCTCCTTCGCCCAGGCGTTCCGGCCGCTGGACCGTGCGGAGGAATGGCGGCGGTGGTCCCGCATCGCGGCGCGCCTGTTTGATGGCCTGGCCGGCCTGCGCGACCTCCATGTCCTGCGCGGCTGGCTCAGGCATTTCGGGGCCGCGGAAGACCCGGTCACCATGACCGCGCTGCGTGAGGTCAAGCGCCGGGAGAAAGCCGCGCGTGAGATCGCCAACGAAAGGCTGGCGGATTTTCCCGCGAAAAAATGGATGCGTCTCACCGCCGTCCTGGATGAACGGGTGCGTTTCGCCGCATTGCCAGTGGATAGTTTCGCCTGGCTGGCCAGCCAACGTCTTGCTGAAGCCAGCAGCCTCTATCACTACGCCATGCAGCAAACCGGCATCGAGGCGTTCCACCGCCTGCGCATCGCCGTCAAGCGGCTGCGGTATGTCATTGAGAATTTCCTTCCGGCGGCGCACGCCGCCCATGGCCCCACGCTCAAACAGCTTCAGGACCTGCTGGGGGAGGTTCATGATCTGGATGTGCTGGCCGGCTTTGTGGATGAGATGGCCGGAAGCATGCGCGATTCGCACCGCCAGCGCTGGCGATCGGCCATTGAACTGGAGCGCCTGCGCCGCATCCAGGACGCGGCCCGGCTCTGCAATGACGGCTCTTCGATGTGGGAGTTGTTATCAACTTCGCTCAACCAAACCTCGCCGCCGGGACGGCGATACGCCGGATATCTGCTCGCCAGCCACGGCCTTGCGCCGGGATCGCCGCGTTTGCGGCGGGAAACGGCGCTGGCGGACAGTCTGTGGCGGGGTTTTTCCAGGCCGGGGTTGTTGGGCGGCGTTCCGCTGGAAGGCGGGGAACTATTGTTGCGCGCCGCTGTCCATGCATTCGAGGCCTACGGATGCGGCGCCAGCGCCCGGGCGCGGAAACGCGCGGCGCGGATTGTCACCTGCGAACTGGATGCGCCTCCTTCGTTGCAGCACGACGAACGCCTGCTGTTGGCGTGCGCCCTGCGTTATGGAAAGGATTCCCTGCCCGGCGAGGACCATGTGGAATGGCGCGGCCTCGCCCCCAACTGGCGGCCCCAGGTGTTCCTGCTCGCGGGGTTGTTGAGGCTGGTTCGCGCCCTGGAAGAGGCGGGCGGCGACCGCATTTCGGGCGTCCGGGTGGAGGAACTGCCCGCCGTGGTGGCCGTCATCGCCGAAGGTCTGCGCGAGGGCGAGTTCACCAGCGGGATGCGGGAGGATTGCGCCGTCATGCTGGAGCCGTTATTGCGCAAGACCCTGTTGGTGTTGGCCGGGCGGGGTGATTAACCCGGTGGGGTTTTGGGATGCGGGCGAGCATGCGCGGATTTCAGGTCTACACCCGGAAGTCCGGTTGGATTCGCCGGTCCGCTCCGGCTTGAAAAGAGGGGTTTGCGCGCTGCTGTTGGTCATTCAGCCCGCCTGGTGCGGCGTATCAGGAGATTGCATTGAGTCAAGGCGTTCCCGGCGATGATCTGTTGAAACATCTTGGAGATGGTCTGCTGGCCGGGCGGGGCCGCCCCGCGCTGATTCAGGAATTGATGGATCGCGGTCACGATCCCGAGGCCGCCACTCACCTGCTGGACGAGGTGGAGGCGGGTCTTCGCGCGGCGGGACGGAAGATTCCGGTTCCGGCGCAGGCGCAGCCCCAGGGCAATGGTTTTCCTTGGCCCTGGGCGTTTGTGATTCTGGGATGCCTCTTCCTGTTGCAGGCCCATTTTTTTCTGCCGCACCATACCAGCCTCAAATATCTTGTTGGCGCGCTGATGATGTTGATGGGCCTTCGCTTGATCATCGGGGCCCGCTTTGGTTCAAAATAGGGGACCCGGCCATGGGGTGCGGCGGGGGCGGACAGCATGACAACCCGTTTCTTCACCCTCCTGATGCTGGTTCTGGCGGCGCCCGTTTCCGTGTGCGGGCAGAATCCCGCGCCGCCGCGCCTGCAGTTCACCGAACCAGCGGAGCCGGGGCGGCGCGCCGATCAATCCTTCGTCATCACTTGGGATGCGGCGATTCCCGCTGGGCAGGCCCTGCTGAGCCTGAATTACAGCGATACGCCATTTCATCAATCCAACTGGCCCATCGCACAGGATATTCCCGTGCAGACGGGGCCAGGGTCCTATACATGGAATACCGATCTGGCTGACTCCGGAACCTGGTATATCAATGGCGTGCTGGATGACGGGGTCAATCCGCCCGTGCGCATCACCCACCGCGTTCCAATCACCATCTGGCATCCCCGCGACAACCGCCCGCCCAATGGCAGTATCGTCGAACCCAGCCAGTGGGGGGCCATCGCCGCCCAGACCTTCAAGGTGATCTTCCGCGCCGCCGATCCGGACCACCGCGCCATCTGGCGTCTGTACTACGACAACGATCGCGGCGGTCTGAATGGAACCATGATCGCCGGGGGACACGAGGAGGATGGCCTGGTCACCGTGGATTGGGATGTCACCGCCGCCACCCCCGGGACCTACTGGATTTATCTGGAGGTGAATGACGGGCTTGCGGCGCCGCTCTACCTATACTCCGACGCGCCGGTCACCGTGGCTCCTCCCGGACGCAAGGTCCGGCCATTCATTTTCCTGACCAAGCCGGATCGCCAGCAGGAGTTTTCACCCGGTATGTACGCCATCCGCTGGCGC
Source organism: Myxococcota bacterium (assembly GCA_022072125.1). GTDB lineage: Bacteria > Myxococcota > JAJVIH01 > JAJVIH01 > JAJVIH01 > JAJVIH01. The sequence continues at coordinate 51,285 of JAJVIH010000030.1, read as the reverse complement.
GACGCGGATCCAGACAGCGATGCCCGCATCAACCTGTATTGGTCGCCGGATGGAATCAACGATCTTCGCCCTATCGCTCTGGGATTGCCCGAGGCCGGTGAAAAAGGCTCTTATATCTGGGACACCACCAGCGCATCGTCTGGAACCTGGGTGATCGCCGCCTCCATCGAGGATGGAGAGACGCTGCCCTATCGCACCCGATCCGCGGGATCGGTTTTTGTGGAAAATATCGCCGCCAATCAGCCCCCCACCGCCGGCGTCACCAGGCCGGTGGATCGCGTGGAAACCCGGGATGGGGTGGAAATCTGCTGGAGCGTCGCCGATCCGGAAGATCAACCGGGCGTCTCCATCGGCGTGGACAGCGATCAGACGGGCTTTGACGGTCCGATCATCTTCACACAAGAAAAAGCCCCCCGCGAGGGATGTATGTATTGGAATGTCCGCGGGATGGCCCCGGGGGAATATACGCCATTCGTCATCGCCAATGATGGGGTTCATCCCCCGGTTAGGTCGTATGGGCAGGGAAGGGTGGTGGTGGCGCCGCGGCCGCCGCCCAATCAAGCGCCGGGGATCGTGATTCTCTCTCCCGGACGCAACGACCCCCCCGTCAGCGGGGCGGCCTTTCGCATTGTCTGGAGCGACTCCGATGACGACAGTTCCGCCAGCATCGCGCTCTATTATTCGCCAGTCCCCTTCGCGCCAGAAAAGGACTGGACGCTCATCGCCAGGGACATTCCCGAAGACAGCCCGTCGGACGAGTATTCGTGGGATATCAGCGGCCTGGACCCGGGAGAGTACTGGGTCATCGGCGAAATTGATGATGGCGTGAATGAGCCGAGGGCCGGGCAGAGCCGGGGTCCGCTCATCATTCAGCATGGCTCCGGATCCGGACAACAACCCCCTGACGCAGGCGGCGATCCGGATGGCGATGATTGGATGGACGCCAATCCCGGTGATTGCGGTCCGGTAACGGGGTGTGAACCCCCGGCGCCCACGCCCAGAAAAGTAACCGTTGATGAGCATACGGGTCCGGGCGGAAGCTGCGGCTGTGGTTTTTCCAGGCCATCCCATTCCACGGAATGGAAGCATTTGTGCTGTCTTGGGGCCTTCGTTCTGGTCCTGTGGGGGTTACGCCGGACCGCATGGATGGATAAGATGAAGCATATATAATGATGCTTTATTATGCTTAATTGATCATCATTTTTGATGGAAGAGCGAAGTGAAATCCGATGTGAATTTTTTGTGACCCGTGTCAATCTGACGCGCGTCAATTTGGGGCGTCGCCAAACGGGACACCCGGATTGACGCTATTTGTTACAGAAATGGCGTGTCCAGAGCCGCCGCCAGCCCTTTGGGGGCCGAAAAGGAATCCTCCTTTCATGACATGTTTTCGTCCAGGTTGAACCTGACATTCAATTGACACTCATTCCGGGCGTATGCTAGACGAAATGCGACGTCCAAATCATCCGAAGCCGGCTATTCCGGCGCAATTGGGGACGGAATGTCTTTCCCCATGTCCGTTATTGAGGGGTTCCTATGCATCTGACGCGATTGAGTGTTGCGCTGGCCGTGGTTGTCACATCCGCCACCGCTTACGCACAGGAAGGCGCTGCGCCTGCTTCTGGTGAATCCGCTTCCCCGGCGCCCCAGGCCGCTCCCGCCGCCACGGCTCCGCGCCCCGCCGCCCGCCAGGCTTCCGCCAAGGAACTGCTGACGGTGGAAGAAGGGTATAATGTCCGGCTCAAGGACCTGGAAGAAAAGGTCAACGATCTCAAGGAGAAGGTTTTCCGCTCGAAGGCGCGCCTGTCGCAACTCGCCTCCACCGTCATTGTGGGGTCAATCACCGGGCCCAAGGTCCAGATTATGGTCAACAATGAAATGGGCGGCTCCTTTATTCTGCAGCAGCTCAAGGTGACGATGGATGGCACGCCTATCCTGACCAAAACCATTGAGGATGACCCTTCCCTGCCGGAAAAGAACGAACTGGAAGTGCTGAATGAGCGCGTCGCCCCCGGCAATCACACCCTCGAAGTGGTGGCGATTTACCAGGGCAATGGCCGCGGATTGTTCAGCTACATGGATGGCTACCGTTTTACGGTGCCCGGCAAATATGTCTTCAGCGCACAGGAAGGTCAGCAGACTGTTGTGAAAGCTGTCGCGTATGAAAAAGGGGGAATCACGACACCATTGACCGAGCGTCCCACGATTCGCTTTGAGGTGAATCGCAAGGCGGTGTCGCGTACCAAGGAGGTTTCGTCCAAGGCCCCCGAAGGCGACAAGAAATAATTTTCCGCTTCGGAAAGGATCATGGGCCTTTTGAAACCCAAACATACCATTGCGATCCTGCTTGCTCTCTTGCTGGGGGCGGCGGCCGGGGCGCTCGCACAGGAAGGCCAGGGTGGGGGAAAACCCTCTGAACTGAGTCCCCTGACCGAAGATGACTCCTACACCCTCGACCCGGAAGATCTCGAAAATCAGGTGCGCGATCTTCGCGCGCGCGCTGGGCAGGGCGGAAAGCATATTTCCACCCTGGAGGACCTGAACTACGAATACAACCTGCCGCGCGCGCGCATCTCGTTCAAAAATGATGTGGGGCGTGATTTCCTGGTGGATTCCATCACCATCTATCTGGATGGCATGCAGGTCTACCCGGCAAAGGGGCAGGAAATCGAAAAAACGCCGGCGGGCAGCACCACCTTGTTGTTTGATCGCCGGGTTTCCCCCGGCAACCACCGCATGGATGTATTCATCATCTATCGCGGCAACAGCGGCACCTTCTCTTATATGGAGGGCTACCGGGTCAAACTCGCGGAAACCCGTACCTTCTATGTGCGCATGCGCGGCGCCACCCCCATTCTATTGCGTGGTTATGAACGCGAAGGCTTGGGCGTTCAGACCCTCGACCGTCCCGCCCTGGAAGTGGAACTGGATACCCGCTTTGTCGCCAACGATCCCACCTTTGTCGGCCGCGCGCCCAATTCGCTCGGCAAAGGCGCCGGGGTTCTGGTCGCCCGGCCCAAGGTCAAGGCGCCGCCGACCGCGGTCGCCGCCCTGCCCATTCCGGAAATCAAGGCGCCTGCGCCGAAGGATATTTCCGCCACCCCTTCCGCCCTGGCGGCGCCCACCGGAACCCGCTTGCGCATCATTCACCAGAACGAAATGGGCAAATCGTTCCTGCTCCGGGATATCCGTTACACCCTCAATGGGCAGCAGATATTCCGGCGTGACGGCGCCCGGGATGCGGAGTTGGCCAAGGCCCAGCGTTTTGAAGCCGGAACCTTCGATATCAAACCCGGGGTGTACCAGTTCGGAGTGAATATTGTTTATGCGGGCGCGGCGCGCGGCATCTTCAATTACATGGAAGACATGCGCTTCCGCGCCGATCACAGCCATCCGCTGACCATCAATGAGGGCGAGACCGTCGAACTCACGGTCATTGGCTACGAAGACGGCGGGGTGTTCACCAAACAGGAGGATCTTCCCGCCGTTCGTGTGATCGCCAACGTGGTGGAAGGCCGCGCGGTCGCCGCCGCCACGCCAGGGGGGCCCAAGGTTCCGGGACAGGCGCCCGCGATTCCCGACACGGGAACCCGCATCAAGATCATTCACGACAACCAGATGGGGAGTGGTTTCCTGCTCCGTCAGGTGCGTTATGTGGTGGATGGACAGGTCATTTACAATCGCGATGGCGAAAAGGACGCCTCCCTGCGCACCAGCAAGCTGTTTGACGCCGGGACCTTCCCTGTCAAGCCGGGCAATCACAAGCTGACGGTGAACCTTGTGTACTCGGGCTCCGCGCGCGGCATCTTTGATTACATGGAGGATTTCCGCTACCGGGCCAACAAATCGGAGAATTTCTCGATTAAGGAAGGCGAAACCATTGAAATCCGGGTGACTGGTCTTGAAGAAGGCGGAATCTTCACCAAACCGGAAGACAAGCCGGCGGTCCGCATCGCCATGACCTCGCTGGGCGGAGGTGTGGCCGCCGCCGCACCCGTTCCGCTGCCCGCCGCGGGCGCTCCCAAACCAGCCGCTGCGCCAGTGGAACCCCAATCCGGCTCCCGTCCCGCCGCGCCGGCTGCGGCGAGCGACACCCGCGCCCGCGTGATTTTCCTGAACCAGATGACCGATTCTTTCCTGTTCAAATCCATCGTGGTCCGGCTGGATGGCAAGCCCGTGTTGCGCCGCAGCCGCGACAAGGACGCCTCGATCGCCTCGACGGACAAAATCGATCTCGGGTTCGTGGACACCAGCGAGGGACGCCATACCTTCGATGTGGATGTTGTCTACTCCGGCAATGGACGCGGCTTCTTCACCTACATGGACGACATGAATTTCCGCGCCGCCCGGCAGCATGATTGGGTGATTGGCAAGGGCCAGACCCTGACCTTCAACATCATTGGTTACGAGGAGTCTGGCGCGCTGATCCGGCAGGAAGACCGTCCGCAGCTTCGCATCACCCTGGATCGCCCGGCTTCGTATTTCGCGCCGGGAGCGGCCAGCCAGGCCGCGGGCGGCCAGGTTCATGTGATCCACAAGAATGAGATGGGCGACGGCTACAAACTGTTGACGCTGATCTACCGGCTCAATGGCAAGGTGGTGTTCAGCCGCGATGCGTCGAAAGACCCCTCCGCCGCCGGCGTCCGCGAATTTGATGTCGGCGCCATTCCAGTCAGTCCGGGACCGAACGTTCTCAAGGTGACGGCGGTGTATGCCGGGAATGCGAAGGGCTTCTTCACCTACATGGAAGACATGCGCTTCCGCGCTGAAAAGACCCATGAATTCAACTTCATCCCCGGACAGGACCTGAAGCTGACGGTCAAAGGCGTGGAAGAAGGCGGTATCTTCACGCGAATCGAAGACCGCCCGGGTCTTCAGTTCGAGACGGGAGAATAAGGCGATGCGGTTGTGGCCCCAGAAGTTTCGCCTCCGTGGTCTCCTGAGCGCGGGCCTGTTGCCCGCCGCGGCGCTGGCGGTATGGCCAGGTCTGGCGTTCGCGGTTGACCCGGAAACCAACGTGGAGAACGTGGAAAAAGGTCTGTCGGATATGGACAGCCGCCTGACCTTTGTGCGCGAGCAGTACATCAACCTGCAGAATGTCGCCGAGCAGGAAAGCGCATCCGCCATGCTGGAGGACGCCAAACGGGCGCTCAAGCAGAAGGCGTTTATCCAGGCGGCGATTTATTCGCACGATCTGTACGAAGGCGGGAAGCTTTCCGGCGGCGAGCGGGTGGACGCTCTCTATGTGCTTTCCGAGGCTCTTTACCAGTACCGCAACTACCGGGGCGCCAAGGCTTATTTCAATGAACTGTTGCGCAATGGCGGCGGCAAATACCGCGCCGAGTCGCTGGGGAGGCTGATTGAGATCGCCGACATCACCCGGCGTTATGAAGAACTTCCAGCCCTCGCCCAGCAAATCCCCACCGTGGATGGCGAGGAAGGCCGATCCGGCGTCTGGTATCTGATGGGGCGCGCCCAATACAACCAGCGCGATTATCTTGGTTGCATGCGCGCCATGGGTTCGGTCAGCAATGGGACTTCCCGTTATCTCCAGAGCCGTTATTTCCTTGGTTTGGCCAATGTGCAGTTGAAACAGCTCGACAAGGCGCTGGAGGAATTTGAAACCATCAGCAAGCACGAGGCTAAAAACGCCACCGAACGGGATATCCGCGACCTCGCCATCCTCGGCAAGGGCCGCGTGCTCTATGAACAGGGCAAATATCCGGAAGCGCAGGCGGCCTATTCATCCCTGGCGAAGGATTCCAAGCACCGCCTGGCCGGTCTCTACGAACTGGCATGGGCCTATGTCCGGAACAACAACTTCGACAAGGCCCAGCGCGTGATGGAACTCTACGTCATCACCAGCGGATTCAGTTCCCAGGACGATCCGTCCATCCAGTTGGTGCGCGCCAAGCTGCTGGTGCGGCAGAACCAGTTTGAAGACGCCACGGTGATCTACGGCCAGGTGCGTCGCGAGTACGGTCCGCTGCGTGACGAAATCGTTGAACTGACGGCGCAACATAGCGATCCGGAAAGCTACTTCAACAAGGTCGTGGGGCGCACCAACGAATTGAAGGTGGATCGCGGTCTGCCCCAGCCCGCCATCAACGCCGCCAATGAAAACCCCAGCATGCGTTTCGCCATGCGGGTGTTCAATGAGATTGACGATAGCCGGAAGGAAATCGCCAAATCCCTCGACACAGTGGATCATCTTCTCCGGACCGTGGAAGGCAAAAACGCCGTCGAACTCTTCCCCCGCGAGCGCGAGGGCAAGAGCATCCTGATGGAAATTGACAACAACCTCGCCCTGTACGAAGGCCAACTCACCGACGCCGAGTTCTCGCTGCTGGAAAAACACATGAGCGACAGCGAGCGCGACGAAGTGCTGGCCGCCCGCAAGCGCCGCGCCGCCGTGACCGGCAAATTTTCCACGATTCCCAATGAGCAGACGGGATTCTACGATCGCCAGGGCAAGGTGGAAGAGCGCATCCTGGGCATTCAGACCGGCCTGTACGCCGTGCAGAATGGTTTGAGGGAACTCCGCGTCGAGATCTTGGCCATCGAGGAGATGTACAACCGGTACATGCGCGAATCCAGCAACCCCAATTCAGTCAACCGCCAGGCGGAAATTGGTTTCAAGAAGCGCCTGGACGATGAAAAAAAATATATCGAATGGATGCTGGGACGCGCCAAGGAGATGGAAGGCCGCATTGTCTCGGAGAAACGGTCATTGGGTCTGGGTTCGGCGGAGTCGGATGATGAAAACATCCGCGAGAACTACATCGCCGCCCTGCGCGCGGAGCGCGCCCTCATGACGCCCGCGCGCAACCGCGCCGATTCCAGCGATCTCGCCGTTTTGCGGCGCATCGAGGCCGCCCGCTCCCGCGCCAGGGAACTGCATGTCCGCGCCCGCCAGAACAGCGTGACTCTCGATGAAGTCATCCGGCGCAAGGGCGTGCCGCTGAAGGCGGATTTGTTGCGCTACAAGGGCGAACTGAATGACTACGACAAGGCTTACGAGGCCCAGCAGGCGCAGACCGAAAAGATCGCTGGAGACATCGCCTACCGCTCCTTGCAGAAGGTCAAGGAGAAATATGAAAATATCATGCTTCAATCGGAGTATGGCATCGCGGATGTGGCCGGGCGCAAGCACGAACTGATCACCTCCGATGTCAATGAGTTGCAGAAGCAGAAGCAGCGCGAGCTTCGCAATATCTCCGAAGACTTCCGCGAGATCGTCTCGGAGGAAGGCGAGGGCGGACGATGAACCGGATGAATCGTTCAGGTACGGATATGCGACGCATCATTGCATCTGTTCTGGCGTTCGGCGTTTTCGCCGCCTCCGCCGCGATGGCGCAGAACGACGACCCGCCTCCGCCGCCGCCCACGGAATCCGAGGCTCCGCCCCGCTTGGAAGAGGCTCCTCCTCCTTCCGCAAGCAAGGCCAAGCCGGATTCAGGCAACCGTGACCGTTTGAGCCGTCCCGTGGAGAAATATTCCAAGGATGAACTGGCCGAACTGGAAGACATGGGCCGGGTCGCCGATCACCTGCAGAACGAATCCGTCGAGTACCGCCGGAACCTGCTGACCTACGTCAAGATGCAGTACGAGACCCAGCGGAAAAACATCACCCGCGCCTATGATTCCCGGGTGAACGAACTGCAGGTGGAGCAGCGCCTGCGCCGCGACGAGGCGATCACCCGCTTCGAGGAATTCATCGAGAAGTACCCGCTCAACCGGACGTACACGCCCGCTTCGATGATCCGGCTCGCCGAACTCTATTTCGAGCGCGAGGCGGAAGACTACTCCAAAAAATTCGACAAATACCTGGCCGAACTGAAAGAGGCCGGCAAGGAAGGACTGGAACCGCCCCCCCATGACATGGGGCCGATCATCACCGTCTACCGCAAACTGGTGACCAACTTCCCCGACTTCAAGGACATTGACGCGGCCTACTACATGCTGGGTTTCGCCCTCGCCGAACAGGGCGGCGAAGCCAACATGAACGAAGCGGAGAAGGTTCTTGGCGCGTTGACCAGCCGTTTCCCGAAAAGCCGCTACGCCCCCGACGCCTGGATGCGCCTGGGCGACAAATACTACAACGCCCAGGTGGATATCTCCCAGACCGAGGCCACCCTGAACAAGGCCGAGGCCTGCTATCGCAAGGTCCTGGAATCGAAGGACTACGCCAACGTGGACAAGGCCATGTACCGTATCGCCTGGACCACCTTCCGCCGCGGCAAATACGCCGAAGCCGTCCAGCAGTTCACCGAACTGCTGGAAATGGACGAGCGCAAGAAGAAGGAAGAGGGCAAGGGCACCGATTTCCGGCCGGAAGCGGTCAAGTCCATCGGCATCTGCTACACCGACCCGCGTTGGGAAGGCGCCGGTCCTGAAAACGCCCACGCCTATTTCATGAAGCTGGGCAATCCACCTTATACCGGCGAGGTGTTGCGCTCCATCGGAGATCAGTATTCCGAACGCGGCGACGCCGAGGATGTAGCCCGCGGCGTGACCGCCTACAAGCTGGCCATTCAGACCCAGCCGGATTCCGCCACCGCTCCGGAACTGTATTATTCGTTGGTCAAGCTGCTGTTCCAGCAGGCGGTCGCCCGTTACCTGCCCGCCCCCACGGTGGAGAAAAAAGAAGCCGCCCGCATGGTGGATGAAAAGCTGGCTGGCTACAAAATCGCCTTCGCCGAGTTGATGAACATGTCCAAGATTTACGGAGCGGACTGGCGCAAACGCAACGAAAACAACCCGGTCGCGGTGCAGCGCGGTCTGGACGCCCTGGAAAAAACCTTGGTGGACTTCTCCAAGAGCTTCCATGAGCAGGGCGACGTGATGAAACAGTCGGGTTTCGCGCAGTTGTCCACGCCGCTGTACCGCATGGCGTCGTCGGCCTACGTGGAGTTCCTGGATCGCTTCCCCCACTCCTCCAATTCATATGAACTGGCGTTTTTCCTGGGCGTGTCCCTGTTCGCGGTGGAAGACTACGAACGCGCGGGCAAGCAGTACGAAACCGTCCGCGACAGCGTTTCCGGCCGCAAATACCGGAAAGAAGCCGCCTTCGAGGCGGTGCGCGCCTACTCCCGCCTGGTGTTGCAGGCCCAGGAGGCTGGCCGCGTGCCCAAACTGGATCAGCTCTGGACCCCGGAAGAACGCAAGGGCCAGAAATTCGAGCCCAAGACCGTTCCAGCCGCCCTTCAGCGTTATATTGACGCCGCCAACGGCTACCTGCGCGTGGCCCCCAAGGGAGAAATGGCCGACTTCATGGTCTTCGAGGCGGCCCAGTATTACTACCAGTACGATCATCTGCCCGAGGCCCGCGAGCGTTTCATCTACCTGATCGACAATTACCCCAAGTCCACCAAGTTGGGCATGGCCTACGACCTGTTGATCAACACCTTCATCGCCACCGAGGACTGGGACAACGTCGGCGCCTGGGCGGCCAAGAAGGAAAAAATGGGCGTGGAGACCAGCGGCCCGCGCAACCTGGTGCAGGCGGCGATCTTCCAAAAAGCCATCAAACTGGAAAAGGAAGGCAAGCTGCTCTCTTCGGCGCGCGAATATGAAAAGCTGGTGGGTCAGTACCCCACCAACGAGAACGCCCCGGACGCGCTCTTCAACGCCGGCCTGATCTACGAAAAACTGAAGCGCCGCAAGGATGCGCTCGCCGCCTTCGAGAAATCGTTCAAGGATTACCCGAAATCCAAGGGCGCGCCGGAAGCGCTGTTCAAGGTCGCGCGCAATTCCTATCAATTCTACCAGTACGACGACGCGGTCCGGAATTTCGACTTGTTGTACAACAAGTATCCGGACTTCAAGGAGCGCGACAAGGCGCTGTTGCAGTCGGGCCAGATTTATGCGCTTCAGGGCGACTACGAGCGCGGCGCCAGCCTGTATCTGAAATACGCCGACACCTACAAAGACAAGCCCGCCGCCCCCGAAGTCACCTTTGAAGCGGCGCTGCTGTACGAAAAGGCCGGCCAGACCGACCGGGCCATCCGCGCCCATGAATCGTTCATCAAGTCATGGGGCGGCAAGCAGAAGCTCAAGAGCTTGCAGTCCACCTACCGCATCGCGGAACTCTACAAGAAGAAGGGCAACCGCAAGGAATACGAACGCTGGTGCAACCAGACCTTGAAGGAATACAAGACCAAGGGAATCGCCAACATCGAAGTCAACTCGGCCAACCGCTTTGACTTCATCAAGGCTTCCGAGGCCGCCGCCACCTGCCAGTTTGAAGTGGCGGAGGATGAATTCGAGAAATTCGACAAGATGCGCTTCAGTTCGATCAAGCGTTTCGAGCGGGAGTTCACCGACAAGTCCAAGCAGTTGGAGAAGGCCGAGAAGGAATACGAAAAGGTCGCCAACTTCGGCAATCCCAATATGATCGCCGCGGCGGCCTACAAGGCGGGTTATCTGTATGATCGCTTCGCCAAGACGCTGATTGACGCGCCCGTGCCGCCCGAATGCAAGGGCCGCGGCGACACCTGCGCCGAGGATTTCAAGAACCTGCTGGAAGAATACTCCGCGCCCATCTTTGACAAGGCGATCAAGCGCTACAAGGCGGGCATCGAGGTCGTGAAGCGCGCCCAGGCGGTGGATTCCCCCTGGCTGCAGGAGATCGAGAAGGCCCTCGCCATGATTGATCCTTCCTCGCAGGCCCGGCAGGACCCGGTCATCGCCTTCCAGGAAGACGCCATCACCAATGGCGGAGTCACCGCGGAATCTCCGCCCCCGGCGCCGCCTCCCGCGTCCGCTCCCGCGCCCGAAGACACGCCGCCGCCTCCCGCCCCGGACACCGGCGATCGCGTTGGAGGAGGCGAGAAATGAACATGCGTTTTATCCATGGATTGTTGATCCTCTCCTTGGCGCTGGCGGCGGGATGCGCCTCCCAGCCCGCGCAGGATGACCGCGCCGATCTGGAAAAAAAGGCGGTGCGAAAGTCCAAACCGGAGCCACGGGAGGAAGTTCGTGAAGATGCTCCCGGCGAGCCGCCCGCGCCCCCTCCCGCCGGGGAAGAGGGCGCCCCCGGGGAAAAAAAGGAGGCCGCCGCTCCCGCCGCCCCAGCCGAGGCGGTGGTCGAGGAGATTCCGGAAGAAGAGCGTGAGCCGCCTGAACGCCAGCCCAACGCCTCCGCCGACGCCAGCCTGAAAGAAGGCTACGAACTGATTCTGACGGATCCCGCCGGCGCCGCGCAGGCGTTCCAGCGGGCCGCCTCCGCCGACGCCGAGTGCTACCAGTGCTTCTACAACCTGGGCGTGGCCATGGAGTATTCCGGCAACTACCAGGCGGCGGAAGTCAATTACCAGAAGGCCCTCGCCCTCAATGCGGAGTATGGACCGGCTGTCCGCAATTTCGCCTTGCTCAAGCGCAAGCAGGGCAAGGTCACCGAGGCCATCACCTGGCTCGATGACTATGTGGCCCGGCACGACAAGGTGGTGATGGCGCGCGAGACCTTCGCGATTCTGCTCGCCGAAAATTCATCCAACCCGGAAAGGGCGATCAACGAGGCGCGGAAGGTTCTGGTGACGCATCAGAAATCATCCAGCGCGCGCCTCGCCCTGTCGCAGGCCTATTACAAGCAGGGCAAAAAGGACCTGGCGCTGGACATCCTTGAAAAGCAGGCAGTGGATGATCCAACCGACGCCCGGGTGTTTTTCCAGCTTGGGATCTATTATCTTCGCAACAAGGAAATCCAGCGCGCGCTGCTCAACTTCAAGGAAGCCGTCCGGCTGCGTCCGGATATGGTGGAAGCCCAGAACAACCTGGGGATTCTGTATTTGCAGGGCCGCCTCTACCAGGACGCCGCCAACGCATTTCGCGCCGCCACCACCTACTATCCGGATTTCGCGCGGGCGTGGATGAACCTGGGGTCCGCAATGGCGGGCATGGGCGATACCCAGGGCGCCGAACAGGCGTTCCAGCGGGCGTTGACGCTCAACCCCCAACTGGTGGAAGTCATCTTCAACCAGGCGCTTTTGTGGTTCGACGCCAGCCGCAAAAACGACGAGGCCAATATCCTCGCCTACAACAAGGCTATCGAACTCTTCCGCCAGTACAACGACAAGACCAACGCCAATCCTGACCTGGTCCGGCGCTCCAATGATTACATCGCCGAGGCCAACAAACGCATTGAATTCATCAAGAAATCCATTGAAAATGAACGCAAGGCCCTGGAAGAACTGAAAAAAATGGAGCAGGCCCAGCCGCCGGAAGGCGGCGCCGCGCCTGCTCCGGATGGCTCCGCGCCGCCTGCGGGAGACGCGCCGCCCGCTCCCCCGGCGGATGCTCCTCCGCCCCCCGCGCCTGAAGCTCCGCCAGCGGATGCTCCTCCTCCCCCTGCTCCGGAGGCGCCGCCTGCCGCGCCCGAACCGCCCCCCGCAACACCTGAACCGCCGCCGTCCGCGCCAGAGCCTCCACCCGCGGTCCCGGAGCCGCCTCCCGTGGAAGCACCTCCCGCTCCTCCTCCCGCGCCGGATGAGCCGCCGCCTCCGCCGCCGGAACCGGGCTCGGATATTCCGCCGCCGCCCCCCGTGGAGTGAAAAAATGTGTGGCGTTCCGGACAGCAGGTATGCTAGAAACGAGGTGTTTATGAGCAGAAAAATTCTGTTTGCCTTTGTCCTGCTTGGACTGATGGTTTCATCTCCCGCTTGGGCCCAAAAGAAGGGTGAGGCGAAAGGGCGGGCCTCGACCATCATTGAATTGCAGGATACCGAGATCAAAGGCGAGGTTCAGCGCGCCGAAGTGGGTTACAACCTGGCCCGCTCAACCTACCGTCACGAAGACATTGAGCGGCCGGAAAGCTTCCTTGACAAGATCGAGGAATCGGTCCAAAAGGAGCCGTTTTGAAATTGACGCGGCGTTCCGTCTGATTGCGGAACGTTTTCGAGGGGTTTTCACCATCACATTCCGTACCGCCGGGAACCTGCTCGGGTTTCCGGTGTCCAACATGGGGAAGAAGGAGAAGCGCGATGCAGGGCATGATCGATTTCTACAACAAAGGCGGCGTCTGGATGCACCCGATCACCATCTGTTCGGTGATTGCGCTGGCCTTGCTGCTGGAGCGGTTTATCGCTATCGCCCTCCGGTACAACATCAACGGCCCGGCGTTCATGGCGCAGATTCAGAAGCTCGTGCTCGCCAACCACATTGACCGGGCGATCAAACTCTGCAACGCGGCCCCCAAGGCGGCGCTCCCCAAGATTGTCAAGGCGGGTCTGACCCGTTCCAACAAGGGGGATTCCGAAATCGTCGCGGCGATTGAAGAGGCGACCCTGGAAGTGTTGCCGCAACTCACCAAGCGGACCAACTCCCTCGCCGCCGTCGGCAATATCGCCACCCTGTTGGGACTTCTCGGCACCATCACGGGTCTGATCGAAGCGTTCGAGGCGCTGGGCACCGCGACCCCGGACAAACGCCAGGAAGTTCTCTCGGCCGGTATCTCGACCGCCATGAACACCACGGCGTTTGGTCTGATCGTCGCCATCCCCTGCCTGGCCGCGCACCTGATTCTGACCAATCTCACCAACAAGATCATGTCGGAGATTGACGAATACTCGTTGAAACTCCAGAACATGCTGTTCTCCCGCAACCGCGGCGAGACCAACCCCATGGATCGCGCTTCCTCGTGATGACGGGCAACGCAGGAAAACCCCGGGAACCAAGCCATGGCTAAAGTCCGCGAACCAGAACCGCTGCCGGATTTGAATCTCACGCCGATGATGAATCTGGTGTGCATGATCATCCCGTTCCTGTTGCTGGGCGCGTCATTCGTCGAATACAAGGTCATCAACGTCTCCGCCAGCATGGAAGCGGATGGCGGCGGCGGCGGCCCCTCCGACGAAAAGGAAAACAAACCCAAGCTTGGGCTGGTCATCGGCGTGGGTCCGACGGGTTATTACATCATCGCCAACCTCCCCGGTTTCCAGCAGTCCGAATCGAAGAAGATTCCGAAGAAGGGCGCCGACTACGACACGGCGACCTTGCGCAAGGCCCTTCACGAGATCTACCAGATCTGGCATAAACAGGCGGGCGTCGAGGAAGAACATGGGGCCACGCTGTCGCTCGATGACAATGTTCCCTATGAAGTGATCATTCAGACCATGGACGCGGCCCGGTATATCCCGGGAACCGAAACCCAGGTCCCCCCCAAGATGATGTTCGATGGAATATCCCTTGCGGGCGGGTTTCAGGCGGTCCAGATCGAATAGGCAGGACGGGATCATGGCGGAAGCGAACATCAACGTTGCAGGCGCACCATCGGACGATCCGGTTAACCAGGTCTATCGCGGACCGGTCAACAAGGCTGAACTGGATGTCTTGCTGCAGAAAGCCAAGGCCAAGAACGCCGAGCGCCGCGCCAAGGCGGGGAAGTATGAATCCCCCGCCCTGAATATCAACTCGTTGATGGATATTTTCACCAACATCCTGGTGTACCTGATTTTGACCTACGCGAACGACCCCATCACGCTCAACCGTGAAGTCAACATGCCCAAATCGAACGCGCTGATTGACCCGAAGCAGGCGGTGCAGATGACCATCACGCCGAACCATATTCTGGTCAACAACATCTCGGTGGTGCAGCTCAGCCAGTACGAATACAGCCGGGACGCCATAGACGCCGAAGGCACCCTCGCCACTTTGAAGGACGCCCTGTCCAAGGCCCGCGAAAAGCAGCAGCGCTTCGCGGCCGGCGGCGGCTCGAATTTCGAGGGCATGATCAACGTGATCGCCAACACGGACATGCCTGCAAAACTGCTGCTCCGCGTGCTGGACACCGCTGGTCAGGCGGAATTTGGCCAGTACAAGCTTGCGGTTGTGAAGAACAAATAGACCGGGCGCGAATGGCGGACGCCGAAACCATTCACGCACCGGGACGCCCGTCACCACGGGAGAGAAGAGAATGAGCCAGCAACAGCAGCAACAACAACTCAACCAGCTCAAGATCCTTCGCATCGGCGTCATCAGCAGCGGCAAGATCATTGAGGAACGCCTGATTCGCAAGCGCGATCCGGTGTCCATTGGTCAGTCCACCAACAATTCGCTGGTGATTCCCCTGGCGGAATTGCCGCAGACCTTCCCCCTGTTCCGGCTCAAGAACAAGCAGTATGTGCTGTCGTTCACCGATCAGATGAGCGGCCGGGTCACCGTCAACAACAACAACCTGGATTTCGACGCCCTCAAGTCGCAGGGACTCGTCAAGAAGGAAGGCAACGTCTACGTCCTGCCCATGAACGACGACTCGCGCGGCAAGGTGGTGTTCGGCAACGTCACCATCCTGTTCCAGTTTGTCGCTCCGCCCCCGGAACCCGCCAAGCCGCAGATTCCGGCCATCGCCAAGGGCTATTTCCTCAAGAGCATTGACAAACTCTACGCCGGATTGCTGGCGATGAGCACGGTGATTCATTTCATCGTCGTCAGCTACCTGATGAGTCAGCCGGTGCGCACCACCCGCGAACTGGAAGATATCCCGGATCGTTTCGTCAAGATCATGGCCCCCAAGCTGGAAATCAAGCCCCAGCCCAAAAAGGCCGATGACAGGCCCAGCAACACGCCGAGCGAGGCGCCGAAGGAAGAAAAGCCCGCCGAAGCTCCCAAGGAGGAGGCAAGCGACGCTCCTCCGGCCAGCGCCCGCGAGAAGGAGCGCCAGGAAAATATCAAGGCGGTTGAGAAGAGCGCCGTCATCATGGTGCTGAAAAAACTGACCTGCAAGGGCGCCGGCTGCAACAGCAACAGTGCGGCGTCCCGCCTGCTCGCAGAAGACAACTCCGGCGGTTCGTTCGAGAGCGCCATATCCAAGGTCAAGGCCGGCGAATATGCCGATACCGTCATGGGCGGACGGGTCAAGGCGGTGGAAAAATATGGCGAATTGACCACTGGCGCGCGCGTGGTTCAGGCAGGCGGCAGCAAGGTCGCCGGCACCGGCGGCGCTGGCGGCAAGGAACTGGCTGGCGCAGGCGGACCGCGCGTGGTCGGCGGCGTTTCCATGCAAGCCCCCAAAACCATTGGCGGCGGCATGGATCACAACAAGATATCCTCCAAGGTCACCAGCAAGATGGGCGCGCTCAAGGCCTGCTACGAACGCAAGCTGCGCGCCAATCCCACCCTCAAGGGCAAGGTGGTGGTCTTTTTCGTGGTCGGCGCCGACGGACGTGTGAATACCGCCCGCGTCGCTGAAAGCAGCCTGCCCGACCGGGATGTCGGCGACTGCATTGTGGATGTCATCAAAACCATTTACTTTGGACGCAACGAGAAGGGTGAAAACGTCACCGTGACCTACCCGTTCAGCTTCTCGCCCGGAGGTTGATTTCTTCCGGCGAGGGATGGCATGGCCTGGCATGAAAGCGCGGCGCCACGACGAACTGCAGCAGGTCCTTCAGAGCGCGGACTTCCAACAATGGTGGAACGCGCTGCGGGCCGCGCATGATCGCCTGGCCGCTTCCCAGAAAGCTTACGAAGACGTCCAGGAACAGCACAACCTGACCGGATTCCGCGCCGAAAACGCCCAGAAACGCGCCGTGGATCACCTCTACCGGGCGGGAGAATACGAAGATCGCGCAGCCACCCGTCTCGCTGAATCCAACTCCCTGGACAACCAGTCGTTTGAATCGGTGGCGGCGTTTGAAACCCAGCGCGTCACCACGTCCGACGCCTGGTCCAACCACCTGGCCGCCGAACACCGGGTGGAGTCCCTGAGATCCCAAATCGCCGCGCTGGAGGCCGAGGCGGACAGCAAGCCCGCCGCCCGCAACGAACTCAAGCGGCTTCAACCAGAATTGCGCCGCCTGGAAACCGAGGCGGAAACCGCCCGCCACGACTACGAAAAGCAGGCGGTCGAAAAAAACCGTCTATGGCGGGAGGTCGAGCGGCTGTGGGAGGCTTCACTGCAAATCAGCCTCTCTGTTAGCGAACTGCGCCGCAAGGCGGTTCGCATCCGCAAGGAATCGGAAAAACTCTTCCGGGAAGCCGAAGCGCACCGGCAGAAAGCCGAGGAACTCAGGAAAGCGGTCAAAACCGCCGAACATGACCTCAACGATGCTGAAATTGAAATCCGCCGGGTCTTGCGTTCCGCCTCGGAACGGTTTGATTGTCTGGCGGAAGAAGAATTCCTTTATTTCCCCGTCAAGGACAGCCAGCGCATGGTCTATTGCGTGCCGCTGTTCTCGGACAGCGCCCATTACAATATTGAAGTCCGCGCCCTGAATATCTATGAGGTGGATCGTCAGCGCGGCGTGGATTTCATCGAACCCGTGGGCCGGGAGCCGGACGATTCCGCCGACACCCGGATTGACGATTTCTTTCTGAAGGAGCGAAAGTCCGCGCCCGCAGGCGCGACTTGATGCCGGAGACCCGTGGCCATGGATAAACATCAGGTTCTTCAGTCCTCGCGACTGTTCGCCAACCTGCTCCCCGACGAGCTGGATATGCTGGCGGACCTCTGTCAGGTCAAGACCTATGCCTCGGGCGATATCGTTTTCGAGGAAGGCGAGGTCGGCAACGCCCTCTATGTCATTGGTTCCGGCGAGGTGGATGTCATCCGTGACTTCAAAACCTCGTCGCCCAAAATCATCGCCACCCTGAAAGCCCTCGATTTCTTTGGCGAGATGTCCCTGATTGATAAGGAATACCGGTCCGCGAGCGTCAAGGCCCGCACCGACACGGAGATGATCTACCTCTCCAACGAGAATCTGCACTCTTTCGCCAAGGTGTATAAAAACGGCTTCACGATGGTGGTGATCAACATCGCCCGCGTGCTCAGCCAGCGCCTGCGCGAAACCAACGCCAAACTCGCCCAGCGGATGTGATCTCCCGCCGCCGCTGGCGGCGATCCCCGCCCGCTGCCGTCCACCCGCGATCCGGCGGGTGGTTTCATTTCCATGCGCGGCTCCGTGTTTCGCCTGGGTGCGGCGGCCGCACCTGGGTTCTCCGCCGCCAGGCATGATCGCGCCTGGGCGATGAAGCAGACATATTCCGGATGAAGGCCGCCGGAAGATCGGTGAAAATGCGGGCGGCCCGCCGCCAACCGCGCGCCAGGAATCCCGCGCCGCCGATTGACGGAGCCGCAAGACGGCGTTTATCATGAACTTTTGGCGGATTGGGTTGCGGCAGGGCGATCAGGTCCTCCGTCTTCTGATTCAGAGGTATGTCATGTCAGGTTCTCCGGAAATCCCGTCCTGCGTTCGTCCGGCTATCGCCAATGCGCTGGAATGGCTGAAATCCAACGGCGCCGCCTATGCGGACTCCCGGTACTTTCACCACGAATCGGAGACCCTGAGCGTCCGCAATGGCGAGGTGAAAGAGCCCCTGTCCGAATCCGGCGCCGGAGTGAATATCCGCGTGCTTGCCAATGGCGCCTGGGGATTCGCCGCCTCCGCCGGTTGTTCGGAAGAGGAGGTCATTCGCACCGCCCGGGCCGCCCTGGACCAGGCTTTGGGGGCCGCCGGAATCAACCCGCGCAAGGTCGCCCTGCCCAGCCGCGCTCCGAGCCGGGGAACCTACGCCTCCCGGGTGGAGCAGGACCCTTTCTCGATTCCGCTGGAACACAAACTGTCCTTGCTGACCCGCGCCAGCCGTTCGATGATGAAGGGCGCCGTGCGCAGCGCGGAGGCGGCCATCGGGCAAGTGCGTTACCTCAAACTGTACATGGACAGCGAGGGCAGCGATGTCCTCCAGCGGTTCACCTATGTGGGAGCGGGATTGGCCGCCACCGCGGTGGAGAATGGACAGATGCAGCGCCGCACCCTGCCGCTGGAAGTGAGTTGGGGTCAGGGCGGATATGAAATTGTCCAGCGCGCCCGCCTGGATGAAGAGGCCGAGCGGGTCGCCAGCGAAGCCCTTGAATTGCTGTCGGCGCCCAACTGCCCGGCGGGCGAGCACACGCTGATTCTCGGCAGCGGTCAGATGGCCCTGCAGATTCATGAGTCCTGCGGACACCCCACCGAACTGGATCGGGCGCTGGGCTGGGAGGTTTCCCTGGCGGGCTCCAGTTTCCTTTCCATTGATCGCCTGAACCGTTTCACCTACGGATCCCCCATCGTCAATTTGTACGCCAGTTCGCAACTGGATGGCGGCCTGGGAACCTTCGGATGGGATGACGAAGGAACGCCATCCAACGAAATTGATCTGGTGCGCGAAGGCCAGTTCACCGGTTACCTGAGTTCGCGGGAAACCGCCGCGCTGACTGGCGCGCCGCTGCATGGCTCCATGCGCGCGCAGCGCTGGCATCATCCGCCGATCATCCGCATGACCAATGTATCCTTGCGTCCGGGCGGCGCGGGATCGCTGGATGATCTTGTCGCTGGCACGGCCGGCGGCATTCTAATGGACACCAACCGCACCTGGTCCATTGACGATCTGCGCCTGAATTTCCAGTTTGGCTGTGAAGTGGCGTGGGAGATCAAAAACGGCCGCAAGGGCCGGATGTTTCGCAATGCGCTCTATACCGGACGCACGCCGGAGTTTTGGGGGGGCTGCGATGCGATCTGCTCCCGGGAGGAGTTCCGCGTGCATGGCGTGCCCCATTGCGGCAAGGGAGATCCGATGCAGATCATGCTGGTCGGCCACGGCTGTGTTCCCGCCCGCTACCGCAAGGTCAACACCGGCGCGCGGGTATAGAAACCTGTCTGGTTGGGATTGGATGCAACCACGATGGCGTTCAAGTCATTTCAACACCGGGCGGATGCGATTTTCCGGGAGAGGGTGATGCTCCATGAAAATTCCGGCTGCATATTCGTATCTCAAGGGGCCGGGTTTTTGATGGCGCATCAACGCATGTTCCGGCAGGCGCCCCGGGAGACTACCCAGACTCTGGATGGGGAGGCCTGTCCGGCAAAGCCCTTTTCTGAAGAAAAAAACAGAACCGGCGTTCTGTCAGCGGTTGAAATCCGGTTTGGAAAATGTGCTTTTGCCGCCCGCGGCGTTTTTGTTAAACAGCTTGCGATTCATGCCGGTGACAGGATGGATGTTGGCGTGGAGGGTTGCCCATGAAGGCGATGACGCGCAGGATGAGTTCCAGCACCGGTTATTTCAAGGCGGGGCGTCATCATCTTGCCGGGAAAAGCCGGGGGATGCCGCTGGTTCTTGCTGGAGCCGGATTCTAGGCCAAAGGAACAGTCATGTTGCAGCGCGACCACATTATCGAGACCTTGCAGCGGGCGGTGCGGAACTCCGGGGCCGGGCAGGCCCAGGCCACCTGGATTGGCGGCGTGCGCGGCGTTCACCGCTTCGCCAATTCCGCCGTTCAGCAGTCCATCCATGAAAATGCCGCCGTGATTTACCTGCGGGTGGTGGATGGCGCCCGCATCGGCACTGCAACCGTATCCCGTCTGGACCCCGATGATCTGGATCGCGGGTTCGCCCGCGCGCTCGCCTTCGCCCGCGCCCAGCAACCCCTCCCGTATGAAGTCCGCCTTCCGGGACCGCAGAAAACACGTTCTCTCAACACATGGGTGGAGGCCACCGCCGCCTCCACGCCCGGAGATCGCGCGGCGGAACTGCACCGGATTTTTTCCGCCGTCAACCAGCATGGCATGAGCGCCGCCGGCCTGTT
Source organism: Myxococcota bacterium (assembly GCA_022072125.1). Taxonomy (GTDB): domain Bacteria; phylum Myxococcota; class JAJVIH01; order JAJVIH01; family JAJVIH01; genus JAJVIH01. Next base: position 30,728 of record JAJVIH010000030.1, on the reverse strand, counting down.
GCTGCACTCCCTCTCCGGGTTCGCCGTGGTCAACTCCAATGGCGTGGAGTGCTGGCAGCCAGGCACTTCGGTTCATCTCAAACTCTTCGCCATTGACGGGCGCGCCAGCGGTTACGCCTCGTTCTGCTCGCGGGATATCGGCGCCTTCGATTTTCCGGACCTGGCCCAGCGCGCCATCGGGAAATGTGCGCGATCCCGCAATCCCGCCGATATTGAGGTTGGAGACTACGATGTCGTCATTGAACCCGAGGCCGTCGCGGAAAGCCTGGAATGGATCGCCTCCACCGCGTTCGGCGCGCGTGCGGTGGAAGACGGCGCTTCCTTTCTGGAAGGGCGCGAAGGCGAATTGATCACAGGCGAAAACATCAGTATCGCCGATGACGCGCTGGACGACTCCATCGGCCTTGCGGCGGCCTTCGATTTTGAAGGCACGCCTTGCGAGCGCGTGGATCTGATCAAAAACGGCCGGGCCGGCAGACCGGCGCACGACATCCAGTCCGCTGCCCGCATGGGGACGCGCAGCACGGGCCACGCCTCGCCGCCGAATGATTTCGGGAATGATCCCGTTCCCACGCACCTGACCATGGCGTCTGGCGCGGAGACGCTGGAAAGCCTGATCGCGAAGGTCGAGAAGGGGGTTTATATCACCCGGTTTCACTACGTGAACGGCCTGTTGGACACCCGCAAGGCCTTGCAGACCGGCATGACCCGCGACGGCACCTTCCTGATTGAAAATGGCAAGCTGACCAGGGGCATTGGCAACCTGCGCTGGACCCAGGGCATGCTGGAAGCCTTTTCCCGGGTGGATGGAATCACCCGCGAACGCGCGACCATTCCCGGCTGGTGGAGCGAACTCAACGCCACCGTGGTTCCGGGACTGTTGATTCGCCGTTTCCATTTCACCGGACGGCAGGGGGCCTGAGGCGGCCGGCGGCGCATATGAAGATCATCTCCTGGAACGTCAACGGCATCCGGTCGGCGGAGAAAAAAGGCCTGGTGGACTCCATCGTCCGCATGAAGCCGGATATCCTGGGCTTGCAGGAAGTGCGCGCGGAGGAGCATCAGATTCCCCTGCATCTGCGCGCCGTGGAAGACCTGAAAAGTTACTGGAGCGCCTGCCGCCGCAAGGCCGGTTATAGCGGCGTCGGCCTGTACACCCGGAGGGAGCCCGTCCGTTTGAACCGTGATCTGGGCGTCGAGGAATTCGACGAAGAAGGCCGGGTGATTGAAGCCGAATATCCGGATTTCGTGATCTTCAATGTTTATTTTCCCAACGGCAGCGGAACGGATCGGTCCAACAGCCGGGTGCCGTTCAAACTGGCGTTTTACGGCGCCCTGCTCGAACACGCCGCGAAGCACCGCAAGAAAGGCCGCGAGGTGATCATCATGGGCGACTACAACACCGCCCATCAGAAGATTGATCTCAAGAACTGGCGTGGCAACCAGGAAACCAGCGGCTTTCTGCCCGAGGAGCGCGAATGGATGAGCCGCTATCTCGATGCAGGGTATGTGGATTCCTTCCGGCATTTTCATCCGGACCGGGAAGGCGCCTACAGTTGGTGGTCATTCCGCATGAACGCGCGCGAGCGCAACGTGGGCTGGAGGGTTGATTATGTGCTCGTATCCAGCGGACTGGTCCCGCGCTTGAAAAACGCCTTTATCCTGCCGGATGTCACCGGGTCGGATCATTGCCCGGTGGGAATCGAACTGGAATGAACACGGCGGCGAAAATCCGCCGCCATTGTCCCGTATCCGCCGTCAATAACAACATCTGATTTCCGTGGAGGGAACATGAGCCTGGTAGTGATTGGATCGGTCGCGCTCGACACCGTGAAAACCCCCTTCGGCGAGGCAAGGGACGCCCTGGGCGGGTCCGCGACTTTTTTTTCCGCCTCGGCTTCCTACCACACGCAGGTGCGGGCCGTGGCCGTGGTCGGAGAGGATTTTCCCCAGCAGCATCTGGATTTTCTATCCAGCCGCGGCGTGGATTTGACCGGCGTCTCCCGTGTTCCCGGGCAGACCTTCCGCTGGTCCGGGGAATATGGCTACGACCTCAACAACGCCGAGACCAGGGACACCCAGCTCAACGTCTTCGCGTCGTTCAAGCCGGTGCTGCCGGAGAGCTACCGCGACGCCGAATATGTCTTTCTGGCGAATATTGATCCCGAGTTGCAGCTTGAGGTGGTGAGGCAGGTGCGCAAACCCAAACTGATCGCCTGCGACACCATGAATTTCTGGATCAACGGCAAGCGCGAGGCCCTGTTGCGCACCCTGAAGGAGGTTCATCTGCTGGTGATCAACGAGGCGGAGGCCCGGCAACTGGGCGGCGAATTCAGCCTGGTGCGGGCAGCGCGCGCCATCCACGCCATGGGACCGGAAATCCTGGTGGTCAAACGGGGAGAGTACGGCTCCATGCTGTTTCAGCGGGACGATGTATGCGGCATTCCCGCGTTTCCGCTGGAAGAGGTGTTTGATCCCACCGGCGCGGGCGATACTTTCGCCGGTGGATTGATGGGCAGCCTGGCAAAATCCGGACGTTTGGATCGCCAGTCCCTGGGCCGCGCCATCGCCACCGGGACGGTGATGGCCTCGTTCGTGGTGGAGAAATTCAGCCTGGATCGCATGCGCAACCTGACCATGGCGGAGATTGAGGATCGCTACAAAACCATCCGGCGCATGACCCATTATGAAGAATGGTCCGATCTTCATCCGCCCGCCAAGGGGTGATGGAGCCGGTGTCCTCCATCCTGAATTGATTTCTCCAACCTCACCCCGGCCGTTTCGCGATGCGCCCTTTTTCCGCCTTGCGGCGCGGAGAGGGGACGCATGATCGCGGCCTGGCGGCCTGCTGCTGGTTCTGGTTCTGGTTCCGTTTTCCATATCGTAATCACGGGCGTGTCTTGCGGCGGTTTGTCAAATGGCTGAATGCGTGGAGACAGGTGGGGCGGCGCCATGAAATCCCGGCCGCCTCCGCCCGGAAAACTCCAGCTTGAGCGCGCGCTGTCGCGCCTGGGCGCGGCCACGCGCAGCCAGGCCCGCCGCCTGATTGGGGAAGGGCGGGTCCGTGTGAATGGCGTGACCGAAACCTGTCCAGAAGCGGCTATCAATCCGCGCATGGATCGGCTGGAACTGGACGGCCGGCTTCTGCGCGCGCCGGAGTTTGCGCTGATCGCCTGCAACAAGCCCAGGGGCGTATTGACCACGCGCTCCGATCCGCGGGGGCGTGCGACCATCTTTGATGTGCTGGAAAATCTTCCTGGCGGCGTGCAGGCGGTGGGACGTCTGGATCAGGCCAGCACGGGTTTGTTGTTGTTGACCACTCACACCCGCCTGGCCGCGTGGCTGACGGATCCTGTTCACGCCATTCCCCGGGAATATATCGTCACCTGCCGCGGAGAACTGAATGAAGAAGGCGCCGCGGCCATGATGGCGGGGGTCGAGGAGGGGGGCGAATGGCTGAGCGCGGTTCACGTGGAACGGCTCAAAACCTCGCGCCGCGAAAGTCATGCGCGGGTGGTGCTGAACGAAGGGAAAAACCGGGAAATCCGCCGGATATTCCTGGCGCTTGGCCATGAAGTCACGCGGCTCAAGCGCATCCGGTTTGGCGGAGTAACACTGGGCGATCTGGAACCCGGGCGGTGGCGCGTCATCCCCAGGGAAGATATCCCCGCGCTCTTTCCAGGCGCGGAAACCGTGCTGGAGGGGGAGTGAACCGGCGCCTGCCGGATCGGCGGCGAGGTTCCGGTTTCGAGGAAAACCGCCGGGACGCCGGCGGAATTTTCATTCATCCTTCCATTGCATTAACATTCCAGGACACTGCTCCGGGAATGCATCATGAACATCGGGAATATGGCGTTGTTTTCCTGTCCTTTCACCGCGCCCGGCAGGAAGGGGGCCGGTGGTTCCACGGCCGCGCGGCCGGCGGACGTTTTTCCACGGGGTTCGCGCGCGTCCCGGGTATTCGTCCTGATTGCGCTGGCCCTATGGGCTCCGGCCATTGCGGCGGCGCGCGAGACCGCCGCCGAAACGCCCGCGAGGCCGTTGCCCGCGCCGCCGCCCGCATTCGACGCCCGATCGCTCGTGCGCATTTGCGCGGATCCGTTGTGCGAACGGACCATCGCTCAGGGCGTGATCATCCAGTCTGGCGGCATGGTGCTCGCCCCCGGTGAGGTGCTGGCGGAGCGGCGGCCTCTCTTCGCCCGGCTGGATGATGGCTCCACGGTCAGCGTGACCCATGTGGTCGGGCGATCCGCGGAGGTGTCGCTGGCGCTGTTGCGCATCAACCGTAACGGTCTTGAAGCCGCCCGTCTGGGCGACAGCGAGCGGGCCCGTCCGCTCGACGCCATGAACCGGGCCGAACTGGATGACTCTGGCGCGCTCTCCTGGCGTCCGGTCACGCTGGCCGGCCATTTTGCGCTGGGAAGCGACATCCTCTTCCAGTTTTCGGAGGATGAACCTGCCACCCGGCCCGGCGCGGTCTATCTCAACCGGCGCGGCGAGGTGCTGGCGATCTCGACCCATGCTTTTGCGGGCCGGGTCAGCGGCGGGGTTCCGGTCAACGCCGCGAGCCGGCTCAATACGGACATGTCCCATGCGCGCGCTTGGCCTGGGGATGCGCCGGAGATCGGGTGGAGCCCCGGCGGTGCGGCGGAGTTCCCCTCCGCCAGCCCAGCCAGCGCGGGATTGCCGGCGGAAAAGGATTTCGCGGAGGCGGTGAAGCTAAACAACGAAGGCGTGCGCCTGTTTGGCGAAGGCAAGGTGGATGCGGCGGCGCGTTATTTCCAGCAGGCCCTGACCCTCGACAGCGATCTGGCCGCCGCCGAATTCAACTTGGGCGCGGCGGCCTACGAGCGCAACCAGCAGGACGACGCCGCGAATGTGTTGTGGGGCATCGCCCAGCGCCGGCCCGAGAACCGGGAAGCCCGCTTCCGGCTGTACGAACTCCAGCGCGAGCGCGGCGCGATTGACCAGGTGGCGGCCCGCCACCGCGAACTGCGGCAGATGGACCCCTTGTGCCGGCGTCCCTCGCTTCCGCCGCTGGCGTTGCAAAAGCCCGAACGCGGCCTGGTCATCCCCTTTCAGCCGCGCCTGGGCCGTGTGGAAGAATGCCTGCAGTTTGAAGACGCCGTCGCGCGCGTGGAATTGCTGGAAACCCGCCTCGGCGAGCCGGTGGAAATCTGGGGAGGACAGTTTCCCGCGACAGTGACGGCGCTGGTTCCTGGCGTGCCGGCGTTCTACTTTTTCTCGCGCTCTCCGCCCTACCGGGTGTTTGCGTGGGCCTCGATTCCGCAAAGCGTGGCGGCGTACGTATTCCTGATCTGGGGCGGGGCGGAAAGCACGCCGGAGCGCTTCGACTGGAAGCTCATCTCCGGATTCGTGTTGTGGGGCCTGGGGATCGCAGGCGGCGCCACGACGGACATCACCGCGGCGGTCCATGACGCGCGCCAACAGGCCGATCGCGAGGAATGGCGCCGCGGTCTCGAAGACGCCGCCCGTGAGTTGCGGCGTCCAACCAGTCCGGCCCATCCAGTCCGCAGCGAAATGACGCCATTCTGGATCGCGCTTCCGGCGTGGACCTGGTGACGGCGAATGCCTGCCATCCCCGGCGGGAAGAAAAATAACGGTTATTCTCGCGCTGCGGTGCGTCAATGAATTGACAGCCGTGGGTCCGCATGAGCATCTTCCCCGCTCCATTGAATCCCGCGCGGCCGTGGCTGCCGCGCGCAAGCTGAACCGGATGTTTCATGGGCAAAACTCGTATCGCCGTCATTCCAGGCGACGGCATCGGCAAGGAAGTCATCGCCGAGGGATGCAAGGTCCTGGAAGCGCTTGACCGCCGTTTCGGCCTGGGGCTCTCCCTCGAATATTTTCCCTGGTCCGCGGACCATTACCTCGCCACCGGCGTCACCCTTCCAGACGAACAGATCGAGACCTACCGGAACGACTTCGCCGCCATCTATCTGGGCGCGGTGGGAGACCCCCGCGTGCCCAGCAACCAGCACGCCAAGGACATCCTGCTGGGGATGCGTTTCAAACTGGACCTTTACGTGAACCTGCGGCCGGTCTCCCTGATTGACGAGCGTCTCTGTCCGCTCAAGGGCAAGCAGGCCAAGGATGTCCAGATCACCATCTTCCGGGAAAATACCGAAGACCTTTACGTCGAGGTGGGCGGGGTGTTCAAACAGGGCACGCCCGACGAGGTGGCCATCAACGAATCCATCAACACCCGCAAGGGGGTCGAGCGCATCATCCGCCGGGCCTTTGAATACGCGCGCGACCGCAAACTGGGCCGGGTGTGCATGAGCGACAAGGCCAATGTGCTGCGCTACGGCCACGGATTGTGGCAGCGGGTGTTTCGCGAAGTACGGACGGAGTTTCCGGAGATCCAGTCCCGTCACATGTACGTGGACGCCCTATGCATGGAGATAATCCGCGCGCCGGAGAATTTCGATGTGATTGTCACCTCCAACATGTTCGGCGACATCATCACCGACCTGGGCGCCGCGCTGGCGGGCGGTCTGGGCGTGGCGGCCAGCGGCAATATCCACCCGGGAGGCATTGGACTGTTCGAACCGGTGCATGGTTCGGCGCCGGATATCGCGGGCAAGGGGCTGGCCAATCCGGTTGGCGCGATTTCGACCGCCGCCCTGATGTTGGACTACCTGGGATTCAAGGATGCGGCCCGGGTCACGGAGCAGGCCGTTGCGGACAATATCCGAGCGGGCTATACCACGCCCGACCTAGGCGGAACCCTGAGTACCGCCGGGGCCGGCGATTGCATCATCCGGCGCATCGCTGAAATTCAATAACGAGGAAGCACCATGAGCAAGCATCTGGACAGGGACATTTACATCCTCTCTGGCAAGCGCACCGCCTTCGGAACCTTCAGCGGCACCCTCAAGGATTATTCGGCCACCGATCTGGGCGTCGAAGCCGCCAAGGCGGCCATCGCGCAGTCGGGCGTCCAGGCCAAGGACATCAACCATGTGGTCTTTGGCAATGTGCTGCAGACCAGCCGCGACGCCATCTACCTGGCGCGCCATATCGGCCTGCGTTCCGGGCTTCCCGAGCCGGTGCCCGCCGTGACGGTGAACCGCTTGTGCGGGTCGGGGTTCGAAGCCATCGTGCAGGCGGCTCAGCTGCTGCTGCTGGACGAGGCGGAGTTCGTGCTGGCCGGCGGTACGGAAAGCATGAGCCAGGCCCCCCACTGCATCTACGGCGCCCGTGAGGGGCTGGCCTTTGGCCGCGGCGAACTGGTGGACTCCCTGTGGGCCTGTCTCACCGACACCTACACCGGCATGCCCATGGCCATCACCGCGGAGAACCTCGCCTCCAAATATGAAATCAGCCGGGCCGAGGTGGACGCCTACGCCCTGTTGTCGCAACAACGGCACGCCGCGGCGCAGGCGCAGGGATTCTTCAATACGGAAATCGCCCCCATCGAGGTCAAGACCCGCAAGGGTTCGGTCGCCTTCGACAAGGACGAACACCCCCGCCCGGAGACCACCGCCGAGGGCCTGGCCAAACTCAGGCCGGTTTTCCAGAAAGATGGCGTGGTGACCGCGGGCAACGCCTCTGGCATTTGCGACGGCGCCGCCGCCCTGGTGCTGGGAACCAGGGATGCCTGCCACAACCGCGAACTTCAGCCCATCGCCCGGCTGGTCAATTGGGGCGTCTCCGGATGCGATCCGAAAATCATGGGTATCGGCCCGGTTCCCGCCGCCCAGATCGCCCTGCGCCGGGCGGGCATGAAGCTGGAAGAGATTGATCTGGTGGAAGTCAACGAGGCCTTCAGCCCGCAGTACCTGGCGGTGGAGCGCGCCCTGGGCCTGGATCGCGAGAAGACCAATGTCAACGGCGGCGCGATTGCGCTGGGACACCCGCTGGGAGCTTCCGGCGCCCGCATCACCGCCACGCTGATCTACGAATTGCGCCGCCGCGGCCTGAAATACGGCCTGGGCAGCGCCTGCATCGGCGGCGGGCAGGGCATTGCGGTGATTGTCGAAGCTCTTTGATCCGGATACAATCAGGGGGCGAAGCATCGCGGGCGGGGGAGGCGGCGCGCAAGCCGCCTTTCCGCCGGTTCATGCGGCCATCCGTCCGCGAATACCGGCAGTTGGGTTGATCCGGAGAAATCCGCCAACGGGAGAGTGCGTCATGGTTTCAGGCAATGGCAAATCAGGCAATGGACATGCGCGGGCAAGCGAAGCGAAGGACATCATTTATGACTGGAATTCGCTGAACAAGAAGGCCCCCATGGCGCGCAGACCGGTGGCTTTCGTGGATGAAACCCTCCGCGATGGTATTCAGTCGCCCTCGGTGACCGATCCCACCATCGAACAGAAGATCGAACTCCTCCACCTCATGGAAGACATTGGGGTGGGGGTTCTGGACGTGGGGTTGCCGGCGGCCGGCCCCCGCGCCTTCAACGACTGCGTGCGCCTGGTCGAGGAAATCCGTGACCGGAAGATGAAAATCATCCCGTCGTGCGCCGCCCGCACCGTGGTGAATGATATCCGCCCCATCGTGGATATTGTTCAGAAAACCGGCGTTCCGGTGGAGTGTTATTCGTTCATTGGCAGCAGCCCGGTGCGGCAGTTCGCCGAAGGCTGGGACCTCGACACCATGCTCCGCCACACCGAGGCGGCCATCCAGTTTTCGGTCAAGCATGGCCTCACCACCGTGTACGTGACCGAGGACACCACCCGTTCTCATCCGGCGACCCTTGATAAGATGTTCCGCCATGCTATCAACAATGGGGTCAGCCGTTTGTGTCTGTGCGACACGGTCGGCCACGCCACGCCGGATGGGGTGTTCAACCTGATCAACTTCACCCGGAATCTGATCAGCACCACCGGCGCGGAGATCGGCATAGACTGGCACGGGCACAATGACCGCGGCCTGTCGGTGACGCTGGCGCTGCACGCCATCGAAGCCGGTGCGACGCGCATCCATGGAACCGGACTGGGCGTCGGCGAGCGGGTGGGCAACGCTCCGCTGGATCAGATTCTGCTGAACCTCAAACTCCTGGGCGAGCTTGATCACGATCTGACGAAGCTGGTCGAGTATTGCGAAGCCGTGAGCCGCTACTGCAAGGTGCCCATTCCCTACAACTATCCCCTCGCGGGAAAGGATGCGTTCCGCACCGGCACGGGCGTGCACGCCGCCGCCATCATCAAGGCGTTGCGCAAGGGCGACCGTGAACTGGCCGACAAGGTGTACTCGGGGGTTCCCGCGGGCTGGTTCGGCAAGGAACAGGTGATCGAGATTGGCCACTACAGCGGCATGTCGAATGTCACCTTCTGGCTGGAAAAGCACGGGATTGCGCACGATGAAAAACTCTGCCAGGACATTCTGAACCTGGCCAAATCAGGCAACCGCCTGCTCACCGACGACGAGATCATGCAGGTGGTTCAACAGCATTCCCGCCAGACGCCGGTGTCAGCCTGACGCCGGACCGTCCGGGGGAGACGGGAGGCAGCGCACATGGAAAGCTTCAACGGGGTCAAGGTGTTTTCGGCCACGCTGGCCCGCGATCGCGAAAGCCTTGGAGAGAATATCACCCGATGGCTTCAGGATAGCGGCGCCCAGGTGGTGGACAAGATCGTTGTGCAAAGCTCCGACCGCGAGTTTCACTGCCTGTCCATCATCCTGTTCTACCGCAAATAGAACCCTGCCGGCGCCGGACAAGATTGATTAACGGCCTGCCCGTTCCGCCACGGGTGCGGCCTGGCATGGGCTTTCCCCGCCGCGCGGCGGGATGCCGGCCGGATGTTGGCCCGTGACTCTTGATCCCTTGGTTTTTCTATTCAACTGTTCAGCCATGTGAAAATCCTCCCATCCGCCGCGGCTCCCCACCCGCGCCAACGCCCGGGTGATCCGGCGGGCTTCCGCTGGCGCATTGTCTGGCGCGCGGGTAAACTCCGTGCGGCCCAAACACGCTGCCAGGCGGCATGATATATTGACAAGCAGCGGCCCTGCGCCGCCCATGGCGAGGAAGTAATCATGGAGAGCAATATCTACCAGCCCCGCAACAAGGTCCGCTTTGTCACCGCCGCCAGCCTTTTTGATGGACACGATGTGTCCATCAACATCATGCGGCGCATTCTCCAGGCCGCCGGCGCGGAGGTGATTCACCTGGGGCATAACCGTTCCGCGGCGGAAGTGGTGGAAGCGGCGATCCAGGAGGACGCGCAGGGCATCGCGGTGTCTTCCTACCAGGGCGGGCATGTCGAATATTTCAAGTACATGATTGACCTGCTGAAGCAGCATGGCTGCGGGCATATCCGCGTATTTGGCGGCGGAGGCGGCGTGATCACGCCCGCGGAGGCGCGCGATATGGAGATCCATGGCGTGGTCAGGGTCTATTCCCCGGAAGACGGGCGGAAGATGGGCCTGCAGGGCATCATCAATCACATGCTGGAGCAAGCGGATTTTCCGGTGGCCGCCAATGGCTTCCTCGACAGCGCGGGCGTTCCCGCTCCGCATGACAAGGCCCGGCTGGCGCGGCTGATTAGCCATGCGGAAAGCGGCCACCCCGGTTGGCCCGCCTACCGTGCAAGCCTGGCGGGCAAGGGCGATCCGGACGCGCCCGTGGTGGGTTTCACCGGAACCGGCGGCGCGGGAAAATCATCGCTGACCGATGAAGTGGTGCGGCGTTTCCTGCTCGATTTTCCGGATTTGCGCCTGGCCGTGCTGTCGGTGGATCCGTCTCACCGCAAGTCGGGCGGCGCGCTGCTGGGCGATCGCATCCGCATGAACGCAATCTATAATCCGCGGGTGTATATGCGATCCTTCGCCACGCGGCAGAGCGGCGCATCGCTGTCTCCCGCCATCCGCGACGCCATCACATTGTGCCGCGCGGCGGGATACGGCCTGATCATTGTCGAGACCAGCGGCATCGGCCAGGGGGAATCCGGCGTGGTGGATGTGTCCGATATCCCGGTTTACGTGATGACCAGCGAGTTTGGGGCCGCCACCCAGCTTGAAAAAATAGACATGCTGGATTTCGCCGATCTGGTGGCCATCAACAAATTCGACAAGCCCGGCTCCGAAGACGCCCTGCGCGATGTCCGCCGCCAGGTGCGCCGCAACCGCAAGTGGTTTGACGCGCCCGATGAAAAACTCCCGGTGTTCGGCACGGTCGCCAGCAAATTTCAGGACCCCGGCGTGGATTCGTTCTACGCCGCCCTGCTGCGCACGCTGGATCAGAAAACCCGCTTCCACCGGGATTCGCCGTTCAAGGGCATGTCGCTGACGCTGCCTTCCTATCGCTCGCTGATTCCCCCCGGACGGGTGCGCTATCTGTCCGGCGTGGCGGAAACCCTGCGCGCCTACCACCAGAAGACCGGTGAGTTGTCCGGGCTGGCGCGCCGCATCCAGCATTTGCGCACCGCCGGGTTTGAACTGCATGGGGCCGCCGCGGAAGCCGTGGAGAAACGGCGCGCGGAACTGGAGAGCCAATTGGAGCCCGCCGCCCGCGACATGCTGGCCGCGTGGCCGGAGACCGCCCGCAACTACTCCCGCGAGGAGATCACCTTCGACGTGCGTGGAAAAACCATCCGCGTTCCGCGCGCGGTTTCGTCGTTGTCCGGGTTGAAAATCCCCAAGGTGGCTCTGCCCCATTACAACGACGAAGGCGATCTGCTGAGCTGGTTGCGGTCGGAAAACCTTCCGGGTTCGTTTCCATTCACAGCGGGGGTATTTCCATTCCGCCGCGCCGATGAAGACCCCAAACGCCAGTTTGCGGGCGAAGGCGGCCCGGCCCGCACCAACCGGCGCTTCCATTTCCTGTCGCGCGACGACAGGGCCAAGCGCCTCTCCACCGCGTTCGATTCGGTCACGCTTTACGGGGAGGACCCGGACGAACGTCCGGACATCTTCGGCAAGATCGGCGAATCCGGCGTGTCCATCGCCACGCTGGATGACATGGTCCGCCTCTACGACGGCTTTGATTTGTGCGATCCGAACACCTCGGTGTCCATGACGATCAACGGTCCTGCGCCGATGATTCTGGCGATGTTTTTCAACACGGCCATCCATCAACGGCTGATGAAGGAGTCTGGCGGCCGGCCGGAAATCCTTGACGCCGGGGCGCGGGAAAAAATCCGCGCGGACGTGCTCGCCAACGTCCGCGGCACCGTGCAGGCCGATATCCTCAAGGAGGATCAGGCCCAGAACACCTGCATCTTCTCGACGGAATTCGCGCTGCGCATGATGGGCGACATCCAGGAATACTTCGTCCGGAACAACGTGCGGAATTTCTATTCGGTGTCCATCTCCGGCTACCACATCGCCGAGGCGGGCGCGAACCCAATCAGTCAACTCGCCTTCACGCTGGCCAACGGCTTCACCTATGTCGAGTATTACCTGTCGCGCGGCATGAAGGTGGATGACTTCGCCCACAACCTGAGCTTTTTCTTCTCGAACGGACTGGATCCGGAATACAGCGTGATGGGGCGCGTGGCGCGGCGCATCTGGGCGGTGGCCATGCGCGATCGTTACGGGGCCGGCGAGCGCGGCCAGAAGCTCAAGTACCATATCCAGACCTCGGGCCGCAGCCTGCATGCGCAGGAGGTCCAGTTCAACGACATCCGCACCACCCTGCAGGCCCTGATCGCCCTGTATGACAACTGCAATTCCCTGCACACCAACGCCTATGACGAAGCGGTGTCCCTGCCCACCGAGGAATCGGTGCGCCGGGCGATGGCGATTCAGATGATCATCAACCGCGAATTTGGAATGATGAAGAACGAGAACGTCCTGCAGGGTTCGTTCATCATCGAGGAACTGACCCGGCTGGTGGAGGAGGCGGTGCTGGCGGAATTTGATCGCATCAGCCTGCGCGGCGGCGTGCTGGGCGCGATGGAAACCCAGTACCAGCGATCGAAGATCCAGGAGGAATCGCTCCATTACGAACGGCTCAAGCACTCTGGCGAACTTCCCATCATTGGGGTGAACACCTTTGTCAATCCGAAGCTGGATGAGAACGCCGAAGCCCTGTTGCCCAAGGAGATTTTCCGCACCTCGTACGAGGAGAAGCGGGAGTGCATCGCCAACCTCCGGGATTTCCAGCGCCGCCATGCGGACAGCGCCCCGGCGGCGCTCAGGCGCCTGCAGGAAACCGCGGTCAGCGGCGGCAATGTTTTCGAGGCGTTGATGGATACGGTCCTGCATGCCAGCCTGGGACAAATCAGCCGGGCGCTATACGAAGTGGGCGGCCAGTACCGCCGGAACATGTGACCGGAAAAGGGTGACGTCCCGTTTGCAGGGCGCTTGTAACGTTTCCGCGTGATGCGGCGTATTGGCGGCCGGATGGTGCGATGATGACCACGGGCTCAATCCGTTCCCCGCGCCGCGCCGCCGGCTTGGCGTGGATGGCGCTGGTTTTGGCGTTCACCGCGCCAGACGCACATGCCGGGGCCTGGGTCAAACAACCGGGCGAAACCTACGCCAAACTCTCCGGCGGGGCGTTTTTCAGCGATGGGATTTTCGACATCAACGGAACCCTGGTTCCCGATCCCGCGCTGGAATACGGGAACGCCGCCGCATACGCCTACCTGGAGATGGGCCTGTTGCCCCGGGTGGCTCTGGGGCTATCCCTGCCGTGGTTCGCGGCCCGTAACACCCTGAACGGCGGCGGCGTGCGGTTCAACCGCCGGGGCGCCGGCGATCTCGATATCCACCTGCAGGGGCAAATCATCCGCGCGCCGATCGCTCTGGCGCTGCAACTCAGCACCCGCCTGCCGCTGTACAGCGGCGTGTTGACATCGGTCACCGGCTCCAGTTTTCAGAACCCGGATCACCCGCGGTCCAGCCCGTTCTTTCCGGCGCTGGGCGATGGCAGCGTGGATATCACTCCCGTGGCGCAGATCGGATGGTCCATGCACCCCATTCCAGGCTGGTTGCAGGGGGAAGCGGGCGTGCGCCTGCGCACCCGCGGATTCGGACACCAGTTCACGGCGTCCGCGGGCGGCGGAGTTTTCATCTGGCCGGAGCACCTGGCGATCACGGCGCGCGCGGCCGCCAGTCAACGGTTGAGCGCGGTCAACGACAGTCCCACTTCCAGCATGATCAACGCGGCGGCTGGGTTGCTGATTCCCATCGCCGCCGGTTTTTCCCTGGAGGCGGAAGCGGGGATCATCCCCTGGGGCGCCTTTGTGGCGCGCGGCTATACCATCATGGCGGGAGTATCCTGGACCGGGAGCCTCTTCCCAGACCCCTTTGGCGGATAACCCCCTGCCGCCGCGAACCCTGGCGGGTTTGCTTCCGCTGGCGGAGGCGGAACCGGACCGCCGCGGATTTGGTCCGGCTACGGCTGAGGCAGCAACTGGAAGGTCACCGTTCCCAGCGGCGTGTTCTGGTATTTGCCCACCGTGGTGATGGTGATCCGCCATTCATGATCCGCCCATTTCGGGGAGATATCCACCGTGTCGTCCAGAATGATGTCGTTCGCGGACCATTCATCCATGTCGTAGAGCAGGATTCTCGCGGTGACGAGTTGTCCGGCGGTGAAAGGACCGTTCTTCGAGAAATCCCAGGATGTGGAGTGTTTGTTCATGTTCTGGCTGGAGGGGTATTCCTTGCCTCCGATGGTCAGGATGATCTTCAGGTCCGGGCTGACATCCGCCAGGCTGGCGTCCCAGTTGGAGCCATCGCTTTTTCTCTGCGCCGCGGTCACCGCCACGCTGCCCAACTTCCACTTCGAGGTCAGGCGCGGTTCTTCCAGGCAGACGTTTTTCACGCACTGGCTTCCCGCCGCGCAATCGGTCGAGACCTTGCACGCGGGTTTGCAGTAATGCTTGCTCGCTCCGGTCCAGGGAACAAAACAGGTCAATCCGTCGCTGCAACCGGTTGCCGGCGTGGGGCCGCAGACGGCGTTGTTGTCGCCAGTTCCAGGCAGAACGCCGCCATCTCCATTGTCCGCCGTTCCCGAGTCGGCGCCGGAACCATCGGTGGAAGCGGCGTCCGCCCCGGGGTTGGCGTCCGCGCCGTCGCTGGTTCCGCTGTCTGGTAAGCTGGCGTCCGCGCCGGTATCGCTTGCACCGGCGTCGGCGGCGGCGGTGTCGGATGCGCCGGTATCCTCGATGCCGGCGTCAGCAAGGCTTGTATCCGCGGAGCCCGTATCAGCCGGTGCGACGTCGGGCGGTCCGCTATCCGGGGATGATGCATCCGCGCCGCCCGCACCGGTATCGGCGGGTTCCGTATCCCCGGGTCCGGTGTCCGCCGCGCCGGTATCCGTTTCGGCGGTATCGGGTTTGCTGGCGTCGCGGAGCGGGTTGAAAAGGGCGTCGTCTTCCCCGCCGGCGTCCAGTTCCTCGGCGGGAGGGGCTGGTCCGGAACCGTCATCCTCGATGCTGGCGTCACCAGGGCCGGGATCACCCGGAAGGTCGGGTTCGTTCAATCCGGGGGTGATCGAGGCATCGCCCCCCTTGCGCGGCCGCACCGTTGCGTCAGCCAGGCCGGAATCTTCACAGGCGGTGAATAACATCAGCGCCAATGCGCCAAACCAGAATAGGGTTCTTCCCGGGAATCTGGACATGTGGAACAGCCCCCCTTCGCGGCGTTCTGCGAGCCCCTTGTCAAAGGCGGTAGCACCCGCCAGCAAGACTGTCAACAACCCTGCCGCGCCTGGTGTGTTCGTACTTGATGACCTGACCTGGTTGGCTCTCATGCGCCAGCGCGCCCCCGGATTGGGCAAGCGGCGGCATTGTTGGGGGGTTAGACATGTACGCCGTGGCGGACGTTGTTGGGGGCGAGGTTGCGCCATGCCGACACCCCATCTGGATAACGAGGCCCTTCACCGCGCGGCGGAAGGCCATCCCCAGCCGGAAGACCTGCTGCATATGCAGGAGTGCCTGGCGTGCCGCCGGGATGTCGCCCAGACCCGCAGCCTGATTGAAGCCTTGGGAAGCATGGCCATCGCGGATGACAGCCGTTCCTGGCCAGACCAACCATGGTTGCAGTCCCAACCGGATGGCGGTTTCAGTCCGGTTGAACAAGCTGATGAACATGATGACGCCCCGCCCGGGGGGATGGAAGTTCCGGTACTCCAGCCGGTGCAGCTTGCGGAACAATCCCGGCCCGTATCCGCCAGCGGACGGATGGCGGTGGAGGTGGTGCAACTGTGGGGACACGCGATTCTGGATGTCCGGTATTGCGATCCGGGGCGGGCGCTCCGCGTTGGCGGGTTGAGCAGTTCGGATTTCACCGTGCCCGAATCAGACCTTGCCCTACCCGAACTGGCGCTGGTGGTTCACGACGGATTTGATTACCGGATGCAGGTATTGCCGGGTATGGCCTGCCGCCGTTTGGCGCCCCAGGCTGGCGGGGTTTCCCTGCCAGGGGTGGAGCCGGACAATATTCTGCGGCCGGTCCGCATCCCCCTGCACCCCGGAGATCGCTACGAGATCGTTGCGGGCGGCTCCACTTTCCTGGTGGGGTATGTGGCGGTTCCCAATGCGCCCCGCGCTTCTCCGGCCCGCCTGGACTATTCCTTCACCACCTGGCTCTCCACCTCGACGATGGCGCACGCCGCGCTGCTCATCATTGTCATCATGCTGGCGCCCTTCCTGCGTGACCCGGTGAAGGATGTCTTGATCCCCGGTCCGGGGAGCAGTGGTCCCGGCGGCGCGGTCAGCGTCGCCCCGCTGGACAATGCCGGCGGCGGATCGTTGTCCCCGTCCACCAGTTGGACCAATCCACGGGATGCGGCCGGTTCGCGGCCGGCCGGCAACGGCAAATCCGGCCTCTCCCGCGCCCCGTCGTTCCAGTTCCCGGCGAACGGCGCGGCGCCGCCCGGCGCCTCCGGCAGGGGCAAGGGCGTGCTGGCGATGGAAAACCTGCCCGGCGAGCGGGGCAGGGAGTTGGAGGTGGCGATCTCCGCCTTGCAGCCGGCCGCCGCGGCGTCTTCATCCGCCACTCCGGGGTCTGGCGCGCCGGTGGGGCCCCCCCCCGCGCTTGTACCGGTGACGCTCGCCCCCCCCGATCCGCCAACCGGCGATGGGCCTGGTTCGCTGACGGCCATGGAACAGCGGGTTTCGCCGCTGGAAGACCCCAGTCCCGCCATTCATCCGAGCCTGATCGAGGCAGTGGTGGCGCGGTGGCGCGGACAGGTGCGCGCCTGCTATGAAAAGTCCCTGCTGCGTGATCCACAACTGGCCGGCCGGGTGTTGATGGTCTTCACCATCGGTCCCGATGGGGCGGTGACCAGCGCCCAGGCGGATCCGGATTCCGTCCAGAACGGCGAACTGCATGAATGCCTGGAGAGTCGCCTGATGGAATGGCGTTTCCCGGTTTCGGCCAATGGTTCGCCGGTGACGGTGCGCTACGGCTTCCGGTTCAGGCGCAACAACTGAGCCAGCGATTCCAGGCGGACACGCGCCCGATCCCGCGAGGCTTCATGGCAAGCCGTTTGCCTGAATCTGGTTGAAGGGGCCGTTGTTGGCGCATGCGCCGCGGAAGTTGGACATGGCGTGGATAAAATGAGGGCTTGCGGGTTGGCCGTCAGGCGAGTTCACGAACCGCGCATGTGGTCCGTGAACGGCTGGTTATCCGGGCATTCCACGCCGTGCGTCAGCAGGAGACGCTGTATCCATCGCCATTTATTTGGTGTTTCTACGCACCGCGCGGACGCCAAGGGACGCCCCGCAATCGCTGTAGGCATGGGTGTCAATCTTGCCGCCATAGACCTTGCCCAGCGCGACAGCCTTGGCGGAACTGCCTCCCACCGTTTCAGAGGACCAGTACATGTAGGTGCCGCCCCGCGAGAAGGCCGAACTGTAGGCCAGCCCTTCATTGTCAAAGTCGCGGTTGTCCCCGGACTTGTACAGCGTGAACAACTCGGAAACCGTGGGAACGCGCCAGTCCCGGTGTCCGCCAGTGCTGAGCCCGCGCACAAAGCGCACCGCCTCGCCATAGGTCATGCATTTCTTCACGCGGTTGTAGCTGTCGTCCTTGGTCCACATCAGTCCGGTCTTGGAGTCGCTGATGGTGCCATCGCCGTTGTCCGTGAAACGCTCACCCTTGGCGGCTTTGACTGGTTTGGGGGGTGTTTTTGCGATTTCCCTGGGTTTTTCCAGAATGGGTTCGTGCTTTTTCTCGTCGCCGGGGGCGCTCTGGTTGATCTTGATCCGCTCCAGGCGGGCTTGTTTCACGTCCTTGCCGGAGGAAATCAACTGCTGCATGGCCGCGAGTTCGGTTTCAATGGCCTCCTTGAATGTATCGAACGGCTGCGCGCCCGCGAGCAACTTGCCGTTGACAAACGACGATGGGGTCCCCGTCACCTTCCAGGCCTTGGAGTAAGTGATGTCGGCCTCCACATATTTGGAGACGGCGGCATCCTTCAGGGCGGCCTGGAAGCGGTCCTTGTCCAGTCCCAACTGGGCGGCCGTATTCAGGAAGTCGTTGTCCTCCAGCGCTTTCGGATTGGCGAAAAGCTGGTCGTGGAATTCCCAGAATTTCCCCTGGGCTCCAGCAGCCGTGGCGGCGATGGAGGCAGGTTTGGCGCGCGGGTGAAAATCCAGCGGCAGGTTGCGCCAAACCACGCGCACGTCATCAGGCCAGGTCTGGCGGATCTGTTTGATCACCGGCGGCAGTTTCGCGCAGAAGGGACACTGGAAATCGCTGAAGACGGTGATCACCACCCGGGCGTTTTCAGGGCCTTGCGCCGGAGCGTCGCCAGCCGTGTCGAGCGGCGCATCCGCGGCGACGGGCGAGAGTTTGATCGCCGCCGCCGCCCCTGAACCGGCCGGGCCTGGGGTTTTGGACGCAGTGGATGGGGCCGCCGCTGGCCCGGGATCTTCCGCCTTGGCCGGATCCGCGCCCGGCGGACCGGCGGGTTTGGGATCGGTCAATCCCACCATGGGCGATTCGCCCGGCGGGTAATCGGTTTTTTCCTCCTTCTTGCCGGTGATCGCCACCAGCGCCACACCCACGGCCACGAATCCCCCCACGATCATGGCGACGGTTTTGCCTTTTCCCTTCTTTGGAGCTTCGACGGGCGCCGGAGACAGGCTTGCCGGTGAAGGAGTGACGGGAGCAGGGGACACGGCTTTGTTGACCGGCGGGGCCGTGACGGGGGCTGGAGTCACCAGCGCCGGAGTCACCGGAGCAGGGGTCAGCGGCGCCGGGGAGGCGCCATGTGATGTGGCCGCGGTCAGCGGCCTGCCCTCGACAGCGGCCTGCACATCGCGCCACAGATCCATGGCCTGGTTGTAGCGGTTTTCGGCCCGGGGTGCCGCGGCTTTTTCAAAGATGTCCTGAAAACCCGCTGGAAGATCATTCCGGTACGCGGCGATGGGTTCGGGGCGGGCGCCCTGCGGCAAATGTCCCGTACTCAGTTCGTACAGGATGATGCCCATTGAATAGATATCCGCCCGGTGGTCCACATGGGCGCCGTCGCGGCTCTGTTCGGGCGCCATGTAGTGGGCCTTTCCAATCGCCTGACCGGTTTTGGTGAACGCGCTGCGGTTCTCTTCCTCCATGGCCTTGGCGATGCCGAAGTCCATGAGCACGCATTCTCCGTCCGAATGCCGGACAAGAATATTGTCCGGGGACAGGTCCCGGTGGACCACGCGCGGCTTGTGGTTGTGCGCATAGTCCAGCGCGGCGCAGACGTCCTCCATGATGCGCAAAATCGCCTGCAGCGGCAGGCCATGGCCGCCGGAACGCGCGGAGCTTTCCAGCATTTTCCGCACGTCCTCGCCGCCGATGAATTCCATGGTGTAGTACAGGAACGGCTTGTCTTCCGGACCTTCCGATCCCAGATCGAGCACCTGAACGATATGTTCGTGACGCAGGTTCTGGGACGTGGTGACCTCGCGAATGAAGCGCTCCCGCGCCCGTTCCGATTCAATCAGGTTGGGCAACATCAGTTTGAGCGCGACTTCACGGCGGCGGATTTTGTCGTGCGCCAGGTAGACTGATCCCATGCCGCCCTGACCCAGCAATTTCCGGATTTCAAAACGCCGCGCGAAGGTCGTGCCGGGCTGCAGCATGCCGCCCATGAACTGGACGCCGGAGTCAAATTCGGTGCCTTCCACCGGTCCGCCGCCAAAGCCGCCGCTTACCGGCCCGCTGACGGGGTGCGGCGACGGGGTGTATGAAGGCGGCGCGGGCGTCGTCCACGGCGCCGGAACCACGGCGGGCGATGGGGTGGCGGGAGCGGGGGCCAAATCCGCCCCACAGCGTCCGCAGAACCGGGCGGTTTCCAGATTTTGCGATCCACATCGGTTGCAATAGATCATGGCGTCCTCAATCACGTGCCTGGTCATGCCGCTGAATGACGGAATCAACGGCGGAATTTATTCAATCCCGCGGGTAAGGTCCAGCAGATGGCCCGGCCCAGTCCATTCACCACATTCCGCGGATCGCCGCTCCCGCGCCGCGGCGGGAAAAAATCCCGTCCGGTTCCCAAAACCGGGGGAGCGACAAACCAAATCCGGCTGGTGCTTGCACGGGAAAGGGGGTTTCGGCAAACTTCCCCGTCATGAGCAACAACGTCACCTCGATATCCAGACCCGCCATGCCATCCGCGCTGCGCCATCCCGCGGTGGCCGTGGACAAAACCGGCATTGAAACGCGCGCCGCGGCCTTCACCAAACGCAGCATCAAGGCTGGTTCCAAGTTGCAGGGGCTCAAACTCGCCGTGAGCATGATGGACCTGACCACACTGGAAGGAGCGGACTCCCCTGGCAAGGTGAGCGCCATGTGCCAGAAGGCGATGCATCCCAATCCCGCGGATCCCGATGTTCCTTCCACCGCGGCGGTATGCGTGTATCCCAACCTGGTTCCGGTGGCGGCGCAGGCGCTCAAGGGTTCCGGAGTCAAGGTCGCCGCCGTGGCCACGGCCTTTCCTTCCGGGCATTCCCCGCTCCCGCTCAAGCTGGATGAAGTGCGCCGCACCGTGGAGATGGGCGCCGATGAAATTGACATGGTGATTGATCGCGGGGCCATGCTGGCGGGCGACTACGCAAAGGTATTCGATGAAATCGCCCAGACCAGGGAGGCTTGCGGCCAGGCCCATCTGAAGGTCATTCTGGAAACCGGCGAACTGGGCGACTTCGACACCGTGCGGCACGCCAGCGACATCGCCATGGCGGCGGGCGCCGACTTCATCAAGACCTCGACAGGCAAAATCCCCAGCGCCGCCTCCATCCCCGTCACGCTGGTGATGCTGGAGGCCATTCGCGACCATTACCGCGCGACCGGCAAGATGATCGGCATGAAGCCGGCGGGAGGAATCCGCACCGCCAAACAGGCCCTGCACTATCTGGTGATGGTGAAGGAAACCATGGGCGACGCCTGGTTGTCCCCCAACTGGTTCCGGTTCGGCGCCAGCACCCTGCTCAATGACGTGTTGATGCAGATTGAATGGCTCAAGAGCGGCCGCTACCAGTCGCCAGACTATTTCTCGCTCGACTGAAGGGTGGCGATCGCCAGGTTGTCCAGCCGCGCCAGCCGTTTCTCCGTGCTGAATATGTAAATAGCGGGAGATCCCCGTCCGCCAAGAGCCGGAACCGCGAACGAAATCCGGGCGGCTTCGTATTGGGTGTCGTCCCGCACAACCACGGTGACGATATCCCCCTCCCGTTCCATGGCCATCTCCAAGGGGAATTTGAAAATCTTGATGGACTTTTCGACCATCTCCGGCGCCTCCTTGCGATCCCGTCCCGCCATCAAAATGGTGGCGTCGCCGGTAAAGCGCAGCCCCATGCGCAGGCTGCTGTCGAGGGCGTCGTTTTCAGCCAGCATCAACCCGCACTCCTCGCCGGCGGAGCCGCGTGTCGGCACGCTCAGCGTCAGACGCACGGGCTCGGGCGGCGCGAAGGATGTCTTGTGGATGGCGAAGCCGCGGGCCCCGGTGGCGAGCAGTTCGCCGCTGTCCGCCGCCAGGGACTGAACCAGACGGAATCCATCTCCAAAACCGTTGTCGAAAGTTTCCATGGCCAGGATTTTCCATGCCTTGGCGGGCGGCTGGGGCCCGGTGTCCGTTGGCGCCGCATCCGCCGCGCCGGCATCGGCGGGCGGCGGGTTGACCGGGCCGCTGTCTGACGGCACCTGGACATCGGGCGGGGCGATATCGCTGGCGGATGAATCGCTCCGGCCCGCATCGGCTGGAGGAGAGTTGCCCGAGGGGGGAGAGGCGGGTTGTCCGCCGTCATCCACCGGAATGGCGATACCGCCGGTGGTGCGCAAGTCCGGGTTCAAACCCGTGCCATCGGCGTCGCCAGCCCGGCAACTGGTCAGCGCGAGCAGGCACGCGACGGCGAATATTCCCTTGAAGATGCGGTTGGCCATGGGTTTCATCCCCTGAACTCAATCAGGCTACCCCGTCCATACCCACGGCCAAAATAACCGGAAGCGCTCAGTTCATCAAACTTGTTATCCCGGGGTCACTTGGGCAGTTGGAGGCCCGGGGATTTGACCCGGCAGGGGGCCAGGCATCCGTCGTGGGAGCCGTCGGGATGCTTGACGCATTCCAGTCCCGCCGCGCATTTGCCCGAGTCGCAGTAGCCGAAGCGTTGTCCCTTGGGATTCTTCTCGAAGGAGGCCTTCACATCCCGCACGCCCGTTCCGCCCGGCGCTGAAGGGATGCAGTAGAGTTTGCCCGGCTCGATATCCGCGCAGTCCTCCCCGGCGTTGCAACCCTCGAAGGCGCTTTGCGGCAGGGGCGGCGCTGGCGGCGGCTTCAGGCCGAGGGTTTGGGCGATGGTGTCGCCGGAAATGGTCAACCGGGCGATAATAATCAGAACCAGCAGGCCGCCAACCACGGCGGCGATGATGACAGCGGGCGAACGCTTCATGGGAATCCCCCATCTTGATGAGGAAGCCAGTTTATCCTGATGGCCCGCAAATACAACATCAAAATAGCATGGACGGATGGGCGCCGCGCCATGTCATGACAAGGAACAGGCTCGCCGCCGGGAAAGTCTCCAGCCGTTGTCCGCATCTGACCGGACCTGGTTGCCGGAACTGGGGAGGGCGGGATCGGGCCTTGGTCCGCAAGCCCGGCGGGAGGCGGACGCCGGTTCAGCCGGCGTTCCCGCCAACCACGATTCAGGGAGCGGTGAAGGGCCGGTTTCCCGGTTGTTGCAATCGGGCCGTGTTGGCGCCTAGTATGCAGCCCCGTTTTTCCAGGGAAAGGTCTGCTGGCCTCCCCAATCACCACCTGGCGCAGAACCAAGGAACGCTTCCATGAAAGTGACTGTCCGTGAGGAAGGGCCGATCCGGCGCGCATTGAGCATTGAAATCAGTCCGGAAGAGGTGCGGCGTGAAGTCAACCATGCCTACGCCGAACTGGCGAAGAAGGTGCGCATGCCCGGTTTTCGCGCCGGCAAGGTGCCCCGGCAGGTGCTGGAGCAGCGGTTCAAGCCCCAGGTGGAAGCCGACGCCATCGAAACCCTGGTGCAGCAGAGCTTCTCCCGCGCGGTGGAGGAGAACAAACTCGCCGTGGTGGGCGATCCCGCCATCGAAGCGCCGGGCGCCATCAATCCGGCGGATGGATACCGTTACGAGGTGACGGTTGAAATCAAACCCACGATCACGCTCAACCGCATTGACGGGTTTGAAATCCAGCGTCCGGTGGTGGAAGTGACCGCGGAGGATATCAACGCCGCCCTCAAGCGCGTGCAGTCCAAGCACGCGGAACTGATTCCGGTGGAAGGCCGCGACAAATGCCAGGAGGGCGACTTCGTCAATATCACCTTCAAGGGAACGATTGACGGCAAGGCGGACGACAAACTCTCCGGTGAGGATGAGCAGTTCGAACTGGGCGCCAACCGGCTCCTTTCCGATCTGGAAAAGGGAATCATCGGCATGACCGTGGGTGAGACCAAGGTCATTCCCGTCAACTTCCCGGCGGATTACAAGGCCAAGGACCTAGCCGGCAAACTGGCCATGTTTGAAACCACCCTGACCAGCATCCGCAAGCGCCAGCTGCCCGAAATTGACGACAGCCTGGCGCGCGCCGAGGAGTATGAAACCCTGGACCAACTGAAGGAGCGCATCGGCGCGGACATCCGCAAGGCCAAGGAACAGATGGCCGATCAGGCCGCGGAGCAGAACCTGATCCGCCGGATTCTCGACGAAAACCCGTTCCCCACGCCCGATTCCATGATCGAACGCCGCAAGGATGCCATGGTGGATGAGTTTTCCCGCCGTTATATTGACGGCAAGCACCCGTCCGAGTTCGGCATTGACACGGCGGAACTGCGCAATTCCTACCATGCAACCGCGTTGTTCAACGTTCAGACCTTTCTGGTGCTGGAAGTCATCGCGGAAAAGGAACAGATCAAACTCGATGACGAGGGCTTTGACGCCTATCTCAAAGAGGTCTTCGGCGAAAACGCCAACCTGCCAAAAATCAAGGCGTTTTTGCACCGCAGCAACCAGTTGACCGCCCATCTCAACATGGCGTTGCAGCAGAAGGTGGTGCAGACCCTGTTGGGCCGCTGCAAACTCATTCCCGGCGAACCGGTCAAACTGCCGGACAACAATCTCGACGAAGCCGGCGAGTAAATCCCCCACCTCCATTGGCGGTCAATGGCGCATGAAGGCGAGCCTGGAAGTATTCCGGGCTTGCCCCGCTATTGCGTTGGAAATGGATGTTCCGGAAAAGCCACGGTAAAAGCCCGCACGGCCCCGGGTATGGGACCTTCCCGTGACAGCGCCTGATTGCATCCGCGCCGCGTATGAGGAGGCCCGTCTGTTTGTGTTGACGGGACCGTGACGCGCCAGTAGCCTTCCGCCGTGGGCGCCATGCAAGCGGGAGGAAGACATGCAATCCGGAATGCAGCGATTGGGCTGGGCGGCCTTGGCGTGGGTGGTTGCAACAACGGGACTGATGGCCTGCTCCTCTGGAGAGCATTCTCCAGACAACCCGGCGTCCCGCGACGGCGGCGCGGTTCCGGATACCGGGGCATCGCCCGTGGACGCCGCTCCGGGGGATATACAGGCCCCGGTATCCTGCAAGAACGATTGTTGCGACAGGAGCGGAACCCCGATTCCGGATTTCAGCCGCTGTACGCCAAGCGCGGCCCCCGTCACGGGATATTGCCACCGGGGCGAGTGCCGGACTTCGGGTTATTATGATTTTCTGACCGGACTGTCCTCCGAGGTTCCAGTGCGCGCGATTTCCTGGTTGCCCAATGGGCAGGCGGTGGCGGCAACCAATTTGGGATCGCCGGGCGCCACCATTCTCGGGAGCGCCGCTGTCTGGAAAACCGGCGAGATTCATGCATCGTATATTTTGCCGCGGCCGGGAAGGGGAGTGGCGATGCATCCCAACGGGACCTTGCTGGCGGTGGGCGCAAGCCCCTTGACCATGTACAACCATCCCGCCACGGAACCAGTGCAAACCTTCCGGGAAGCCCTGGGGCCTGTCGCGTTTTCACCGGATGGAAAGTGGATGGCGGCCGCGAGCGCCAACTCCAGCAACCACGGCATCCTTCTGTACAACGCCGCGACCCTGGTCCAGGAAGGCCAGATGCATCAGAACGTGGAAGGCGCCGGCCTGAATTTGCTGGCGTGGTCTCCCGATTCATCTCTTTTGCTGGCCGGGTTTGGTCCTCACCAGCCAGATTCCACGGCGGGGGAATTGACATTGTGGCGCATGGACGGAACCTCCGCCGGCCCATCCTGGGCGTGTCCGGTCCGGGCGGCGGGATTTTCTCCCGATGGGAAAAAGGTAATCGGGGCATGCGGATCATCGGTCAAGATATGGAACGCCAGTACAGGCGAGGAGGAGAAGAGCGTTTCGTGGGCAGGAACGCAGGTGCTCTCCGTCGCGTATTCGCCGGATGGCGCGCGCGTGGCCGTTGGAACCAGCAAGGGTTTGCTGATTTACGCCGAGAAAAACTTTTCAGCGGATGCGGAACCCGTGTCGGCGTTTCCCAATTCGGAAGCCGGCGTGATCGCCTACAGCCCGGATGGATCCTACCTCATCATGTCCAAAGGCGACCGGCCTGAATTGATCAGGTGGCGATTGTAATGACCCGGCTTGACGCCCTGTCTGGCGCATGGCTGACGGGGATGAGCGGATGGGCTTGTGCAAGGCGGGGTGAGTTCTGGCGGGCGTTCCTTCCGCGCGGCGGCCCATTCTCTCCGCGCTTTCGCCCCGCTCCGGACCATTGGCGCTGGTGGAGCGCCTGGCGTCCGGTTCTCCATCGCATGCTTCGCGAACCCCGTTTCCGGCGATTCGCGGTGTTCCCTTCGCTGAAGTGGAGGAAATCCTCCGGCCTGGAAATAACCGTCCGGGTGAAATTGAGAGGGAGCGGCCGGGCATCCAGGAGACGGAAATCAATGTACGGGCGCATTCCGTCGAGTATCTGAATGAAGCGGTCGAATGCCTGGGCAAGAGCGCCATCCCGTACAGAGCAGCGGTGTCTTTGAAGCTGACGGACCGCATGCCGTGTGCTTCAAGGTTCGCACGGTCTTCGAGGTCATACGCCAACCGATCATCGTCACCCGCGGTCTGGCGTTCTCCAAATTCCCAAACCGGAGCCGCACCCGGCGGCAATCTTGCTTTTCGGGTGGCTTCCGCATTTAATCCGCCGCGAATTTTTTCCATCACCACTGGAGTTCATCATGATCGTCGGCGTACCCAAGGAGATCAAAACCCACGAATACCGCGTCGGCATTGTTCCGTGGGGGGTGCACAGCCTGTCGTCGCGCGGCCACAAGGTGTTGATCCAGAAGGGCGCCGGCGCGGGCATCGGTGTTTCCGACGAAGAGTTCGCCAAGGCCGGCGCCCATATCGTGGATACCGCCGCCGAGGTGTATTCCCGTTCGGACATGGTGATGAAAGTCAAGGAGCCTTTGCCTCCCGAATACAGCCTGATGCGCGAGGGGCAGATCGTCTACACCTACTTCCACCTGGCCGCCGTGCCTGAACTGGCCAAGGTGCTGATGGACCGCAAGGTCACCGCCATCGCCTACGAGACCATCCAGACGGAAGACGGCGCCCTGCCCCTGCTCAAACCGATGAGCGAGGTGGCCGGGAAAATGGCCGTGCAGGTGGGCGCATTCGCGCTGGAGCGCCACAACGAAGGCAAGGGCGTCTTGCTGGGCGGCGTACCGGGGGTGAACCGGGGCAAGGTGGTGATCATCGGCGGCGGGGTGGTGGGAACCAACGCGGCCAAGGTGGCCATTGGCATGGGCGCGCAGGTGACGGTGCTCGATGTCAATCTCAACCGCCTCGAATACCTGGAGGATATCTTCGGAACCAGCGTGGACACCCGGTATTCCGATCCCTACACCATCGAAACGCTGGTCCGGCAGGCCGATCTGGTGGTTGGAGCGGTGCTGCTGGCGGGGGCGCGCGCTCCCATCCTGGTTTCCGAAAAGCTGGTCAGCCAGATGGAGCCCGGATCGGTCATCGTGGACGTGGCGGTGGACCAGGGCGGTTGCGTCGAGACCGTTCACCCCACCACCCACGAGAATCCCACGTTCGTGAAGCACGGAGTGGTGCATTATTGCGTCGCCAACATGCCGGGAGCCGTACCGCGCACCAGCGCCTACGCCCTGACCAATACCACGCTTCAGTTCGCGCTGATGCTGGCCGATCTGGGCGCCGAGGAGGCCGCGCGGCGCAGCGAGCCCCTGGCGAAAGGCTTCAACTGCTACAAGGGCCGGATGGTTCACCAGGCGGTGGCCGAGAGCCTGGGCCACGAATACACGCCATTGAAGGTGTGACGGGGATGCCGGCGCGGGCGGATGCTCTAGCGGCCCTGGCGCTGAAACCGTTCAAATTCCCCGGCGAGCGGGTCTCCGGAGAATGTGGAGGCGCGCCGTGATTTGGCGACGATATCTGGAAGCGCCGCCAGCACGGCGTCCACTTCCTCGTTGGACGTGTAGCGGGACAGGCTGAGCCGCAACGAACCGCGCACCCAGGTGACGGGAACGTCCATCGCTTTCAGCACATGGGATGGTTCTGGATCGTTCGATTGACAGGCGCTGGAGGTCGCGGCGGCGATGCCTTCTTCATCCAGCAACTGCAGCATGGCCTCCCCCGAGGCGTGACGGAACGCCAGGTTGGTGGTGTTGGGAATGCGCGGCTGTCCGGCGCCGTTGACGCGGGCGTCTTCCACGCGATCCAGCAGACCCCGTTCCAGGCGGTCGCGCAGGGCCGCCATCCGATCCGGCCCGCCGCTCCGGACAAATTCCAGCGCCAGTTCCGCCGCTTTGCCCATGCCGGCGATTCCTGGCACGTTGCTGGTTCCGCTGCGCATTCCCTCTTCCTGACCGCCGCCATGAATCAGCGGGGCGATCCGGACTCCGCGCCGCACATAGAGCGCGCCCATGCCTTTGGGGCCGTGAAATTTATGGGATGACACGGACATCAGGTCCACGCCGGAACGGACGCCCTCGAAGGGGATTTTGCCGGCGGCCTGCACCGCGTCGCAGTGGAACAGCACGCCGCGGGAACGGGCGATGGCCGCCAACTCCGCGATGGGAAAGATCACCCCGGTTTCGTTGTTGGCCCACATCACGCTGGCGGCCAGCGTGTCTGGACGCAGCGCCTGTTCGAACTGGCGTAAATCCAGGCCGCCGGTTTCATCCACGGGCAGGATGGTCACATCAAATCCGCGGCGGCCCAGCGCCTCGCAGGTTTTCAGGGTGGCGTCATGCTCCACCCCGGTGGCGACCAGATGGCGTTTGCCGGGATGAGCGGTTGCGAGACCAAACAGGGCGGTATTGATGGCTTCCGTCGCCCCGCTGGTGAAGGTGATCTCCGCCGGTTCGGCGGACAGCAGCGCCGCCACGGCTTCGCGGGCGCGGGCGATCACCGGACGCAGTTCCTGCCCGAAGCGGTGCAGACTGGCCGGATTGCCAAAAAACTCCGTGTGGAAGGGCGCCATCGCGGCCGCAACCCCGGATGCGACGGGCGTGGTGGCGTTGTTGTCGAGGTAGATGAACATGTCTGGACCACGTGTGAAACGGGTTGAGCCTGTAAGCCTACCCCAAACTGTCCGCGGGCGCACCCGCCGCGCCTGGAACAGGCGCCCGGATCCGCGGCGGCATTCCCGCGCATGCCGGCTATGCCGCCGCGGTCATGCCCCGCCGGCGGAAGTTTTCCATCTTGCGGTAAAGCGTGGTGCGATTCACGCCAAGGGTTTTGGCGGCTTCCGCCAGGTTGCCTTCATGCGATCGCAGGGCGCGGGTGATGGCGGCGAACTCCATTTCCGCCAGCGTCATGACCGGAGCGGCGTCCTCCGCGCCGGCCGGAAAATTTCCTGTTTGCAGGCGCAGATCCCCGGCGGTCAGGAATCCGTCGTGGCAGGTCACGCAGGCGCGCTGCATGACGTTGCGCAGTTCCCGCACGTTGCCGCGCCAGGAATGGGCCAACAGGGCGCTTTCCACCCCGGGCGTGATCAGGACGGGGCGCGACTCCCGGGAGAACTGCTCCGCGAAGCGCCGGGCGAGATGCAGGATATCCGCGGGCCGTTCGCGCAGAGGCGGCAACTCCACCGGAATGACCGAGAGCCTGTAATACAGGTCTTCGCGAAAGCCTCCGTCGCGCACGCGGGCCTGCAGATTCCGGTGGGTTGCGGCGATGACCCGCACCTGCACATGAATGGAGTCATCGGAACCCACCGGATGCACCTCGCCGCTCTCCAGCGCGCGCAGCAGACTGGTTTGGGCGTGGGGAGTCAGCTCGCCCACCTCATCCAGAAAAAGCGTGCCGCCATTGGCTCGCTGGAACGCGCCGCGCCGCTGGAGTTCCGCGCCGGTGAATGCGCCGCGGACATGACCAAACAACTCCGACTCAATCAGGGTGTCCGGACAGGAACCACAATTGAGAGCGACAAAAGGTTTGCGCTTGTCCCCTTCCGTGTGGATGGCCCGCGCCAGAACCTCCTTGCCGGTTCCGGTTTCGCCCTGAATCAGCACCGTGGCGCTGGAGGATGCGACCAGTTCGATTTCCTTCAACATGGCCTGCAACCGGGCGTCGCAAGTGGTGAAACCGTGCAGGCCGCGGGGGGACAGTCCATCTGATCCCAGCGGCGGCACCGTGACAAAGCGGATGTCGCAGCGCCCCACACGCAGGACGCCTTGATGCGGCAGAATGGTTTCCAGCACATAGACATCATTGATCTGGGTGCCATTGGTGGAGCGCAAATCCTTCACGAACCATTTGTCTCCACGCTGGAAAATCTGGCAGTGGCGGGCCGACACCGACGAATCGCCGAGCACCCAGTCGTTGTCCTGTGCGGCGCCAATGGAAAGGGCTCCGCCCTGCCGCAACCGCCGCAGCGACTGATCGCCCAGGTGCTGGAAAAACACATGGGACCCGCCTGGATTTTCGCGCTGCATCCGGATCGGCGCGGTATGGCGGATGGTCAGGGATTCCTTGTCGCGGACGAGAATGGGCGGATTGGTTTTCATTGTGATCTCCTGGGAACGGGGTCTCCCGTCTCCAAAGCAATCTCCATGCCAATCCGGAAAATGCAGGATTGACGGGGATGCGCGCCCGGATCACGCCTTGTCAGTCATGGATTGGTATATCAATTGACATACCAAATCCGCGGCGTGAAAGGGCGTGATTCCGTTTTCTTTCCGCACGTTCCCAGTATTTCTCAACAGATGACGGCCCCCCCCCCCGGAGTTGGCACGGGGATTGCTTTCCCCGCCATCGAGGCGGTGAGTCTGCGCCGGCCATGGGCGGAACTTGGCCGGAAGCGCGGCGACATCGCTGCCATGGCGACCTGCGCCGTGCGGGGAGACAT
>JAJVIH010000013.1:33376-118032 GCA_022072125.1 Myxococcota bacterium | reverse complement strand
GAAAGCGGCGTCCGCCTCAATGTCACCAACGCCTATGAACACCCGATGTTCGATTCCTCGTGGGACCTGCAGACGGGATACGTCACCCGTTCCATGCTGTGCGTGCCGGTGACCGACAACCAGGACACTGTCCGGGCCGTTCTCCAGGCCATGAACAAGCGGCAGGGCGTGTTTACTCCCGAGGATGAAATCATTCTGGAGTCGCTGGGCAGCCAGGTTGCGGTGGCGCTGTCCAACGCCAAACTCTATGAGAACCTGCTGAACGCCAACAACCGGCTGCTCGCCGTCCAGCGCGACCTCAAGCAGAAGATGTGGGAGCTGGATCTGCTCTACGACATCGAGCGGAAAATCTCCTCCGCGCGGGACTTGCCGGAACTGCTGGACAGCATCCTCGCCAAGGCCATGAGCATCATCCGCGCGGAGGCCGGCAGCATTCTGCTGGTCGAGCAGACCAACCGCGAGATGTATTTCAAAAGCGCGCTGGGGGAAAAAGGCGCCGAGGTCAAGAAGTTCCATCTGCCGGTCGGCAAGGGCATCGCCGGATGGGTGGCGGAATCCAGGCAGCCGCTGCTGGTGCTGAACGTGGAAAAGGATGAACGGCATGACCCCACCATTTCAAAGAGCGTGGGGTTTCCGTCGCGCAGCATCATTTGCGTGCCGCTGGTCTATGGGGAGTCGCTGATCGGCGCCCTTGAACTGATCAACAAAATCGGCGACGAGGCGTTCACCCAGGGAGACCTGAAACTGCTGACGCTGATTGGCGCGCAGGTCGCCAAGGCCGTCCATTCCCACCGCGCCCGCGATGAGATGGAAAAGACGGAACGCCTTTCCGCGCTTGGGCAGATGCTCTCCAGTCTGATGCACGATCTCAAAACCCCCATGACGATCCTGTCTGGCTACGTCCAGCTCATGGCGCTGGAAGACGACCCGAAGGAACGCGCCCGCTATGAAGCCGCGGTGCTCAAGCAGGTGGATGCGCTGGGACGCATGACCCGGGAGGTCATGGCCTTCGCCCGGGGAGAAAAAAATATCCTGTTGCGCCGGACCCTGCTGAACACCTTCTTTGATGACATCCGCGAGCACCTGGAGCGGGAATTCATGGGTTCGGGAGTCCGGCTTGAGATGGATATCCAGTACAACCAGACCGCCATTGTGGACGAGAGCAAAATCCGGCGGATGATTTTCAACCTGGCGCGCAACGCCCGGGAAGCCATGGCGGAAAAGGGCGGCGTGTTCCGCATCCAGGTGAACCGCGACAAAAACGATCTGGTGATGCGTTTCAGCGACAACGGCCCCGGCATTCCGGAGTCCATCCGCCCCAGGCTGTTCCAGAGTTTTGTCAGCGAAGGAAAACGGGACGGCACCGGCCTGGGTCTCGCCATCGTCAAGCGCATTGTTCAGGAGCATCAGGGCGATATCGCGGTTGAATCCGGCCCCACTGGCACGACTTTCACCATCCGCATGGCTGCATTGCCCGCCGAGGAACAAACTCCCGCTCCCGCCGGCCATTAGGCTGCTGGCGCGGCGGAACAGGCTCGCATACAAATGGTCTGGTTGAACCGCGCGTCATTCTGGCGCAGCGTGAAGGAGATCAGTATGGCCATTGCGGACAATTTCGAACGGAATCTGGAGGGACTCCGCCAGGTGATGGCGGCCCTGCGCTCGCCGGAAGGATGCCCATGGGATCGCGAGCAGGATCACTTCAAACTCATCCCTTATCTAATCGAGGAGGCGTACGAAGTCATTGAGGCCATTGAATCGGGCAAACCCGAGCCGCTGCGCGAGGAACTGGGAGATCTGCTGTTCCAGGTGGTCTTCCACGCCCAACTGGCGTCCGAGCGCGGGTGGTTCAACCTGAATGACGTGATCGCCTTGATCACCGGAAAGATGATCCGGCGGCATCCCCATGTATTTGGCGAGGGCAAGGCCAGTAACGCGGCGGAGGCGCTTGGCTCGTGGAATGCGGTCAAGGAAGCCGAACGGAGAAAAAAAGCCGCCCGTACTTCCGTCCTTGATGGCATACCGCGGGCTTTGCCAGCCCTGGTCCGGGCGCGCCGTACGGGTGAAAAGGCGGCGGGCGTGGGCTTTGACTGGAAGCAGGCGGATGATGTGCTGGACAAGATCCATGAAGAGCTTGAAGAGTTGAAAAACGCCCATGACCGGAGCGATGCCGAAGCCGGGGAAGAACTCGGCGATCTGTTGTTCGCGGCGGCCCAGTATGCGCGCAAGCGCGGACTGGATCCCGAGCAGGCGTTGCACCACGCCATCGGGAAGTTCGAACGGAGATTCCATGAAATGGAACGCTCCGCCGGCCAGGAGGGAGTCAGTCTCAATCAACTCGGCATGGAGGAACTGGACCGGCGCTGGAACGCCGCCAAGGCGGCTACGGGAGAATAGCCATGGCGAAATTCTTTGTGACGGGCGCATCGGGGTATGTGGGGCAGGCGCTGGTGCGCAGACTGGTGGCGGACAAACATGAGGTGATGGGGCTGGCCCGCAGTTCAGAAGCCGCGGCGGCGGTGCGCCGGGCGGGGGCGCGGGAAATCCGCGGCGACCTCGCCAACCGGGAGGCGTTGAAAACAGGCGTTGAGCAGGCGGAATTCGTGGTTCACGCGGCGGGCGGACCGGGAAAATCGCCGGAGGAAGCCCTGCGCCTCAACGCGGAGGGAACATCCAACCTGATCGCCGCCTGCGAAGGACTGCCGCTGAAGGGCGTATTGTTTGTCTCCACCATCGCGGTCTTCGCCTGCCGGCAGGGAGAAACGGTCACCGAAGCCACTCCCACCTGTCCGGACACCGGATACGGACGAGCCAAAGTAGTGGCGGAGCAACTCATGCTCGCGTTTGGCCGGGAAACAGGAACGCCAGTATGGATTGTCCGCCCCGGCGCGGTCTATGGGCCGCGCGCTCCAATCTTCAAACGGCATATTGTTCCGGAGAAAAATCAGGTGCTGGTGTATGGCCAGGGCGATAATCTCATCAATCCAATCCATATTGATGATCTGGTCGAGGCCATGGTGCTGGTCATGCAGGGCGCCAAACCCCAATCCGTCTTCAATGTGACGGATATGACCCCGCCGAAAAACCGGGTTTTCTGGCAAGCGGTCGCGGACGCCATCCAGGCGGACCTGGTGACGGTCGAAAATCCGGATGACAGTTGGGGATTCTACGCCGCCATCAAGTCGAAACTGGCGCCGCAAGGTCCCTTCGCCGGCGAGGTGGCGCGGATCGTCAGCACGAATATGCATGTGAAATACAACGCCATCCGGGATTTGGGACTGAAGCACAAATACGAAACCTATCGCGACGGCCTGCCAGCGGCATTCAAGGACTGGAACCCCAAACGGCCTGGATGATTGAACTTCCGGGGAATTGATTTCCCGGCGGCGCAGGGGGATGATCCCTCCCCATCACGTCAGCAGGGAACTCCATGGACTTCACCATTCATCCGGATTTGGAAGCGTTGCGCCGCCGGGTCGCCGGTTTTGTGGCGGAACACATCATGCCCCGCGAGGCCGACGTCATCGCCGAGGATCAGCGCCGCGAATACAACACCCTTCTCTCCCTGCAACAACGGGCGCGGGATGAGGGTCTGTGGACCCCCCATCTGCCGGTGGAGTTTGGCGGACTGGGTCAGGGCGTCATGGGCATGTGCGTGCTGTTCCGTGAGATGGGGCGATCACCCGTGGGAGCCCGGGTTTTCAACTGCGACGCCCCCGATCAGGGCAATATGGACCTGCTGCTGACCTCGGCCTCTCCAACGATGCGCGAGAAGTGGCTGCGTCCGCTTTGCGAAGGGCGGATCACCAGCGCATTCTGCATGACCGAACCCGCGCCGGGCGCCGGGGCCGATCCGTCCAATCTGGCGACCGCCGCGCGCCAAGAAGGAAACGAATGGGTGATTAACGGCCACAAATGGTACTCCACGGGCGGCCAGGACGCCTCGTTTCTGATAGTCATGGCGCGCACCAGCGATGACCCCAAAACCGGCGCATCCATGTTTATCGTGAACCGGCATGCTCCGGGCGTGGAGTTCATACGGAATATCCCCACCATGGGACCGGAAATCCTGGCCCACCGCGAAGCGGAGTTCCGCTTCCATGGCGTGCGGGTGGGAGAGGAGGCTGTCCTGGGCCGGATTGGCGAGGGGTTTTCCCTGGCCCAGAAACGTCTGGTGCCCGCTAGGCTCACCCATTGCATGCGCTGGCTGGGATTGGCCTCCCGCGCGCTGGAATTGTGCAAGTCTTATATCTCCACCCGGACCAGTTTCGGCAAACTGCTGGCGCAACACCAGTCCATCCAGCAGATGATCGCCAAAAACGCCCTGGCGATTCATTCCGGCAACCTGATGACCTTTCACTGCGCCTGGATGCTGGAGCAGGGAATGGCGCGCGAGGCCAGGCCCTATTCCTCCATGGCCAAGCTGCATGTGGCGAGGACCCTATGCGACGTGCTCGACGACGCCATCCAGATGCATGGGGGATTGGGGTACAGTGATGACATGCCATTCGGGCTGTGGTACAGGCACGCGCGTTCCGCACGCATCGCCGATGGCCCGGATGAAGTTCACGTGATGCTGATTGCGCGTGAGTTCCTGATGAAGGAACTCCGGCTGCTGTGGTGACGGAATGTCCTGGGGAGGACAAAACGGGAGGAATATTCCGCCGATGATCCGGCTGGTTCGCCAATTGTTTCTGATCGCGCTCGCATGCCTGCCGCCGGCGGCCGCTCTGGCGCAGTCCGTCACGCCATCCCTGCTGGCGGCGCCGCGGCCCTGCATGGAAGGCGGAGAATGCCCGGTCACGGAACTCAACAAGGCCGTTCCGGGAACCGGCGTATTCTCTGCTCCCCAGAACGAACTGGAGCGGCAGGTCCGCGAAGAGCATCCGCCCTTCACCCAGGATGGCAAGATTGCGGTCTATCTGTATGTCCGGACAGGGTGCGACCACTGCGAGTCCATGAAGCAATGGATCAAGACCCACCTGGAGCCCAGCAAGGATATCGAAATCCGCCAGTTCAATATCCCGGACAACCTCCACGCGATGGAGCGTCTGAAACGCATCAGCGACATGCGTGGTCAGGCGGCGTCCGTCCCCACGGTTAAAATCGGCGACTGGGTCTCCACCGGGTTCATCCCCGAACTCACGCCGCGCCGGATTCTCAGCGCGGCGGATGATTTGCGCATCGGGGGCACCGGCAACGGAAGGGCGCTGGCGATTATCACCTCGGGTCAATGCGCCCGGCATGACACCCAGTGCATCCAGGCTGAAATCGCCGCGGCCAACATCGCAGCGATGAAAGTGGAGCCGGAAGATGTGATCGTCAGCGGACTCACGCGCTGTTCGTGGTGGCTTCTGGTTTTCATCATCGCATTGCCGTTCGCCATGGTGGGACGCGCCCGGGTGTTTCTGATGACGCTGTTCATCTACCTGACCGCCTGGTCCATCATTCGCCTGTACCTGGCCGGTGAATTTGACGCCATCTGGGTGGCCCGCGTGGAGAAATACCTGCGCTGGTCTTCGATGGGGGCCGGTCTGTTCACCGCCTGGCTGATCAACGATATCCTGAGCCGGGCCGTTCAATTCCGGTTTGATCCGGATGTGGACGGCTCCGTGCTGCCGCCCGAACGCCTGTTTTCGCGTATTGGCAAGGGTTCGCTGATCACCTTGTCGGCGCTGTTGTTGACGGCGTCCTCCGCCACCAGCCTGCTGCTGTGTTCCGCGGGCGGAATGATTGACAGCCCCACGGGCTGGGTTCCGGCTCATCCCGGCATGGCGGCGTTTCTGCTGCTATTGCCGGAGTTGATCGCCACGGCGCTGCATCTCGGCTTCGCCCACAAGATGGCGCTGGACTTTGTGCCGGCGCGCATCATCCGTGGAATCGCCGGAGTGGCGCTGCTGATTTCCGGCGTGGCGTACCCGGTCACCATTCTGCTCCAGCTCAACTGAGATTCACGGGCTCGATGTCAGGCATGTCAGACAGCCTCCGGGCGCAAGCCGTGCTTTTTTGACCCTTCCATGACGGCGTGCCAGCATCAAACGGATATTGAATTGATCCGCAATGCCGCCGCATAACCGGAAAATCAGGGCCAACGCCTCCATCCGAACCACCAATCACCGCCGCGAGTTCGCCGCAATCCTGACGGGAACCACCGCGTTGCTGCTGGTGCTGGCTCTCTTCAGCTATTCGCCGGAAACGCCCGGCGGAAACTTCATCGGTCCGCTCGGTCACGGGCTGGCGGACGCGATGTTCCGTCTGTTTGGCGTCACCGCCTTCGCGGTGGGGCTGGGCGTGATCGCGCTGTCCATCGGTTTCTTCCGGCAATCGGGATTTCTTGCGGGCAGGGGTGAACGGCTCGGCTATCCGCTGATCTTTGTCTTCCTGCCGGTTCTGCTCGCGCTGGCCGCGCCCAACGCCACAGCCAAGGGCCATGCGCTGGGCGGCTGGCTTGGCTCCTGGGGAGCGGGGGTTGCGGCGGGCGCGGCGGGCCGCGTTGGCGCGATCATCCTGTGTTCGGCGATTCTGCTGGCGGCGCTGGTCCTGTGCGCGGACATTTCCGTCATCACCATTAGCCGGACGATTGGCGCAACCACCGCAAAATTATGGACAACCATGGTCCGCTGGGCGCGGGAGCGGAAAGAGGCGCGCGCGAAACAGCGGACGGTGATTCCAGGCTCCGGCCCCTCCCTGCCGGCCGCCTCCGGGCAGGATTCCGGACCGGTTCCGCCCCCGCCGCGCATGGATCCGGCGCCGCCCGTATCCGCCAGCACCCCTGCCCTGCTGCAGAAACTCAAGGTCCGTCAGGAGGAAGAAAACACCCGGCGATCCGGATTGGCTCCGGTTGCAGGCCCCGGGGCGGACGGCTCGCCCGGCGGAAATATTTCCAGCATTCCGGCGCTGGAAAGCCGCACCCGCACGCCATCATCCGCGCCTTCCGATCCGGCCCCGGGGCGGCTCAACGTCAACCAGACTTCTCCGCAACCGCCCGGCGGCGAGCCCGCGTCATCCCTGCCGCCAGAAGCTCCCGCGTCCGGCGCGGTCAATACCCCGGAACAACTGCGCGACACCCTGCCCAACTCCGCCAATCCGGCTGAAGCGACCAGGGGAAAATCCGTTCCTGCCGCGGAGCCCCCATCCGCGCCGGAAAACCGCGAGCCCCAGCGTCAGGTTCCCATCGGCCCCACCATTGTGGATGTGCAGGATGGCAAGAAACGGGTGGACCCGCTGGCGGTGGAGGCCGTGCGTGACGGGACCAGCGGCGTCGAGTGGCGACTTCCGCCGCTCTCGTTGCTGGATTACCAGCCGCCGGCCGGCGATCGCGGCATTGACCGTCAGCTTCTGCTGGAACGCGCCCAGTTGCTGGTGGACAAGCTGGCGACTTACGGCGTTCCCGG
The DNA here is from genome assembly GCA_022072125.1 of Myxococcota bacterium. GTDB lineage: Bacteria > Myxococcota > JAJVIH01 > JAJVIH01 > JAJVIH01 > JAJVIH01. The sequence goes on along the minus strand of JAJVIH010000013.1, from coordinate 110,638 downwards.
CGAGGTGAAGGAAATCCGCCCGGGTCCCGTGGTCACCATGTACGAATTTGCTCCCGCACCGGGCATCAAGCTTTCAAAAATCCAGAGCCTCTCGAATGATTTGGCGATGAGCCTGGCGGCGTTGAGCGTGCGCATTGTCGCGCCGATTCCGGGCAAGGCGGTATGCGGAATAGAAGTCCCCAATGATCGCCGCGAAACGGTTTTCCTGAAGGAAATCCTGGCGGCGGACAATTTCAAAAACGCCGGCTCCACTCTGGCGCTGGCGCTCGGCAAGGATATCGAAGGCGATCCCATCGTGGTGGATTTGCGCACCATGCCCCACCTGCTGGTCGCGGGCTCCACCGGCACGGGCAAATCGGTCAGCATGAACGCCATGATCATGAGCATCCTCATGAACGCCACCCCGCGTGAAGTCAGGCTTATCCTGATTGATCCGAAGATGGTGGAGATGGGCGCCTACCGGGATATCCCGCATCTGCTGCTGCCGGTGGTTTCCGACATGAAGCAGGCGGGTCTGGCGCTGAACTGGGCGGTCGAGGAGATGGAACGGCGTTACCGCCTGCTCGCGGACTGCGGCGTGGCCAATTTGCTGGAATACAACCGCTGGGTGGAGGAATCGCTCGCCGATGACTCCTGGCGCGGGGTGAAATTCACCGTCCCCCGCGTGGACGCCGGCGGCGAGCCCTTGCCGCCGGAAGATCTGCCCAGCATCGTGGTGATTGTGGATGAATTCGCCGACCTGATGATGGTCGCCCCCAAGGAAGTGGAATATTGCGTGGCGCGCCTGGCCCAAAAAGCGCGCGCGGCGGGAATCCACCTGATTCTGGCGACACAACGGCCTTCGACCGATGTGATCACCGGCGTGATCAAGGCGAATTTTCCGGCGCGCGTATCGTTCAAGGTGGCGTCGGGCTATGACTCCAAAACGATTCTGGACGCCACGGGCGCCGAAAACCTGCTGGGCAAGGGCGACATGTTGTTTCTTTCGCCCACCGTGCATGGGCTGCAGCGCGTACACGGCGCGCTGGTGACGGGCAAGGAGACCAAGAAGGTCTGCCAGTTCCTGCGCGATCAGGGAACTCCCCGGTACGATGAAAATATTCTGCGCCCGCGCCCCGGGGACAAGGAAGACAGCGGAAACGAAGAGAACCACGACGAAAAATACGACGAAGCGGTTGCTTTCGTGCTGGAATCGCGGGTGGCCTCCATCAGCGCGGTGCAGCGCCGCCTGCGCATCGGCTATAACCGGGCGGCCAATATCATCGAACGGATGGAACGCGAGGGTTTGGTGGGCCCGGCCAATGGATCAGGTCCCCGCGAGGTATTGGCCCCGCCGCCGCCCAAATAATCTGGAAGCACACGGGCATGATGACAGAACAACAAGACCCGTGGATCCGCGCAACGCATCCGCCAAGGATTCCTCCCTGGATCGCCATGGCGTGGGCTCTGTTCTGTTCCGCATTTGTTCTGTTTCCAGAACTGAACCTCGAATCGGTTCATGTGGATGAATACATCACCCTGATGGCCGCGCATGCGCGCGACCCCATGGATGCGGGGATGTACGTCATCAACACCGAACATCCGCCCGGGTGGGGAATCCTGGCGTGGTTGTGGGGGAATCTGGTTGGCAGGGATATCCAGTCCCTCCGCCTGTTGTCCGCGATTTCCGGAACGCTGGGCTGCATGTTGTGGGCGCGCAACCTGACCCGTTTTTTGCCGGGCCCGGCGGCGGTCACGGCTTCCGTGCTGACGGCGCTGTGGCCCTGGCTGGTCCTGCAGAACCGCCAGGCGGTGGTGTATGGATTCTACCTGGTGGTGACAGCCGTGCATTTCGCAGCGGCGCGGGCGTTTTTGAGTCATCTGATGGCGGAAGACAGCCGGACACGCACGCACGGCGGCGGCAGGGCGTTCCTTTATTCGGCCGCAGGCCTCATCCATTTGCTGACTTTCAACCTGGCGCCGGCGTTTCTGTTGGCCGACAACCTGGCCTGGCTGTTCATGCTGGGGCGGTGGAGCCATGCAAGGAAGGCGCATGCCATCACCATGTGGTTGACCACCCAACTGGCGTTCCTGGCCGTGGTGGCGGGCATCCACACGGCATGGCTGAGCAAACACACGGCGTTTTACCAGTCCGTTCAATCATTGACGCTGGAGCAACACGCCGGAAAATTCCTGCGGGATATCTTTTCCATCTTCAGTTTCGATTTTCACGAACTGCAACGGCTGGGCATTCGCGCCGGATTGGCGGAAGACTATCTGGATTTCAACCGCACACATGCGGGAGCCGTGATAACCGGAGCGCTGGCGCTGATCCGCTGGGCGCATCACCGGCGCATGAAGGAAGCCAGTTCACCCGACTCACCGGAACGCAATGAAGCCGCGCTCGCCGAAATTCAGTTGTTGCTGCATGCGGTGGTTCCGGCGGCCCTGTTTTCCGTGGTTGGCGGGGAGTTCCGGGCCAAGGCGTTTTTCGTGACGGGCATCTTCGCCTTCGCCATGCTTTCGCTGGCGCCGCCGTTGTGGCTGCGCAAACCCAGCGATTCCAATCCGCGCGGAACATCCATCGCCTTGCCGTGGCTGTTGGCGCTGGCCTTTGGCTACGCATCGTGGAGCCAGCAGCGCGAGTTGCATGGCGTTGATTTGCGCGGCGCGGCGGCGGCCGTGGAAGAGAGCGGCTTCGGGCCATCCCGCGAGTACCCGGTGGTGGTGCATTCCGCCCATATGCTGTGCCCCTTCGCATGGCACGCTGGCAAGGACCTGGATGCCTGTGAAGACCCAGGAAGGGCGGTGAACGCGGATCACCTGCCTGATCGCCCTGGCGGCGATGGCCTGATGGTTTTCCCCTACCGGATGAAAGGGCCTTACCACGACGCCGGTTCCTACCGGTTTGATGTGAACGCCGCTCTGGAGGAGTTGTCGCTCCGGCGCCGTTTTCACGTGGTCATCGCCGACCATGAATTCGCCGATCCATCCCTGGCGCGCCTGAATGAATGGATGACCCCCTTTGTGATGGAACAGGAGACCGTGCTTCCCTGGGCGCGCGTGCGGCGTTACTGCAATCCCATGCGGGAGGAATGCGCTCCGCGGAAATAACAATCAGTCCAATGGTTTGCGCCCGGGCTCCACATGCACGACCACATGCCCCGCCCCCGGGATGTTTTTCAGCAGCGCCGCTTCCACCCGGTGGGAGATTTCGTGTCCGCCGGCGACGCTCAGGTTTCCATCCACCCGGATGGTCAGATCAATATGGATTTCGTCGGCGGGGCCGCGGCTGCGCACGTCCGCCACCGACAGGACGCCATCCACCGCCAGCGCGGCGGCCTCGATGACCGCCGCCGGGATGGGCGCTTCATCCAGCAGCACGGCGGACGCTTCGCGCAACACGGAATAAGCCGCCCGGACGATGATCGCCATCACCACCAGTGCGGCGGCGAGATCAGCCCAAACGATTCCAGCCCATGCGCCCGTCAGCCCCGCCATCACCACCAGCGTGGCGAAAACATCCGACATGGTATGTTGCGCATCCGCCAACAACAGGGGACTGTTCAGCTTTTTTCCGGCCCGCCGCTCCGCGGCCACCACGCCGGCGTTGACCGCCAACGTGACCAGACTGACAAGCAGACCCGCGCCGGTGTTGAAAACGGGCCTGCCGGTCCGGTACGCATCCAGGGTGTTTGAGCCGATGTTCACCGCGCCCAGAACGATCATCACGCCAATTCCCAGGGTGGCGGCGAACTCGAATTTGCGGTGTCCATAGGGGTGATTGGCGTCTGGCGGAGCCATGGCCATCCAGATACCGGCCATGCCGATGACATTGGAGGACCCATCCAGGAATGAATGCAGCCCATCCGCCTGCAGCCCCACGGAATGGATCAGGACACCCGTGATATATTTGACCGCCGCAACGGCCCAGTTGGCGGCGAGGATAATCCCCAGCACCCGGATAACCTGTTTTTGCCGCCGGATTGAACCTCCGCCATCCATGAGCGGTTTTTCTCACGGCTCCGGCGGGCGCGCCAATGCGGGCTTCTGGCTGACAAGTTTGAGATTCATCCCCCCGCGCCGTCATGAAATAGTTTCCGGGAAAATCCCTGTCTAGTTATTGGCCATGACGCCAACCGGGCGGCTCTTCCGATGGATAAATACCGTTTCTATTTCGAGGATGACCTCGACGCCGTTTTTCTGGAGGCGCGCGACATCGCCGAGCGCGTTTCGCAACAGGTCACCAGCGTGCATCTGCTGCTGGCGCTGTACACAGTGGCCAACGATGCGGAAACGCTGTTGCTGGAGCGCGGCTTCAATGAGGATGATCTCCTCAACGCCCTCGTCGCGGTGGAGAACGAACCCGCCGGAGTGCTGGACATGCTGGCGCGCCGCAGTTGGGAAATCGCGAAGGGGTTTGGACGCGGCAAGGCCAACTGCATTCACTTTCTGCTGGCCATATGCAAGGAGCGCGAGTGTCTTGCATACGGACTGTTAAAAGCGGCTGAAGTGCCAATTCATGAATTGCGGAAAACCGCAATCTCCCGGGCGTCGCACGAATTGCACCGGCGCCCTTCGTCGCCCGCCTGGGCGCAGACACATGCGCGTTCCGCCGCCTCGCTGGAATCCGTTGCGCCGGGGCCCCAGCGCAAAAGTTCTTCCGGCGTGTCGGTGGTGGATGAACCGCCCCCCGTGTTTGACGACGCCCCCGGCGCGCCCGCCGGCTTTGTGGACGGACTTTCCACCCCCGATGCGGCCCTGACCAGCCGGGAGGAAGAAACCGCGCTTGCCGCCGCGGAAACCGACCTGTCCTTGTGGGAACTCAACCCCAAGCAATTTCCATGGCTGACCCGGTTGGGCCGGAATCTGACCCTGCTGGCGGCGCAGAATGAGATTGATCCCCTCGTGGACCGCGACAATGAACTGGAAGAGGTGGCGGATATTCTCGGCAAGCGGCGGGCCAACAATCCCCTCCTGATAGGCGAGCCCGGGGTCGGCAAAACCGCCATCGTGGAAGGACTCGCCCGGGCGATTGTTCACGCCCCGGAGAGCGTGCCTTCGCTGGCCCGGCGCAAATTGATCGAGATTGACATGAACACCATTTCGGCGGGCACCCAACTCCGCGGCGCATTCGCCGAGCGGTTGAATGGCATCCGCGATGAAGTGGCGCGCGCCGCCGGCGATATCGTGATCTTCATTGACGAGATTCACACCATCCTCAACTCGGGGGCGACTCCGGACAGCAATGAAGACGCCGCCAATGGGCTCAAATCGGCGCTGGCGCGCGGGGCTTTTCCCTGTATCGGCGCCACCACGATTGATGAGTACAAGAAATTCATCGAGAGCAAGGACCCCGCCTTCGAGCGGCGATTTGTTCCAGTGCTGGTGCGCGAGCCGTCCCTGGACGCGACCGTGCGGATTCTGCGCGGCGTGGCCCCGGAATACGCGCGGCATCATCAGGTTGAATTCGCCGAGGATGCATTGGAAGCGGCGGTCACCCTTTCCGCGCGCTACATCAGCGAACGTTTCCTTCCAGACAAGGCCCTGAGCGTTCTCGATTTCGCCGGTTCACGCGCGCGCCGCCTGCGCCGCCCGCTGGTGGATCGGGAAAGCATCGCGCAGGTGATCGAGAAACTGTCCGGCGTGCCGGTTCACAAGATCATGATGAGCGACGGCGAGCGCCTGATCCGGATGGAGGAAATCCTCGGAGAGCGCATCATCGGCCACCGCTACATCATCCGGAAGGTCAGCGATGTCATCCGCAGAAATTATGCGGGCTACCATGGTCCGCGGCCGATCGGATCATTTCTGTTCCTCGGACCGACCGGCGTGGGCAAAACCGAACTGGTCAAGGTCCTGGCGGAATTTCTCTTCCAGCGCCAGGACGCCCTGGTGCGCGTGGACATGAGCGAGTTTTCCGAGCCGCACGCCACTTCCCGCCTGATTGGCGCGCCGCCAGGCTATGTTGGTTATGAGGCCGGCGGACAATTGACTGAACAGGTGCGCAAGCAGCCGTATCGCCTGATCCTTCTCGACGAAATCGAAAAGGCGCATCCCGATGTGCTGCAAATCCTCCTGCAGGTGCTGGACGACGGACGCCTGACTGACGGCCGCGGCCGCACCGTGGACTTCTGCAACACCGTGATTGTGATGACCAGCAACCTGGGCAGCCGTCATTTTGGCAAAAACTCCCGGAAAAAAGTCGGGTTCAACACCGAGCAAACAGAATCGGAAGCCGGGGTGGAGATTGGCCCGCTGGTGCTGTCAGATGCGCGCGAGCATTTCCCGGCGGAGTTGTGGAACCGCATTGACGAGCGCCTGGTGTTCATGCCGCTTTCGATGGAGGAAATCCGCCAGATCGCCCGGCTGGAGCTGGATCGCTCGGGCCGTCATATCAAACGGGAACAGGGCATCGAATATTTCATTGACGAAAGCGTCATCCAGCATCTGTTGGATAACGGCGGCTTCCAGCCCGATCTGGGGGCGCGCCCGTTGCGTCAGGCCATCCAGCGGCTGATTGAAGCGCGGGTGGCGGACATGATCCTCAGGGGCGAATGCCAGCGCGGCAGCCATGTGCATATCGCCGGGAAAAACGGTAATTTGGTGTTTGAGGTAACACCTTCCGCGTGACAGTGGGCGGGGAAATCCGATCCATCCTGATCGCGGGCGCTGGCCGCGCCGGACACGCCCTTGCGTTTCAGGCGCGGCAATGCGGCGTTGAAATCGCGGGGCTCATCGCCCGCGACCCGTCGCACTGGACGGGGTTATCCGGCGTCATCCCCCGTTTCTCCCTTGGGGAGACCATCCCGTTTGATGGCGTGGACACGCTGTTCATCGCCGTCACCGATTCCGCGATGGAAGCCGCCGTCCGGGCGTTGCGGCCCGGCTCCGGCTTCCCGGATGGCTTGATCATCGCGCACACCTCCGGCCTGCATGATCACCTTGCCCTGGGCGATGTGAGCGGCGGCCTGGCGGCGTCATTTCATCCGTTGCGGGCGCTGCCCTCGATTCCGCCAGGTGAAAACCCGTTGCAGGGGGCGCCTTGCGCCATCGAAGGCGCGGGCGGCGCCCCTGCGCGCCTGGAGCAACTGGCGAGAAAGCTGGGCATGACGCCGTTTCTGATCCGGCGGGAGGGCAAGGTGATGTACCATGCAGCCGCTGTGGGCGCTTCCAACCTGTTCATGGCGCTGGCGGATATCTCCGCCGGATGGATGACAGAAGCAGGGTTCAACCGGGAACAGGCGTTGCAGTTGTTGTCGCCGCTGATGCGCGGGGCGCTGGAAAATCTGGAGAGTCAGGGGCTTCCCGGGGCGTTGACCGGACCCATCCGGCGCGGCGACACGGAAACCGTGCGCGCCCACCTGCGCGCGCTGGCGGCAGGGCGGCCCGGGGATCTGGCGGCGTATATATCGCTGTCCCTTCACGCCGCGGACATGGCGGAACAACTCGGCGGACGGAATACCGGGGAAATCCGCGCCCTGCTCCGCTCCGCGACGGAATTGCGCGGACAAGCAGGCGGCGGCGCGCCGGAAAGCGTGGACTGATTGACATTCGCAATTGGAGCCGGTAATCGGACCGGGACGTGATGCACGCGCCGAGAAAACTACATCCTGTCAGGCCCGAGCAGTTGGATCCTGAAGCCGTGAAAGTCATTCAACGGCTCAAGCGGCACGGCCACCAGGCGTATCTTTGCGGCGGCGGCGTGCGCGATCTGCTCCATGGCAAGCGTCCGAAGGATTTCGACGTGGCGACCAGCGCGCATCCCATGGAGGTGCGCGCCTGTTTTAACAACTGCCGGATCATCGGACGCCGCTTCCGCCTGGCGCATGTGTATTTCCGCGGCGGCAAGATCATCGAAGTGGCCACGTTCCGGCGCACCAGCGAATACCAGGGCGAAGCCGCGCACGGGGCCGACATCATGATCCGCGACGACAACACCTTCGGCACCTGCGAAGAGGACGCCTTCCGCCGTGATTTCACCATCAATGGACTTTTCTATGACGTGGAGACCGGCGACATCATTGATCATGTCGGCGGTCTGAAGGATCTGGCCAACGGCCTGCTGCGCACCATCGGCGACGCGCAGATCCGCATCCGCGAAGACCCGGTGCGCATCCTGCGGGCGGTGAAATTCGCGGCGCGGCTGGATTTGCAGTTTCACCACGCCACCTGGGACGCCATCATCGCGCACCGGCAGGAAATCAAAAAAGCCGCGCCGCCGCGCGTGATCGAGGAAATCGTGCGCATGCTCAAGGGCGGATCCTCCAAGCGGTCATTCGAGTTGCTTGTGGAAACCGGCGTGATTGATATTGTCCTTCCCGGTTTTGGCGATGACATGCAGAGGCTGGAAGCCAACGGCAGCGCGGGTGAATTCTGGCGGCGGCTGGACATGCTTGATGTCATGATCGCCGGGGGGAGTGAGTTCAGCAGCGCGGTGCTGCTGGGCGCCATGTTCCTGCCGTTGCTGCAGGAGGCGCTGGCGGCGGCGAACGAACAGGATACCCCGATGGACCCGGGCCTGGTCATTGAAAAAGTGCTGCGTCCCTATTCCCTGGAAAGCGCTCTGACCCGCCGGGACAAAAACCGCATCCGCGAGATTGTGATCGCCCAGCGCCGGCTGGACAACGGCGGCAAGGGCCGCAGTTCGCTGGGCAAATTCGTGCATCGTGACTTTTTTCCGGAAGCGCTGGATTTGTTTGAGTTGCGCTGCCGCACCGAAGGCCGCCCCGCCGAAAACTACCTCCGCTGGCGCTCCATGGTCCGGCCGCGGGAGCAGGCGGAGCATCATCACGCGCCGCGCCCGCGCCGTCATTCCGGCCGTCCGGCCTGGCGCAGGGCTGAAGCCTGATCCGTTTTGCCCAGACCAACATGCCTGCAGACGAACGCAATGTGGTGGCGATGTCTCCTTTCCGTCAGGTGCTCAAGCGCCCGGCGGCGCGCGCCCTGCTGGACGCCATGATCGAGCGTCCGGACGCGGTGGAACTGGTGGCCGGCCATCCGCCGGTGGATTTGTTCTACGCCATCAAGGAAACCGGCCTGGCGGACGCGCTGGATATCCTCCCCCTGACCACGCCGGAGCAGATGCGGCTGTTCACGGACCTTGACGGCTGGCCTGGCGGCGAACTGGATCGCTCGCGGATCATGGAATGGATTGATGCCTACAGCCTGTGCGGCCGCGAGAAGGCCCGCGAGTTGATCCACGCGCTGGATCCCGAACTGGTCATCTGGCTGCTCCAGAAATCCTTCCGGATATACAATCTCAAGGAAGAGGAAGACCCGGTCGTCAGCGACCAGCACCAACTGATTGAAACCCCCGATCGCAATTATCTGCTGGAAGTGATTGACACGGAGGATGACAAGCCCTCGCGCCTGCTTTCCCATTTGCTGGACGTCCTTTACGAACAGGAGCCTGCGGAAGCCTGGCGTCTGCTGGAGGGCTCCCGCAATGAAACCGCCGCCATCCTGGAGGAAGACTGCCTGCGTTTCCGCACGGCGCGGCTGGAGGACCTGGGATTTGTGGCTCGCAATGAGGCCCTCCATATCTACGCGCGCGCCAACCCGGAAGATTTGAAAAACCATGCCAGGAACACGCCCCATCCGGCGGAGGACACCGGCGATCCCGGGCCCATGCCCTCTCCGCTGGCGCGCAGCCTGAAAACAGGCGGATTTCTGGAAAACGCGCTGATGCTGGTGCGCGGCCCCGCCCAGTTTTCCCGGATTGCGGGGGCGATGACCCTCGCCGCCAATATGACGCTCTCGGCGGATGGCGCGGATCCGGGCGATCTGGAAGCCGTGGGACAATCGCTGGAACGCATGCGTTCGCTGCTGTCTCTCGGACTGGAATTCATCTCGGATGGAGATCCGGAAACCGCCGCGGAACTGCTGCAGAGACAGCCGGTGTCCCTGTTTGTCCGTTGCGGGTACAACCTGCTTGGCCAACTCCGGGAACGGCTGCGCAAACTGGTTCACGGGGAAGCAGCGCCATTGCCAGGGCGTTTTCTGGGAGCGGAAGACGGGCAGTTTGTTTCCTGCCTGAACCGTTTCCATCCCGTGTTTCCGGGAATGCTGGAGACCCCGCCCAACCAGGGGGAGAGACTGTTCGCAAGCCTGCGGGACGCCGATCGCGTGCGGGAGCGCATCGAAGAACTGGAGGCGGCGGCGCGCATTCTCGGGGAGGATATCCTCGCCGCGGCCGCCGCGCCTGATGAACTTCATCTGGCCCAATTGTTCGTGACGCGGCTGGCGCGGGATACGGGCGGAAAGGCCGGGCCTGGGCCCATCCGCGCCGAAAGCGCGCGCGCGTTTCTGCTTGGGGCTTTTGAAGGTGCGGGAGAGCAGCGGACCTTCGCCGCGACCGTGCTGGGAGACTCGCTGGCCGCGCTTTACTCCACTCCGCTTGATGGGGGAGCGGAAGAAGCAGGCCAACGCATCATCGCCCGCTGGATGCGCTGGCTGCATGAACAGGCATCCGCGATTTCCAACGCCGGCGATCCGGATTTGAGGATTCTGTCCGCGCTGTTCTGGCTTGCCCCCCCCGATCCGATTCCATTTCCGGGGCGTGGATGAACGGCGATCCGCCCGAACGCATCAGCTCCGCGGAAGAACAATTCGAGCGGTGGCGCCGCACCACCGGACTCTGGTTTGGGCCGCTCGCGGCGGTGATGGTGCTTCTGGCGCCTCTGGAGATGGAGCCGCGCGCGCAGCGCCTGCTGGCCTGCGTGGTTTTCACGGGAATCTGGTGGCTGTGCGAGGCGGTTCCGCTCGCCATCACCGCGCTGCTGGCGCCCGTTCTTCTGGCGCTGCTGGGCGTATGTTCGCTGGAGGAGGCTTTTGCGCCCTTCGCCAACCCGGTGCTGTACCTGTTCGTAGGTGGTTTTGCGATCGCCCGCGCCATGATGGTCCACGGGCTCAACGAGCGGATCGCCCTGCATATGCTGTCCTGGAGCTGGATCGGCGGCAGCCCCGCGCGATTGCTGCTGGCGACCGGAGCAGCCGCCACCCTGATCTCCATGTGGATGAGCAACGCCACGGTCACGGCCATGCTGTTGCCGGCGGTGCTCGGCGTGTTGCACATCATCGAACAGACCAACACGGGAGAACGCGCACGGGACGCCTCGCGCTTCGCCGCCGCCATGCTGCTGATGCTGGCCTATGGCGCTTCGGCGGGCGGCGTCGCCACGCCCATTGGAACACCGCCGAACCTGATCGGCATCGCCCAAATAGACAAACTCGCCGGCGTGCGGATTACTTTTTTCCAGTGGATGGGAATCGCGGCGCCCATGGTTGTTCTGATGTTTCTGCTGTTGTTCGCGGTGCTGCGGATTCTGTTCCCAACCCGCAACCTCGATTTGAAGGGCGTCCGCGAGTTCGCGCTGGAGCGCAAGAAACTGCTTGGACCCATGGGCGCCGGCGAACGCAATTGCCTGATCGCGTTTTCCGCCGCGGCGCTGCTCTGGCTGACGCCCGGCGTGCTGGCCCTGTTGCGGGGCGGCGATGATCCCCTGTATCGCTGGTTTGAAAAGCACCTGCCGGAGAGTTCCGCCGCCCTGGCCGCCGCGGCGCTGCTGTTTGTCCTTCCGGTGAACTGGAAGGAACGCCGTTTCACCCTCGACTGGAGCGAGGCGTCGAAGATGGATTGGGGGGTCATCCTGCTGTTTGGCGGCGGACTGACGCTGGGAACCCAGATGTTCAAAACCGGTCTCGCCGCCGATCTGGGTTCCGGCCTGGTGAGCGCCATCCACTTGGAGGGCGCGGCGGGGCTGGCCGCATTCGCCACCGCCCTGAGCGTGACGGTAAGCGAACTGACTTCCAACACCGCGTCCGCGAACATGGTGATCCCGGTGGTCATTGGCATGGCGAAGGAAATGGGCGTGGATCCGGTGACGCCCGCGCTGGCGGCGTGTTTCGCCGCGAGTTTTGGCTTCATGCTGCCGATCTCGACCGCTCCCAACGCGATTGTGTATGGCACGGGCCGCGTGCGCATCACCCAGATGCTGCGCGCGGGATTGATGTTTGATGCGGGGGGCGCCTTGATCATATGGTTCACGCTCATGTGGATGCGAATGTAGCGCCGCGCCAATGGAGATGCAGCCGATGGCGAAGTTCCGCAAACAGATGGATGTTGCCGAAGCCCTGTCCCAGGGATTTTACGAATACCATGAAATCCGCAGGCTGCTGGCCCTCGAGGACAATCCGGCGCCCGCCCGCGCGCGCCTGCGCGAATTTTCCGCATCTCTCAACGCCCTGACCCGGCAGTCGCAGGATGAAAAAACCTACGCCTGGTGCATGCTGGCCATTCTGGATGGCTTGCGCGGCGACAAAACCGGGGCGCAGAAAAAACTCGACACTGCTCGCGGAATCGCCGCCGCCGATCCGGAATTGCTGCTGGTGGTTCTCAGCGGCAGCCTGGCCGTCGCCGGATTTTCCTCCTACTCCAACTCCGTGCTGGAAGAAGCGCTGGGCGCGCTCAAAAAAGACGGCTACGAGCAGGGATCGGAGCCGGACATGGACGCCATGCTCAACCATTACGTGCATCTGGTTCGCGAACGCACCAGGATCGAGACGCCGGGAGCGCTCACCCAGCCGATTCTGATCAGCCTGGCGGAACAACTGTTCGCGGAGAGGCTATGCTCCCAGGTTGATTTCCGGGTGATTGATTACTCCAACCGCACGCTGGACCGCTCCGTGGACTGGCTCTCGGAGAATGAACTGCCCGTGGATGAATGTCTGCTGCGGTTTCGCGACCTGGAAATCTATTGCGACGCGGACGTGCTGATGTATTTCCCCTTGCTGGACAGCTTCGACCAGTTTTCCCATCCGGATGCGGTGCGTATTTCCATCATCCACGAGGAAGCAGGATTTTTCGCCGGAGATCACTACGAGGATGCGCGCACGCTGATGGCCGCAGGCCAGTACGAGGAGGCGGTGGAAAAACTCAGCAACGCGGTGATGTATGATCCGGATTTTCTGGAGGCCCATGTCCTGCGCGGACGCGCCCTGATGATGGCGGGCGCCAATGCGGAAGCCATGGTCGTGTTTGAGCGGCTCATCCGCGATTATCCCAACGAACCGGAAACCCAGACCATCCGCGTGGAATACCTGATGATGCGGGGCGAATCCCAGGAGGCGCTGAACGTGGTGCGCGCCGCCATTGCACGGGATCCGGAGAATCCGGACCTGCACTGGCTGCTGGCCGAGGTGCTGGTGATGATCGGCGACGGCGAGGGCGCGAAAGAAGCCGGCAGGCGGGCGCGCGAACTGGACCCGGGCAACCCGCGCGCGGAGGAGTTCATTCGCATGCTGGAGCGGCTGCAAAGCAATTGAAGCGGGCGCATGAAACTTCCATGCGCCCCCCGTCCAGGTTCGCGGCGCTGGCGGCAATCCTCTGGGCGCTGAATTTCGCCGCCGGTTGCCAGCCGCAAAATCCCCCCGGCGCCCTGACAGTGCTGGTGGAGTTTCCCGTGGACACCGTGGACCCGCGGCACGCCGTCAGCGCGTGGGCAGGGAAAACCTCGGGGCTGGTGTTTTCCGGTCTCACCCGCATCGCCAGTGATGGATCGCCCATTCCCGATCTTTGCGAAAACATTCAGACGCCGGTTGATCTGGAAGATTCGTCCGGCCTGCGTTATCGCTGCCAATTGCGCGCCAACGCCCGCTTCCATGATGGATCTCCGGTCACGGCGGATGATGTCCGTTTCACCATCGAGGCGCTGCGGGATCCGCGTTCCCGGGCCGCCCAACCCGCTTTCCAGCGCATTGCGGAGGTGTTGACCCCTTCTCCGGTCACGGTGGAATTCATCCTGCGCGAGCCCTACGCCCCGTTTCTGGCGGACCTGGCCCGCGGGGTATTGCCCGCATCCCGCGCGAACCGGGATGATTTCCAGCAGGCGCCCACCGGCGCCGGACCCTACCGCGTCATCCAGTTCCATCCGGAGCAGGTGGTGCTGGAGCCATTTCCCGGTCATCACGCCGGCGCGCCGCGCGGCGGGCGGGTGGAAATCCGCACGGTGCGCGACGACACCACGCGCGTGCTGGAACTCATGCGCGGGCGCGGCCATCTCATCCAGAACGGCGTGCCATTTGCGCTGCTGCCCCGTCTTCGCGCGGAAGATGATTTGCGGGTGGAGACAGCAGCTTCTTCCAACACCACCTATCTGGCCTTCAATTTCCGGGACCCGATCCTGTCCAAACGCGAGGTGCGGCAAGCCATCGCCCATGCAATCAATGTTGAAGAACTGATCCGCTACAAGTTTCTGGGCGCGGCTTCTCCCGCCGCGAGCCTGATAGCGCCGGGACACTGGGCGCACGATCCTTCCCTGCACCCGGTTCCGCATGATCCGGCCCGGGCGAGGCGGTTGCTGGACCAGGCGGGATTTCCAGATCCGGATGGCGATGGACCAGCCATGCGTTTTCACCTGATCTACAAGACCTCCTCCAATAAATTCCGCGGAGCGCTGGCTCTGGCCATCGCCGATCAACTCCGCCGCGCGGGCATCGGGGTTGAAGTGCGCTCGTATGAATTCGCGGCGTTCTTCGATGACGTGCAGAAGGGAAATTTCCAGATTTGTTCGCTGATGTGGACGCGCATTCTTGATCCGGACATTCTTTATCAGGTCTTTCACAGTTCGCAGATACCTGGTCCGGCCGGAAATGGTTACAACCGGGGGGCCTATTCCAACCCTGAAGCAGATCGTCTGCTGGAGGACGGCAGGCGCGAGGCGCGCATCGAACGCCGCAAGGATATCTATGCGAAGGCCCAACAACTGCTCGCCAGGGACTTGCCTTATCTCTTTCTGGCGCATGAACATAATGTGGCGGTATCCAGAACGGCGCTGCGCGGTTACGCCCTCCGTCCCGACGCCTGGCTGGACGGATTGACGAACGCCTGGCTGGAAAATTGAAAGCCGGGCCGGGGAGTGAAAAAATCCCGGAACCTAGTCCGTCTGTACTGGATGAGGATGTACTGGAGGACTGTTGTGGCCAAACTGACCTGCCCGCGATGCGCTCACGCCAATGACGCCGCCGCCGCGTATTGCACGCGCTGCGGCGCTTCGCTGGCCGCGCAACCGGCCATGGGAGCAGGCCTGTCCAGTCCGCCGGCGGCCCAGCCGGCCTCGCTTCCGGTTCATCCGCCCGGAATGACGCCTTTTGCAAGCACTCCGCCTCCCCGCCGCGATGGCGTTCCCAGCGGCACCGTAACCGACTCCGGAGTGGTGGCGGCCATGACTGGCGCGGAGTTGAACCCCGGCGACCGGCTGGAAGATCGCTTCGAAATCATCCGGTTGTTGGGGCGGGGCGGAATGGGCGTGGTCTATCTTGTCCGCGACCACAAACTGAATGGAACCGTGAAGGCGCTCAAGCTGTTGCACCCGGCGATCGCGTCGAATCCCCGGGCGGTCGAACGCTTCAAAACCGAACTGTCGCTGACACAGGAACTGAATCACCCGGGCATCATCCGCACCCATGATTTGATGGAGGACGGGGGGCGGCTTTTTTACACCATGCAACTGGCCGAAGGCGGATCGCTGCGGACAGTGCTGCGCGACCACCAGCAACGCGGGCAAATGCTGCCGCTGGATTTCATCCGGAAGACCTGCTCCTCCCTGTGCGCCACGCTGGATTACGCCCATGCCCGCATGGTTCACCGCGATCTGAAGCCGGACAATATCCTGCTCAACAGCGCGGGCGAGCCTTTGTTGGCGGATTTCGGCATCGCCCGCGTGATGAGCGGAGAGGATGGCGTGCCCCACCGCGGGCCGCTGGGCTCCGAATATTATGTAGCGCCGGAGGTCTTGCGCGGGGAAGAAGGTGATTTGCGCGCCGACATTTTCGCCCTGGGGGTGATTCTGTACGAGTTGCTGACGGGGGCGCCGCCGCGCGGGGTCAGCGCCATGCCCTCCAAACGGAGACCGGACTTGCCCGCCGCGGTGGATGACGTGGTGGCGCGCGCCATGGCCGACGACCCGCGCGAGCGCTTCTCGTCGGCCGGGCAGTTGTCCCGGGAACTGGAGGCCGCGTTTGCTTCCGCCCCCGTGCAGACGGTTGCGCCGCGGGAGTTGGCTCCGCCGCCCCAATCCGCGCCGCCGCATTCAACGCCGGCGTCCGGTCCGGCGCCTTCCGCCGCCCATTTCCCCTCCCCGCCAATCAGCGAACCGGTCCCGCCGCCAGGCCCAGTCATGGCGCCGCCGCAGGCCCCGGATTCGCCGATTCGCAAGCTGGGGCGAATCATTCTCTGGGGCATGGCGGCGGTGGGCGCGGGATTGTTCGGCCTGTTGATTTTGGGGCTCGCCATCCAGAAGGATAAAAAAGACCGCGAGAACCAACCCGATGAAACGCCGGCCGCCCAGGCGGACATGGAGAATCCGGCCATGCATACTCCGGTTCCTCCCGTGAAGGAGGATCAACAGCCTTCCCCGCCCCAGCCGCCGGAGAAGCCGGAAAAACGGAAGCTGCTTCCGGGACAAAGGCCATCCAAAACCAGCGAGCCGGAACAACCCCCGCCCTCGCCCCAGCAAGCGCCGCCGGGGGAAATCCGTATCGAACTGCCCGATTTACAGAAGCTGATTCCACAGAATATTCAGGTCAGGCCGCCGCCGGATCGTATTCCGAATGAGTGGCTGAATCCTCCCGTCCAGGAGCAACCAGTTCCTCCGGACACCCAGACGTCGCGTTTCGATGCGCCTTCGCTGGATGTGCAGATCAACGCCAATTCCGACGCACGTGAGGCGGTGCGGCGCTTCGTGGACAAACTGGTGCGCCGGGTCAATGACAAGCGATTCGACCCCGCCGTGAAGGCGCCGCGCGCCACCGCGAAACTGCGTGTCATGGTGGACGAAGTGGATCGCTCGAAGGAGGACATGGGAGAGTTCATCCTGTTCACCATGGCCATCACCCTGACCTTCGCCGATGGCCATGAAGAGTCATTCAACTCCGGCGAACTGAAATACGGTTCGCGCACTTACCGCGCCGCCTACAACGAGGCGATTGACGAGTACACGCGGGATCATATCGGCGAATTGGCGGACGCCATCCGCGCCTATATCTCTGAAATGCGGTAGGTCCCGCCGCCGGAGCGCGCCGGGGCCTGTCCATCATGGCTTCGCCGCCACAAGACGCATCAGTTCCTGTTTGAGGATTTTTCCGGATGCGTTGACCGGCAGGGCGCCGAAGAAAGTCACCCGCTCCGGAACCTTATACGCCGCCAGATGATCGGCGACGAACTGGCGTACCTGATCCGCGTTCAGCGCAACACCATCCGCGGGCTGAATGCAGGCGTGAACCGTTTGCCCCCAAATGGCGTCCGGGTCGCCGATCACCGCCGCCTGCGCCACTCCCGGCATGCGGTACAGCACGCCTTCGATTTCGATGGGGTGGATATTCACTCCGCCGCGGATGATCAGGTCCTTTTTCCGGCCGGCGATATAAAAAAATCCGTCGCTGGCGCGGCGCCCCAGATCGCCGGTGTGAAGCCAGCCGCCGTGCAACAGTTCCGCGGTCCGCTCCGGGTCGTTCCGGTAACCCAGGGTATTGGAATCACCGCGCACCAGAATTTCTCCCACTTCGCCGTCCGGAAGTTCCTGGCCCGCGTCATCCACGATCCGGAGTTGGAAATCCGCCAGCGGGGAACCAATGGAACCCGTGCGCCGCGGCCCTTCCCACGGATTGCCGGTCACCGCACAGGTGGTTTCGGTCATGCCGTATCCTTCCAGAATCCGGGCGCCATAGGACTCCTCGAAACGGGCGAGCACATCGGCGGGCATGGGCGCGCCGCCGCAGGCGCAGAAGCGCAGCCGGGGGAAGGACCCGCCGGAACGCGAACGGATTTCGTTGAGAATGGCGAAGATGGTGGGCACGCCCGAAAACGCGGTGACATCGAAGCGGCGGACATCGTCCAGAAAAGTCTTGACGGAGAATCCCGGCAACAGCGCCAGTGATCCTCCCGCGTACAGAATCTGGATGAACGAAGCCACCAGGGCGTTGGCGTGGAACAGCGGCAGCGTGCATAGGAAACGATCCTGGTCGCTCACCTGTTTGCGCTCGCCCATCGCCCTGGCGTTCACCAACTGCATCCATGGGGTGATCATGGCGCCCTTGGGAGAACCGGTGGTTCCGGAGGTATACATCAGGGTGCTGACCGCATGGGGATCCGCGAACAGGCCGGGAAAATCCGTGTCCGCCGAACCGCCCGCTTCATCCGCCGCGCTGGCGGGAATGACCGTGGCGGGTTTCTCCAGCGCTCCCGCCAGCAGGCGGCCGCGGCCGGCATGGTTCTCCCCCGCCAGGATCGCCGCCGCTTCCGAGTGATTGAGCAGGGTGATCATCTCGCGATCATGCAACCGCGTATTCACCGGTTGCAGCACCGCCCCCGCATACCAGGCGGCCATCGCCGCGAAGATGAAGGCAGGTTCATTGTCGCAAAGCAGCGCGACGGTATCCCCCGGGCGGACGCCGGATTTCATCAGGGTCCGCGCCAACCCGCGGGCGTGGGTCCGCACCGCGGACCAACTCGCGTTTCCGGCATCCGACAACAGGAACAGATCGCCGCCGCGCCGGGCGCATTGCCGCTCCAATAACGCGGGCAGGGTTTCGGGCAGGGGTGGAATCCAGTCGCGTGTCAAGTGAAACGTCCTTGTCGCTGAAACCGGCGTTCCAGCCTGGAATGGATAAACGCCATTCCCCCCGGAGCGTTGTTCCAGGCGGGTATGGGCTGTGATCCATCAAACTTGTTCAAAGTGTCAGACACATCAAAGCCCCTCTATTCAAGGATACAAAAAGTTGCCATGGTTCTGTTTCAATTCACGATGTGATGGTCGGGGTTTACCACGCAGTCTGGAGCCAGTCATGCCCGCATCATGCAAGGATATGGAACTCGAACGCACGCCGCATGTGATTGCGGTCGGCGGCGGCAAGGGGGGAGTTGGCAAGAGCTTTGTCTCGGTCAACCTCGCCGCCGCTTTCGCCGCCGCGGGCAAGAGCGTCTGCCTGGTGGATGGCGACGCGGGCGGTTCCGATCTGCATGTGCTGCTGGGCGTGCGCGAGCCCGAACTGGGATTGCTCGACCTGCTGGAAAAAACCGAAGCCTCGATTCACGGCCTGATCATGGGCGCGGCGCCCGGTCAACCTTATCTGATCGCCGCCGGCCGCGATCCCGCCGAGTTCAACTCCCTCAAGCATGTGCAGCGCATGAAGCTGCTGCGGCGGCTCCGCGCCCTGCCGGCGGATGTGGTGGTGATCGATCTGGGCGCGGGCTCCTCCCTGCATACCCTGGATATGTTCGGCGCCGCGTCGAGCCGGGTGCTGGTGACCACCCCCGATCCCACCGCCATCCAATCGGCGCACCAGTTCGCCCGTGCGGCGTTTGTCCGCAAATGCTGGCTGCATGAAACCTCCACCCGCGCCCGCAGGTTGCTGAACACCGCCGCGCAAACCCGCGGCCCGAATGGATGCCCAGGCATTGGCGAGGTGTTGGCGCGCATCGAAAAAAACGATCCCGCCATCTCCAGCCGGTACGAAACCGGGTTGGCCGGCTTCGGCATGGCGGTGGTGGTCAACATGGTGCGCCGCGCCGGAGAGCCGGAATACGCCGCCGCCATCGCGCGCCTGCTCAGCCTGGCTCACGGATTGCCCGCGGTGGCGGGGCCGTTTTTCCCCTTCAGCGAACTGGTGCTGGAAGGCGTGCGCAACCGCAGACCCTGCTCGTTGGATCCGGAGATCGCGGCATCCATGCACCACCTGGCCGCTCAACTGGACGCCGGCGCAAACACGGCGGCGGTGCGTTCATGGGCCAACCGGGATTACTACGATCTGCTGGGACTCCCGCGCGACTGCGCCGCGGAGGATATCGCCCCGGCGCGCGCGGAACTCGACTCCCTGCTTGCGGCCGGAAGCGCCGCTTCCGAAGGATTGTGCTCCTCCGCGGAGCGGTCGAGCATCCGCATTGTTCTGAACCAGGCCGCCGCGACCCTGCAAGACCCGCGCCGGCGCGAGCACTATGACGGCTGGCTGGCGAACGAATGGAAGGCGGATGGACGCCACCATTACCAGGAATGGTGCGAGGCCACCGTCAGCCTGCCGCTGGAGTCCCGGGAAGCCCTCATCCAACCTGCACCTGCTCCGGCTACGGAAGAAGACGAGGATATTTCTCTCGACGTGGAGATTGTCGAAGAGATGGACCTGGGTTTTCAACTTGTCGAGGCGGAGGCTGATTCCTCCGGCGCCGCGGGTGGAGCCATTCCGGCAGTGAATGCGCGGGCCGGATCTTTGACCGCCGCCCCCGCGCGGGAAGCCGCCAGCGCGCCGTCTTCGCTTCCCGCGAAGCCTGCCGCCACGGCGCGGGATTCGGGTCCGGGGTTACGGCCCATCTCCCAAACGGCGGTTTTCCCGACCACCGTGGTGCCCGCCCATCCGATCGCCGGTCAGCGGGTGCGCAGCCGCCCCTCGATGCCGCCATTGTCCATTCCATCCGGATTGAAGCCGGCCGAGGAACTGGGTTTTCCCAGCGACACCATCTGGACCGGACCACAACTGGCCCGGCTGCGCGAGGCGCGCGGCATCAGCGTTCAGGACCTGGAAGTCCGCACGCGCATCAAGGCCGACCATATCAGGGGCATTGAATCCGGGAGCATAGAAGCCCTGCCGGCCGCCACCTACTGCCGGGGATATCTGCGCAGCATCGCCCGGGAATTGGGGCTGGACAGCGAAAAACTGGTCGCCCAATGGGAGCCCCAACTCCGTGAAAAGGAGCAAAGTCAGCAGTCCCAGCAGGCGGTGGTGACCAGCCACGCGGGTGGCTCATTCCGGAACGGGTCCGGAGACGAAGGAACGAAAATATTTACAAGACGGAACAGCACCCTTAATATCTTTGCCATGGGAAAGGATTGATGACCCATGGCCAAGATCAATACTCCCGAGGCCGCAAACCGGCTGGCCCGGGCCATCGCTTCGGACCTCGCGCTCTACAATAAGGAAAAGATCGTCAAGGGCTTGCAGGAGGACAACCTGTTCGAGTCCCTGGCCGACGAAATCAAGGAAGGCCGCGATCTCTTCAACGAGCGGGTGGATGAAAGCCTGCGCGCGCGCACCAATTTCTTCGAGCGCGCCATTGTGGATGTCCTGATCAAGCCCAATGCGAATATCCAGACCAGCATCTGGTAAGGTTGGGGTTTTGCGCGGGAAACCGGTTCCCGTTGACTTTCGCCCAAGCGCTCCCGGATTCAGGCTGGCTATGGCGTTCTTCCGGATGGAAGCTCCGCGTCATCCATTCAACGCGCACGGGGAACGGTTTGTTTGCCCTTGAGGACGGGGCGCAGAAAATAGCCGACCGACCCAGCCACCAGCACATTCGCGGTCACGAAGTAAAGCACGAATTTCGGGTTGCGGAAGCCGCTGACCGTCACATTGCTTTGAAACTCCCAGTACTCCCCCACTTCCAGCACCGCACGGGAGCCCAGGGCGATGACCGCCACTGCGATCAACCCCTCCACCGCGAGAGCGCCCAGGGAAAGTCCTCCCGAACGGGCCAGCACCCAGCCAATACCGGCGCCCGCCAGGGACATGACTGGAATCCCCGCGGCCAGAATGAGCGCGAATATGGTTCCGCCCTCGTCCACGTTCATCACATATCCCAGGCTCCACGAGGGGAAGAGTTGATAACCCACCATGAACAGGGGCGACAGCACAATGGTGGACACCAGCGCCGGACGGCCGATGGCGGATAAAAAACCGCGTTTGTCCGCATGAGCGGCGTGCGCCGACATATGGCCCAACATGACCGCGATTGGCAGCAGCAACCAGTACATGAATCCGCCTGAGTCAGAATGGAGTATAGTCCGGTTGAAGCGGCGGATACCAATTCATTGCGCCCGAAAGGGCCGCCGGAGGCGGATCACCTCCGCAGGACTTTGTTGACGAGTTGACCGCGGGTTTTGACCTGCAGTTTCTTGTAGATTTGCTGGATATGCGTGCGCACCGTGTTGGGGCGGATATCCAGTTGCTCGGCCACCTGTTTGTGGGTCATGCCGCTGACAAGAAAATCCAGGATTTCCCGTTCCCGGCGGGTCAACGCTCCATCGCCGGAATCCTGCGGAACAGGAGTCCTGGGCGAGGATTCCCGGAAAATCTCCAGCACCTTGCGGGCCACGACGCCTGACATGGGGGATTCGCCGCGCAGGGCGTTGCGCACCGATTCTCCCAGCGTCTGCACTTCATCGTCCCGGCTTTTGATGAGGTAACCATCGGCGCCAGCCATGATGGCCTGGGTGATGCGCTCGGCGTCATCAAAGATGGTCATCACGATCACCCGGGTATTGGGAAGCTTTTTCTTGAGTTGCCAGGTGGCTTCGATGCCGTCAATTCCCGGCAATCCCAGGTCCATGATCACCACCTGGGGCAACAATGACTCCGCCTTGGCCAGGAAATTGATGGCGCTGTGGTAGGCTCCCAACACACGGATATCCGGTTCGCGGCCCAACACCTCCAAGTAGGTTTCAGTCTGGGCCGGATCATCCTCAACCACCACGACCTGTATGCCCTGGGTCCTTGTCATCACGCCCCCGTTTTGATGGTTCCCGGCTTTTCGATGGTTTTCAAGGGAATGATCAACTGGCATTTGAATCCTCCGCCTGGTTGTGAATCAAACAACGCGTTTCCCCCCAGTTCCATGACGCGATGACCGATATTATCGAGCCCGGATCGCCGTCCTCCGGCGTTCATGTCCATGCCGACACCATTGTCCTCGCACAACAACTCTATCTTCTCAGGCAAACAATGAAAGCGGCAAGTGACCTCGCTGCAACCGGAATGTTTGAGCGTGTTCGCCGCAAACTCCCGGAACACCATGCGCAGGGTCAACACGGTTTCCACCGGAATATTTTCCCCTGGTTGTCCGCCAAAATAATGATAGCGGAACTCCACCCCGGCGGGCGTGAACATCCGCTCGCCCAGTTCGCGAAGTTCATCGGAAAGTTCGTGGGCGAACGCGCCATCGGACCTCAATACGCCGATCAGCGACCGCAAATCCGACAGGTGGTTATTCGATTGATCATGCAATTGCCGGAGAATCCACAGGGCTTTTTCAACATTGCGGTCCCGTTCCAGCAGGGAGATCGCGCGCCGCAGGCTGAATTTCATGCCCACCAGTTCGCTGCCGAATCCATCGTGCAATTCCCGGCCCAAACGATCGCGCTCCAGTTGGGCCACGCGCAGGGTGAGTTTGGCGTAGAGTTTCTGCTTCAGCCGGTTGCGCTCCAGGTTGCGGGCGAGCATGCCGGCGGAGATGGCGCCCATGGTCGCCGCGAAAGCCGGAAAAATACTCCAGGTGACCGGTTTGTCCGTGCCGATCACAAACGCGGCGCTGGCGGCGAAACCCCAGACCAGCCAGGAAACCTGCACAGCCGGATGATTCACCCGCATCAGGCTGGCCTGAAAAAACATCGCCAGAACACCCAACAAACTCAGCGGGCTGAAGGGATCCCCGCTGACCCAAATGGCGCCATTGATGGCGGCCTGGTGAAACACCCCCAGCAGGAAAGCGCCGATAATCGCGAACCGCCAACCATTGTGATTGCGCATCGCCCAGCGGTTCAGCAATCCCTGCGCGATGGCGGCCAACAGCCAGTATCCGGAAAATATCCATGGCGGCACGGCTATCACGGGACGCAGCGAGGGCAGCCAGGCCAGCATGCAAAAAACAGCGGGCAACGCAAGACCCACCTGTTTGGACCAGAGCCGCTGGGGCGGCCGCAGGCCATCCTCCGCGTCGCCGGTGCTCAGAGTGCTGGAGAGCCATTGCTCAAGTTGGTAAATCAGCCGCCGCATAGATGCCACGTTATAGTCGCCGCACCTGAATATCATTGCAAACTGACGGGTCAGTTGACGGATATCACATTCAGCACAATTGTTTTGCAAAAAGAATGTTTTCAAGTGTTTTGACATTTTGTCGCGTTCGCAATGCGGATCATCCCGGTTTTCCGCAGGACCGGTCCAGCGGAAGACAACCACGCCCGGATGCGGCGCCTTCCGGGGCGCATCCAAAAAAACCTGAAGTATCAATGGTTTGAAAAGAAGGGCTGGCGCGGAATCCCGTGCAGGACAAAAGCGGAACATCCCGGGGAAAATGAATGATTCGATCCAAATGGTCCCGCAGGAGCCGGAAATGCGCCTCAACCCGGGACCGCACGGTCACCCGCCGGAAAAGCATGGACTATTCCCCTTCCCTGCCCCAATCAGGGGGAATCTTGCTCAATGCCCGGCCTATGACATTTTGTCATTCGATGCGATCCACAGGAACGATGAGCGCCCTGATACGCAAGGCAAATAGATCATATAAAACAATCAGATAGACATGATGGATGTTGGGCGCTCCGAAGCGAGGAATTTGGCATGGAATATGCTTTACCCCGCATGCCTGTTGGAAGTTCTTCCATGGAAAAATGGCTCAAAGATTATTTTTGGACCCTTGAACTGGTGCTGCTCACCCTGGCGGCCCTGATTTGCGCCCGTATGGTGACCGGCTGGATGGGCGCCCAGTTACGGGTGATTCCCGGTTCCTCGCCGCCCAAAACCGCCAACCTGGCGATTCCCTCGGGAAGCAATATCTCCAGCGCCGCCCTGGATAAATTCAAATCCATGAATTTCCTGAATATTTTTGTTCCGGCGCCGGAGCCTGAAATCAAGGAGCCCAATGGTCTCGATGGAACGGCCGCCAGTACCGCGCCAGCGGAGGATACCCCGGGGGGAACCTGCACCCACAGCACCTTGCGGGTCAGTCTGGTCGGCGTGATTTACTCACCCGGCAACGACCGCCTATCCTACGCCACCCTGGTGGATTCCGGCTCCAAGGATACCTATGTGGTGCGCAAAGGCGACAAGGTTCTGGAAGAAGCCACCGTCCATGCCGTGGAATATGAACGGGTCAAGGTCGAGCGCGCGGGCCGTATCGAATGCATCGAGTGGGAGAAGGAAGGCGTGGAAAAGCCGCCGCCCGCTCCGGTGATCACCTCTTCAATCGCCACGCCGGTGCAGGAACAGGCGGAAGACCCCATCGCCGCGGGCGTGCAGAAAACCGGCGACAATGCCTGGACCATCGAAAAGAAGGTGATTGACGACATCACCACCAACTTCAGCTCCATCGCCACCCAGGCCCGGGTGATTCCCAGCTTCGAGAACGGCAAGCCGTCCGGATTCAAATTCTTCAGCGTCCGGCCTGGATCGGTCTATTCGAAAATGGGCATACAGAGCGGCGATATCGTCAAGAAAATCAATGGCTACGAGGTCAACTCGCCCGACAAGGCGCTGGAGATCTACACCAAGCTCCGCGAGATGAACAACGTCACCATAGATGTCATGCGTGACGGCAAACCTTCCACCTACAAATACACCATCCGGTAATCAGGGAGTCCCGTGATTCACCTTTCTCCCCTTCGCGTTTCCATACTGGCCCTGTCCGTCATCGTGGCGGCGGCGGCCTTCGCCCAGACCCCCGCCAATGAAGGTGATGCACCGCGCGTCCAGACCCTCAAGCGGGTGAATCCGCAATTGCTCAAGGCGCCATTGCAGGCCAAGCCCGAACCGGGGGCGGTCATCAATCCCGCCCTGAAATTCCTGCCGGCCAATCCCCCGCCGGCAGCGCCGGGCGGAGACCCCGGCGGATCGGGAAACGCCCATCCTTCCGCCGCCCAGGCGGCGCCCGCCGCTTCACCACCGCCGGCCGCGAAGAAATCTTCCATCACGAAGAAAGGCGCGGACGCCCAGGAAGGCCCCTCCGATGGCCCCCCTCCCGTTCCGGAAGCGCCCAAAGGCGGCAAGGCCGGTGACGGCGACAAGGGCGGCGTGGATCCCAAGGACGCCCTGCGCGGCAACCCCAAGAACAAGATCGTGCTCAAACTCGACAAGGCGGAACTGACGGAAGTCATCGCCACCGTGGCGGAGTACAACAAGGTTCATTTCATCATTCCCGACAGCCTGAAACGCGCGAAGGTGACCGTCTATTCGCACAAGGACGCCGCCATCACGCCCGACCAGTTGTGGAACGCTTTTCTGTCCATTCTCGAGGTCAACAAACTCGGCCTGGTGAAGTCGGGAAACTTCTACAAGATCGTGGACAAGCGCGCTCAGAAGAACTACCCGATTCCCCTTTACATCGGAAAGGATCGCAACTTCCTGGATCGCGAAGAGGTCGTGACCTGGATTTACACCTGTGAGTTCATTGACGGAAACACCATCCTTCCCACGGTGAAGCAACTCATCACGCCGGAAGGCGACGTGATGCTGTACACTCCCACCAACACGCTGATCTTCACCGACAGCGAGGACGTACTCGCCCGCATCCAGCGCATCCTGGAGGAACTCGATATCGCCGGCGGCGACGAGACCATCAACATCGTCAATATCCGCTACGCCAGCGCCCAGGACATCGCCACCAAGCTGGAGAATATCTACAACCTCAAGCAGCAGCAGCCCGGCCAGCCGCGCAGGCCGCAACCCGGCACCGCGGGCGATCCGGCGTCGGGGGAGTCTCCCACCGCCGTGTCGGTGTCGCGCATCATCCCCGATGAGCGCACCAACAAGCTGATCATCATCGCCGACCGCAAATCCATGAAAAACCTGGAACGTCTGATCAACCAGCTCGATATCCCGCTGGAAGGCGACGGCCAGGTTCATGTCTATTATCTGAAAAACACCGACGCCGCGGAGATAGCCCAAACCCTGGCCGCGCTGACGCAGGGAATCGTCGGCAGAACCTCCCGCGCCGCCCAGCAGGCTCCCGCGGGTTCGGCGCCGCAGCGGGGAGCCAGCAACCTGTTTGAAGGCGAGGTCAAGGTCACCGCCGACCCTTCCACCAACTCGCTGGTGGTGATCGCTTCCGGATCAGATTTCAAATCGCTGGTGAAGGTGATTGAGCAACTGGACATTCCCCGCAAGGAAGTCTTCGTCGAGGCCGTCATCATGGAAGTAGGCATTGATCGCCAGCGCGACACCGGCGTGGCGTTCAACGCCGGCGCGGCCCCCACCGTGGATGGCAAGCCCGCCCCCATGCTGTTTGGCACCAACTTCGGCAACCTGAACTCGATCACCCTGAGCCCGGGAACGCTGGGCAGTCTGGTCGGTTTTCTGGGCGGCGTGCGCGGACCAGATGTTCCCGGCGCCAATATCGGCGGCATCGCCATTCCCAGCTTTGGCGCCATTCTGCAACTGCTGGCCCAGAACAGCGATGTCAATGTCCTGTCCACGCCCCATATCATCACCACCGACAACCAGGAGGCGGAGATCGTGGTGGGTGAAAACGTGCCGTTCCAGGCCGGTTTCACCAACAACCTCGGCGGCGTCGGCGGATTGGGCGGCTTCAACCCCATCGTCTCCATTCAGCGGCAGGACGTGGCCCTCAAACTCAAGCTCAAGCCGCAGATCAGCGACCTCAACAAGGTTCGCCTGGTCATTGAAATCGAGGTCAGTGAAATCGCCCGTGAAAATCAGCTTCTCGGACCCACCACATCCAAGCGTTCCGCCAAGAGCATCGTGACGGCGGATGATCAGCAGACGGTCATCATTGGCGGCCTGATCCGCGACCGCAGCGTCGAGTCGGCCACCAAGGTGCCGTTTTTCGGCGATATCCCCATCATCGGCTTCCTGTTCCGCTCGAAAAAGGTCCAGAAAACCAAAACCAATCTGCTGCTCATGCTGACGCCCTATATCATCCGCGAACAGGCGGATTTCGCGAAGATCCTGGAGCGCAAGCTCAAGGAGCGGGATGAATTTCTCGAACGTTATCATGGCATCGAAAGGGACGCCTACGATCCCTATTACGATTTCGACCGGGCGGCTGGCGCGCTGTCCACGGTTCGCGCCAGCCATCGCCGCGAAATGGCGCGCGCCGAAAACGGCGGCCAGGGCGTGGAAGGTGAAACCATCATCCGTCCCGGAACGGAAACACCAAGCGGCGGCTCCGCGCCCGCCGTTTCCCCGGACCCCCCCGCGGCCCCCAAACCGCCCGCCGCCGAGGACGACGGCGGCCCGGTGAAAATTTTCAAACCGCGCCGCAAACCGCCCCGGCCCGAGGCCGCGCGCGAACCGGAAAAACCGGCGGCGGCCAAAAGCTCCGGTGCGGGCGGAGCGCCCGCCACGGGCGCGGGGTCTATCACGCCATGAGCAGCGCCGCTTCCATCCCGCCGCGCGCCGCCGCTCCCGCGCCGCCTCCGCCAGCCACGGCCGGTTCGCTGCTGGGCGAAATCCTGACCGCCCGCCACGGCGTCAAACCGAAGGACATCGAAGCCGCGCTGGCGCGGCAGGCGGAGACCGGAGCGCGGCTGGGCGAGATTCTAATCGAACAAAAGGCGGCCACCGCCGAACAGATCATTCGCGCCTTGGGAGAACAACTCGAACTGACCGTGATGCTGGATATCCCCGCCGATGAAATTCCGCTGGACCTGATCCGCGAACTGCCCATCACTTTCGCCAAGCAGTTCAATGTGATCCCCCTGCGCCGCGAGTCCCGCACCCTGACCGTGATCACCGCCGACCCGCTGCAGTTGTCGGTGCTGGACGACCTGGGCCTGATGACCGGCTGCGTGATCGAGCCGGTGCTTTCCACTCCCGAACGGATCGTCGAGGCCATCAACAAAACCTACGACCGCAAGGCCCACGCCGCCGAAGCGGTGATGGACGACATCAGGGACGACGACAGCCTGGATTCTCTCGCGCACGAAGTCGAGGAAATCCAGGACCTGCTCGATGTGGACGACGAGGCGCCGATCATCCGCCTCGTCAATACGCTGATGGCCCAGGCGGTGAACCGCCGCGCGTCCGATATCCATATCGAACCGGCGGAGCGCGACATGGTGGTGCGCTTCCGCATTGACGGACAACTCTACGAAGTGCTGCGTCCGCCCAAGGGCCTGCAGGCCGCGGTGACCAGCCGCGTGAAGATCATGGCCGGTCTGAATATCGCCGAAAAACGCCTGCCGCAGGATGGACGCATCCGCATCAAAATCGCGGGCAAGGATGTGGATATCCGCGTATCGTCGCTGCCCACCAATTACGGCGAACGGATTGTGCTGCGTCTGCTCGACCGCACCAACACCCTGCTGGATCTGAACAGCCTGGGCTTCGCCGAAGACCGCCTGACGCAGATCCGCCGCATCATCAACAAAAGCCACGGCATTGTCCTGGTCACCGGCCCCACCGGTTCGGGCAAAACCACCACGCTCTATTCGGCGCTGGCGGAGATCAACCAGCCGGACATCAATATCCTCACCGTTGAAGACCCGGTGGAATACCAGCTTCCCGGCATTGGACAGATCCAGGTGCAGGCGAAGATCGGCCTGACCTTCGTCAACGTGTTGCGATCCATCCTGCGCCAGGACCCGGATGTCATCCTGATCGGCGAAACCCGCGACCTAGAGACCGCCGAAATCGCGATTCAGGCTTCACTCACCGGACACCTGGTGTTTTCGACCCTGCACACCAACGACGCGGCCAGTTCGGTCACCCGCCTGGTGGACATGGGGGTGGAGCCCTTTCTGGTCGCCTCGTCGCTCATCGCGGTGCTGGCCCAGCGCCTGGTGCGCCGCGTATGCCCGGAGTGCCGCCAGTCTTATACGCCTACCGCCGAGGCGCTGGCCGAGGTGGGCTTGCGCCCCGAAGATCTGAAGGGGCCGATCTACCGCGCCCGCGGCTGCTCCGCATGCCACGAAACCGGCTACCAGGGGCGCGAGGGCATTTACGAACTGCTGACGGTCACCGATGAAATCCGCCAGCTCATCGTGCAGAACGTGGATGCGG
Organism: Myxococcota bacterium; assembly: GCA_022072125.1. Taxonomy (GTDB): domain Bacteria; phylum Myxococcota; class JAJVIH01; order JAJVIH01; family JAJVIH01; genus JAJVIH01. Next base: position 80,881 of record JAJVIH010000013.1, on the reverse strand, counting down.
GAACCCTCAAGAAACAGGCGCTGAAGCAGGGCATGAAAACCCTGCGCGACGACGGCGCGCGCAAGGTGACGATGGGAGTCACCACCATCGAAGAGGTGTTGCGCGTCACCCAGGATGACACGGTGTAAGCATGCCGGTTTACGCCTACAAGGGGCTGAACGCCGCGGGAAAAACCGTCTCGGGCATCCGGGAGGTGGAGAGCGCCAAGGCCCTGCGCACGGTCTTGCGCAAAGACGGCGTCTTTCTGACCGACGTGCGCGAGGAAAAGAAGGGGGAGGAGCGCAAGGGCGAGGTCAACCTCCAGCGCGCCTTCAGCCGCGTGAGTTCCGCCGAACTGGCGATGATGACGCGGCAGCTCGCCACGCTGATCGGCGCGGGCATTCCGCTGGTGGACGCCATCAACGCGCTCTCCGAACAGGTCGAAAACCCCAACCTGGTGCTGGCCCTGTCGCAGATCAAGCAACAGGTCAACGAAGGGGCCTCGCTGGCCGACGCCATGAGCGGCTACCCGAAAATTTTCTCCAACCTGTATGTCAGCATGATCCAGGCCGGCGAATCCTCGGGCGCCCTCGAAGTGGTGTTGGAGCGCCTGGCGGATTTCACCGAAAACCAGTCGGCGCTGCGCTCGAAGCTGATCACCACCATGGCCTATCCGGTCATCATGATGATCGTCGGCGCGGGCGTGCTGACCACGCTGTTCGTATTCGTGGTGCCCAAAATCACCAAGGTGTTCCAGGACCTGAACGCCCAGTTGCCGCTGATCACGCGCATTCTCATCTGGTTTTCCGAAACCATGGCCAGCTACTGGTGGCTGATCCTGCTGATGCTGATCTCGGGCGTACTGGGTTTCCGCCGCTGGGTGGGCACGCCCAGGGGGCGCTCCACGTGGGACGCCTTCACCCTGCGCGCGCCGATCTTCGGCCCGCTGGTGCGGCTGGTCGCCATCAGCCGGTTCTCCCGCACGCTGGCGACCCTGCTTTCCTCCGGCGTGCCGCTGCTCAAGGCGCTCGACATCGTCCGGAATATCGTCGCCAATTCGGTGCTGGCGGGCGTCATCGAGCAGACCCGCGAGGCGGTGAAGGAAGGCGCGCCGCTGGCCGAACCCATCCGCCGCAGCGGACAGTTTCCGCCGATCGTGACCCACATGATCGCGGTTGGAGAAAAATCCGGCGAACTGGAAGGCATGCTGAACAAGGTCAGCGACGCCTATGATCGCCAGGTCAACATGCGGATCTCGCTGATGACAACCATCCTTGAACCGCTGATGATCGTGGGCATGGGCGTGGTGGCCGGATTCATCATCATCTCCATCCTGCTGCCGATCATGCAGATCAACCAGTTCGTCAAATAACCCCAACGGAGCAACCCGACATGAAGACCCGCCGAATCCGGATATCCCGCCGCCCGCGCCTGCTGGGGCGCTATTTCCGCCGCGCCGGCCTGACCCTCGTCGAAATCATGGTCGTCATCGTGATCATCGGCATCGTCACCAGCGCCGTGGGCTTTGGCGTGTTCAAATACCTCTCCGAGGCGCGCACCAAGACCGCCTGCCAGGAAACAACCAGCATCAAGGGCGCCATCACCTCGTACTACGCGACCAAGAACAAATACCCCCAGTCGCTCCAGGAACTGGTGACCGAAAAATTCATCTCGAAGGACAGCGTGCCCAAGGACCCCTGGGGCAAGGAATACAACTACCTGCCGCCCGCCCCCGGCACCGACGACTTCCAGGTCTTCTCCCTCGGACGTGATGGAACTCCCGGCGGCGAAGGAGAGTCCGCCGACACCTACCCCGGCAAACCTCCCTGCGATCAGTAAGAGGATGAAGACGTGAACCAGGCCCGCCAGACATTCGCCGCGCTCTGGAATTCGCCCGCAAGGCTGGCGCGGCGCGCGGCCCGTATTCCGCGGCGCCATGGCGGCGTCACCGTCGTCGAAATGACGGTGGCGATGATGATCATCGGCCTGATGTTCGCGCTGGCTGTTCCGGGCCTGGGCGCCCTGTTCGCCGCCGATTTGCGCACCGCCGCCCAGAAGCTGTCGCAGACCATCCGCTACGTCTACAACTACAGCGCCATGAACGCGAAGTACTGCCGCATCGTGTTTGATCTTGACGCGCGCAAGTATCACATCGAATGCAGCGATCAGTCATTCCTGCTGGAACAGGAAAAAGCCAGGTCCTTCGATGGCAAGCTGGATGTGAACGAAGCGGAGGACGGCCAGGAGACGGAGTCCGGCAAGCGGTTCTCCCGCAGAATGTCTGAATGGGAAGAGGAGGAGGAAAAACTCAAAAAGGCGCCCAAGCCGGTTTTCACCGCCGAGGAGGGAGACGAAGACATCTTCCGCGAAGTGGAATTGCCCTCGCGCGTGCTGTTTGACGGCGTGTGGGTGAGCCATCAGGAAGAGCGGGTCTCGAAGGGCAAGGCCTATCTGTACTTTTTCCCCAATGGGTTCGTCGAAAAGGCGGTGATTCACCTCGCATCCGAAGGCGGCGACGTGTATACGCTGGAGGTTTCGCCGCTCTCCGGCAAAACCAGCGTGCGCGCCGGATTCGCCGAGGTCCCGAAGGAGTGACATGCGCGCGCGACAGCACATACACGCCGGGTTCACGCTGCTGGAGGTCATGGTCGCCATGGCCATTCTCGCCATCGCCCTGGTGTCGCTGATGGAGTCGCAGACCTCGTGCGCGGTCATGACCAACTACGTACGCAACACCACGCTGGCCACGCTGCTCGCCCGCCAGAAAATGATCGAGATCGAGGACATCATCCGCCTGCCCAACCGCGAATGGGGCAAACTCGACGAGGATGAAGGCGATTTCGGCAAGGATGGATATCCAGATTTCCGCTGGAAGGCCGAGGTCAAGAAGATGGACATGTGCATTGACATCAACAACCTGCTCAGCGGCCTGATGGGCGGAACGCCCAGCGGCCCGGACGGCGGCGGACTGGGCATCGCTCCGAAAAACACCGATTCGACGGGCGGATTCATCCAGTCCCAGGTGGACCGGGTGCTCAAGGACATCCAGCAGAACTCCCGCTACGTGAAACTCACCATCCTGTGGATGGAAGGCGCGCATGAACGCAGCTTTGATCTGGTCACCCACGTGGTGAACCTTCCGGACGCACCTTCGCCGGGGCAGACTCTTCCCCAGCCGCCGCAGACTCCCAATCCAGGCGGTGGAAATCCTCCCCAGCAAAACCCCAACCAGAACCCGAACCAGTATTGCCCGCCGGGCCTTGATCCCAAATTCGCCCACCTGTTTCCCGGGTGTCAGAACCGCTCGCCATGAAACCCGTCACACGCCATATCCGCCACGGCGGTTTCACCATGATGGAGGTGCTGGTCGCCTCGACCATCCTCGCCATGATCGGGGTGACGGTGTGGATGACCTTCGGCGGCGTGCTGCGCGGCCGCGACCGCATGCTTGAAGTGCAGGACCGCTACCAGCAGGTGCGTCAGGCGATGCAGCGCATGGCGAACGAAATCACCCACGCCTATATCTCCATTCACCGCTGGCCGGCGGAAGAGCGCACCCGCACGGTGTTCATTGGAGAGGACGAAGGGGACTTCACGCGCCTGACCTTCTGCACCATGTCGGGCCTGCGCCTCTACAAGGATTCCAAAACCAGCGATCAGAATGTCATCACCTACTTCATGGAGGCGTCGCAGGACACGCCCGGAACCAACGTGCTGATGCGCCGGGAAAAACGCCGCATTGATGACAAGCCGCAGGCCGAGGAAGGGACCGTGAGCTATCCCCTCATCGAGAATGTGCGCCGGGTGAAGTTCAAATTCTGGGATCCCCAGGAAGGCGGCGAGGACAAATGGGTGGACCGCTGGGACACCACCGCCATCGAACGGGCCAACCGCCTGCCCACGCGCGTGCGCATCATCATCACCCTAGCGGGCGAAAACCGCGAGGATGTCAATTTCATCACCGAAACCCGCATCTTCATGACCTTCCCGCTGGGCTTTGGGAATATCTGAGCCATGGAAGAACCGCGCCGCCATATCGAATCCGGAACCGCCAGCGGGCTGGCGGCCTGGGGCCTCCGCATGCGCTACCAGCGGACGCGCATTCCCGCCAATCACCGTTTCGCCCGCTTGCCGCGGATGGGAAGCGGCGCGGGCGTGGCGTTGCTGCTGGTGGTGATTGTCATCGCGGTGCTGGCCAGCGTGGTGGTGGACATGTCCTTCACCAGCCGGGTGCAGCTCAAGCTGGCGATGAACGGACGCGACCAGCTCAAGGCGCGTTATCTCGCCTCCTCGGCGATGAACCTGGCGCGCATCCTGCTGTGGCAGGAATACCTGCTCAACAAGGGCATCCAGAACCTGGCGCGCCAGTTTCCGCAGGCCCAGCAGATGATCGGCGGCGCGCAGATCCGGTTCACCAACTTCGTGCGGCCGGACAGCGAACTGCTGCGCGAACTGATGAACACCTGCGCGGAAACGGAAGACGAATCGCTGTCCGGCCCCATCAGCAACCGCGACGAACTGACCGGCGAACTCGACGACACGGTGGATGGAATCGGTGAATTCGAGGGGAATTTCTTCCCGGAGATCAGCGACGAAAGCGGCAAGATTAACCTCGGCATGCTGCGCAGCCCCTTCCAGCAGCGCATCGTCATCGAACAACTCCGCCACATGCTGCTGCCGCAGCAGTACAATTTCCTCTTTGAAACCCCGGCGCCCGATGGCTATGCCGGTACGCGCGAAGACCTGATCGCCAATCTGGTGGACTGGGTGGACGCGGACACCAACCGGTTCAGCCTGCTGTACCCCGGTTCGTCCGGCGGTCCGGAGGATGCGGTTTACGCCGGCCTGCGCGAGAATTACCGTCCCAAGAACGCGCCTTTCGACACCCTGGAGGAAATCCACCTGGTGCGAGGCGTCAGCGATGATTTCATGCGCATCTTCGGGAACAAGCTCACCGTATATCCAGGCAACCTCAACCGCACGGTCAACCTGCAGACCGCCGACTGGACCGTCATCATGGCGACCCTGTGCGGCCTGTTGTATGACCCCACCCGCGCCCGCGAAAGATCCCTGCTGGGTTGCGGCGATCCGATCATCCAGAAGCAGTTCTGGGATCGCTTCGAGCAATGGCGCAAGGAATTGCGCGCGCGCGTTCAGGGGAGCGGGGGCATGGGCGGCATGTTCGGCAACCTGGGCCTCCAGACCCTGCTGGGCGCGCCGGTCACCTGGGCCGAACTGGATCAGTACCTGAAGGAACTGCAAATCACCCTGCCCGCGGTGGGGTTACGGCCCGAAGAGGTTTTCGGCGCGCAGCCGACGGTCTTTCGCGTCAAGGCGGTGGGCGAGGTCAACAAGGCGCGCGCCACCATTGATTTTGTCGTCGCCACGGAATCGCCGCAGGGCGCCGCCCTCAACGGCGGACAAATCTGGGGCTATCACGAGCACTAAGCATCACCATGGCTCAACGCATTCTCGGACTCGATTTCGGCGCGCATACCCTCAAGATTGCCGAGGCGGAAAGTTCATTCCGCGGCGTACAGGTCAAAAGCGTGGAGGCGTTTCCCCTGCCCGCCGGTCTGTTGCGCGAGCCGGAGCCGCCCGGGCCAGCGGCTGAAAGCGACCCCTCCGCGGAAGCCCCCGCGGAACCGGCGGCCCCCGATCCGCTCGACACACTGCTGGGGGAACTCAAGGCCCGGGGCAAATTCGCGGCGCAGCAGATCACCGCCGCGCTGCCCGGCGACAAGGTCAGCATCCACATGCTGGAAATGCCCTTTTCCGACCGGCGGCGGATTGACCAGACCATCCAGTTTGAGCTGGAAAACCAGATTCCGTTTGATCTGGAGCAATACGTCTACGATTACCGCGTGGTGGACAAATCCCCCACGAGCGCCCGCCTCCTGGTGGGCTTGGTCCGCCGCGATGTGATGTCGGAGTTTCTCCTGCGCCTGCAGAAACACGGAATTGATCCGCGTCAGGTGTTGATGAGCCCCCTGACCTACGCCAGCATGGCGCTGGAGGCAGGCATCTCCAACCCGCCCGCGAAGAAGAAGACGCCCAAAAAGGGCGAAGCGGCGCCTGACTTCGCGACCGGCGAAGAGGAAGGGCCGGTGGCGGTGCTCGACCTGGGGCACGAAACCACTTCCCTGTGCATTCTCAGGCATGGCGAGGCGCGTTTTGTCCGCACGCTGAAACGGGGCGCGCGCGAAGTCGAACAGGAGATCGCCCAGCGCCTGAAGGTGGACGAGAGCACCGCCGCATCCATCAAGGAAAACCAGCTCGTTTTCGCGCGGCAGAGCCAGGGCGCGGCGCGCGATATCCAGCTTGCGGCGGAGCGGGCGCTGTCCGGGCTGATCCGTGAACTCAAGCTGACGCTGCAGGGCGCGCGGGCGCAGCTCAAGCTATGGCCCGAAAAAATCTATCTGGCGGGCGGATTCGCGCGCGTCTCCGGATTGCCGGAATGGTTCACGGAACGCCTGGGCGTGCCTTGCGAATTGATCCCCTTGCAAAGCTGGGGCGGTCCCGCCGGTCCGGAGGATGCGCAGGCCATCGCCATCGCCATCGCCGGGTCGCGCGGCGGACGCGGAGCCATGCTGAATTTCCGGCGGGGTCCCTTCGCGTACAAGGGGGATTTCGGCCACCTCAAGGGCAAGATCATCCGCCTCGGCGCCGGCGTGGCGGTTCTCGCGGCGCTGGGGCTGGCGCACGCCTGGCTGCGCCTCGACGCGCTGGATGATTTCTCGGTCAAGCTGGATGGCCGCGTCTGCGAAATGGGCAAGCAACTGCTCAACACTGGAAAATGCGAGCCGGAGTTCATCATCGAACAGAAAATCCGCACCAGCATGGTGCAGACCGCCGCTCCCACCCGGCCGCGGCTGAGCGCGTTCGATCTCCTGCATGAAATCACCAAACATTGGCCCGGCGACGCCAAAGACCTGGACATCCGCGAGATTGATATCAAGACCGACGGCGTGCGCATTGAAGGCCGCGTGCCGACGTTTGAATCCATCAACAACATAGACAAGGCGCTCAAGGGCGCCGAATGCTTCGGCGAAATCAACCGGGGAAAACAACGGCGCACGCTGGATGGCAAGGCGGTCGAGTTTGACCTGCTGGTCAAGATCACCTGCACCTGACGGAATCACCATGGCTGCGATCACCGAATACGTGAACCTGAAAGTCTCCACTGCGGCGGACGCCTATGCGCGCCTGTCACAGCGCGAACAGCAACTGGTCGCCGGCATGTCCGCGCTGCTGGCGGCGATGTTCCTGGCCATTGTGACGTACCTGGTCAGTTCTTCCATCAGCGAGAAGGAAAGCCGGGTCAACAGCAAGCTGGACAGCATCGAGCGCATCGCCCGGGTGCGCAGTGTGTTTCTGTCGAACCGCGCGGCGACCGATCAGATGAAACAGCGGGTGCAGCAGATTGAATCCGATCCCAATTTCAACGTGTTCAGCTTCATCGAAAAGCAGGCGGCGTCGCTGAATATCTCCGTCGCCAACATGCAGGAGCGTCAGACCACCGTGGATCGCACGGCGGAAGTGGTGGAGAAAACCACCGAGGTGTTTCTGCGCGAGATTCCATACGACAAGTTGCTGGATTTCCTGCACCGCATCGAAAACAGCCCGTACATGCTCTATGTCAGCCGGCTCAAGCTCAACGTGCGGGAAGACGGCGACAAACGCCTGCTCGATGCGCAGTTCCTGCTCTCCGGATTCCGGCTGAACCCCAATTACCAGCCGGGCCCGCGCGCCGCCGGAAAGGCGTCCCCATGAAGCCGGAAACCCGCAACCGCCTGATCAAGGCCATTGGATATCCGCTGTTTTTCCTGATCGCGCTGTTGCTGTTCATTGATTGGACCTTTCCCAGTTCGCTGCTGAAACACCGGGTGGTGGAAGCCCTGGAGAACGCCACCGGGGGCAAGGTCGAAATTCTGAAATTCAAGGCGGGACTGTTCGGCGCCTCGATGGAGAATATCAGCGTGCTGATTCCGTCCTCCAAGCCTGGCGGAAAGTCCATTCCGCTGATGATTGACAACCTGGATCTGTCGCCGAAATTCGGCGCGCTGTTCCGCGGAGCGGCCGGCGCCGCGGTCCACGCCAGGCTGGCCGGCGGCGAAATGGACGGCGCCGCCGAAGTGTCCCGCTCGGGCACGGAAATCAAAACCGATATCCGCCAGATTGATCTGTCCCGCCTTCCCATCATCGCGGCGAAAACCGGCATCCCGTTCACCGGAAAAATCGGGGGCAATCTGGCGTTCCGCGCCGCGCCAGAGGCCGCGAAAAATTCCGGCGTCCTGGTGCTGAAAGGCGAGGGCCTGGTCATGGGGCCGGGGGCCATCGAGGCGAGGGAACTCGAAGCCCTGGGCGGCAAGTTCAACGTGCCCCAGACAACGCTCGGCGCGCTGGAAGGCGACGTGGAGATCCAGGGAGAAAAGGCGCTGGTCAAGGAGTTCCGCACCAGCGGCGGCGACGCCTCGCTGTCGGTGGACGGCTCCCTCAACCTGAATTATAAAAACTTCGGCCAGTCGGCGGCCAACCTGAATCTCCGCCTGAATATCGAACAGGCTTATCTGTCCAAAAACGCCACCATGTCCGGATTGATGATGCTGTTGCGTTCCAACCCAATGACCCAGAAATATTCGCCGGGACCCACCCAGATCGCGGTGGGCATGTCCGGCCTGCTGAACCGCCCAGCCTGGCTGCCCGCTACCGCCGCTGCACCCAAACCGCCCGGAAAATGAGATTGAGCCAATGAGTGTCATGATGTGGATGAAGACGAGAGGGAGAAATTCCAATGACCAATTCCCGCGGAATTGACGTAGCCGATCTGCGCGCGCGCTTGTCCGAACTGGCGCACAACCTTTACTGGACCTGGCACCCCGATGTCGCCATGCTCTTCGCCGGCATTGATTCCAACGCCTGGCGCGACTCGAACCACAATCCAGTCACTTTCCTTCAGAAGATCAGCGATGAAACCCTGCTGGAACGCGCCATCGCCATGTCGCTGGAAACCCGCATCAGTTCCGCGTTTCACCTGCTCAAGAACTACCTGAATGATGAACATACGTGGGCCCACTCCCACGCAGGCGCCCTCTTCACGCGCCCCATCGCCTACTTTTCCATGGAGTTCGGCCTGCACGAATCGTTGCCCATCTACAGCGGCGGCCTGGGCATTCTGGCGGGCGACCACCTGAAAAGCGCCTCCGACCTGGGGGCGCCCCTGATCGGGGTCGGGTTGTTGTATGGGCGCGGGTATTTCCACCAGGTTCTGGACAACGACGGCTACCAGAACGAGCGGTATCCGCCGGTCAATCGCAATCAACTGCCCATGCGCAAGCTGTACAACCGGGATGGAAGCGAAGTGCGCGTGACCATCCGGCTTGATCACCGCCATATCCAGGCCTGCGTATGGGAAGTGGTGGTGGGGCGCATCAGGCTTTATCTGCTCGACGCCGATGTGCCCGAAAACACCACCGATGATCGCACGATCACCACCCAGTTGTACGGCGGCGACGAGCGCGTGCGCATCGCCCAGGAAACCCTGCTGGGCATCGGCGGTTTCAGCCTGTTGGAGACCCTGGGCGTCAAGCCGGGGGTGATTCACCTCAACGAGGGGCACTGCGCCTTCGCCATCCTGGAAGCCGTGCGCCAACGCATGGCGGAGGATGGTTTGGGCTTCATCGAAGCCTTCCGCGAGATCAAAAGCTGCACGGTGTTCACCACCCACACCCCGGTGGAAGCGGGCCATGACCGCTTCAGCGCGGCGCTGATGGAAGAGCACCTTGGCTGGATGCGGGAACAACTCGGACTGACCCAGCGGGAATTCATGGCGCTCGGGCGCGTCAATCCGCTCAACGACAATGAAACCTTCTGCATGACCGTGCTGGCGCTCAAGGGCAGCGTCAAGCGCAACGGCGTATCGCACCTGCATGGGCGCGTGTCGCGCAAGATGTGGAACGGGCTCTTTCCGGACCGTCCGGAAGACGAGGTGCCCATCGGCCATATCACCAACGGTGTACACGTGCTGTCCTGGCTGGCTCCGCCCATGAACCAGTTGCTGCAGCGTTACACCCAGCGCGAATGGGAGAAGCATATGTGCTTCCCCGACGCCTGGAGCGGCATCGAGCGCATCAATGATCAGGAGCTTTGGGAGACCCACACCATCCTGCGGCATCGCCTGATTGAATACGTCCGGCGCCGCATCCGGGAAACCGCGCTCGGCCGCGGAGACCGGCAGACCGCCGAAGGGGCCGTGTCCCTGCTCAACCCGAATATCCTGACCATCGGATTCGCCCGCCGCTTCGCCACCTACAAGCGCGCGTGGCTGCTGTTTCACGAGCGCGAGCGTCTGCTCCGGCTGCTGGCCGATGCGAAACATCCGGTGCAGTTCATTTTCGCCGGCAAGGCGCACCCCCGCGACGAGGCCGGGAAAAAGATCATCCGGGAGATCGTGCAGTTCTCGCGCCTGCCCGAGGTGAACGGGCGCGTGGTGTTTGTCGAGGATTACGACTACAGCGTGGCCCGTCATCTCGTGCAGGGAGTGGATCTCTGGATCAACAACCCCATCCGCCCGCTGGAGGCCTGCGGCACCAGCGGACAGAAGGTTCTGCTCAACGGCGGCCTGAACCTGTCGGTGCTCGACGGCTGGTGGGCCGAGGCCTACGACGGCAAAAACGGTTTCGCGATTGGCGACGGACGGGTTCACGCCAACGAAAAAGTCCAGAATGAACGGGACGCCAAGGCGCTCTTCGACACGCTGGAAAACGAAGTCATTCCGCTCTTCTACGAACAGGATGAATACAATGTGCCGCGTGAATGGACCCGGCGCATGAAACACGCCATCCTCACCCTGGCTTGGCGCTTCAACGCCGACCGCATGGTGATGGACTACGTGACCCAGTGTTATCTGCACGCGGGCGGCGGCGTATCGGCGGAATTGAAATAGACTGTTGTTCCTGGCCGCACGGTTCTTGCTCTATCTAGAAAAGCGCCCCCTTGCACGTCACTTCGCGCCCCTGGAAATCTGAAAAATGCGGGGTGACAGGTTGAAGCATCCGATCAAATGTGTTATCGGATTGTTCAATCTTGATACGAAATCCGTTCGTTGACCCGGACGTCCTTGGGCGCCAAGGGTGTTGCATACAACAAATGCCGCGCAAGATTTTGGTCATAGAAGACAATCCCGATCATCTGCAGCTCGCCAGCATGGCCCTGCGCAGCGGCGGCGCCGAGATCGTTCCGGCCGCCTCGGCGGAAACCGCCATGAACATGCTCAAGAACTGGCAGGGACGGCCCGTGGATTTGATCCTGCTGGATATCCGCCTGCAGGGCATGGATGGCTTTGATTTTCTGGCCTGGATCAAGGGACAGCCCTCCCTCAGCGAAATTCCGGTGGTGGTGGTCACCACTTCCAGCCTGCCCGCCGAGCGCAACCGCGCGCTGGAACTGGGCGCGATCGAAGTCCTGACCAAACCCTTGCCGCTGATGGAGCTTCATCCGTTGTTGCAGAATCTGCTCGCGGGCGGCTCCTCGCCGGGGGTATCGCGCTAGCGCCTCCGGGAGGTTCAACACCTTAGCGCCTCCAGCCCGCCGCGTGTCTCCGGTTACCCACTGTTCCGGTCCGTCCCGGTTGCGGGTGGCCCGGGTGCTGCGTTTCCGCCAATTTGGGGCGGCGGACGATGAATAGTCCGGGAATCCGTGGTTATCAGAAAATTTGTACAGAATTTATTCTGTTCAGAAAATCCGCTTGACATATCAAACATGTATATGCAATAAATCCGCTCACCGGGAAAGATCATGAGTTCTGTTCCGCTCACGGCGTCCCGGGGAACCGCTGTCCCTCATCCAAACTCATACAGGAGCCGATACAATGGGCGCTAAACCTTTCGCCAGCCAGGGCCGCTTTGTGTGGTACGATCTCAACACTTCCGACGTGGAAAAAGCCAAGAAATTCTACGGCGCGGTCATGGGCTGGACCTTCACCGAACAGGACATGGGCGGCATGAAGTACACCATGTTCAACAACAACGGTGAGAGCCTGGGCGGCTTTGCCCCGCTCGACCCCTCCATGAAAGGCGTGCCGTCGCACTGGATCGCCTACTGCACCGTGCTCGACGTGGACGCGGCGGCCAAAAAGGCCGAAAAGCTGGGCGGCAAGGTGCTGGTTCCGCCCATGGATATTCCCGATGTGGGCCGTTTCTGCATGATCGCCGATTCCACCGGCGCCGCCATCGCCCCGTTCAAGTTCGTCGAAGGCCGCGAGGAAGAGGACAAGGCCAACGCCAAGACCCCGCCCAAAGTGGGGGAAATCTGCTGGAACGAACTCCTCACCAACAACGAGGATCTCTCCGGCAAATTCGCCAGCGAGATTTTCGGCTGGACCGCCAAAACCGAAAACATGGGCGGACGGCCCTACACCACCTTCTTCCGCAATGATCACTGGAGCGCCGGCATGATGAAGATGCCGCCGGAGGCCAAGGGCGCCCCGTCGTTCTGGCAGAAGTACCTGTTGGTGGCGAACTGCGCCGAAGCCACGGAGAAGGTCAAAAAGGCGGGCGGCAAGGTGATGATGGCCAACATGGAAATCCCCAACATGGGCGTGATGAGCGTCTGCGAGGATACCACTGGCGCGGTCTTCGGCCTGTGGGAAGATCGCATGCCCAAACAGGGATAACCTGAACCGGATCCTTCCGATCCGTTCCCAGCCCGCGCCTGGATTCCCCCATCCGGCGCGGGCTGGTTTTTTCTGAACACGCCGGCGCCCGCTGAAAAGCGGGCGCCATGGCAGGCATTGGAATGTGGGCCGGTCATTCTCCGTTCGCCCAACCGCCGTGAAAGGTCAACGGCAGGTGAAGATCAAACCAGGCGCGGGCCAGCGGACCCTCTCCGGGGCGGCGTCCATCCAGCACGGCGATGTGGCTGGTGCGGGAAGCGGCGTCATACGCCAGTGACAGCACGCAGCCGTCATCCTCGTCAACCGCGCCGGGCCGCTGCACGAATATGGGCTCCGAAGGATATTGCCCAGGTCCAAGCACGATGGTTTCGCCATGGCCGCTGTTCACGTCCACTTTCGCCACCTGGTTGAACATCTCGTGCCGGGCGTCCGCTTCGCTGGCATGGGCGGCCATCCAGGCGAAGCGATGGGGAATGCCCGTCTTTTGGGGCGCGACGCGGGGAAATTCGCATGAACGCTCGAACAAGGGGGTGAAACTCACCTTGCCGGCGGCCGGATTGAGCCGCGCACGCTGCAGCGTTCCCTGCATGACGCCTTCGGTTTGTCCGGAGGGGACGGTTTTCAACCAGTGGTTGGAGGAGAAATCCGGGTAACGGACCACGTCCACAACCAGTTCGCCACCTTCTTCAAAGGCGTTGCAGAAATGCCATTGATAGAACGGCTCGATGACGAAGGATTTGTGCTGTTCCGGGTTGGCGATGGGAACCACCAGCACCTGGGTTCCCTCCTCCGGACGCCAGCGCAGATTCTCCGAATAGCAGCCAATGCCCGCCAGCAGCCTGAGGGAGTTCAGGCGCAACGGCGGCGCGAAAAAGATCAGGTGATCCTCCGTCGTGATGAAATCGTGGATCATCGTCGCGCCCGCCAGTTTGATGCTGGCAAGCCGGGAGGCCGCGCCAGAATTGGGCAGGCGGTAGATATCCAGCAGGCAGTCCTTGCCATAGCGCACGCCGAAATTGAAAAACGCCTTGTGCTTGCGCACGTAGTGAGGATGCGCCGAAAAATTCTTGATGACCACGCCGCCCAGATCGGTTTCGCCAATGGTGGACAGGTCTTCCGGTTTCAGTCCGGTGGGATGTCCTCCTTCCCACAGGGCCAGCAACCGCCCCTGCCACATCATCACCGAGGTATTGGCCGCGTTTTTGCCGCCGCGCGCGAATACGCGGCTCAGCCACGAGGGCGCGGGCGTACCATAACCGCCAAACAATGGACGGCCCGCCCGGCGTTCCTCCGTCAGGCCGGCGGACTGAACCACTTTCACCGCGCCCCAGGCGGCCCCACCCTGAAAACGGACCGCGCTGATCGCCCCGTCGCCGTCAAACCAGTGCCGGTATCCATGGCCAAAGTTGGACATCAGCGACGGGCCGTTGCGATACAAGGTTCCATGCAGCCACTCCGGAAGCTTCCCCTCGATGCGAAGCGGCTCGAAGCCATGTTCGCGGGGCAGGTCCCGAAGCGCGCCGGTCCAGGCGCGTTTGGGGGATGCGGAACCCGGCGCCCCCTCCGCCGTGGTGGCGGCGGAGGCCGGGGAGGCATGTTGCTGCAGTGGAGTGGACATGGGATGGCTCCTTGCGGGCGATTGATGTTTCTAGTGAAAACATAAACCATATTGTTTCCAATGTCAACATTGTTGACATTGGAAACAATCCGGACATGATTCATCTCCATGGCGGATGAAAAAAAACCTTACCATCACGGTGATTTGCGGGCGGCCCTGATTCACGCCGCGCTGGAGTTGGTGCAAGAAAACGGCGCGCGCGGCCTGACCCTGCGCGAAGCGGCCCGCCGGGCGGGGGTATCCCATGCGGCGCCCTACCGGCATTTCGACGGCAAGGAGGCCCTGATCGCCGCCGTGGCGGAAGAGGGATTCCGGCTGATGAGCCGGAGCATGCGCGATGAAATGTCCATCGCGGGAAGTGACCCCGCCGCCCGCTTCAACGCCAGCGGCGTTGGATACCTCCGCTTCGCGGTGGAGCATCCGGGCCATTTCCGGCTGATGTTCAGTTCCGACGTTCCGATGGACGACAAATACCCCAGCCTGGCGGCGGCGGGCGCGGATTCCTTCGGCGTACTGGTGGAATGCATCGTGAATTGCCAGCAGGCGGGGGTGATGCGCGCCGGGGATGTCATGGAAATCGCCCTGTTGTGCTGGAGCCAGGTGCATGGCCTGGCCACACTATATGTGGAAGGGCAGTTGCCCGGCCCGATTGGCGGCGTGGCCGGTGATTACCGGAAGGCCATGGCTGCTTCACAATTCTGGATGGCGGGTGGATTGATGGTTCCGCCGCGAGACAAATAACGGCTTCTGGTCCTGCCACACCCCTTCAATCAGGGCCGGGAAGCCCGCCGCGGCGCCGGCGGACGGAAGCTGGGTTCTTTTCCGCCCGGAAGTTTTACTCCGGCCGGGCTTTCTTCAACCGGGTTTCGCTGAAAAGTCCTTGCCAGGTCAGCGCCGCCCGTTCCGCAAGGGGGACCAGCCGCCGCACCGTTGTCCCGCGGAGGGCCATGGCCCCCAGCACAAAGGGCAACCGGGGCCGGGCGCAGGCGCAGGACGCGCACAGGCGATCCTGGGCGGCGCGGCGTTGTAGATGCAACTCCCGCAGGGATTGCATCGCCGGGGAATTCCACAGCGACTCCAGCGGTTGCCGCCAGATATTCCCAATCGGCTCGCCGTGATCGGCATAGTGGTAACAGGGATACACGTCTCCGTTGCAGCGGATGACCAATGGCCCGCGCCACAGCAGAAAACAGGGGTTTTTCCGCAGGTGGCCATCCTCCTCGTACAGGGCGTGATCCGGAATGCCGATGTCTTCATCCTTGATGCGGATGCTGTCCACGCCCGGGACCTTCGACCAGCAGTCAATAAACTGATCCTGTTCGTGCAGATTCCCCGGCATGCGGATGAACTGAACCGTCAGCGTCATGGGGATATTGCGGGTGTGTTTTTCACGGGCCAGTTCGCGGACATTTCCGGTCACCTCATCGAAATCCCCGCCATGACGATACCGGGAATAGGTTTCCCGGGTGGCGCCGTCCAGACCGATAAGAAGATAATCGCATCCGGTATCGAGAAACTGTTTCCGCCGCCGCGCGTTCAGCAGGGTTGCGTTGGTGGAGAGGATGGTTCCCAGGCCGCGGCGGCGGCACCGGGCCAGAATGTCGAAGATGCGTTGATCCAGAAAGGGCTCGCCGAGTCCGTACAGGTAAACATGGTCGCCGCCCAGCCGGGCGAATTCGTCAATCAGGGAAAAGAGCAGTCCGCTGTCCATGTCCTTTTGCAGGTTCGCCTGCCCGGTCCGGGGGCACATGGGGCAAAAAAGATTGCAGCGGTTGGTGGTCTCAATCAGGATGGAAGACGGTCCGGGAACGGGGCCGCCGCCATTCAGGTAATGTCTCATCAGGCGAAGACGATCAAAAAAGTCACGGGGCATGGCCTTATCCCTTTTTCCCGGGCTTTGCCGGCAATGCCGGAGGACGCGCCTCCGGGGTCTCCCATGGAGAGCCTGCCCTGCCCGCCTGCAAGCAGCCATGAGAAATCTCAGACAGGCGGCGCGGACGAAAGGGTCTCCCGGCGGGGTTCCACGGCGGATGCGCCCTTTCGCCCGGAAAATTTTCAAATCCCGGTTATACGTGAGATTGCTCCTGCAACAGGGATGATTATCTCTGTCTGGTGTGTCCATTCGCCACGCCATGCCGCGATGAAATGAACTCGCGGGCGTGGCTGGACCGCCAGATCCCGATAACAGAAGGAGACCGGGTCACCAATGGGGGAGCCGCTGGAACAGGGCGTTGACAGGGCCGGAGAAAATGGGCCGGAGTTCCAGGCGCACCTCCAGGCGCTGGATTTGCTGAGCCAGGCCCTTGGGCTGGAATTTAATCCGATCATCGCCCGCACGGTGTTGAACCAGGTCTGGGCCACCCGGGAAAGTGATTGTCCGGACTGGCTCAACCGGATGCTGCTCGCCGCGGAAGCGCTGGGCATGCACGCCACCCCGGTGCGCTGGAGCGCGGAGACTTCCCCCGCCGCCATCCGGCAGTTGACCTTGTGTTCCCTGATCGTGGAGGAGCGGCGCCTGTTGGTTTTGTTCAAGCAGCCGGGGGAGGAAATCTTCCGGCTGCTCAATCCGGATGGCGTGGAGGTCCGGCGCTTCCCCATGGACCAGCTTGCGGCGGAGGCTGGAGATCCGGCGATCTGGCTGGCGGCAGCGGAGCCGATTGCTCCCATGCAAGGGATGTCCAACAGCCTGGCCATCGCAACGCACGCCACGGGCCATGAGCAGCCGGGGGATTATCATCCGCACGGCTCACCGCTGGCGCGGCTGTGGGCGCTGGTTCGCAGCGAACGCAAGGATGTCTGGGTCATCGCCGGATATTCGGTGGCCATCGGCCTGTTCACCCTGGTCACGCCGGTGGTGGTGCAGTCGTTCGTCAATACCGTCGGCTTTGGCACCCTGCTCCAGCCCTTGTTGGTGCTTGGATTTCTGCTTCTGCTGGGATTGACGGCTTCCGCCGCGCTGCGCGCCATGCAGATGTACGTGATTGAGATCCTCTCGCGGCGCCTGTTTGTGCGGATGGTGGCGGACGCGGCGTTCCGTTTGCCGCGGGTGAACCTGGAAAGCATGGGCCGGACCTATGTTCCCGAACTGGTGAACCGCTTTTTTGACGTGATGACGGTGCAGAAAGCGGCGGCGGTGCTGCTGGTGGATGGCCTGACCACGGTGCTGCAGGCGTGCGTGGGGCTGGTGTTGCTGGCCGCGTACCATCCCTGGCTGCTGGTGTATGCAATTTTCCTGATTCTTTTCATCAGCTTTGTGATTTTTGGCCTGGGTTTTGGAGGCGTACGGACGAAGATTGAGGAGTCCGTGGCGAAATACGAGGCCGCGGCCTGGCTGGAGGAAATCGCCCGCGCGCCCATCCTGTTCAAGCAGGGCGGGGGCGCGGACTACGCCATGAACCGTGCGGACGCGGTCGCGCGGCGTTATCTCACCGCCCGCAGGCGATCCTTCCGCGTGCTCTTGCGGCAGATCATCGGTTCGCTGTCGTTTCAAGTGCTGGGAAACGTGTTGCTGCTCAGCCTGGGCGGCTGGCTGGTGATTGACCGGCAACTGACGCTGGGCCAGCTCATCGCCTCCGAACTGATCCTGGCGGCCGTGCTGGCGGCGTTCAGCAAGTTCGGGAAACAGCTTGAAAGCTACTACGATCTGGTGGCCGGCGTGGACAAGCTGGGTTATATCCTCGACCTGCCGCTCGAACGCAACGCCGGAGATTATCTTCCCTCGCGAGAGGGCGGGCTGGAACTGGAACTCGAAGACGTCAGTTACACCCATGCGAGCGGCCAGACGGTTTTGCACGGCATCTCCATGCGGATCCTGCCGGGGCAGCATGTGGTGGTGTTCGGCCCCGGCAATTCGGGAAAAACCACGCTGGCGGAAATCCTGTACGGCATACGCCGCCCGGTCCATGGGCGCGTGAAGGCCGATGGCGTGGAGATCAGCGCCCTGCACCTGGAAAGCCTGCGCAAGAATGTGGTGCTGGTGCGGCGTGGCGAAGTCATCCATGGCGCCATCGCCGACAACGTATCCCTGGGCCGCCCGGGGGTGACCCCGCAGCAAATCCGCGACTATCTGAACGCGGTGGGGCTGCTGGATGAAGTGCAGGCGCTGCCCGATGGCATTCATACCGGACTGGGGGCCAACGGCTCTCCCCTATCCGATCAGCAGGTCCGTAAATTGTCGCTGGCGCGCGCGCTGGCCGAACAGCCTCGCCTGCTGGTGCTGGACGGAACCCTG
Organism: Myxococcota bacterium; assembly: GCA_022072125.1. Classification (GTDB taxonomy): domain Bacteria; phylum Myxococcota; class JAJVIH01; order JAJVIH01; family JAJVIH01; genus JAJVIH01. Next base: position 62,380 of record JAJVIH010000013.1, on the reverse strand, counting down.
GATGACATGGACATCGTCAACCGGGCGCGGATTCTCTCCGCCATTTGCGGAACGGAGCACAGCGCAACCCTGCTGGTGCTGACCAATCACCCCGACGTGGCGCTGCATTTCGAGCGCATCTTCGTGCTGAACGACGGGCGTCTGCGCGAGTACACGCGCAGCGACAAGGCGCTGCGGCAACTGATTCTGGGCAAGGAGGCGTGAGCATGAGCGCTTCTCATCAGGACGCCAATATCTGGCTCAGCGGCAATCCGCGGATAAGCGCCCTGGGGATGGTGCAGTCCCCGCGCAGCGCACGGGTTCTCGCCGGATTTTTCGCCGGGTTTATCCTGCTGTTCGTGCTGGCGTTGATCTTCGCCCCGTGGCAGCAGACCGTCAGCGGTTCGGGGCGCGTGATCGCCTATGCCCAGGTGGAGCGGCAACAGGTCATCCAGGCCCCCATCGAGGGCCGGGTCACCCGCTGGCTGGTGCAGGAAGGCAGCCGGGTCAAGGCGGGAGACAAGATTGTGGACATCACCGACAACGACCCCGAGATCATGAATCGCCTCCAGCGCGAGCGCGCCACCCTGGAAACACGTTTGAAGGCGGCCCAGGAACGCATGCGCTCGATGAGCTCGCAGGTCGCCAGCTATGAACAGTCGCGCACCTTCGGACTGACCGCCGCCGCCGCCCGCGTCAGCATGGCCCGCGACCGGTACGCCGCCGCCCAGCAGGCCCTGACCGCCGCCGAAGCCGCCTTCACCACCGCCAAACTCAACCTGGAGCGCCAGAAAGCCCTGATGGAAAAGGGCCTGACCTCCGCCCGCAATGTGGAACTGGCCGAACTCGAATACGCGCGCACGCGCACCGAGGCGGATCGCGCACGCGCCCAGGTCAACGCGGCCAAAGCCGAGCAGATGGCCCTGGAAGCCGACCAGACCAAATTCGCCGGCGACGCCATGGCCAAAATCGAGTACGCCCGCGCCGAACTAGAAAAGGCCCGCGCCGACGAGGCTTCCATTCTGGGAGAACTGGCGCGCATGGATATCCGGCTCGCCCGCCAGTCCACGCAGGAAGTGACCGCCCCACGCGACGGCGTCATCTTCCGCATCATCGCGTTTGAAGGCGGTTCGTTGCTCAAGCCGGGCGATGATCTGGCCATCCTGGTGCCGGACACCGAATCCCGCGCCGTTGAGTTGTGGGTGGATGGCAATGACGCGCCGCTGCTCTCCAAGGGGCGCCACGTACGCATCCAGTTCGAGGGGTGGCCCGCCATCCAGTTCACCGGATGGCCTTCGGTGGCGGTCGGCACCTTCGGAGGAAAGGTGGATTTCGTGGACTCCCACGACAACGGCAGGGGGCAGTTCCGCGTGGTGGTGGTTCCCGACGCCAGCCGCGATGATCGGGACGCTTGGCCCTCCGGCAACTATCTGCGCCAGGGCGTGCGGGCCAGGGGATGGTTCTTCCTCAACGAAGTCACCCTGGGTTATGAATTCTGGCGCCAGTTCAACGGGTTCCCACCCGTGATCGCCCAGGAAGAGCCGGGCAAGGAAGACAAACCAGGGAAGCCAGGCGGCGGCAAAAAAGACGACCCCTTCCAGCCCAGGGAAGGCGGCAAATGATTCCTGGGCGGGGGTGGTGAAATGGGCGCATCCATTTTCTCCACCTTATTGATGCAACGCCGGGCGGCCTGGACAGGGGCCGGACGGGGCGTGCTTCCTTTGGCGGGTCCCGGCCTCGCTGGTTTGATGCTGCTTGTCGCCTGCGCGGCGCCGGAGACCGCGCGCGCCCAATCCGGGGGGATTGCGGCGACACCCCTGGTGATCTCCTCGCCGGGGAACGGAGATGGCGTTGTCACCTTCGAGAAAATCCTGGATTCGGCGGATCGGCATTACCCGCCGATCATCGGGGCGTTGCAACAACAGGCCATCCGCGAGGGAGAACAACTGGCCGCGGAAGGCGGATTTGATCTCAAGGCCAAGGGCAAATGGGATTACAATCCCTTCGGATTCTACAAATACGGAACCATGGACCTGAGCGTGGAGCAGCCCACCACGCTGTGGGGCACGCGCTTCTTCGCCGGATGGCGCAGCGGGCTGGGAAAGTTTCCTTCCTACAAGCTGGAATACGAGACCAATGATTTCGGCGAGGTGCGCGGCGGATTCATGACCCCGCTATGGCGCAACGGCCCCATTGATCGCGAACGCGCCGATCTGCGCCAGGCGGAAATGGGCGTCGAAATGGCCCGGTATGAAATTGATGAAAAGCGCCTGGCGGTGTTGCGGCTGGCGGGAGAAAAATACTGGGAATTCGTGGCGGCGGCCCAGAAACTTCTGATCGCCCGGGAATTGCTGCGCATCGCGGAGGAACGGGACGCCGGCATTCTGGAACGGGTCAAGCAGGGCGATCTGGCGGAGATCGAGCATACCGACAACCAGCGCGCCATCCTGTCGCGGCGGGAGAAACTCATCGCATCCGGGCGAAAATTTCAAAAGGCCGCCATCGCGCTCTCCCTGTACTGGCGCGACGGAAAGGGAGAGCCGGTCACGCCGTCGCTGACCATTCTGCCCCCGGATTTTCCGGAACCCCGGTTGCCCGCGGAGGATGTCGAAAAGTTGGTCATTCCAGAGGCGCTCAAGGCGCGGCCGGAGATTCGCCGCATTGAACTGGAGCGCGACCGCATGGCCGTGGAGTTGAAATTCGCCGATAACCAGTTCGCGCCTTCGATTGATGTGTATGGCGAAGCGTCCAAGGATATGGGTCCCGGTTCTCCCACCCGCGACCCCGCGGAGTTCAATGTCGGTCTGATGGTGGAAGCGCCCATTCCCTTCCGCAAGGCCCGGGGCAAAATCGAAGTGGCCGAGGCCAAGCTGTCCAAGTTGGAGCAGGAACTGCGTTTCGCCCGCGACGGCGTCGCCGCCGAGGTGCGCGACGCCTGGTCGGCCCTCACGATGGCGAAGGCGCGCGTGAATGTCGCCCGCGAAACCCGGGTGGTCGCCCATCAGCTTGAAGAGGCGGAACGCACCAGTTTCAATCTCGGCAACAGCCATTTGCTCATCGTCAATATCCGCGAGGAGCAGGCCGCCGCCGCATCCGAACAGGTGGTGGACGCGGAACTGGATTTCTACCGGGCGCAAACCTTCTGGCAGGCGGCGACCGGGCGCATGCTGATTGGACGCCCTCCCCCCGTGCGATGACCCGGCGTTTTGCCGCGCCATGAACGCCGTGCTAGACAGATCCGCCATGCCATGCGCCGGCGTTTTCACCAAGCCTTCCGAACCACGGGCCATTGATCGGGCGGCGCATATTCATCGCTCCCTCACGGCCCGCGGCTGGCGCGTCCTCGCCGACGAGCACACATCCCGTTACTGGGGCTGGGAACTGCTTCCCAACGCCGAGGTGGCGCAAACCGCCGATGTCATGATCGTGCTGGGCGGCGACGGCACGCTCATCCATTCGGTCTCACTGCTCGGGGCGCGGGATATTCCCGTGCTGGCGTTCAATCTGGGCACCCTGGGATTCATCACCGAATGGAGCAGCGGGGACATAGACAACGCCCTTGACATGGTGGTGCGCGGCGGGTTCGAAAGCGAGCGGCGGGTCAAGCTGCGCGTCAGCCTGTGGCGCGAAGGCCAGTGTGTGAAGGAAACTTACGTCATCAACGACGCCTATGTCGCCAAGGGACGGCAGGCCCGGCTGGTGGACATGGAACTGCGGATCAACGGCGCCTTCGTCACCCGCTACCGGGCCGACGGGCTGATTGTCGCCACACCCACCGGCTCCACCGGCTATTCGCTCAGCGCGGGCGGGCCGATTGTCTACCCCACCCACCGCGCCATGACGGTGACGCCGATTTGTCCGCACACCCTCACCAACCGTCCCATCGTGGTGGCGGACGACAGCCATGTCACCGTGATCCTCAACTCCCGCAACACGGACGTACTGCTCAACTTCGACGGGCAGCACGCCGAGACCATGCGGTTTGAAGACCGCGTGGAGGTTGAAATCGCGCCGCACCACCTGACCATGATCAAGTCGCCCCGGCGCGATTACTTCGGCATGTTGCGGACCAAACTGAAATGGGGATGACCATGCGAATCCGTACGCTGCTTCCCGCACTGCTGCTGTCGCTGGCGATGGGCTGCGCCAACGCCATTCCTTCCACGAAACGCGACATTGGCCAGGCGGCGGAACAGTTTCATTACGCCCTGCGCTGGAAGTCCTTCGCGGCGGCCCGCATGATGATGGCCGATGATCTGCGCAAGGAACTGGGCGACAAGCTGGAGCGCGACGAGCGGGCGCTTTCGGTGGACCGTTACGAGATCAAGGAAGTGCGCGAACGCGAGGATGGAAAAATCGTGGTGCGGGTGGAATGCGCCTGGTACCTGTTGCCCAGCATCAAGCTCAACACCGCGATTTACGAACAGGTGTGGGAGAAGAAAGAGAAGGAAATCCGCCTGGTGGAATGGGATGGCAAGCTGGCGGAGGATATCCGGAACCTGGGCCAGGTGCAGGCTCCCCGCAAACCCATGCCTGGAGAATCCACCGCCATCCCGGTGGACTGATCGGGGCGATCAGACAGCGCAGATTCCGCTCTATTGACGCGCGGCGGACCGGCGCGCTTTCAGGGTGCGGCTTTCAGCAGTTGGCACGCCGGGGCATAGCCCAGGTTGCAGGCGTCGCGGAACAGCGCGGCGGCGCGCCCGGGATTGGCGGCGATGCCTCCCAACCCCTCGCGCAGAATCGTTCCCAGGCTGGCGCAGGCGGGCAGCAACCCCTGGTCGCAGGCGTTCTCCAGCAGTTCCACCGCCTTGTCCGGGTTTTTCTCCAGTCCTCCATGACCCTCCCAATAGAGACCAGCAAGGTTGGCGCAGCCCAGCGGCTCGCCCTGTTTGCAGGATCGCTCATAGAGTCCGCGGGCGGCGGATTCATCCTCGCCCTCTCCGCAGGCTCCGCGCGCGCAGGCCACGCCCAGGTTGGCGCAGCCCAGCGGCTCGCCGCCGTTGCAGGCGCGGCGGAACAATTCGACGCCGCGCTCCACCTGCCGGGGCAGGCCGCCGCGTCCCATCGCCAGCATGGCGCCATGGCGGGCGCAGCCCAGCAGCGAACCGGCCTCGCAGGATTTCTGGTATAGGTCCGCCGCCTGTTTTTCATCCAGATTCAGTCCGCCCCAGCCATGTTCATGCATCAACCCCACCTCGGCGCAGGCGTCGGCGTTTCCAGCCGCGCAGGATTTCTGGAACAGGGCCAGCGCGGCGGCTGGATCGCGGATTTCCCCGCCCCAGCCGAAGAGTTGATAGCGGCCCAGATCCAGACATCCCAGGGTGTCCTTGAGTTCACAGCCGCGGGAAAAGTAGCGGCGCGCCTGGCGGCGATCCGGCTTCGCCGGTGCGGGTCCATGGTGGTAAAGAACGCCGGCCAGGGTGCAGGCCGCGCCAACCCGCTTCTCGCAGGAGGCCAGGCTTTGATCCAGCAGAGAAGGAGATAACTCGCTGGCGGGCAATGGCGCCTGCGGCGTGGGCTCGTTGCGGAACTTCAGATCAAATTGCGGCAGCATGGGCCTGGCGGCGGTCAGGCTTTCGCGGCCCGGAATCACCGGCGGCGAGATCGGCGGCGAATCCTTCGATACCTGCGGGTCCACCACGGTGGAAAGGCCGGCGCCCCGCGTCTCCGCCAGGTCTTTTTTGTCTTCCGGCCGCCCGCCTTGCGGCCTGGACGCCGAACAGGCGAAAACCATCAACGCCAGCACGCCCGCCATCCAGGGATGGCGGGACATGAGCGCGGGCGGCCCGGGATTCGCGGGTTGGCGCATGGCGGCGCGCGCCTGAAACATCAATAATACCTTGAATGGGGAAAACATCGGCAGGATGGATACACCCCGCCGCCACACGCGGCAAGCGGGGACTCCATTCATATGGCGGTTTCCCCCCGCCCCGCGGGATCATCAACTCGATTGCAAACTCCATCCTCCACGCCAGTCATGAATGACCCTCTCCCCCATTCGCGGGCGGCGCCCGGTTCATCCGCCGCCGGGGCCTCGTACCGGTTGACACCTGTAATGATGAAAAAATTTGACAGACACAACGGGGACACTTGACGGCCCAAAGCCCCCCACGTTAACGTGGCCTTGTTATAGGTACAGGTGTAGCGTCCTGAAACACAATCCGGCAGCGGGCTGGACTTTAGGCTTGTTTGAATTTTCCCCACGCTGGAAACCAGCGGGGCCCTTGGTCCGCCGGGCAGGTGGAAAGCGGAGAGATAATGGTGGGAAACAAGGCGACCCACTCACGGTTCACCGTGATGATTGTGCCCCAGGGCAGTTCCCCGAAGGTGCGCAAATTCACCATCACGCGCGGCATGATGCTGACCATATTGATCCTGGGCCTGGCGGTCATGGCCTCCACCACGGTGATGGGGGCTCATTACTTCCAGATGCGCGACAAACTGCGGGAAAACACCGTCCTCCGGGAACGCAATTTTGAACTGACCGGGCGCATTCATTCCTTTGAAAACCAACTCGCGGACCTGAATGGCACCCTCGACCGCATCCAGCGCTTCGATTCCAAGCTGCGGGCGATGACCAGCCTGAATGATCCCGAACGCCGGATCGCCATGGGTCCCGTCGGCGACGCCGCCGGCAAGCAGCTTCCGAACAACGGGGATGAGATCAACCCCACCATTCAGAACAAGCGTCCGGAAGAATTGCTCGACAAGCAGGAAGACGCCATCAAGACCTTGGGCAAAAACGCCCTGACCATCGAAAACCGCCTGCGCATGCTGGAAGCCTACCTGGGCACCCAGCAGACGCTGCTGGCCTCGACCCCTTCCATCCTGCCCGCCAGGGGATGGATCACCAGCGGATTTGGCCGCCGTGTCGATCCCTACACCGGGCAGGTGACCATGCATTCCGGCCTGGATGTCGCGGGCGCCATTGGCACGCCGGTCTATTCATCCGCCGACGGCGTGGTGATGTATTCCGATTACAATTCCGGCTACGGCAAGATGATCGCCATTGATCATGGATTCGGCGTCATGACCCGGTACGCCCACCTGTCCATGATCCGCGTCAATGTGGGAGACAAGGTGAAACGCGGCGACCATATCGGCGATCTGGGCAATACGGGGCGTTCGACCGGCCCCCATCTCCACTATGAAGTGGAGGTCAACGGCGTTCCGGTGAATCCGCAGATGTATATTCTGGATGCGGATGAATAACCGGGCCCGCGCCTGATTGTCTGGCTTGGTCCTTTCGTTTTCCCGCCCGTGCGGGCAGGTGAATTTCGCCCGGGCGGCCAGCATGAACGCCTCTGCTTTGCCCCGGAAACCGGATTCCGTTAGCTTTGTCCGTGACGTGAAGGACTGAATCCCCGCCCCCTGAAGCAGATGCACCCCGCCCGCAAGGCGGCGTCACCAGAAAGCGGTCTGAACCATGGCCACCGATTTTCCCCGCACCATCGCCGGACTGGTCCGCGGAGCCGTTCCCCTGCATGGCCGCCGGCTGGCGCCCATGCCCCCGCCCGACGCCGCGGTTCTGGGCCATCTGCCGCCCATGCGAACCGATCCATTGAATTTTCTCGCCCGGATGGTTGTCACCCATGGCGATCGCGGAATCGTGCGCCTTCGCTTTGGCCATACCATCGCCCATTTGATGCTGGACCCCGCCTACGCCCAGCATGTGATGCAGGAGAACAACAAGAACTACACCAAGCAGACACGGGGGTTTGAAGTCATCCGCCTGATCCTGGGCAATGGCCTGCTGACCTCGGAAGGCGCGTTCTGGCGGAAACAGCGGAAGATCGCCCAGCCGGCCTTCCACAAAAAACGCATTGACTCCTTCGGCGAGGTCATGGTGCGCGCCGCCCTTGAGCTGTCTGAAAACTGGTCGCGCCGCGTCTCCCATGACCCCACGCTGGACATCGCCTCCGAGATGATGCGCCTGGCGCTGCGCATCGTGGGAGAAACCCTGCTCTCCACCGACGTCAGCAAGGATTCCGATTCAGTCGGCGAGGCGCTCAACGTGCTGCTGGAAGAGGCCAACGACCGCATTGTCCAGATTCTGTTGCTGCCGCTGGAACTGCCGACGCCCCGCAATTTCCGCCTGCTCAAACATGTGAATGAAATCAACTCGGTGGTGGACCGGGTCATCCGCGAGCGCCGGGGCATGGCCAACAAGCCCAATGATCTCCTCACCATGCTGATGGAGACCCGCGACGAAGAGACCGGAGAAGGCATGAACGACCGCCAACTCCGCGACGAGGTGCTCACCATCTTCCTCGCCGGGCACGAGACCACCGCCACCAACCTGGGTTGGACTTTTTACCTGCTGTCGAAGCATCCAGAGGTGGAAAAACGCCTGCGCCAGGAATTGCGGGAAGTGCTGGGCGGCCGGCCTCCAACCCCCGCCGATCTGCCCAACCTGAACTACCTGCGCATGGTGATTCAGGAAAGCATGCGTATCTTTCCGCCTGCCTGGATGATCAGCCGCTCCCCCACGGAAGACGACGAAGTCGGCGGGTATTTCATCCCCAAGGACACCTTTGTCTTCGTGAGCCCCTACGCCACCCACCGGCATCCGAAGTACTGGCCCAATCCAGAAGGTTTCATGCCCGAGCGCTTCGCGGACCCGAAGGATTACGAATTACCGCGCTTCAAATATTTTCCGTTCGGCGGGGGGCCGCGCATCTGCATCGGCAACGGCTTCGCCATGATGGAATCACAACTGGTGCTGGCCACGCTTCTGCAGCATTGGCGGGCCGATCTGGCGCCCGGCCACCGGGTGGAGCCAGCTCCGCTCATCACGCTGCGGCCGCGCCACGGAATCCGGATGACGCTGTCACGGGCTTGATGGCGGCGGCGCGCCCGCCACGGATTCCAGTTCCGTCCCGTTCAACGCCAAGCCATAGTGATCGAGCCACATCCGCAGGATGTGACGTGGGCTTTTTCCCTTGAAATCCTCGCCGCGCCAACGGTTGCCGATCTCCAAGACCTGCACCTTGCCTTCCGGATTCATCGTGGCGCAGATGGAACGGGTCTTCCCGCACGCGGTCCACCTCACTGGAGCGTGACTCGAACCGGCCACCTCGACCAGGTTGAAGTTCCTGGAGTCCCACACGATGGCGCCCAGATGTTCCGAGCCCAGAAAAATCAGCGAACCGCCGGGGATATACGACATCGAATACAGGATATTTCCCATGCGCCTCAACGGCTCCACATGGGTGCGGATTTTTCCCGCCAGATCCCAGCTCCGCAGGGCGATATTGGGTGTGGAGGCCAATAGTTGAAGGCCATCGTGGCTGAACATGATCAGGTTGGCGGCGTTGCCGCCATCCATGACGGTGTTGACGGCATACTGGTTCCCCGATTTCAGATCGAGAACCTGCAAGGCCTCGTCCTGAAATGACATCGCCAGCATCTTGCCGTCCGGTGAAAAGGCCATCGCCGATGGAACGCCCTGCGACGCGAATTCCCGCTCCAGTTTCCAGTCCGGCGATCGCCACAACCGGACCATATGATCCGCTCCAGCCGTGGCCAGCAGTTTGGCGGAGGGAGACCAAGCCAGTTGCATCACTTGCGAGGGATGGGCTTTCCAGGAAGCAAGGCTGCGTCCGCTGGCGGTGTCCGCCGCCTGAATCCCACCCGAGTCATTGGAGCCCAGCAACATGCCCGATACCGGATCCACGACCGCCCGCAACATGGCCGCGCCGGTATGCAAAACCGGTTGCGCCTTCCAATCCCGCACCGACCAGCGGGCGATCCCGCCTCCGCTTGAAACCACGGTCAGAAACAGATCTCCCCCGGTAAACTCCATGGCGCTGAAAGGACCGGGAAACGGGGTTTCCAGCCGGGCCTGCACCCGCGTGGCCTTCGCGGCGTAGTTGTTGAACACCTCTGTCAACAGCGGCGTATCGAGTTTGTCCTGGGCGGCGGCCACATAGGCGGCGGCATTGGACCACGAATTGTTTTGTGCTTCCCGCTCTCCCCGCAGGAACAGGGAAGACTGGATATCCAGCACCGCCCGGCTTGGCTGCGCCACGGACATTCCCCCCACCGGACCGCCGCTAGAGGAAAACAGGCCCCAGGTCAAGGCCACCAGGGTCATTGTCAACGCCAGCGCCAGCAAAAATTCCTTCCACCGCTGTTTGGCCACATGCCGGAAACGCCGGGTCAACGACACATGGTAGATGGGTATCTGCTCGCCATTCAGGTAATGCCGGATATCCGCCGCCAGTTCCCCGGCGTCCCGGTAGCGGTTCGCGGGGTCTTTCTGGAGCGCTTTTTCACAAATCGCCGCCAGCGCTTCGGGGACGGCGGACTCCATGACGCGGACGGATGGAACCGGATCCATGACAATCGCGCGCATCAGCATCAGGTTGTCTGCCGCGTTGAAGGGACGCACGCCGGTCAGGATTTCAAAAAGGATCACCCCTAGGCTCCAGACGTCGGATTCCGGGGTCAAATCCTTCATCCTCCCAGCCGCCTGTTCGGGGCTCATGTAGGCGGGGGTGCCAAACGCCCCGCCGGGCAGGGTTTGCGAGGGGTTGCTGTCCACGATGAGTTGGCGCACCACGATGCTGTGGCCGGAGGTGTCCGTAATCCCGCGCACCCGCGCAAGCCCCCAGTCCAGCACAAAGGTTTCGCCGAACGGACCCAACATGACATTTTCCGGCTTGAGGTCGCGGTGCAATACCCCGCGGCTGTGCGCATAGGCCATCGCCGAGCAGACCAACTCGAAACGGCTCAGAAGCCGGAGCCTCTCCTTCAATCCATGCGCCTTTTCAATCGAGGAGGAGAGCGTGTCTCCCTTGATGTACTGCATGGTGTAATACAAACGGCCATTGGAGCGCTGACCAATCTCGTACACCGGAATGATGTTGGGATGCTCAAGCTGGGCGGTCACCCGCGCCTCCCGGAGGAACCGGTATTCCGCCGCGCGGTATTCCGGACTCCCCCGCGGCAGGTCTTCGTCCAGGATTTCCTTGAGCGCGACATCCCGCCGCATGTGGAGATCATGCACCACCAACACCCGGCCCAATCCGCCACGCCCCAGTTCGACCGGCGCCTGATTGCCGGCTTCATCCCGCGGCGCCCAATGTGGATACACATAACGGCCCGCCGCCTCGTGGGTGATGACAAAGGCCGGACGCATCTCCGGAGCGGACGCCCTTCTCATGGAAGGCGGAGGGGTCACGCGATCCCGGTCTTCCAGATCCAGGTTATCGTCCCAGAGCTGATCCAGGTTCATACCGCCAGTAGTCCATCTTTTCCGCGTGGCGATGCGGGGCGCATCGCCAAATGGCCCCCTTCCAACCTGCATATCCTTTTCGCCAGGCTCCAGATGACTCATGGCGGTGTCCAGTATGCGCAAGGCCTCCGCGGTTCCCCCCTTCCCCGGCAAATTGATGATCTGCGAGGCCAAACCCATGAACTGAGAAATGTCATCGGAGGTGATTTTGCCGCCCCGTTTCAGGGCTTCCAGCGGAGACTCGCTGTTCCGGCGGGCGCTTTGAATCCAGCTTTCCGCCTCACCCGCCCGGATCTTTCCCTTGATAATGGTCAGCAGGAAGGCAAGGTCGGAAAGACTCATCCGTTGGGTAGGATTGATATCGCCGTCCTTCGGTTTCATCACAACAACACCTCAATCATTACCCAACCTGATTTGATGGTAACGATCCGGCGGGAACTTGCAAGCCATAAAATCACGCAAAAATTTTTGTAAATCCGCCGCCATTACACCATGGATAAAACCCATATAGCCGAATGAAGTTTGCATGAATTATTTACAGCGCATAAAATGATTGGCCTGCCCGGATGCGAAGCATTTTACCGCACCCCCTTGTTTGTCATTCTGAATCAGGCTTGCCTCTCCAGCGCATCTGCGCCACGGATTAAAAATTAATTTCAACTTGATTGAAAACCGTCCTCCACAGGAAGTCTAAATATGAAGCAGTTTTCCGGTCCGGCCGCTGACCTCGTTGAAATGCGGCTTCTGGCGGGATTCCTCAACTCCATTAACCAGAAGTAAATATCCCCAACCTGCTTCAGATTGACCATATCCCCAATTAACAAGAGGAAAACCTGGATTTGATCACTCCCGGACGGCGAAAAAATCCACCACTTTCCTGAAAGTGTGCTTTCTCACCAATCCGGCAGGCTATTTAACCGGTAAATTCGATGCCTGTTTGGCGGAGTATTCAATATCCAGACCGTGCAAGTCCATTGAATAATGGCTCAACCAGGTCTTGCCGGTTTCCGCTGGAGATTTGCTGGCCAAATCGGTTGGCATCCAGCGGGCGCCGGGGGTGATCACACGGATCCGGCCAATGGAATTGACCAGCGCGCAATAGCCGGTCGCATCATGGCAGTTGGCCAGGATAACCGGTTTACTGGTATTACCCACCACTTCCAGCGGCTCGAACTCGCGGGTATCCCAGACAATCGCCCCCATGGTCTCGGTGGCCAGGATCAGGGAATCTCCCCCCGGAACCCGCGCAATCCGGAACACCCGGTTGCCCAGACGCTTGAGCAACTCCACATCGGTCCGGACCCCGGCCGCCCAGTCCCAACTCCGGAAGGTTGCATTCTCGGTGATCACCAGCAGGCGCGAACCATCACTGTTGAAGGCAAGCGACTCCACCTTGGCGCCCCGGTCCAGCGAGGCCCCGATCGGGAAACGGCGGTCGGAGGAGGTATCAATCACCAGCACGGACTCATGGGCGAAACCCGCCGCGACATACCGGCCGTTTGGAGAAAACGCCAGCGAAGTTGGCGGACTTTCCAGAGAAATTGTTTGCGCCTGGTCCGGTTTGAACTCCGGGCCGCGCCACAGCCGGATGCTCTTGTCCACCCCTGCCGACGCCAGCAACTGGTGGGATTGAGACCAAGCCAGCGCGGTCACTCCACCCGGATGGGCCATCCAGACGCTTTCCACCCGGCCTGTCGCCGGATCAATCCGGATCAGTTCCCCTGAACCGTTGGCCGCGAGGATATTCCCCGAAACACTGTCTATTTCCGCCATGGTCACCGGGATATCCGCCTGCGCCTGTCCAACGGATTTCCAATCCCCCGCGGACCACCGGGAGGCCAGACCACTGTTGGAGACCAGCACGATTTCCTGGCCGTTTTTCCCGAATCCCAGCGCCGCGTAAGGTGGCGGGATGGGAGCCTCCATCAGCGCCACCTGACGGGATGCCTTGAGCGCCAGTTCCTCGAACCTTTTCTGGAGATGGGGCGCGTCGAGATAACTTCGCGCCATGGCCACATAGGCGGCGGCCTCGGCCCAATGGTGTTGCAGGCTCTTCCGCTCCCCGCGCTGAATGAGGGCGGTCTGGATATCCAGGGTTTCGCGGGTGGGAGTGGATGATGGTTTGTCGCTCTGACGGCCGATGATTCCCAGATAGGTGGCCACGCCACCGCTCAGGGCCAGCAGGATAGCGGCGGCCATCGCCGCCTCGCGCCACCAATGCCGCGCGGCGTGGCGAATCCTGCGCTTCATGGTGTGATGGTATACGCTCACCATGCCGCCTTCGAGATAACTGCGGATATCACGCAAAAGCTGGCTGGCGTCTTCGTAGCGGTTCCTGGGGTCTTTCTGCAGGCACTTCATGCAAACGGCGGCCAGATCCCCGGGAACCGCCGGTTCAACCAGGCTGATTTCCGGAGTGGGATTCATGACGATCATCTTCATCAGTTCAAGATGATCATGGCTGTGGAAAGGCAGGCGCCCCGTCAGGATTTCAAACAGGATCACGCCCAGGCTCCACACATCGCTGGCGGGGGTCAGGCTGGTCATATGCCCCGATGACTGTTCCGGACTCATGTAGGCCGGCGTTCCAAACGCGCCTCCCGGCAGGGTCTGCGAAGGGTTCGCATCCACAATGAACCGGCGCAGGGCGACCCCCACGCCGGATGGCTCGCCCCATCCCTTGACGTGGGCGAGACCCCAGTCCAGCACCACCGTTTCCCCGAACTCGCCAATCATCACATTTTCCGGCTTGAGATCGCGGTGCAGCACGCCACGGTTGTGGGCGTAGGCCACGGCGGAACAGACATCCTCAAACGATTGGAGCAAGTGCAGCCGGTCCTTGAATCCGGACGCCTTGGCGATGGCCGCCGACAAGGTCTCGCCTTTCATGAACTTCATCGTATAATAAAAAATGCCGTTCATGCGTTTGCCGATTTCATGGACCGGCACGATATGCGGATGTTCCAGCAGACCAGTCACCCGCGCCTCGCGCAGGAAACGGAATACCGCTGACCGGTATTCCGGCGAACCATGGGGGCCGCAACTGTCCAGCATCTCCTTGAGAGCGACATCCCGCCGCATGTAGTTGTCATGGACCACATAGACCTTGCCCAGGCCGCCGCGTCCCAATTCGACATTCATGAGGTTGCCATTTTCATCACGGGGCGCCCAATGGGGGGGCGTATACTGGTCTTGTACTTCTGGGGACACGCTGTAGATGGTGTCCTGCGGCGAACCTCCCTGCGGGATTTCATCGGGATTGAACGCAGGGGCGCTGGGAACCTTGCTCCAGGCATGACCACTTTCATGGATCATTTCGAATCCGCGATGTGGCTTTCCCGATGACTTGGTGAGGATATCCTGCGCCCACTCCATGAACTGGGTGGCTTCCTTGCCTGTCAGCTTCCCGGCTTTTTTCAGGACATCAATGGGGGTGATGCGGGAAGCGCCCGCCTCGCGGACCACTTTTTCGGCGTCACCCAAGGGAATCGCGCCTTTAACCACGGTCAAAAGGAAAGCCAGATCATCCGGGCTGACTTTCTGGGTCGTGGTTCCTGTTACCGGCTCGCCCACGGGTTTACTCCTTTACCCGCCCCTCCCTCGCTGTGACTGTTGAAGGATAACAAAACCGGGGCGAAACGGCAACCTCAATAATCGCGCAATGATGAGCATTCAATCCCAATACGGTTCGCCGGAGAACAAAAAAATACCGAACCGTTGTCAATTAATTCATGAATTGCCTGTTAAAAACCGCTAAATTTTAACGTGCCACAAAAATTACCTTGTATTATCGAATGGTTATTAATTCATCCCGCAGATGAACCATGAAAAATGCGGATGAATACCTCAATTGGATCATGTCAAATCGTCACCAGTTGTCGCCACAAAAATAATCCCGGATTGGATCATTGTTTCGCTTTTCAGGAACAGGGAGATTCCGGGAGCCGCCGCACCGCTCCCACTTGAGGGCGCCTGGATGATAAAACTCTCTACCTTTGCGCCTCCATTCACTCATATCCAATTGCATTTCAGGGTGGGTTTCTCTTGCACCTGAATCCCACGGACCCACCAAGACAGCGCACGGCATCAGTTCCCATCAGGCGTCAGAAGGGGCGGCTGTCACGCCGGAGCGGGAAAACACCGCCGCCGGAAGGCGGCGGTGTTGATTGATGCGAAGTAACGGCGCTGGAAGAAGTTCGCGCGCGGTGAGAAAACGTATCTGGGGAATGCGGAGAGCGTTGAAGCGGATTCACCCCAAAATAGGGATGGAGATGGAAAGATCACCCCGGCTGGAATAACTTCATACCCGTTCCAGCACCGCGCCCGCGCCCAGGCCGCCGGCGGCGCAAATGCCCAGCCAGGCGAACTGGCCGTCGCGGCGCTGAAGCTCTTTCGCCATGGTGGTCACCATGCGCGCTCCGGTGGCGGCGAAGGGGTGACCGATTGCGATGGACCCGCCATGAACATTGAGTTTGTCCGGGTCTACCTCGCCCACCGGGCCGCTCCAGCCCAAACGGCTGACGCAGAAGGATTCGCTGGCCATCATCTTCAGGTTGGACAACACCTGAGCGGCGAAGGCCTCGTGGATATCCACCACGTCCATGTCTTTCAGCGTCAGGCCCGCGCGCTTGAGGGCCAGCGGCATGGCGAAGGCGGGTCCCAGCAACAGTTGCTCAAAGGGATCAATTCCCACATAGGCCCATGAGCGGAAGGCGGCCAGCGGCTTGTAGCCCAGGGCCTTGGCTTTTTCCTCGCTCATCAGCAGCACGCAGGCGGCGCCATCGGTCAGCGGGCTGGAATTGGCGGCGGTCAACGTGCCGGTTTTGGAAAACACCGGGCGCAGCTTGCTCATGGCTTCCACGCTGGTGTCGGCGCGCACGATGGTGTCCTGATAGACCTTGCGCGAGCCCGCCTCCACCGGCGACACCTCGTCGCCATACACCCCGGAGGCGATGGCGGCGGCGGCCCGCTTGTGCGAGCGGACCGCCAGTTCATCCTGCGACTGGCGGGTGACGCCGTTGCGCTGGGCCATTTCCTCGGCATGCTGCCCCATGGTGCGCCCGGTCGAACGCTCGGCGATCTTCGGCGCCTTCGGCAGGATATCGGTGATGGGCTGAAGCTGCGACAGCAACTGCAACGCATGCCCCATGCTGTGATCCTTGCCATAGGTCCATTTGGCGCCCGCGTGAACCAGCTTGCGCGGCATGGGCACCTCGGCGTTGGAGGTGGAATCGCTGCCGCCGGCGATGACCACATCGGCGTGCCCGCGCTCGATCATGTCCACGGCGGTGGTGATGGCCTGCAGGCCCGACGCGCAGGCCCGCGTGACCGTCATGCCGTGAACCGTGCGCGGCAGGTTGAGATCCAGCGCCACTTCGCGGGCGGTGTTGGGAGCCGAAGAGACCAGGATCACCCCGCCCCAGACGATGGCGTCCACATCCTTGCGGGGAACCTCGGTCTTGTTGAGCAGCGCGCGTACGGCGTGCCCCGCCAGCGCGATGGTGTCCAACTCAAGAAATTCCGCCCAAGCGCGGGTGAACGGCGTGCGCGCGCCATCCACGATCACCGCGCGGCGGGCGGCGGGAGCGCGGGCGGATTCGGATTTCGACCGGGGTTTGCTGGTGGTGGTGACAATGGCCATTCAAGCCGCCTCCGTCATGGGGGTTTTGCGGGCGAGTTGTTCCAGCACGTGTTCGCTGCCGTGCAGGATCTCCTGGGTGTTGAAACGCACGCGGCTTTCGGCGCGCGCGGCGAAGCGTTCGGCGATGTTCCGCCGCTCGGGGAAACGTTGGGCCTGCTCCATCAGCAGCCGGGCCATTTCCACATCGGCGATGACGCGGGTCAGGCGCTCGGCGTGGAAGAGCCCGAAGGAGAAATCCTTCTTGGGATCCCAACTCTTGGTGAAGCTGTCCACCCACGCGGCGGGATCATTTTCCTTGACGACGTGGGACACCTTGTTCACGGCGATGCGCGTGATGATGTGCTGCAGGGCGCGGTTGAGCTGGGTTTCGCACCAGTACACGCGGCGCTCCAGGGGATTGCGGGCGCGCCGCAGGTTCAACCGGGAACGCGCGGCGGCGGCGACGAACTGGGTGGGGTGCTTGAGCACGGCGCCCAGGTTATCCTTGAGGGCCATCACCGCCTGGATTTGCGACGCACCTTCGTATACCGGCATCACCAGGGCGTCGCGCAGCAGTTTTTCCGCCCCGGTCTCGACGATATACCCCATGCCGCCATGGACCTGCATGTTCATGCGCGCGAGGTGGACCGCCCATTCCGACGCCGCGTATTTGAAAACCGGCGTGAGCTTGCGCGCCTTCCATACCAGTTCGGAACGGCGGCGTTCGTTGCGGGCGCGCGCGGTTTCATCCGCCTCCGGCCACAGCATGGAAGCCATGTCGAGCTTGGCCGCAAGCTCCACCGAATGGGTCGCCGCATAGCCCAGGGCGCGCAGCCCCGCCAGCGTGGTC
This sequence comes from Myxococcota bacterium, assembly GCA_022072125.1. Lineage (GTDB taxonomy): Bacteria > Myxococcota > JAJVIH01 > JAJVIH01 > JAJVIH01 > JAJVIH01. The sequence goes on along the minus strand of JAJVIH010000013.1, from coordinate 44,689 downwards.
TCCATTTCATCGAGAATATCCGCCACCAGTTCGTGGCGCTCGATGGGCTTGCCCATGGTGACGCGCCCGGCCGCATATTGCCTGGCCATGCGCCACGCGGCCTCGATGATGCCCACGCCTTCAAACCCGACGCCGACGCGGGCGTTGTTCATCAGGAGCAGCATCTGCTCGAAACCGGTCCCGCGCTTGCCGATCAGGAAGCCCTCGCTGTTGTCGTAGTTGAGGGTGCAGGTGGCGGAACCATGGTGCCCCATCTTTTCCTCAAGGCCGCCGATGACCACATTGTCCACGAGTTTCCCGTCGCGGCGGATCCTGCGGGGTACGAAGAAGAGCGACAGCGTGCGCAGGCGATCAAACGCATCGCCCTTGTCCTCTTCGGTCTTGGCGAGCACGATTTGGTACTGCGCGTGACCGGAGGTGATGAAAATCTTCTGGCCATCGAGAAACCAGCGCCCGTCCTTTTCCACCGCGCGGGTGCGCATGGCGCCCAGATCCGAGCCGGCGCCGGGCTCGGTCAGCACCATGCAACCCCATTCCCTCCCGCTCAGGATGTCGTCAATGGCTTCCGCGAAGCGGTTCTCCGTGATTTCCAGGGTTTGGGGATCGATCCGCAGCGTTCCTTCCTTGAGCGAATACATCATCAGCGCCATGGCGATGCCGCCATGGAAGGCGAAATGGGTCATCACCGAGACATCCGCGCGGGCGATCATCTCCGACATGGCGAAATAAACGGTCAGCGGCACGTTGAGCCCGCCCAATGGACGCGGCGCGGTCATGCCGTACAATCCCATCTCGCGGAAGCCCTTGAATATCTGCTTGAACTCCCCGGATTCGATGATCTCGCCGTTGACCAGGCGGTTGCCCTTGCGATCCATGGCGAGGGCGCGCGGGGCCACTTCCTTCGCCACGTATTCGCCGACGGAGGAGAGGATATCCCGGTAAAATTCCCTGGCCTCCGCCTCGCTCTTGTGGCCGTCCGGCAGGGTGTAGCCGCGTTCGGTCAGACGGACGATTTCCGTCCAGTCGAAGCTGCGTTCGAGGTAGAAGCGGAGATCGTCATTGTCGGTGTAAAAATTCGCGCTCATGGCTTCCTCCCCTGTCAGGCGCCGACGAACATGCCGCCGTCGGCGCGGATGATTTGTCCCGTCACCGCGCCCGAATGCGGGCTGGCGAGAAACACCACCAGATTGGCGATGTCCTGCGGCAGCCCGCCCTGGGACAACGCGCTCAGGCGCCGCGCCGCTTCGCGGGTGGCGAAGGGAATGGCGTCGGTCAGGCGCGTCTCAATGAAGCCGGGGGCGATGGCGTTGACGCGGATGCGCCGCCGCGCCAGCCGTTTCGCCAGCGCGCGCGTCAGGCCGATCACGCCGGACTTGCTGGCGGCGTAATTGGTCTGCCCGGCGTTGCCCGCGATGCCCGCGACGCTGGACAGATTGATGACGCTGCCGCCGTCGTTCATCACCGGTTCGAGGGCGTCATGCAGGCGCATGACCGCGGCGAGGTTGACGTTCATCACCAGGTTCCAGCGCGCGTCGTCCATGTTGACCAGCATCTTGTCGCGGGTGATGCCGGCGTTGTGAACCGCCACATCCAGGCCGCCGAACTCCGCGCGGACACGGCTGGCGATGTCCTTCGCGGCGTCCGGAGAGGCCAGATCGGCCCCCGCCAGCACGTGGCGTCCGTCGCAGCGCTGGGCCACGGCGGCCAGTTCGTCCATGGAGTTGGGCAGATCAATCAGCATCATGCGCGCGCCCTCGCGCGCCAGGGTTTCGGCGATGGCCGCGCCGATACCGCGCGCCGCCCCCGTCACCAGAACGGTTTTTCCCTCCAGCAGTCCTTCCGGTTCGCCGTATTTCAGCATGTTGGCGCTCATGGCGACGCCTCCCCGCTGGCGCGCAAAATCACCGATGTCAGGAACGAAGATCGATCCGACAGGAAAAAGCGGGCGGTCTCGACCGCGTTCTGCCGGGCCCGCGGCGCCACGAAGAGCGCGTTGGCGGTGGAGCCCTTGCGCCCTGCTTCCTTGGCCAGCGAGCGGGTGAATCCCTCGATGGCGGAGATGGTGGTCTGGCCGGCCGCGGAGGCGTCTTCCACCGCGATGGCGGCGACCAGGCAACGTCCGCGCGGCTTCAGCGAACGCAGCCGGGGCTGAAAAAAAGCGAACATGCCATGCAGGTCCTCCGGCGTGCGCGCGCCCGATGCGTCGTAAACCAGCGCATCCGCGGGCCACAACGGGTCTTTGGGGTCCAGCACCACGGAGACCTTGGCGCCGTAGGGCTCCGCCGCCGCGCGGATGGACGCCTCCATGTCCGTTGAAGCCAGCGTGAGGTCCGCGCCGCAACGGGCCGCCATGGCCGCCAGTTCCGGCGTGTATTCGCCCGCGGGACCAAAGGCGATCACCTTGCCCGCCAATTCGCGTTTCTGCACCGGACCGGGGTGGCGCTTCAGCGCAGCCGGCAGGTTCACCTGCAACCCCAGGGTTTTCATCAGGTCCCGGACCTGTTTGTTTTGTCCAAGTTCGACCAGGTAGTCCATCTTCAGTCTCCCAGGGTGAATTCGCCCTGCGCGCGGATTTCTCCGCCGGGGGCCGGACCAATGAAAAACTCGCCGTCGCGTATAAACAGGCGAGCCGATGACGGCAGGAACAACGGCTTGAGGAAACGGATGTCCATCCATTTCAATCGCTCGCGGTCGCCCACGCAGACCGTGGAGACCAGTCCTTCGTAAACCATGGCGAGAATGCCGAACCCCTGCAGGAAGGATCGCTTGAAACCCATCGCCTTCGCCGCGCCGTTGGAGACATGAACCGGATTGAAATCGCCGCCCACCATGGCGTAGCGCACGCCCATGTCCGGAGCCAGCTTCCAGCGGGCGGCCTCGCGGGCGTCTGGCGGGATCAAATCCGGCGCCTTCATGTCCTTCTTGCGCTCTCCGCCCTTGACCTTTTTCGGCGCCCACTCGGTGCAGATCGCCTCCCAGCCCTCCGGGTTGCTGGCGTTCCCGAAGACCATCCGCTGTTTGAGGATGATCCGGCGTTCGTCCTCGCTGGCCTCGATCAGACGCCCGGAAATCCGCAGGGGGCCGTCGCGCAGGTTGAGGTGGCGGTTGATGCGCAACCCGGCGCCCACATGCAGGGCGCTGGTGAGATCCCATGGTGTTTCATCAAGCGATTTCGCGATGACCTTCATCCCATGGATGCAGAACATCGGCGGCGGAATGGTTCCGTCGCGGTAGCGCGAGGCATCCCCAAAAACGGTTTTGACAAAGGCGGCGGCGTGCTCGCGCGTGGGCGCGGGCGCTTCAAAACGGATTTCCGGCCCGGGAACCGCCGGCGGCGGAACCTTGATTTTCCGGGCCTTGCGGATGGCGCCCGCGATCGCCACCCGGAACATCGCTCCGGTGGTGGGCGCGACCGCGGGAATATTCCTGAGCAATTTGACCTGCACGGCTTAGCTCCTTGAAGGTTTGATCAGGGCCAGCAGCGAACGGAAGGCTTCCCGCGTCTGCCGGGAGGCGGCCCCGCCGCTGGCGGCGTCTTCCATGGCGTAACCCTCGATCACGGTGATGATCAGCGTGGCGATGGCCTGTGGATTGACGGGCAGACGCCTGGCCTTGTCGCCCAGCCCTTCCTCGATCAACCGGACGATCAGTTCGCGCACCGAAGCGATGAACCGCTGCATCTGTTCGCGCACGGCGGGGTTGTGGCGGGCGGCTGAAGCAGCCTCCAGCAACAGGCCGGTCAGGGCCGGATCGTGATCCAGCGAATCCCATAACATATCGAGGGCGGCGAGCAGGCTGCGCTCGCGCGGCGGCGCGGAACGAAACCGCTCCTGCACCTTGCCGACAATCTCCATCAGTTCAGCGCGCACCATCTCCAGCAACAGTTCTTCCTTGCTGGCGAAGTGGTAATGGACAATCGAAGGCGAGCGGATGCCCGCCTCCCGCGCAATATCCTTGATCGAGGTGCGCTCGAAGCCATTGGCGGAAAAAGCGCGCTTGGCGGCGGCGAGAATTTCCTGGGCGCGATCCTCCCGCCGCGGGCTGGCGGATAACGTGTGGCGGGGAATGTCAGCGGTGGTGTCCATATTCGATTGGCCGCCCAATTCGGTCGGTCAGTCAACCGAATATTCGTTTTGACGCACCTTGTCAAGCGTTTTTTCACCGGCGTCCGGTGAAAACGGAAACCCCTCCTATTGTTCTCCACCGTCATCAAGCAGCAGGCGCGCGAGCGGAAGCAGGCCGCCGGGAAGCGGCGCCTCGATGATCGCCGGACCGCCGGGACACCCCGTGGGAATCGTCAACCGCCAAGCATGCAGGGCCAGCCGCTTCAACTCCAGCGGCGTCCCGGTTTGATGCCTGGCCGCGGCCTTTCCGTAGAGCGTATCCCCCAGCAACGGCGCGCCGATGGAACGCATATGCACGCGAATCTGGTGCTGACGGCCGGTCAAAGGCCTGCACAACACGGCGGCGGCCGGACTTCCGCCAATGGCCGCCGATCCCAGCACTTCATATTCCGTCACCGCATCCTGGTCGCCCCCCTCGCCGGGCAGCGCCGGACGCATCTTGCCCCGCCGCGCCGCGTGCAACGGGGTGTTGATGACCCCGCGGGAAGGCGAAGGAACGCCAGACGTGAACGCCAGGTATTCCTTGAGAATGAGCCGGCGCTCGAACGCCAGGCTGAGCGAACGGTGGGCGTCCGGGTTTTCCGCGAACAGGATCACGCCGCTGGTCTCGCGATCGAGCCGGTGAACCACCCACAAGCGGCATTGCAACTGCTGCTGGGCGGCGGCGTGGAGACAATTCTCCGGCGGCTCTCCCCGCGCGGGAACCGTGGCCAGTCCGGAAGGCTTGTTGACGGCGGCCACGCCATCCCGGCGGAATAACAACATGAGTTCGCCCATCGCGGCGCGTGGCGGAGATCACTCCACGGCGTCTGGACTGGCGCCCGGTTTTTCCGCGCCGGACCCCTTCTTCGGAATCAACAGCGAGGCGACGATGGACAGCGCCAGCGTGCCCACCACCACCACCAGCGAAATCACGATGGGGATATGGACATAACCATGTCCAACGAGCTTCAAACCAATGAAGGTCAGCACCGCCGCCAGCCCGAAGCGCAGCAGGTGGAAGCGATCCATGATGCCCGCCAGCAGAAAGAACATCGAACGCAGCCCCAGAATCGCGAAGATATTGGAAGTGAACACAATGAACGGGTCCGTGGTCACGGCGAAGATGGCGGGGATGCTGTCCACCGCGAAGATCAGGTCGGTGAACTCGACCAGAATCAACGCCATGAACAGCGGCGTGGCCACGCGCTTGCCGTTTTCGTACGCAAAAAATGACTGTCCATGGAAATTGCCGGTGAACGGCAGGAACCGGGTGAAGAAGTGGTATATCTTGCTGTCCGTGGGTTTGGCCTCGTCATCCTCATTCTTGAAGAAGAGTTTGACGCCCGTGTACAGCAGGATGGCTCCAAAGACGTACATGATCCATCCGAATTTCTGGACCAGCGCGGCGCCCATGAAAATAAAGGCCGCGCGCATGATCAGCGCGCCCAGGATGCCCCAGAACAGAATGCGGTGCTGATACGCCTTGGGAACCTGCAGGGAGGACAGGATGATCAGAATGACAAACAGGTTGTCCACCGACAGCGCCAGTTCGATGACGTAGCCGGTGAGAAATTCCAGCGCCAGCGTGCCCGCGGGCTTTGTCCCGCCCAGCGGCAGCACAAAGGCGATCAGGGCGGAAAAACACATCGCCAGAGTGACCCACACGGAAACCCAGGCGCCCGCCTCCTTGAAGGATACTTCATGGCTGGAGCGATGGAAGACCCCCAGGTCCAGCGCCAGCATGAACAGAACAAAGACAATGAACGCGCCCCACATCCAGGGCGCGCCCACGGTGTCCAGCCCCGCAATCGCGGCGGATGGGATGGCGTGGTTCATGCCGCCGGGCGACTGCACGGCGAAAGTCAGCAATTGGGTTGGATGCATCGAATGGCGGCTCCCGTCACGGCGTTCCGGACTGATTTAGTGGCTTCAGCCCCTTGGGGCAACTTTCCTGACCAGCACAGCAGGAAACCGGAAAAAGCGCGGGGTATGGGGCGGAGTTTCAACAGGATGAATTTCCCCGTCCAGAACAACCAGGGGAGGAAACCGGCAAGGTTCTCGATAGTAAAGTGGAACACTTGGCGCTTTCCAGCCGGAGTTTCTTGTCAACGGCCGGTTTGCGGGCGATTGTGGGAGTTCCAGATTGACGCTGTGGCGTGCGGATGGGGAGCGTCGCCGGGGATCGCCGCCATCTCCATGTTTTCCATTTCCAGAAGTTGGGGGATTCCATCCATGCGGCTGACACTGCAAACCGATTACTCCCTGCGAATCCTGATGTATGTGGGCATACACGCGGACCGCGTGGCGCCCGCCCAGGAAATCGCCGCCGCCTTTGGAATTTCCGGCCATCACGTGGCGAAGGTGGCCAAGCAACTGGTGCGCGAAGGTTATCTGAAAGCCCGGCGCGGCAAGCAGGGCGGCCTTGAACTGGCCCTGGATCCGGAACGCATCCGCGTGGGCGATGTCATCCGCCGTATCGAACCCCACCTGGACATACTGGAGTGTTTTGATCCGGCCACCAACACCTGCCCGCTGACGGGAGTCTGCACCCTGGAAAAAGTCATGCTGCAAGCCCGCAAGGCCTTTCTCGACGTGGCGGATGGCGCCACCCTCGCGGATCTGATCGCGCGGCCGCAACACATGTCCGCCATGCTGAACACGCCGGTCCGGCCCCACACGCAGCCCCCCGCGCGCGGCGGGAAACCCCGCCGATCCAGGGCGCCGGAAACATGACAAATCTGATACCGGATCGCGCCGCCGGGTATTGACGGAAGGGCCCCTCTCCTGCCATAAGGACCTTCCATGTCAGCCTTCCCGCCACATGGAATTTCTTTCCAGCACACACTAAAACAACCCTTCACGCTGCAAGGTCCTGCCCTGCATTCCGGTCAACACGCCAGCATGGCGGTTGAACCGGCGGCGCCGGGTTCCGGGGTGATCTTCCGGGTCAAAACCAGCGCGGGGTGGCAGGATATCCCCGCGCACTGGAGGCATATTTCCAGCACCCGCTTCGCCATGGCGCTGGAATACCGGGGAGCGCGTATTTCCACCATCGAGCATTTCCTCGCCGCCTGTGCGGGCATGGGCCTCGACAACGCCCTGGTGACGGTGAATGGTCCCGAATTGCCTATCCTTGACGGCAGTTCCTCCGTATTCGCCCGGGCGATCCGGGAAGCCGGACTGGCGGAGCAGGATCAGGAGCGGCGTCTGGTGATCATCCGCCGCCCGATCAGCGCCCAGATTCAGGACGCCCGCATCCGCGTCAGTCCCGCCGATAAAACACTGTGGCACGGGCGGGTGCAGTTCAATCATCCCTGGGTTGGCCGTTCCTACGCCTGGTATGATCCCTCGGCGGGGCGTTTTCTCAGCGAACTGGCCCCTGCCCGGACCTTTGGATTCACTTCCGATCTAGACGCCATGCGCGCGGCGGGCCTGATCCGGGGGGGATCGCTGGACAACGCGCTGGTGATTGGCGATCACGGGCCCATCAACGAAGATGGCGCACGCTTTTTCAATGAATGCGCCCGCCACAAGATCCTCGACGCCATGGGCGATCTCTTCCTGTTGGGCGGCGCTTTGGTGGGAGAGATCGAACTGGAAGCCAACGGCCATACCCTCCATGCCGCATTCATGCGCAAATTGTGGGAAACTCCCGGCGCGGCCGACTGGTATCCCACCCATTCCTGGGTGGCCCATCCATCGGACGAAATGCTTCCGTCCGATGGATTCAGCGCCCGTTCCGCGGCGTAAAGCCACACCCATCCCTACAATTTTCCCACTGGCTCCGGGCGCTCCGGCGTGATTTTTCGCCCGGAACGCTGAACGCATGTTTCACGTGAAACATGGGCGGCCCGGTGATCGGGGGGGTGTCTTGATTTGATCCGGATCGCCCGGCCGATGCGCCGCATCCTTCTCCGCACCACAGGACGGGGGAGGGATATGCCGTGCGCCAGACATAAATCACAACCCCCGCCATCCGGCAGGATGGCGGGGGTTGTCAGGTGGATCAGCGGTGAAGATTACTTCTTGAGTTGCCTCACCTTGCCCAGCGAGGATTCGAGGCGCGGCACCATCCGGGTCAGGTAGTCCCGGATGAACTGCTTCTGCTCGATCTGGGCGTGGGCCTTCAGAATCGGCAACACGCGGACATCCTGGATGGAGGCCAGCTTCTGCACCGCGGCGTCGCGGACGAACTCATCGGAGTCCGCCAGCGCCTTCTGCAGCACGGGAACCGAGCGCGACTGGAAGGTGTAACCAATCGCGGTCACCGCCTTGCGGCGGTAATACGGGTCCAGCGCGGGCTGGGTGACCAGCTTCTCCAGGTGCTGGAACACCCGGTCGGTGGGGAAGTGATGCAGGCTGGAAATGGCGCGGGCGCGCTGGAAGGATTCCAGTTTGTCATCCTGCGACATGTCGATCAGAACGCTTTCGGCCAGGGGCCCCAGGCGGTTCCAGTCGGATTTGCCGGGGATGAATTCATACCCGGACAGCATCACCTCGATGTTGCGGCGGACCTGCTCGCGCGTGAGTTGCGCGGGCGAGGAGGCCGTCCCATTCGCCAGCACCGGCGCGGCGGCGAACAGGGCCGCCAGGGCGAAGGCAATCAGAGTCAGCTTCTTCATGGTGGTTCTCCTTGGCGGCTGGTTACTTGGTGAACGGGTTGCGGGTCAACACAAACGACTGGTTGGGCGACAGCACCAGATCGGGCTTGCCGCTGGACAGCCAGAACATCAGGTTGTCGCCGCCCGCACCCACGCACTCCACGAGATCAACGCGCCCATCCTTGTTGGCGTCCTTGCTGGCAGGACACTCGGGCGTATCGGTCAGCGGGTCGTGGAATTTACCATCCGCTTCGCTGGTGTGGTACAGGCCGAAGAAATGACCCACCTCATGGGTGATGGTGCCGGTCACGCGGTCGAGGCGCTTGCGCCAGTCGGGCAGCAGGGCCACGATGGTTCCTGACTTGATGGTTCCCTGGGTCAGGGGCGGCCCGGGGATGCCCGACGAGATGCCCAGGATCGTGAAGCCCGGCTCGTCGCCCGCGATCTCCTTCGGGAAGAAGATGTTGACGTAGTCGTTGCCGGCGTTCTTCGACAGGGTCATCAACTGGGCGAACTCGGAATCCGCGCCTTCATTGGTGTCAATGACGGCGAATTTGTCGCGGTCCGCGCCGGTGATGTCGAGGTATTTCACGTCGCCCACTTCAATTCCAGCACGCTGGTACTGGGAGTTGATGGCGGCGACGATCTTCTGGAAGTCGGGATCGCCCTTGGCCTTGGCGGCGTCAATATCCGGCACGCCGACGAAGTAGAGGTTCAGGTTGATCTTCTGCTTCGCGGGCTGCGGGCCGCTCTTGACCAGGATTTTCACATCCACGGTCCGCTCCGCGCCGAACTTGGCGAGGCGCATGGCGTATTTGCCCGGCTCGACCTTCTGCAGCTTCGAGGTGTTCGGCGCCACCAGGGAGTAAACGCCAAAGTCCGCGAAGCTGGCCAGGACCGACTTGGTGCGGTCGTTCGGGTTGAACAGGTTGACGCCCTTCGGGTCCGTCAGTTGGGCCAGAATGCCGCGGTCAGCGCCTAGGCCTTCCACGATGAGGGTGAACGAAGCGGTGTCCGCCGGCAGCGTGAAGTTCACCACCTGGGAGAACTGGCCGTTGGCGAACAGCTTCAGTTTGCCCAGGTTGATGGTCTGCACGCTCGCGGCGGCGGGTTTGCAAACATCGCCTTCGTCCACCTTGCCGTCGCAGTTGTTGTCCACGTTGTCGCAAATTTCAACGCCGTTGTTGGTGGGACGGCAAACCGGCTTCAGATCGGGCACGCATCCGCGCCAGATTCCCTCGCCGCCTTCATCCAGTTCCAGACCAATCTGGCCGCATTTCTGGTTGGCGGGACAATCCGCGTCGGCGGCGCAGCCGTTCGAACACTGGGCGGTGCTGCTGTCCGAGGCCAGGGTGCAGAAGTCGGTCAGACATTCCTTTTCCTTCTTCGGATCGCAGGTGGCGCCGCCCGGCTTGCCGCCGGAGATTTCGGCGGAGCAGATGGTGATGATGCCATCGGTCTTGTTGTTCTTGTTCTTGTCTTCGTAGGCCGGCGTACACAGGTAGTTGACCGGATTGGCGGTGGTGCGCTTCGGCCCCGGGCATTCACGGTCATTGGCGCACTTGGCGGTGCAGTACCCGTTCGGACCGTCCAGCAGACAGAAGCCGGTTTCGCACTCATTGCCATCCTTGCATGGGTCGCCGACCTGACCTTTGGGCTTGGCGCCGCAGGCGCCCGCTGCGGGAATACAGCTATTGCCCAGCACGCCTCCCTTGCCATCGTCAATCACTTCACAGGTGAAGTTGGCGGGGCAGTCCTTGTCCGCGACGCAGGTGAAGCCGCAGAAGCTGCCGCGTTCATCCTCGATGCAAAGCTCGGCTCCGCATTCGGTGTCATCCTTGCAGCTCTTGCACAACGGCAGCGGCAATCCCTTGCTTCCAGTGGGGATGCAGGCTGCCAGGTCGCCTTCCAGGGTGGCGCAGAAATTGCCGTCCGGACATTTGGTGTCCTTGACCGAACAGGTCTGGCGGCAGGAGCCTTTCTGGCCGGAATCATCCAGCACGCAGACCAGGTTCACGCCCGAGGCGCACGGATTGGCCTGAGCGCAGGCCTCGCCCAGCTTGGGACCGGCGGGTTGGGTATCGGTTGGCGCGGTATCCGCAGGCCCGGTGTCTGGCGTATCGGCGTCCGGTGTCCCGGTATCCACCGGTTCAGCATCGCCGGGCGCCGCATCCGCGACCCCCGTATCCGGCGTTCCGGTGTCGGACGCTCCGGCGTCAGGCGTTGTGGTTCCAGTGTCTGACGGCCCGCCATCCAGAACATCATCAACGATCTTCTTGGCGGAATCGCAGGCGGTTATTCCCATCGCCAGCACGGCGACCAGACCAAGCTGGTTCAGGCTGGCGGCAATCGTTCCCCTCGTCTTCATGCGTAATCATCCTCCGGGTTTGTTCGCACCCTTCTCACGAACATTGCGACCTTACATCATGGAGGAGCATGAACTCAACCCGGTTCCCAGGATGTAACCGCCATCACCTCCCTCTGCGCCAAAACGGAACGCATTGCGAAGGCCCAATATCCCCGGCACGGCGGCGTTTCCCGGAGAGACAGGCCGCAATGCCGCGTTTCAGATGGTCTTGACTTTTGCGGGCGGCTCTGGCCCGATT